>DUPQ01000088.1 GCA_012838235.1 Clostridiaceae bacterium
AGAGTAGACAGAACTTAGCAAATAAATGGTTTGCATAAACAGGAATCCAGAAGTATCTACTTCCACCAAGGGGCTAATATCAACCTATGACATCATTATTATCCTCTCAAGGCATGTGGAGACGGTATGTTTATTGTCTATAACCGATTTTTCCATTTCATGTAAAAATCAACGATAGCAAAGCGTAGCATAAATTGGTATAATTAGACAATGTTACGGGTTAGGGATGCTTTTATCCCTGCAGAATATTCTCTCAAAAGCACTTCACAACCCATTGGAATAAGCAAGTATGAAATTCGAAGGTCTTGGGTAAGGAATATAAGAGCAGCCTGCCAACTATAGAGGAAATAGAAGAAGGGATAAAAGCTATAGATAGCGAAAAGTAAAAAAATGGAGGTGGTAGCCGGTGAATAACGATCCTTTTAAAGAATATATCAAAGAAACTGAACCGGGCAAGCGTGATAAAAGCTATGCATGGTATACAGCCATTGGTCTTCAGGCTGTTGATGGACTAAAGACATCGGAATACTTGGTGCACACCGCTGTTCGTAATATTGAAGGCGAGATTTCCTTTGAAGAGGCAAATGCGCTCTTGCAGACCTATTATGAGGAGAATCCTGCCCGTAACGTGGAAAATCGTACCGAAGAAGCAGACAAGGTTTCGGTGAGAATAGCGGCGCTTCTTTCAGAAAAAGCCTTCAGCTTTACTCCGAGTGAGTATATTTCCATACACAGAAAGCTGTTCGCCGGTATCCATCCACACGCAGGTCGCATTCGTGATTATAACATTACCAAGAAAGAATGGGTGCTTGACGGTGCGACGGTGCTTTACGGCAGCGCCACTGACCTAAGAGCCACTTTAGAATACGACTTTTCTGAAGAAAAAAAGTTCTCCTATAAAAACCTCACGATGGACGAGATTATACATCACCTTGCCGTGTTTATATCCAGACTTTGGCAGATTCATGTATTTGGAGAAGGCAATACAAGAACGACTGCAGTATTCTTTATTAAGTATCTGCGCACACTTGGCTTTAATGTAACAAACGATATTTTTGCTGAGAATGCATGGTATTTCCGCAACTCCCTTGTTCGGGCAAATTATAACGATCTGAAAAACGGCATACACGAGACCACGGAATTTTTGGAGCTATTCTTGCGAAATCTTCTTTTAAACGAGAATCATCCGCTCCATAACCGGACTTTGCATATCAGCAACGCTTTTATAGAACCGGAAAAAGTGAACATTGGAGCCCAAAAAGCGAACATTGAAAAGGAAAAAGTGAACATTGAAAGTTCATTCACCGCAAAAACGGCTTCCCATGTTTACAAATTGCTGGAAACATTTGGCTTTCAGACTATCTTTGGCAGATCGGATGTTCAGAAAGCTCTCGGCCTGAAACCTACCAGAAGTACTGCACTGCTGGGGGAGATGACGGAGAAAGGATTCATTGAGCCGGTCACGGGACTTGGAAAAGGAAAGTACAGATTCCGGAGCCATAAGGGTTGAGACGGTAGTTTTGATGTTTAGTACCTCACTATGTTTAAGGGGAGATCCTCATTCTTAACAGAAAACAGCTATAAAAATAGACCACAGTATGATTATGTTAAAAATCAACTAATTGAATATATACAGCTGGCAGATGGTTATAGAGTTTTGGTTACATATATTACTTCTGCCGGAAATAACAGGAATTCTGGAATACTCCACATTAATGCATCACGAATAGACGAACTTGTTGCTCATCCGGAATATTTAATGACAAAAGGCTAAATTAAAGACTGGCTTAGAAAGAGAAAAGTTGCAAAGCTGTAAAAAGCACGATATACTTAAATTCAAGATTGATGTGAGCATTCCCAAGATATCATCTGAAGTATTACTTGATAACTATAGTAAATAAAAGGAGAATTGAATATGGCAACTTATAAAGAAATACAAGAATATGTATCAATAAACTTCGGATATCTTCCAAAAACATGTTGGATTGCGCATATAAAAGAGATTTATGGTTTATCACCTAAAACTGCAAACAACAGAATAGATTTGAACAAGCGAAAGCATCCATGTCCAGAAAATAAGCTAAGAGATATAAAAAAAGCATTTCAACATTTTGGAATGATCTAAATAGCTATTAGTGTTGTGCGGATAGGATAGATGAAATTGATATGTTGAGAAGATAAAATAGATAACGAGATAAAAGTAGGTGAATTTATGAAATTTGAGTTAAATCAGTATCATAGAAATATAAGCAAAGATGAGCTTATAAAAGATTTGCGCATGGTGGCCGAAAAACTGAATAAAAGCTATCTTTCTCGAAGCGTATATGAGAAAAATGGAAAATACTCTGCAACTCCATATATTAGGAACTTTGGTTCGTGGTTGGCTGCTTGCGATATTGCTGGGCTTAAAACGATTAGGAATAAAGAAGACTTTTTACGTATATCAGATGAAGATTTATTGAATGACATGCAATTGGTATCAAAACGATTAAATACTAAGTCTATTTCTACAAAAGATTACAGTGAACATGGAAAATTTAAGGTACAAACAATTCTTTCTAGATTTTCGACATGGTCTGAAGCACTAAAAAAAGCTAATCTTGAACAAACTGATTTTAAGATAATAAGCAATAAAGATTTATTTGATGAAATAGAAAGAATGTGGAGCAAAAAAGGTAAACAGCCTACTACAACAGATGTAAAGAATGGGTTATCCGAGTATTCCTTAAATACTTATATCCGAAGATTTGGTGGGTGGAGAGCCGCACTGTTAGCTTTTGTGGAGTATATAAATAATGATGAGGATTACGAGAAGGCTATCCAAGAAGAAACAACAGAAATCGATAATGGCAAAAAAGAACAGAATTTATTAGAAAATGTGAAAGAAGATATTACACCGCGTCGTAAAACAAGCCGAGACATCAATCTTCGTTTGAGATTCAAAGTATTACAACGTGATAATTTTAAGTGTTGCACTTGCGGTGCGTCCCCGGCAAAAGACCCATCAGTAAAATTGCATGTTGACCATATTGTCCCGTGGTCAAAGGGTGGAGAAACTGTAATGAATAATTTACAGACCCTTTGCTCAAATTGCAATTTAGGAAAGAGTGATTTATTATAGGTTGAAATTGTTCCGCCGACAGACAAAATTCCGTGAATATGTTTCCGTAAACGAACAACAAACAATATTGATTAAAAGCGTGGCATGAATTGGCATAATTAGACAATGATATATGTTAGGATACTTCTATATTTGAATAACAATGAATTGTCCGTTATAAATGACAACGAATATAAAAAATTACAGTCGGAACTAAAAGAAAGATCAAGAATCAGTCAGTTTAAAGTGGCTGTCAAGGTAAATTATGAACTCTTGGACTTGTATTGGAGTTTCGGAAAGGAAATCGTTTAAATGCAGGAAAAGCACTCATGTCGAGATGCTTTTATCCCTAATTTAAGTAAAGATTTACAGAAAGAATTCCCCGAAATGAAAGGATTTTCTGAAACAAATATTAAATACATGAGACAGTGGTATTTGTTTTTTAGAAAAGGCCTACAAGTTGTAGGCGAAACGGAAGAAAAAGTTGCAAATCTCGTGATACAGATACCATAGGGTCATAATCAGAGAATTATCAACAAATGCAACACTGTTGAAGAGGCATTATATTATGTCAATAAAACAATTGAGCACGGGTGGAGCAGGTCAGTTCTTTGGCATCAAATCTATAGTAAGTTATATGAAAGAGCAGGCAGTGCTGTTACTAATTTTGACCTGAGACTTCCCTGCTTTACAATCAGATCCGGTAAAACAGACCCTTATAACTTTGATTTTTTAACAAATCGGGCGGAAAATGGAAAATTCTTAATGAAAGAATGAAAGAATACTCATTTTACTCTTGATTTTCTCCAATAACTACTCTATACTGGGAGTTGTTGGAGGAGAATATGATTTATACAACAAACATGCTTTTGGAAAAGTACAGCAATTATTCCAATGCATATAATAAAATACAACGTGATTGCAAGAACGGAAAGCTTGTAAAACTGATGCGGGGTTTGTACGAGGACAATCCTTCTGTTTCACCTCACCTTTGCAGCGGGTACATTTACGGGCCCTCATATATTTCCTTTGACTATGTTCTATCGCAAAGCGGACTTATTCCGGAATATGTTCCAAATATCACATGCGCCACCTTCAGGAAGAATAAAGTTAAGCAATATGATACCCCGTTGGGTTCTTTCATCTATAGGGATATTCCGCCTGAGGTATTTCCGCTTGCAACAATAGCAAGGATTGAAGACGGTTATTCATACATAATTGCCACTCCCGAAAAGGCACTATGCGACAAACTGTACAGCATTCCGCAGGTTAGCTCCGTATCCGCATTTGAGGAATTGATGTTTGATAATCTTCGTATAGACAAGTATGAACTGAACAAGCTTGACTGGGAGATTATTAAAAGCATCGCCCCAAAATACAATAAACGCAACTTGGATTATCTTTTGAAATATCATGCAAAGGAGACCGAAAAATGAATAGTGTATTAGATTCCATGATGAGTAAATATCCCGAGGCTACAAGCGATGCGGAAGCAAAAAACGCAGTTAAGCAAGCCTTGCAGGAAATTACATTATGCGGACTGGGACGTTCTGATTTCTATCAGAATGCAGCTTTTAACGGCGGATCGGCTCTTAGAATTTTTCACGGTCTCCAAAGATTTTCAGAAGATTTGGATTTTTCTATCGATAACGAAAAGATAGATACATTCGTACTTGATAAGTATGTCGGCTGTATCAACAATGAGCTTGCTTCTCTCGATATTCCGGCAACATTTGAAGTTGATTCGAAAAGCGGATTTATACAAAGAGGATATATCAAAGGCAATTGCAGGGAAATTTTAAATTGTTTCGGAACCGAAGAGGTCTTTACAGGAAGAGTTCCGGCTAACGAAGTATTGAAGATAAAACTTGAAGCGGATGCAGCAGCACTTTCCGCTGCAAGCTATGAAACGAAATATCTGCTACAGCCATATCCTACCCCTGTAAGACTTTACGATAAAGGCACATTGTTTGCAGGGAAAGTTTCTGCCGTACTTTCGCGAAGTTGGAAAAGCAGAGTCAAGGGGCGCGACCTCTATGACTATCTTTTTTACATCACTAACAAATATCCTTTGAATCTCGCACATCTGGAAAGCAGACTGAAGAACAACGGCTATCTGAAATCTTATCAATCGCTCGACAAAGATATTCTTAAGCAATTGCTTTGTGAAAGGTTCACAACAATAGATTATGCATCGGCAAAATCTGATGTTTCTCCGTTTATTCGTGACAGGAAAGTTGTTGACTTTTGGTCGGCAGATTTGTTTATTGCTGTAACTAAGGATTTTGATTTTTAATTTGCAGGAAGGATGTGTGAAAGCGGGGTATTTATATTTGTATATATGGGAAAATGTGACGGATTTTTTTTACAGAAAAGCAAAGGCATTATAGCAATACTTATATGGAAATTAACGAAGTATATGATGATGCAGTCGAAGTAAGTTTATTTTCCTCAAAGGATGGAATGTATGAAATATACTTTTCATATGACAGATTTTACGGAATTATTTATGTAGAAGCGGAAAATGCCGAATCAAAACGTGAAGAGATAAAGATTGAGCTTGCACGGGAATATGAGAAACATAAACAAGTGACAAATGAGTTTATTAGGTCTTTTGTTAAAAAACATAAAGTCTGTTTGCCAAATGACATCTTTTTTGATGCATCGAAACTGTTCGGTCTATGATGCAACTTATTGAGTATGCGGATTAATAATAATCTAAGAATTGAGCTACTGTTATACAGAAAGGATGCTCTGATTATAAGGCAAGAAAATAAGTATGTTGGTATCGACAAGTATCCTCATTTTCCGTATCGAACCTCGTTTACCAAGGCTTGTATATCATCATCGTTTTTGATTCCTATTTTCTCAGCCACTCCTTCAAAGGCAGCTTGTGCCTTATAAATAGCTTGTGCTGAGGCATTCCCGATAGTAAATTGTCCTCTCTCGTTTTGAATGAAGAGAACTTTATCGCCCGGTTTCAGATTGAGGGCACGGCGCACCTCAACCGGTACGGTAATCTGACCACTGGATGAAACTTTTGCTAAATTCATAATCATTATCCTTTCTAAATTAATCAAGTAAACAAAGAAATCTTTATTATCTTTATTTTACCATAAGAAGAAGCGGAATTTAAATATGAAAACATAAAAACGGTAAATATCTTCAGAGCCATAATGAAATTTCGGCGTATAAGATGTAGATACCACATATAAGCGCTGTGTCAATTTTTCAAAATATTGATGTAACACAAACATTTTGTACTTGTTTCTATTAGGACTACGTATTATAATTATTCTAATAACTTAGTACGCTTATTTGTAGGATGGCAGGTTGGGAAATAATTAAATCAGCAGAATATGCTGTAAGAGAATTTGCAGTACGGTGGGAAGGAGATTTTTGTAATGATTAATTATCCGGCGATATATATAGCAAACGGTGCAGCAGTAATGTTGTTATCGCTTATCTTATTAAGTTCAAAAAGACCGTCAATTACCAGATTGTTTGACGAAAGACTTTTCTACGGAATGGTTATTTTCAATATTATACAATGCTGTATCGAGACGGTGGTTTTTATACTGGACGGCAACATGGCATATGGCAGTCATACATTGCTGATAGTGCTCAATGCCGCTTTATACATTAATGATATTATCTTTGCTTTTCTTTGGGTAATATATGCGGACTATAAATTGTTCGGGGATATGAGAAGAATCAGACGGATATACCCTTATGTGGGTATACCTGCCATACTGGTTTTAATCTGTTGCATAATAAACTTCGTGACACCCGTATTTTTTACAATAAATGAATATAATGTTTATCAAAGAACCGGTTTGTATATAATTCCGTTTGCCGTCACCTATTTTTATATGGCATACGGGGTTCTGTTAATCTATTTAAATCGCAATAAGGTACAAAAGTATTTGTTTATGCCTGCCATTCTTTTTATGATTCCTATCATTATCGGCAGCCTGTTGCAATTTTTCTTTTACGGGTACTCTCTTATTTGGCTTGGTGTAGCAATAGGATTGGTTTCTTTATTCCTCAATGTTCAGAATGAAGCAGCCTATATAGATGCGCTATCCGGATTGTTTAACAGACATTATCTGGACAGCCTGTTTTTAATGTGCCTCAGAAGAGAAGATGCTTCCGGTGTACTTGCCGGAATTATGTTGGACATTGACGGATTCAAAAAAGTAAATGACGAATTCGGACATACCGTGGGAGATGATGCTATTTCCGAAGTCGGGAGATTATTATATACAGCCGTCGGTGATAAAGGGGTATCATGCAGGTACGGAGGCGACGAGTTTATCATATTGATGCATGCAAAATCCGAGAAAGAAATTATTGATATGGTTAACACTATAAAGGCACATACAAGAGAGTTCAATGAATCGTCAAACAAACCATATAAAATACATTTTTCAATCGGTTATTCCACATATGATAACGAGCATGAGTCGACAGATGATTTCTTAAGGAAATTGGATACCTCCATGTATGAAGATAAGAAGAGAAATATTGCCGAAAGAGTAATTCCCGACAGAAGACGGACTACTTGAAGAGCACATTTTATTATCTGAAAACAACTCGCAGGGTTAAAAAGAGCCAATAAAAATTGCTTTTAAAGAGACGGTTATGTGATTGAGCGGAAACCGTTTTTATGACTTTGTAGTATAATTATACGGGTCCTGTAGTGACAGACCGTTAACGGTATAAGGATGTGAAGGAGAAAAGGTTTTCTTATGATTTATGCGATTATTCTTTTTGTCATTACTTATATACTGATGCTGACTTTAGGAAAGTATCGTACATATATAGCACTGATTTCGGCAGCCCTTTTTATTATCTCCGGAATGCTGCCGCTTAACAAAATTTTCGGTTCCATTGACTTCAATGTGCTCTTGATGATTGCCGGTACCATGGGTTTAGTCCAGCTGTTCATTGACAGTAAGATGCCTGCGCTTCTGGCCGATTTGGTTATGGAAAAGGTTCCCAATGTTCAGATGGCTGCCGTTGCACTGGCACTATTCGCAGGAATCATCTCCGCATTCGTGGATAATGTCGCAACCGTTTTAATGGTAGCCCCCATTGCACTGGAAATATGTAAAAAACTGAAGACCAATCCGGTTCCTTTCATCATTGCCATTGCCGTATCCTCCAATCTGCAGGGTGCAGCGACCTTGGTCGGTGATACAACCGCTATAATGCTGGGCTCGTACGCAAACATGAATTTCATGGACTTCTTCTTTTACAAGGGTAAGCCTGGTATTTTCTTTGCGGTTGAGTTAGGCGCTCTTGCTTCGGCATTGATTCTGGCATGGCTGTTCCGCAAGGAAAAGCAACCGATACCCAAGAATACTACCCGTACCGTTGTTACCGACTATGTTCCCACCGTGTTGCTGGCCGGTATGATTGTTCTTCTGATTGCGGCATCTTTCATTCCGAATAAGCCGGACATTACAAACGGTCTTATCTGTGTCGGATTGCTGATTGCGGGCATTATTTATACCGCCATAAAAACTTCCGATAAGAAATTGATAGGAAGAATGCTGAAAGCGGTGGACTTGGAAACCATAGGCCTGTTATTCGGTCTCTTCCTTGTAATCGGCGGTATTTCCCATATGGGCGTAATTGATGCCGTCGCCGCACTCTTGGCAAAACTCGGCGGCGGAAACGTTTTCCTTCTTTATACGGTCATTGTATGGGCTTCGGTTTTGTTTTCCGCATTTATCGATAACATTCCCTATGTCGCAACTATGCTGCCGGTTATCAGCGGTCTTGCCGCCAATCTGGGAATCGACCCGACTCTGCTCTATTTCGGACTGCTCTCCGGTGCCACGCTCGGCGGAAACTGCACACCTATAGGTGCCTCCGCAAATATTGCGGGTATCGGTATATTACGGAAAGCCGGATATGAGGTAAAAACAAAGGATTTCGTCCGTATCGGTATTCCCTTTACTTTGGCAGCGGTAATTCCCGCATACATATATTTCTGGTTGCTTTATTCTTAAATTAACTGTTCATTCATTGCACCGAACACGATAGAGCAATATAATATAGGTAACATAAACTGAGAATAAATTTATTGATTATCAGGAGGATAAACCCATGAAATTAATAACCGAAACAACCAAGTGTGATTTCTGCGTGGTCGGAGGCGGTATAAGCGGCGTATGTGCCGCAATCGCAGCTGCAAGACGCGGATTAAAAGTGGTTTTAATGCAGGAGCGTCCGGTGCTCGGAGGTAATGCTTCTTCGGAGATAAGGATGTGGATATGCGGCTGCAAAGGCTTGAATAACCGTGAAACCGGTATACTTGAAGAACTGCAGCTGGAATCGCTGTATCGCAACCCGTATAAGCTCTACCCCGTATGGGACAGCTTAATTTACAATATGGTTATTTCCGAACCGAATATTACACTCATGCTTAACTGTTCCTGCTGTAATGCGGATATGGACAAAGATAAAATCAAGGCCGTATACGGCTGGCAGATGACCTCACAGACATGGCAGAAAGTAGAAGCAGATTACTTCGCCGACTGTTCGGGTGACAGTATTTTAGCACCGCTTACGGGAGCCGAATATCGGATGGGACGAGAGTCTAAAGAGGAATTCGATGAAGATATATCTTTAACCGAACCGGATAGCAAAACCATGGGCAATTCCTGCCTGATTCAAGCCAGAAAGCTGGATCATGAAGTAACCTTCAAAGCCCCTCCGTTTGCAACCAAACTGACACGGGAGGATGTGGAAAAACGGCACCCGAATATTGAAAGCAGTTATGAAAATTTCTGGTATCTGGAGTTGGGCGGAGACAGAGACACTATCAAAGATGCGGAGACCATCCGCGATGAGCTTGTAGCCCTTGCCTACGGAATGTGGGATTACATTAAAAACAGCGGAGATTATGATGCAGGTTGCTGGCAACTGGATTTCATAGGTTTTCTGCCGGGAAAGAGAGAATCCAGGAGGCTTATGGGTGATCACATACTGACACAGAAAGAAATAACGGCAGATACCTTTTTCCCCGATACGATAGCTTACGGCGGCTGGCCGTTAGATGATCACGATCCCGGCGGTTTCTGGCATCCCGGGCGTGCAAGTTCAATAATCCCTACTCCCAAGCCGTATAAAATTCCTCTCTCGGTGGTTTATTCGAGGAACATAGAAAATCTCTGGTTTGCGGGAAGAAATGTAAGTATGACGCATGCCGCAATGTCATCTTCACGTATTATGGCAACCTGTGCTCTGTTGGGCCAGGCAGTCGGTGAAGGTTGTGCAGTAGCTAAAAAGTATAAAGTGACACCCAGACTCGCCCGCAAGTTTCATATTTCCGAGATTCAGCAAAACTTAATGGAAGGCGACTGCTTCCTGCCGGGATTTTTAAGGGAGATTTCTCCTTTATGCAAAAAAGCGGCATTAACATCCGACCCTCATGTTGACAACTTAGATAATCTGAGGAGCGGAATAGATCGCGACCACCACATTTATGACGGTCCTCAAGGAGTATATATAGGAAAGGGCGGAACTATTGAATATACATTGGAAAAGCCGACGGAAATTTCAAAAGTCCGTATGGTATTCGACTCCGATCTGGACAGAAATACATTACCCGGCGATCTCTGCGAACGGACACATACCATGAGGGCAAGTATAAACATAGATGCACCCGTTATGACGATGCCCAAGACTCTGGTAAAATCATATAAACTGACCGCACAGCTTGAAGACGGCAGCAAAATAGTTTTAATTGAGGACACTGAAAACATCAAACGGTTAATCAGGATAAATGTCGGAAAGAAAGTAAAACGGCTTACACTGACACTTTTATCCGACTGGTCGGATAACGGTGCCTATTTTGATGATAAGATACACATTTTCTCTTTCGATTTCAGTTAATTTTAATTTGACTGAACGGGATACTGTTTGTAGTTTTTGACATAATTACATGAAAACAAATAAAGCTGATAATGCTAATCATTTATCTCAAAAAAACTAAGCGGTAAGCCTTGTTTGACAAACCCTACCATCATAGTCATAATATAACTGTCATTATATGACAGCGACGAGAGGGAGTGAACAGTACTTGAAAAAGGTTAATGAGATAACTTTTTTTATACTAATAGCCGCTATATTTATTTCCACATTTGTTCTTACCGATGTTTTGGATATGCCGAATCTTTATCTCATTGACATAGAGGGAGTTTCTTTTATAGACGGTTGGACATGGAAAGGAGACGGTTACAAAGAAAGATACTATTTACCTCATCGTTTTGATGTAGAAAAATCCGAGCCTTTAGTGATAAAGAACACTGTTCCCGACCACTTCCCCGCCGGATCGGTTATTGCTTTGAAAGCCAATGTTCAGTCGGTTGTTATAAAAATTGACGGAGAAACCGTCTATGATATCGGCAACGACAGAAGTAAGTTTATGGGAAGAGATTTAGGTAACTACTGGGCAGTTGTAAAGACTCAATCGGAACATAAAGGAAAGGAAATTGAAATTTCTCTCTTCTCCCACAGAGCCGCCTCACACGGTTTCGCTTCGGAGGTTTTTATAGGTTCAGAGAGTGCCTTTTACGGTTACCTTTTTGCTCAACATGGTCTTTGGAATATTTTCCCTCCTATTATTTTCATTTTAGGAGTAATGATTATTTTAACTTTCTTTTTCCTGGGTATGTATAAGGAGAAAAATCTAAGTCTCCTTTATTTGGGAATTTATGCTTTACTAATGAGTAATTGGTTTTTAGGTGATTCGGAAATGTTGCAGTTATTTACCGCAAATACGTATTATGCCACCAGAATTGCGTATCTCATGACATTGGTTTCTCCTATACCCGTCAGTTTGTATATAAGGGAAGCCGTTCCTATGAAAAAGAGGTTTTTTGATGACTTTTTAATAGGCTTAATAATTATAAATACAATCGTCAGCCTGGGGCTGGAGCATTCAGGCATATTAGGTCTTTCGGATACGGTTTTAGTTGCGGTGGGACTTATATCGGTAATGTGTGTATACTATATGGCGATTTTTATCATAGAATCAGTTGCTTACAAAAACGAGAAAGCTTTGCGGGAACTGAAATCGCTTTCCGTTATTTTCATATTTGCAGTTGCGGAGATTATATCATATTTTGTAAACGGACAAATTGTTTCCTCTCTCTATCTGCGTATCGGCGTATTAATATATATAGTCTTAGTGTTGATTTATCAGGTTAAGGATTACAGAGAAAGAAGAAGGATACGGGTAGAAAAAGAATACTATGAAAAAATGGCATATACCGATGCCATGACCGGAGCGGGTAATCGTGCAAGATTTATGGAAGATATGGATATGATTACTAAACCGGAAAAAGTCATTATTGTGCTGGCCGATATTGACAGAATGAAATATATAAACGATTACTTCGGTCATTTCAGCGGTGACAAAGCTATTATCGATACTTACAATACTTTGAACACAAACTTCGGTCACATCGGCAGGATTTATCGCATAGGCGGAGATGAATTTGTTGTAATAGTTGAAAAGATTAACATAAATGAAATATATGCGATAATTAAAAACTTAGAAAAGGAAGTGGATTTAATAGATAAGGAAAGCGAATATGACTTTTCAATATCTTTAGGTGTTGCTGAGTATGATGTCTCTTTGGATGAAGATATTCATGCTACCTTTTTAAGGGTTGATCACAGTATGTATGAAAATAAGAAAAAGCATAGGACTGCCATACCCGCGAAAATGCCGGATAATCAAAGGATGTACCAAGACAAAACGCATAATGACCATTAGCGGTAATACTTATGAAACTGCTAACAAATTCAAGCGACAGAAAAATAACTTATATACTATTTTGACAAAACCCGGAGCGAAACTGATTTTATATCTTGTTTCTCGGACTTGTCTTTAAGGTCTAAACAGGTCTGAATGGCTTCCCGTATCTACCAAGGTGAGTGTAAGAATATCGTCTTCAATTAAATAAATCAGGAGCCAGTCCGGTTTAATATGACACTCACGGAAGCCTGCATACTCACCTTTTAACATATGGTCTTTGTGTTTTGAATCCAACTGATTACCTTGACGTAATTCATCAATAACTTTATCCAAAACAGAAACATCAAGACCTCGCTTGATAATACGTTTATAACTTTTTTTATAGGCTGTTGTAAATTTAACCTTATACATCATTCAGACAAAAGAGCAGCCTTTAATTCTTCCATAGTGTCATATCCCTTTATGTCAGGATTACGGGATATTTTTATTGCTTCCGCAATTGCTTCCAGAGTTGCTTCATTGTATTTGGGAAGCTCTACATTAAAAGGTAATCCTCCACGCAAAATACACTGATGAAGAAACATGTTGACGGCACCGGACATATCCAGTCCGAGTTCATTAAAAAGGCTGTTTGCTTGTTTTTTCACATCCGCATCAATGCGAATTTGAGTAGGAACAGTTGCCATAAATATCACTCCTTTCATGCTAATAATAATACATATAGTTTACATTGTCAACTAATACATCAATAAAAGAGCGTTTTATCTAAATTCACCACTATCATCCGAATTGTCACATTATGCCATATTCCATTGAAATGAATATGACATTTCTCGTAATAGAGGCGAACCTGTTGTTGTTTTTACCCGTCTATAGAGTAAGGAGAAAGGATAAAAACACTATGAGTTATAGAAAACCGCTGTTTTGGAGTGTAATCGTTACAATTATTACCTGCACTATCCTTACCGCTTGTTCCCTGACCGAACAAGCCATAAAACCCGACTATAAGCTTGCACTGGAAGATCTTAAGGAAAACTATTCCGCAGAACAGGCAACCGCCGACGGTTATGTCGTTATAGATAACAGCACCTTGCTTGCAGGAGAAAAAATATGGGTGGATTTTGTCAATAATACCGCACAGGGACGACAGGCTCATGTTCGTATTTATCAATCTTATTCCATGCAGGACAATAGTTACCGGGTTAAAGATTTGAGATATGACGGAGAAAAATATCTGCTTAGCTATTACGACAGGACCGGTGACACAAAAGAGGAATTTTTGTTTCAAGGAGAATATAAATATCTGAATCGCAGCATTTATTCATGGAGCAAAGTTAATCCGATACCTGCCGAATACTATCTCCTCTCCGACAGTGAAGATGCGACTGCGGAAGGATATTTAAACTCCTTAATTTCTTCTATATATAAACCGTATAATAATTGTAATATGATTTACAGCCGAACGGTTGATAGCGAATATGCAAAAAGAGCATCATACGGTGTTGCCTTTTGTGATATTGACAAAGACGGAAAAGAAGAAAAGTGTTACCTCGGTTGGGGACAGACATCAGGTGTTTTTACATTTACTTTAACTGCCTACGAAAACCGGGAACTTGAATACTACAATATGTATAGAACACAATGGTATCACCCTCTGAGATTTGTACAAGCCGAAAACGGTAAATTACAAATAGAAGGTGTAAATCAGAATAGCCCTCCTGAAACACACATATTTGACATAACGGTTCGTAAAGGTGTCATCATCCTTAAACTCGGAAATACCGAGATTGAGCCTATTAAACCGGAACAATAGACAGTTCGGGATGATATAATTAACGGTGTTTGGAGGTTAATATGAACAAATCATTAATAGTTGTAGATTGCCAATATGACTTTATTGACGGCTCTTTAGCCTGTATCAATGCCGAAAATGCCGTGAAAAATATTATAGACTTTATAAATGAAAATCCGAAGTTAAATGTATACTACAGTTGTGATTGGCACTCGGAGAATAATAAAAGTTTTAAAAGGCACGGAGGAATATGGCCCGACCATTGTGTTCAAGATAAAAGAGGATCGGAAATCCATAAAGATTTTTACAGTAAGATAAAGAAGAGAAAAAACAGACCCAATCCGAACAATATCTTCTACAAAGGTCAGGATGATGAAGTTGAAGAATATTCCGCTTTTGAGGCTAATAATGCAAAAGGACAGGTCCTTAAAGATGTTGTGAATCAGAAAATCTTAGTGTGCGGCATAGCTTCGGAATACTGTTGCAGAGAAACCGCTCTGGAATTTCATAAAGCCGGTAAGGATGTGGAATTCTTAAGCGATAAAGTGGCATATGTAAATAAGGATGACCATGAGAAGAATCTGGCAGACTTAAAGAATAGTATAACCGTTCTCTAGTAACAGCATATCACACGGTAGTTACCGTGTGAGTCTGCTTTTGCATCATGCCTGTATATTTTTCATAAGTGTTGAGGATTAATTATCTGTTCTAATTCCTTAAAGAGTTATAAAGGCTTTGTCTTTTAATCGTCAGTGTCGTCGTCATCATCGATGTCATCATCCGTATCATCTTCGTCGTCATCATCGATGTCATCATCCGTATCATCTTCGTCGTCATCATCGTCAATATCGTCTTCATCCGTATCATCGTCATCATCGTCAATATCGTCTTCATCCGTATCATCGTCATCATCATCGTCAATGTCGTCTTCATCCGTGTCGTCATCATCATCGTCTGAACTATGATAATCCTTGTCATTGTAATCCGCTAATCCGAAGTCGCTGTCGTTTTTGACACCTAAAGGAGCTTTCCAATTGTTGTCTTCCACACTTTTGCGGACTTCGGCAACCACTTCTTCAATAAATTGGTCATATGGCAATTTAGAACCCTTTGTGATTTCAATGGTAATCTGACGTGCTTCCCCTTCTATTTCTTCTACAAAATAACCGGCTTCTCCTATAGCATCAACAAGCTTTGATATCACTTCCCGGGTTTCTTTACCTACTAAACCTTCTTTACCTTTCAAGATGGCTTTTGCATCTTCATTTTTTGCCTGTAACGCTACAACTATACCGTTGTTATCGTATTCTATAGCTATCTCGGGGTTAACTCTGAGTAATAAAGTTCCGACAGAAACAACTTTCTCTTCGTCACTGTCAGGCCTTCTCAAATTGCATCCTACAAGTGCTACGGCGCTTATAAGCACCAGGCTCAAAATAATTGATAATGTTTTTAATACTGAATATTTTTTCATTAAATCATTCTCCTTTCATTTTTTGATTCAACGGGCAATGTGCCTTTTCACTTGTAGATTACGCAACAGTTTTCCCGATATCGGGGTCGCAATATATATTTTCAAAGTTCGGTGTCTTTTTTGCCCATGAAACACATAAAATGCATCATTAAAAAAACGACTATATAATATCATTTAAGAATCATCGCTGTCGTCTGAGTAAGTGTCATCATCTGTGTCGTCGTCGTCATCGGTCTCTTCGTCATCGTCGTCATCGATTTCTTCGTCATTGTCCGAATCGTACTTGTCATCATCGTCATCCGTTTCTTCGTCATCATCCGATTCATACTCGTCATCATCGTCATCCGTTTCTTCGTCATCATCCGATTCATACTCGCCATCATTATCGGTATCATCAATATCATTATCTTCAGTGTCGTCATCAATATCGTCATAGTCATCTTCCGTGTCATTATGTATACTTTCTTCATCGTCATCTATCGGAATTACTATTTTATCTTCCGGATTATTCTTATCACTTATTTCAATCGTAACTGAAAGCTTTTCTTTTACATGCTCGGTTAAAGTGGAACCCAAGGTAACTCCGCGAGTTGCTATCCATTCATCACTCCCGGAGTCCAAAACTAAGGTAATCCGGCCGCCCTCGTGCAAGTAACCCATCTCTATGGCTCTGTCCACAAGTTCGTCAATTACAGGATTCAGTTCTTTATTGTTATAGTGGTATTCTTCAACCAGTTTCTTACCTTCGGTATTTATGCCTTCAAGAGCGATAACTTTATCGTATCTGTTGACATCTATTCTCACTTCGGGATTTATGCTTAAATATATGGAAGCAAAAGTTGACAGACCGGTTTGCAGTGCAAAGGAAAATACCAACAGGAAAACCGCTGCCACGGCTACCGCAGCATATACCCACCGCCTTCTCTCTCTTTCTTTTACTACTGTTTTTTCTTTGGGAACAGACTGAGGAATTTGCATCTCAATTACATTTGTTACAGTCTGCCCTACTTCATAGTGTCTGTTGGCGACTTTCAGGAAGCGTCCGTCCCGGCTTAAAACCACCGCATAGCTGAGATGACATTCCATTACCATGTATTTCATTTGAGACTTCCTCCTTTCCTTACAATTTTATTCCTGAGGTATCCGCGAATTATTTCGTATCCGTTGGTATGGAGTAAAAGCATTACCAGTATGTATTTTCTGTGACGTTCCAAAGTTTTACGTTCCACCCCGGATCCTCTGACCAATTCTGCCAGAGGCAGTTTTTTGGTTTTGGTCAACTTATCCAGAATTTCTTTGTTTTGTGCTCCGTAACTTATGGCTTGCGCACAGGCCTCCAATGTACGACCTTGCTTTGGTGAATTGTCCGCAATATCGGAAAAACTTACTCCGTATTGTGCTATTGTGGCTGCCAATTCTTCAATTTCCTGCTTTGTGGCTTCCAGGTTGGCTGAAGATTCATAATAGTCTTTCTCATCTGCCTATTCATCCATTAATGTTCTTTCGTCTTCACCGGTTTCTTCGTACAGGGATATCGTGCCTCTATGTCTTGCCTCTTTTCTTTGGTAGTCAATAATGCGACTGCGAATAAGCATAGACGCATAATTTAAAAAAGCACCTCTTTCCCTTTCGTATCCCAGTATTGCCTCGTGAAAAGCAATCATGGCTATACTGAATTCATCATCCTGCTCGGTACAAAAGCGTGAAACGGCTTTGGAAGCTTCCGTGCGTATGAAAGGGATATAATCTCTTATGAGATCATCGACTTTTTGAGAGTTTTCTTTTGCCGCATAGACCGCTTTTACAATCTGATGCTCTCTTTCCATACCTCACCCTCTTCTCGTATATAGAATACGCAAAGGATTTATATAATCGGGGTCGTATCCTATATTTTTCATAAAACCCGATAAAGTAATATGAATTCTATCATATATGTTTAAACTATGTCGGTAAACAGGCAATTCCCGATGTCGGGAAGCATTAATATCCTTACAATTAACAAAAAGATGATATGTAATGATTTGATTGAGATTTGTGTATAAAGCCTGTTAAATAAGTATCACTGTTATAGTTCTTACCAAATTACATGATATAATATCCATGAAAAACAACATGCCCTTGGAGGTTAGTTAAATGAAACATATAAACCGTGTATTTAAATTGTCAGGAAAACTTGAAACTCGATCGGTACGGAATAAAGGCTTGCGTCTTTTAATGCTTTTTATGGTTCTGATGTTGCTGCTTACATCATGCACTCCTAATGTATCTCCCCGCCCTTCCGAAGTTGTTACACTTGCCCCGACTACACCTTCGGAAACTCCTACACCTTCGGAAACAGTTGTGCCCAGTGAAGAGCCGCTACCCGAGGAACCGGTACCCGAAGTAAAAACCGTAGTAATAGACGGTGTAACATATGAAGTCGCCCCGCTGCCCGATATGCCGGAACAGACAGAACTGGATTTTGCTGCGGAAAAAAGCAAATACATAGAAAGCGACGGAAGATATTATGTGGATTATGTTTCCAACGTAAGGCTGGTGTCCTATACCAACTCCAATGCCTATGAAGGATATATTGAAGTTACGGGAAGAACTGCCAAAAAAGAGGAACTCAAATTCCAGTTTTATTGGGATACTTTTAATAAAAAAGTTGAATCTCACATGGGTGATATTGTTAATATCCTCTGGTTCTTTCTGGAAGGAGATAATTACAGTGAAGATAAGCAAGTTTATTGTTACGGATATGATTTATTTGTAGATGAATTCATAGATGACTTTGATACAAGCAGACTGTCATCGTATGCATTATACACCGACACTACTCCGCGGACATTGGACGGTGTTATTAAGTACAGTGAAATGTTTGACGACGAATTCAGGCTCATATCCGTACTGGGCAATGACGGTAAAATATATGATTTCTATTTAGATGATTCCATACTGTATGACTATAAAAAAACGGTAGGTCATGAAGTGCGAATGAATTGGATTATAGAAACTCTGATATTGAAATCCGATGAAAATTCGGATTCTCAACCCGTTCTTCTCACTGTGAGAGGAGTCATGGATATTGAGCTTATAGGACAATCGGCATACATTGAGGAATTGGGAAAAAGCGAGGAAGGCATTCCTTATGCTCCGTCGGTTGTTATACCCGATGATGTAGACTTAACAATTGAAGCAACCGCTGAGGAAATAAATACCGACATGGAATCTCATTTTGTTTCGTTTGTAAAAATTGCAGAAAAAAGAACTGCTTCTTTTGATTATTACGATGATCTTGCCGTGCTTGATGCCGTAGATAAACACGGTAACAGTTTGACCTTTGCATACTCGCATTTTAATGATGAAAATTTGGAGAAAGATGCGATAGTCTGTGTTATTTGGCAAAACAGGGAATTGACAGATAAGGCAACGGGAAAGACGGATATATATAAATATGTGATAGGTATTGAAGACTATTCGGTGGACACAGATGCTTTTGAATATGTTGTTTCCACAAGGAAACTTTATACAAGTGATAAAATAGTAATGGAAGGCACATTCTATGAGCTGGCTATGGGAGATTACTATTACCTGGTATTTGTAGGTGAAGACGGATTTATGTATGCTCCTTTCATATGGGGTATGATGGAAAGTTCCGATGATTTATTTGAAATAAAAAAAGGCACAAAAATAAGAGTAGCATTCTACGAGAAGGAAATGTATATCTGGGAGGCGGGAAGCAGAATCCTGGATAGACAAGCGGTAGAGTTTTCGGTAATTGATTAGAACATTTAAAACTAAAAACCTGAAGTAAATAAATTTCATCATAATATGCAAAAATTATGTTGCTTCAGGTGTTTATCGTTGCCAAAAAAACCATTGTGTCATCTGCTTTAAAAAACTATTGAAAATAAGTTAATTTTTAAAAAGATTGTTCAATTTACCGTTATCAGTTTTCATTTAAACAATACTGTTTTTATTGGCAATATGTCGTATACGACATATAATTGATATTGAGATAGGAGAGTATGAGTGTTTGAAGTTATTTTCTACAATACGGAAGATGGAGTGTGTCCGGTCAAAGACTTTCTTGATTCTTTAGAACCTAAGCAAGCTTTTAGCTAAAACTCTGAGAGCAATTGATTTACCGGAAATATACGGACACAAGCTTAGAGGTCCCTATTCCAAAGCTGTTGAGGAAGGATTATTTGAACTTAGAACACAGCAATGGTGCGATATAACAAGAGTGTTGTATTTCTTTATTTCCGGTCACAAAGCAATACTGACAAACGGCTTTATCAAGAAGACTGATAAAACACCTAAACATGAGATTGAACTTGCTAAAAAGTATAAGAAAGATTATGAACGGAGGTATGACAATGAGTAACTACAAAGAATATAAATACAAAGCTCTTCAGAATCCTGAAGTAAAAGCTGAATATGATGCTTTGCAGCCTGAATTTGACATTATCCAAACTATGATTAATGCCAGAAACCAACAGAACCTTACACAAAAAGAACTGTCTGAAAGAACGGGAATAACACAAGCGGATATCAGCAGAATTGAAAACGGAACGAGAAATCCCAGTCTTAATATGATGAAGAGATTAGCCAAAGGTTTGAATATGCAACTAAAACTGGAATTTGTATCTACATGCAATGAAAACAGTGAACCGTATAACAATGTAAAAGATGAATCATAAAATCCTTCCGACAATGACTATATCTTTCCGTTTAAGTCAAACTAAAGAGAAGGAAATAACGCAATGCATGGTATAATATCAATGACAAAATGACATTTCCGTGGAGGTTAAGTTAAATGAAATATATAAACCGCGTATTTCAATCGTCAGGACAAATTGATGTGCAATCCGTAAAGAATAAAAGTTTACGGCTTGCAATTCTTTTCATGGTCCTTCTGCTCCTGCTTACATCGTGCGGACCTACGTTAACACCCCGCCCTTCCGAGGTAGTTACTCTTGCCCCGACTACAGCTTCGGAAACACCTGCTCCTTCGGAAACGGGTACACCGGTTGTTGAAGACCCTGTACCTTCGGAAGAACCGTTACCCCAACCGAAAACCATGGAAATTGACGGTGTAACATATGAGATGGCGCCCCTGCCCGAATTTCCGGAGCCGGAGGAATTGGATTTCGCTGCGGAGAAAAAGAAATATCAAGAGGACGAAGATTATTCGGCAAACTATCTCTCCACTGTAAGACTTATTTCATATAAAGAAGATAAGGTTTTAGGGTATCGTACGGAAGTAACGGCAAGGAATGCAAACAAAGAAACTCTTAAATTTTATCCTACCGAGTACCAGTTTTATAACTTCTTCAAAGAGTATATGGGTGAGATTGTCAATGTAATCTGGTACTTCGACAGTAATGCTTATGATGAGAACGACAAGGAACTATACTGTTGTGCGTACGATATGTATATAGATGAAGAAACCAATCAGGACGATAACTTTGTTGAAGGCAAACTCACATCGTACAAGTTGAACAGCGATTATGATATCAGAATAACATCGGGTGTCGTAAAACTCTCCGAAAGAATTGATGATCTTTTCTTAGTCCTGTATGTACTGGGTGAGGACGGTTATCTGTACGACTTTTATTACAAAGATACTTAC
Organism: Clostridiaceae bacterium; assembly: GCA_012838235.1. Taxonomy (GTDB): domain Bacteria; phylum Bacillota; class Clostridia; order DUPQ01; family DUPQ01; genus DUPQ01. The sequence continues at coordinate 21,762 of DUPQ01000088.1, forward strand.
ATATCGCTTTATGCCGGAGAACCGGGTACCGAAGTGAAAATAGAATGGTATATAAAAGCCGATCGTATATTTTTTGATTTCGGTGAGGATGATGCAAAAGGCGAGCTTATTCCTTTAAGACGGCTCTATGAGTATGAGGTATTAAAAGAAGCCCCTTCAGACGATTATTTCTATAGCCCGGACGGCATACCGTATATCCCCGGTGTTGTCATTCCCGACCATGTGGATTTGACAAAGGAAGCAAGTGCGGAGGAAATAAATACCGACATGGAGTCGGATTTTATCTCGTTGGTGAAAAAAGTGGATGAAAAACCTATCCCTCTGAGTAAATACACTTCATATACTCAATTCGATACCGTAGATAAAAACGGTAACACCCTGACCTTTGTTTGCACCGAATTTGCTTACACTACCCTGCAGAAAAATCAGGCTACCTATGTCATCTGGCGAAACGAGCAATTAACCAACATTGAAACGGGAAAAACCGATATATATAAGTTTGTAGTAGGTTTTGAGAGCCATTATGAAATAAATGACAATACTTTTGCAAACGGGGTTACCACCAGGAAACTTTATGTGAGTGAGAAAAAGCAAGTGGAAGGCATCTTCTATAAACTGTCCGAGGGAGACTACCAATACTTAAATTTCCTGGATAATGACGGATTCCTGTATTCCTTTTTCATCGGAGGCCAGATGGATGTTGAAAGTTTGAGAAATTTGGCACAAGGAACCAAAATCAAAGTATCATTCTACGAAAAAGAGATTTACATATGGGAAGCCGGACAAAGACTTTTGGACAGAGTAGCGGTGGATTATACGGTTATTAAATAGAAAGATATTCCGAAAATCCTCCATCCCCTTTACGGAAGATGCGGATATTCAGTAAGGCGGTGCATATGAAAATAGACAGAATATTTGTATACGGATCATTGATGAAAGATTATAGGTTCTATAAGCAATATCTTGAAGGAAAGATAAGCAATATAAGTTATGGAAAAACACACGGAACCCTCTATCATCTTCCGGAAGGTTATCCCGCTTTGGTAGACGGAGACGGAACAGTCCAAGGCGAGATTATGGAACCGGTCGATGGTTTGCTTTTGGCTGACCTGGATAAATTTGAGGGTTACACCGGCACAGCGGATAATAATTTATATATCAGAGAAAAAAGAACCGTTTTGAGAGAAGACGGAAAACAACAGGAATGTTGGGTATACATCTACGCTAACAAAAAATATGCCGAAGAAAAAGGGATATCGGTGTCGGACGGAAACTGGAGAAGATTTATATCAAGATAGTTATTTAAGCACTCAAGTCAATAAATATGCTTATACTATACGTATATTACAATAATGTGATTAAAACCGTATTTAAACATTTCTCTTGCCAATATGGCGCAATTATGATAATATTACGCCATCAGAAATGAGGTGATTTTAATGATAGTTATACGTCCTGTATCAGATTTACGTAACCGTTTCACGGAAATTGAAGAAACCGTTAAAGAAGGTAAGCCGGTTTATTTAACAAAAAACGGCTATGGAACCATGGTCGTTATCAGTTTAGAGCAGTACACTGCCCTAACGGAAAACATTGAAACTAAACTGGATGAAGCCGATTTCATGGCAGCGGAATCTACAGAACGATATACTGCAAAAGAAGTGTTTGACAGAGCAAGAAAACGCATTAAGGAACATGAAAAAATATAGGCTACGATTTCTTCCCCTTTTTGAAAAAGATTTAAATCAAATTATCGATTACATAAGTATCCAATTAGAAAATCCGGTTGCTGCATATTCATTAGTAGACGAGGTATATGCAGCAATAGAAAAACGCCTTTCCTGTCCGGAGAGTTTTGAAGTCTTTCCTTCAAAAAAAGAACATCCTCTACCTTACTATAGAATTTATGTAAGAAACTATATTATTTTTTATGTAATTTCTGAAGACACCATGGAAGTAAGACGTATCTTATATGGCCGTCGTGATTTGGAAAAACACCTGTATATTTATCGGAAGCATATGTAGTAGTCACTTCTTATACCGCCCAAGTTATTTGAAATAAATATCTTCTATGACCGAAATAAGTTTTTGTAATAACACTGAAACAATTCTGATATAATTCTATACTACAATACCGATTGCTTTATGAGGAATAATCAATGAGAATAAACAACTATATCAGTTCCGCAGGTATATGCTCCAGAAGGAAGGCGGATGAACTTATCACACAAGGTAAAGTCAAGATAAACGGTAAAACTGCTGTTATAGGTCAGGTTGTCAATCCCGGCGACAGAGTGGAAGTTAACGGTGAATATGTAAAACCTTCTAAAAACTTCGTGTACATAGCATTTAACAAACCCGTCGGAGTTATATGTACCACCGAAAGACATGTAAAAAACAACATAATTGACTTCATCAATCATCCGGAAAGGATATTTCCAATAGGGCGACTGGACAGAGATTCCGAAGGTTTGATTCTTCTTACCGGTGACGGCAGCATAGTAAACGAAATTTTAAGAGACAAGAACAACTATGAGAAAGAATATATAGTAACGGTGGATAAAGAGATAACACCGGATTTTATCCAAAAGATGTCCAAAGGAGTGAGGATATTCAACCCGGTAAAAAACACCTTTACCCGCACAAAACCCTGCAAGGTAGTGAAACTGGATTCTTATGTGTTTAAAATTGTTCTTACGCAGGGGTTAAACAGACAGATAAGAAGAATGTGTGCTTCTTTTGACTATAAAGTGGTAAAACTCAGACGTATACGCATAATGGATATAGGGTTAAAGAATCTTCCTCCCGGAAAGTGGAGAAACCTTACGGAAAGCGAAGTTCAATCTTTACTTGCAACAAGAAAATCCGATGACAACTAAAAGATTTAAAAAAATATATATAGAAATAACCAATGTATGCAATCTGAATTGCTCCTTCTGCCCTGCCACCAAACGCAAGCCGGAGTTTATGAGTATCGATACTTTCGGTAAGATATTAAATCAGATAAAACCCTATACCGACTACATATATCTTCATGTCAAAGGAGAGCCTCTTCTCCACCCCGATTTAAGTGCTATTCTGGATATCAGCTATGAAAAAGGGTTTTTTGTGAATATAACGACAAACGGCACACTGATACCGGAAGTTAAAGATACCTTATTAGCTAAACCCGCAATAAGGCAGATAAATATTTCATTGCACAGTATGGAGAATAATAATACGGACAATACCTACATTAAGAATATATTAACTTTTATCAAACAAGCTGTCAGTGACACGAGCATGATTATTTCTTTAAGGCTGTGGAATCTTGATGATAAGGATTCCTTTAGTTTCGGTGCAGGAAAAAACTCTGCCGTATTACAAGCAATTGAAAATGCATTCAGCCTGCCTTTCAGGATTGAAGAAGCATCGGCAACCGACCGCGGTATTAAAATAGCCGACAGAATATATGTCAATCAGGATTTTGTCTTTGAGTGGCCGGATATAAATGCAAAAGAAATAAATACATCGGGTTTTTGTTACGGACTGCGCAATCATGTTGCCGTATTGGTTGACGGAACGGTTGTCCCCTGCTGTCTGGATCAGGACGGGATAATGAGCTTGGGCAATATTTTAAAAACCGATTTTTCCGAAATTATCGGCAGTAAAAGAGCAATTGACATAGTTAACGGTTTTAACAACAGGCAGATTACGGAAGAACTTTGTAAAAAATGCCGATACATAAACAGATTCGATATCAAATCGCATTAAAAATAATGACATATTCAGCCTTTTTATAGTAAAATAAGATAAGAAGTTGTAAAACAAAATAAACCTTTCATCAAACAAATAAGGAGGAAATTCCCGTGAAAAAAAAGCAAGTTCAGTTAGATGAGAAAGGGTTCAGGAAGTTCAGCATTCGCGACAGTATTGCTTATGCAGCAGGTGATTTCGGCTGCAATATGAGTTTTGCCTTAAAAGGCACCATGGCGATTTTCTGGACACAATTCATGCAGATGGATTCCATATTGTATGCAGCACTGCTTGTAATAGTGCAGGTATGGGATGCAATCAATGACCCCTTAATCGGAACCATTATCGATGCCGACAGACGTCAGTATAAGAGAAATAAATTTCTCACATACATTTTTGTAGGCTCCGTGGGACTTATCGTAGGAGGAGCGCTGTGCTTTATCCCGTGGAGAAATGCACCCAATATAGCAAAAATACTCATATTCGTATTCGGGTATGTCCTTTGGGATGCTTTCTATACCATAGCAAACGTACCGTACGGTTCTCTCCTGTCTCTCATATCCTCAGATCCCGCAGACAGAGCTTCCTTATCGGCTTGGCGTTCGGTGGGTGCAATGGCAGGCAACATACTGCCGATGGTTTTATTACCGGCTATCATTTACGATAACAATAATAACATCGTCGGAGTCCGTGTATTTATAGCGGCTCTGCTTATGGGAGTGTTAGGATTCATAGCATTCCAGTTTATGATTAAAAATACCGTAATACGAGTACAGGAACCGGTTAAACTTCATGAAAAACAGCCCAAATTCAATGTGTTCAAAGCACTGGCCAATTTCATACGTAACCGTCCCGCTGTAGGTGCAACCGTTGCCGCAATGGGAATGTTTTTAGGCGTCCAAGGTGCAACTACCGCAGTTACCGTTCTTTTCCAGTCATATTTTCAGAATGTAAAGATACTGGGAATAGTACAGCTTTTTGCCTTACTCCCCATATTCCTTTTTACACCTTTAGCCAGAAAAATGGTAGTAAAGTACGGAAAAAAAGAACTGGCAACGGTAGGTTCTCTTTGCAGCCTTGTATCATGTATCTTAATGATTATCCTGCCCATTACTCCCGACTTAAAGGGTCTCATAATCTATATCGTATGCCTGTTCATAAGCAGCTTAGGCTTAGGAGTATATTCCACCGTTTCCTGGGCAATGATGGGCGATGCAATCGACTACAATGAATGGAAGCACGGCGCCAGAGAAGAAGGCGTTACCTACTCGTTACATTCATTCTTCAGAAAACTTGCACAGGGAGTCGGACCTGCCGTAGCTCTTGTAATAATGGTAGCGCTGGGATATGTAGAAGCCAATGAAGGCAATCAGACATTTGATGTAGCCTTAAGAATGCGCTATCTCGTAGCCGCTTTATACACGTTCAGTGCTCTTTTAATGTATATAGGGCTGGGACTTATCTACAATCTTGACAAGAAAAAACTGGCACAGATGAATGAGGAACTGGAAGCTGTACGTGTTGCTGCGGAAGCTGAAGAAAAGGAGGCAGTTAATTGAGAACAATATATAACTTAAATGCAAAATGGGCTTTTACAAAACAGGCAAATGCCGTTCCCAAGGAATTACCCGACAATTGGATATGGGTAAATCTTCCGCATACCTGGAACGGAATAGACGGACAGGACGGAGGCAACGACTATTATCGTAATACCTGCTATTATGCCAAACAGATAGATAAAACCGATCTGCCGACGACAGATTGCTACTATCTGGAAATACAGGGAGCAAACTCTTCAGCCGATGTTTATCTTAACGGAAAACATCTGGCACATCATGACGGCGGTTACTCCACATGGAGAGCGGATATCACGCCTCACCTTACCCGTGACAATCTGCTGGTTGTAGCGGTGGATAACTCACACAACGAAAAGGTTTATCCTCAGTTCGCCGATTTCACCTTCTACGGCGGATTGTATCGTGATGTAAACTTAGTCTGTGTAAACAAATCCCATTTCTCTTTGGACTATTACGGAGGACCGGGGGTAAAAATTACTCCAAAGATAGCAGGAAAAGATGCCGAAGTTCATATTGAAACATGGGTAACAAATCACAAAGAAGGACAGTCTATTCGTTACACAATTTATGATGCCGAAGATAAAAAGGTAACAGAATCGGAAACCGATAAGACCGAGGCCATGTTGGAAATAAAGAATGTGCATCTGTGGCACGGTCGTAAAGACCCTTATCTTTACAAAGCCGAGGTTGAACTTATAGAGGACGGTAAAGTCATAGACAATATTTCCTCCCGTTTCGGATGCAGAACCTTTGAGATACATCCGGAAAACGGCTTTATTCTTAACGGAGAGCAATATCCGTTAAGGGGCGTTTGCCGACATCAGGATCGTCTGGATATAGGTAATGCTCTTTTACCCGAACACCACGATGAGGATATGCAGCTTATATGCGAAACCGGTTCAACAACCATTCGTCTTGCCCACTATCAGCATGATCAGTATTTCTATGATTTATGCGACGAGTACGGAATGGTGGTGTGGGCGGAAATACCGTACATTTCACAACACAATCCCGCTGCAAATGAAAATACGATAAGTCAGATGAAAGAGCTTGTAATACAGAACTATAACCATCCTTCCATCGTTGTCTGGGGACTTTCCAATGAAATAACCATGAAGGGAGACAGAGATCCCGATCTTTTAAGAAATCACCAGATACTCAACGACCTTTGTCATGAACTGGACAGCACACGCTTGACAACCGTTGCGGCGGTATCCCCCTGCCCTGTCGACAGTCCTTATTTAAAGATACCGGATGTGGTATCCTACAACCACTATTTCGGCTGGTACGGCGGTGATGTTTCCATGAACGGTCCGTGGTTTGACGATTTCCATAAAAAACACCCCGACATACCCATAGGCTGTTCGGAATACGGATGTGAAGCACTGAACTGGCACACCTCCCGTCCCGATCAGGGAGACTATACCGAAGAGTATCAGGCATATTATCACGAGGAACTTATAAAACAACTGTTTTCACGCAAATACTTATGGGCAACTCATGTATGGAATATGTTTGACTTCGGTGCCGATGCCAGAAATGAAGGCGGTACAAACGGTCGAAACCACAAAGGCCTGGTAACAATAGACCGTAAGTACAAAAAAGATTCTTTCTATGCATACAAGGCATATTTGTCCGATGAGCCTTTCGTACACATATGCGGTAAGCGATATATAAACCGTGTGGAGGATATGACCAAGGTTACCGTTTATTCCAATCAGCCGGAAGTGGAACTGCTTGCAAACGGCGTATCTTTGGGCAAGAAGAAAGCAAAATGTTTCTTCTACTTTGATGTACCCAACAAAGGCAGAACCGTATTGACGGCCGTAGCGGGTAAACAAAAGGATGAAAGCGTAATAAACAAGGTTGAGAAGTTTGATGAATCCTACCGCATGAGAGAAAAGACCGCAATACTCAACTGGTTTGATATCACCGCGCCCGAAGGATATTTCTCTCTTAACGATAAGATAGAAGACATATTGAAAACAACCAGGGGAACACTTCTTTTCATGGGTCTTTTCGGTAAAATGATTCCAAAAAAAGGTGAGAAAGTCATGGGAGGCTTTGAGATGAATGACTCCATGATGAAAATGCTGGGAGGATTTACGGTCTTGCGGCTAGCCGGCATGGTAGGAACAATGGGGCTGAAGCTGACAAAAGAGGATTTACTGGACCTCAACGCAAAGCTTAACAAGATAAAGAAAAAGGAATGATTATCGGTCATTAAAGCAACTGCTCATTATTTCAGATAGCTCGCCTCGTTGCATTCAAATGTGCAACGAGAGCGTTTTTATCGTTGCATTTTGCAACGAGAGATGCAACGAGAAACTTATCGTTGCATTTCTGCTACAATCATGTTACTATAAGTCCGTAGGAGAAAAAACAATGGAACCGAAAGAAAGTATCAATGTTGAGTTCAAGCAGGAAGTGTCCAAAACATTTTTAAAAACGGTAAGTGCATATGCCAACTACAATGACGGAAGAATAATATTCGGTATCGATGATAACGGAATCATTACAGGTTTGGATGATGCTGAAGCACAATTATTGAGAATTGAAAATATGATAAATGATTCCGTAAGCCCTATTCCGAATTTCAGCATTCAACTTAAAAGTGAAAACAATAAAGAGACCATAGTTTTAACGGTCAGAAAAGGAAAAGACACTCCATATTTCTACGACAACAAAGCATATCGCAGAGCGGATACCGCAACTGTTGAAGTAGACGGATTTGAATTGAGAAGATTGGTAATGCAGGGAATGAATATCAATTATGAGAGCATAAAAGCTTACTCTCAGGATTTAAGTTTCAATACCTTGGAGGAGCAATTAAAAAAAGTATTGGGCATAGAAAAACTCAGCCTCGACATATTGAAGACACTGAACTTATACAACATCGACGGCTATTACAACATTGCCGCCGAATTACTGGCAGACACTAACGCAATAAAGTTTTCCGGGGTAGATATTGTAAAGTTCGGAAAAGATATTAATACTTTTTTATACAGGGAAACCATAACTGAACAGTCTCTCTTGCTCCAATACAAAAGAGCACTTGAACTTTATGAACAATACTATACCTATGAAGAAATAGAAGGATTTACCAGAGTCAAAAAGGAACTTATACCCAAAGAAGCTTTCAGAGAGGCTCTGGCAAATGCCTTGGTACACAGGGTATGGGACATTAATTCCTTTATCCAAATTGCCATGTATGATGACAGAATCGAGATAAGTTCACCGGGAGGCTTACCCCCCGGACTGTCGGAAAATGAGTATTTACTGGACAGAATATCCGTTTTAAGAAATCCCATAATAGCGGATGTGTTTAATAAACTCGACATAATTGAAAAATTCGGAACAGGCATAACAAGAATTAAAGAACAATATACCGACAGTATAACAAAACCGGATTTTTGCATAACCGAAAACAGGATAATAATAGAATTGCCTGTTACGGAAAAGAACATTTTAAGAGTATCGGAAGACGAAAAATCGGTATATACACTATTGAAAAATGAGGCACAATTATCCAGAAATGAAATTGATGCGGCACTGGGTTTTGATAAGTTTAAAACAATCAGAGTATTGAATAACCTTATCGACAAGAATATTGTTGATAAAGAGGGAAAAGGATCGGCGGTTGTATATAAATTGAAGTAACGCCGCTAAAAGTATCGCAGGGAGACAAATTATGAAAATATCCAAAAAAGATGCTTACACATGGTTTAAATTCTTTGCAACACTACCTGAAGAGGAACAGCTCACGGCGCATCAGTCGGAAATAGTGTATGCCGCATTTGCTCAGATTGAAGAGGTTGTGGATAAAAGAAACCGAGAGTTGATGGAAAGCATAGGCGGCCTTAAAACTCTGCAAAACAGGACATATTATGTGGGAAATGACGACAAGTTCCCAAACGGCTGTAAGTCCTGTCTTCTGGGAACGGGCTTAAGTGCCGTAAGAAAAACCAATAAGTGTAACCTTGAATGCAAGTTCTGCTATAACTACGGTGAACTGGACGACATACCTCCCGTAGGTGAAGGCATGTGGGAAATAGGAGAAACAAAATATTATGAAAAAGACATCGATTTATTGCTTTCCGTACACAAAAAGCCTACCGGCATATCTTATGTATATTTAGAGCCTTTCATGGAAATTGAAAAGTATTATCCGGTTATAAAGAAGTTTCACGATGCAAACATTCACCAGCATATGTACACAAACGGAACATTGGTCACCGGACAATCGGTTAAGATATTAGCCGAATGCGGTCTTGACGAACTCAGGTTCAATTTAGGTGCCGCAAATTGTTCGGATAAAGTTATTGATAACATGAGATTAGCGGCAGAGCATATACGGAGTGTCGGTATTGAGACTCCTATGACACCGGAATTTATAAAAGGTTTTTTTGAAAAGAAGAATATGATTTTAAATACCGGCATAAAGTTCATAAACTGTGCCGAGCTTCACTTAAACCCCAACAATATTGCTAACTACTACGGTGAGAATATGTATATTTCCCGACACGGCTATATCTCCCCTGTCTGGAGCCGTGAACTTTCTTTGAAGCTGATGAAGACAGCCGACGATGAGAAATGGGATATTGTAGTACATGACTGCTCCAACTATACCAAATTTGCAAGAGGACTAAATCTGTCGGCCAAAGAAGGAAAATGGTTCGGAGCAAATGACTATGCATGTGAATTTCCTGCCATTCCCTATGAATACTTCCTTCCGGTATTACAGGATGAGAGTTTCCTATTCTTAAGTGAAGAACCGCTTCCGGCAGAATATGCCGACGGGTTATAATATAACTATTAAGGTGACGATTATGAAAGCCATTAGATTGAGAACGGAATATCTGCAGGAACCGATAGGAATTGATATAGTCAAGCCTCGTTTTTTCTGGAACTGCGAGGGCGGGATAAAACAGACCGCTTACCGGATTATCTGCAAGCGAGACGGAGAAACCGTCTGGGACAGCGGAAAAGTTCTGTCCGATGCCATGACTCATATTACTTATGACGGCAAGCCTCTCGGCAGTCGTGATATTATCGACTGGTCGGTTAAACTCTGGGATGAGGAAGGAAAAGAAGGTGAAATATCTTCTTCTAAGTTTGAAATAGGGCTGTTACAACCTTCCGATTGGAAGGCACAGTGGATTACAGGAAACTATATTGTATGCAGAAAAAAACGCTATCCCGCAGATTGTTTCCGCAAAATTTTTAAGTGTAAGGATATTGCAAAAGCACGGTTGTATATCACCGCCTGCGGAGTTTACGAAGCACTGATTAATGGCCGAAGGTGCGGTACATTTGTAATGGCTCCCGGCTATACCGACTACCGAAAAAGAATTCAATATCAGACAATTGATGTGACCGAGTTGCTGGTTTCGGGAGAAAATACACTGACCATATGGCTTGCTGACGGCTGGTATCGCGGCTCCTGCGGTTCCTGGGGCTTGAAAAATCAATACGGCAGCGTAACCAAGCTTTTAGTTCAGCTGGAAATAACCTATACCGACAATACCGTTCACACCGTCATTTCCGATGACAGCTGGGATTGGAGCAATGACGGTCCCATTCGATTTGCAGACAATAAGGACGGAGAAATCTACGATGCAAACTATACGGCTTCATATAAAGGGAAAGCGAAATTGACAAAGAACAGGGTTATTCCGGTTGCTTCCAATAACGTGGGAGTTTCCGAGCAGGAACATTTTACCGCCAAAAAGATTATAACCCCTTGCGGTAAAACCGTGTTGGACTTCGGACAGAATATGGCGGGTTATGTTGCTTTCAGTTTAAACGCTAAAGCTCGACAGAAAATAACTCTCCGCTTCGGAGAAATGATGAACTCCGACGGCGAATTCACTCAAGCCAACTTCCAGCTTGTTTTCGGAAAATATGTTACTCCCCTGCAGCAGGTTATATATACCTGCAAGGAAGGACACAATCAATACAAGACACGCTTTTCGATATTCGGGTTTCAGTATGTACAGGTAGAGGCGGATTTTGACATAAATCCCCAAGACTTTGAAGCAATCGCCGTTTACTCAAACCTGGAGCGGACAGGTTTCTTTGACTGCTCTCATCCTTTGGTAAACGGTCTGGTACATGCCACTGTGTGGTCGGCAAAAAGCAATCACCTGGATGTTCCCACAGACTGCCCTACCAGGGAACGCCACGCATGGACGGGTGATGCTCAGATTTTCTTTGAGACGGCAAGTTATCTTTTTGATTTTGCCGCATTCTCTAAAAAATATTTATTTGATGTTTACGACTGGCAAAGAAAGAACGGTAAACTGCCCCATATTGCCCCCGACGGAGGTGCCGACTTCTATATGAAACCTATGAACGGTTCGGTAGGCTGGTCGGATGTGGGAATTATAATTCCCTATCAGTATTACAAAATATTCGGTGACAGGGATATTCTTCAAAGATTCTATAACGGTATGGCAAGCTATGCCCGCTTTATGATTAGTCGTTGCGGTAAAACCATGCCTGTATTTGCCAAGAGAATCAGGTTGTCTGAAGGCAATCGCAAATATCTTGTCAATACGGGTCAAAGTTACGGCGAATGGGCGGAACCGGTAGATGTCTGCTCGTTTAAGTGGCAGGACTTTGCAACACCTCATCCCGAAGTATCCACCGCCTACACGTCTTATGTTCTGGGTTTAATGGCAAAAATTGCGGAAATCTCAGGCTATGAAAAGGATGCCGAGAAGTTTAAGAAATACAGCGAAGGTTGCAAAAATGCATACCGGGAACTGGTATCGGGCGGTAAGTATGACTTGGATACCGACCGACAGGCGCAATTGGTGCGTCCATTAGCATTTAATCTGCTTAATGAAGAACAGACGGAATTTGCAAGGAAACGGCTGATTAAGGCACTGGAACACTATCGTTGGCGGTTGGGTACCGGTTTCTTATCCACACCCATGATTTTAAGCGTACTGGCTGAATACGACTTAGAGGCGGCATACAGGTTATTGGAGAACGAGGAAATTCCCGGCTGGCTCTCCATGCCCCTTCACGGTGCCACCACCATCTGGGAGAACTGGGAAGGCCCGTATAATACCCAAGGTGCCGGACTCGGTTCACTTAACCATTATTCCAAAGGTGCCGTTTGCCGATGGCTGTTTGATACCGTGTGCGGCATAAGAGTAAACGGAAAAAATCAATTTGTTGTTGCTCCCCGACCGGGCGGCAGTTTAACTCATGCATCCGCTTCGTATAACAGTATTTACGGTAAAGTACAAAGCAAGTGGGAAAAAACGGACAATAAATATGAATTTACAATAACCGTACCTGCAAACTGTGAGGCAAAGATATCTCTGCCCGACGGCAGCGAACACAAGCAGCCGGCAGGTACAACTACATATATTACGGAGGTTTGATATGGATATTGAAAACATTATTTCCAAAATGACATTAGAAGACAAGATTGTCTTTTGTGAAGGTGCCTCTTTCTGGGAAACAAGGAAATTTGAAAAGTACGGTATTCCCGCCATGTTTGTCTGTGACGGACCCCACGGTCTGCGCAAACAGGATATGGACGGCAAATCGGACATGCTGGGAGTCAACCAATCAAGACCTGCCACCTGCTTTCCCACCGCAGTGACCACTGCCAACAGCTGGGATACCGACCTGTTGCAGGCAGTAGGCAGTGCAATCGGCAAGGAAGCACGCAATCAGAATGTGGGCGTGGTTTTAGGGCCGGGATGTAATCTGAAACGCAATCCGCTGTGCGGCAGAAACTTCGAGTATATTTCCGAAGATCCTTACCTTGCAGGTAAATTGGCGGCGGCATTTATACGGGGAGTTGAAAAGCAAGGTGTAGGTACCAGCCTCAAGCACTTTGCAGCCAATTCTCAGGAGTTGAGCCGTCTTACCACCGACTCGATTATGGATGACCGTACTCTCAGAGAATTGTATCTTACCGCCTTTGAAATAGCGGTGAAAGAGGGCAAGCCCGCTACCGTCATGTGTGCATACAATAAACTGAATGGCACCTATTGCAGCGACCATAAGCAATTGCTGACCGACATTCTTCGTACCGAATGGGGTTTTCAGGGCCTGGTTGTAACCGACTGGGGTGCAATGAACAACCGTATCGAATGTTTTAAGGCAGGCTGCGATCTGAATATGCCGGGCGGCAGTAACTATATGGCAAAGGATACAAAAAAGGCCGTTGAAGCCGGTATGCTGAAAGAAAGCGATATTGATGTTTCCGTAAGAAGAATACTGAAGCAGGTATTCCGGGCGACGGAAACCTTGAAAACACCTTATGAATGCGACTATGATGCCCACCATGAGCTTGCCAGTAAGGCGGCGGAACAGGGTGCGGTACTTCTTAAAAATGATGATAATGTTTTGCCGCTGAAAAACGGCGATAAAATTGCCGTCATAGGCGCCATGGCCAAATCCATGCGCTATCAGGGTGCGGGCAGCAGTCATGTAAATGCAAAGAAATTAACTCAGCCTATTGATGCTCTTCCCGAAGCGGTTTATGCATCGGGATGCGATGACTTCGGTAACACCACCGATGCACTGATTGAGCAAGCGGTAAAGGTTGCAAAGGAAGCACAAACGGCTGTTATCTTTGCAGGTCTTCCCGAACGCTACGAGTCGGAGGGTTTTGACAGGGAGAATATGAGGATGCCGGAAGGTCATATACGCATGATTGAGGCTGTTGCTGAAGTAAACACAAATACCGTAGTGGTACTGCTCTGCGGAAGTGCGGTGGAATGTCCCTGGGCGGACAAAGTAAAGGGCATTCTCTATGTGGGTCTTTGCGGTCAGGCGGGCGGTAAAGCCATAGCCAATCTGCTCTACGGTAAAGTAAATCCCTCAGGCAAATTGGCGGAAAGCTGGCCCTATTCTTACGAGGATGTGTCTTCGAAAGATATTTTCGGTAAAATGATTGACGCTCTGTATACAGAGGGTATCTATACCGGCTATCGGTATTATGACAAAGCCGGTATTCCCGTCCGTTGGCCGTTCGGTTACGGTCTCAGTTATACAAGTTTTGATTATACAAATCTGAACATAAAGGAAAAAACCGTTACGGTTACCGTTAAAAATACCGGCGACCGTGCGGGAGCGGAGGTTGTGCAACTGTATATCGGTGCACCTCAGGACGGCATCCATCGTCCGGTTAGAGAACTGAAAGGTTTCAAAAAGATATTCTTACAGCCCGGTGAAAATACAACAGTTTCCTTTGAACTGAATGACCGCAGCTACTCAATATGGCAGAACGGTTGGAAAATCCCGGGCGGTACATACACCGTACACATTGCGGATTTGTCTGAAAGTATTAACATTGCAGGTGAAAGTATAGATATTCCCGCATGGCAGAAAGAATCATGGTATCAGTCGTGCAAAGGAAAGCCTACATTGAAAGATTGGGAGTTATTGACGGGTAAGACCTATACCGCTCCGGTAGTGAAAAAAGGTCGGTTTACCATGAATAATACCGTAATGGAGATGAAGGATTACTCGTTTGTAATGAAAATAATGGTCAAGGTTGTGGAACGGATAGTTGCAAAAGTAAACGGTTGCAAGGTGGACTATGACAATCCGGATTTTCGAATGATGATTAACTCCTCATTGGGTGCACCGCTTCGCAGCATGCAGATTGCAGGCGGTGTAAAAGACGGTATTATGCAGGGACTTTTGGATATGGCAAACGGTCACTTCTTCCGGGGAATCGGAAAAATGATAAAAGGATAACAGGGGGAATAATTATGAGTAAAGCGGAAACCGAGGAAAAGCGCATTAAAAGAAAAGCTAAAGAACTGAAAGAATTGGAAAAGTGGAAAAAAGAACAGGCTCGTCCAAAACGTAAATTCTATCTTTTGTATCTCATGGTAGTGCTGTGTCTGGTGTTCATAGTGGATACCGTTGCAACCGAAATAAGTGTCAAAATGAAGGCGGAAATATGCCACTACCTGTTTGACGACTCTACGGCTGTCATGGATTTATTAGGTATGCTGGCTTCGGCGGTTATGATTGCAGGAGCAATATACAAGTCCATGTCCGACCGGTTCGGCCGAAAGATATTCCTGGTTATAAACACCGTTGCCATGGGCTTGGGTATGTTTATTGTCTACTTGGCAGGTGAAATAGGTTCCGCTGCCGTTTACGTCATAGGTTCTCTGTTTATCACCTTCTTCATCGCCCATGATATGCAGGCGGTATATGTGATAGAAACCGTACCTTCCAAGTACCGATTTACCATATTATCGATAGTCACTTCCGTTGCCAGTCTGGGCAGTATTCTTATTCCGGTATTGCGACGTAATATAATGGGCAATAATACTGAACTTTGGAATAAAGTATTTCTTATCCCCGCTATTTTAGGTGCAGTTGTAGGTCTGATTGCAATGATTACCGCACGGGAAACCGATGTTTTCCTTAACCAAAGAATAAAGTTCCTGGAAATGACCGATGAGCAGCGTGAGGCGGAAAAAGAGCAACGCCATGCAGAGGCTCAGGCTCAGGGAGGTTTAGGGGCGGCATTCAGATTTGCTTTCCGCCATAAACAGTTACGCTGGATATTTATATGCACAATGGTGGTTTCCATGGCAATGATAGGTACCATGTACTACCAGCAGATTATGACCTACGGTTACGAGGCTGCTTACGGCACTTCCACTCCCGAGGTAGTTACCGATGCGCTGATGGTTATGCCCATAATAGGTGCCATATTCACATTGGTCAGAGGTTTTATCAGTGACATATTCGGCAGAAAGACCGTTGCCGTTGTAATGGCCTCTTTGGCGGTTGTAGGCATGATCGGTTTGTATTTAGGTGTTACCTTTGTATGGAATCCGGTGCTGGTAGGACTGTTTACCGGTATATATGTTTCAGGATACTGGTGTGCAGCCGATGCTATGGGAGGCAATATGTCCGCCGAGTCTTCTCCCACCAACTTGCGTGCTTCCATCATAGGAGCCCAGAGTCTGTGTAACATGGTAGGCATGGGTGTTTCCTTCCCCGCTATGATTGCGGTTGCTGCGATTGCGGGAAATAATGCTTTGGGTATAGCCTGCCTGTTCCTGGTGGTAATTCCGCTGGTGGTTGCCATTACACTGTTCTTAGCCAAGGTAGCGGAAACCAAAGGTATCGATCTCAATACCGTTCGCGGAGACGAGTGGGACTGACAATATATTAAAATCGGAGTCACTGAGTGAACCCGAAAACATTTAATAAGTATATAGTGGCTGAAATGGTATATAATTTAAGTACCGATTCTATTAACATATCATGATGTATGGAAAAACGGAGGGATATATAATGCAGGATTATGAAAAGCTCGGAGTGTTCTATATAGGGAAAAAATATGACATAGAAAACCGTAAGTTGCAGGATGAATATGTTCTTATGAAATCAAAGAATCTGACCACGCATGCCGCCATTATCGGAATGACCGGAAGCGGTAAAACGGGGTTGGGAATAGGACTAATCGAAGAAGCCGTAATGGATAATATTCCCGTTATAGCCATTGATCCCAAAGGCGATCTGACAAACCTTGCTCTGACATTCCCCATGCTGAGAGCGGAAGATTTCCGTCCGTGGATAAATCTTCAGGATGCTTCCAATAAAAATATGGACCCCGATTCTTATGCACAGGCTCAGGCCGATTCCTGGAGAAAGGGATTGGCCGAATGGGGTCAGGACGGTTTAAGAATACAGCGATTGAAAAACGAGTCGGATGTGAAAATATATACTCCGGGAGGCTCTTCCGGTATAGGCGTATCGGTATTGAAGTCTTTCAATGCTCCCTCTAAGGAAGTTCTAGCGGATAAAGATACATATCGTGACAGAATAAGTGCCACCACTACGGGGCTTCTGACTATGCTGGGAATAGCTGCCGACTCCTTTACAAGTAAAGAATTCATACTCATATCCAAAATTTTAGACAACAGCTGGTCGGAAGGAAAAAGCATAACGCTTCCAAAGCTTATTGCGGAAATTCAGCATCCGCCGTTTGATAAAATAGGCGTTATGGATGTAAACAGCATATATCCGTCAAAAGACCGCTTTGCATTGGCTATGCTGTTGAATAACTTAATAGCACACCCCGGATTTGAAGCCTGGCTGGAAGGAGAACCCTTAGATATCGACAGGTTCTTTTACAGCCATTCGGGCAAACCCAAAGTGTCGGTATTTTCCATATCTCATCTTTCGGACAATGAGAGGATGTTCTTTGTCACCATGCTGTTGAATGAAGTGCTGTCCTGGGTCAGAAGTCAGCCGGGTACCGGAAGCTTACGGGCAATGATATATATGGATGAATTGTTCGGTTATCTTCCCCCCGTTGCCAATCCTCCTTCCAAAACACCTTTACTTACGCTTCTTAAACAAGCCCGAGCTTTCGGCTTAGGCCTGGTACTTGCAACACAGAACCCCGTGGATCTGGATTACAAAGCTCTTTCCAATGCCGGAACATGGTTTATAGGGAGGTTGCAGACCGAGAGAGACAAATTAAGAGTACTGGAAGGACTGGAAGGTGCCGCATTGGGAGGTAGTTTCGATAAAGGTCGCACCGAACAGATTTTAGCGGGTCTGGGGCAAAGAGTTTTCTACATGCACAGTGTTTACGACAATGAGCCGGTCATATTCAATACCCGATGGGCGATGTCTTATCTTGCAGGACCGCTGACAAAAGATCAGATTGCAAAACTGCCCGAGCAGTATATAACTTCGGACAGGTTAACCGTGGAGAGTCATATTTCCCAACCCGATTCGGGTGCTTTTGTAGCAAAACGGGATTTATCGACAAAACCGGTATTACCTCCCGCAATCAAGCAGGTCTTTCTTCCCGAAAAAACCTGCGCCCGTGGCAAGCTTATCTACAAACCGGCGGTATTAGGAGTAGCAGATGCGGTGTATAACAGTGAAAAGCATATGATAACCGCCACCAAATCCTATACCATACTCACCCGCTTCAATGAAGGACCGGTAACTTTGGACTGGAATCAGTCACGGATTATAGATACGGAACTGGGCGATATTGAAACAACCCCGATTGACGGTGCGCTTTTCTCCGATTACCCCGCCGCTGCGGCCGATGCAAAGAATTACGATACGTGGAAAAAATTATTGTCACAGTATATACGCACCAACTTAACATTGAAACTTTATTCGTCTCCCAAACTCAAACTGGTTTCTCAGTATGATGAAGATGAAAGAGACTTCCTGATAAGGGTACAGCATACCGCACACGAAAAGCGCGATGCCGCTTTGGAGGCCATGAAAAAGAAATACTCCTCCAAAATGCAGACTCTGGATAATTCCATTATACGGGCACGTCAGGCGGTGGAAAAACAGAATGTAATGGCCTCCCAGAAAAAGATGGATGCAATGGTGTCCACCGGAAGTGCCATATTGGGAGCCCTTCTGGGAAGAAAAACCATCAGTGCCACTTCGGTTTCCCGATTGGGTACGGCGGTAAGCAGAACATCCAAAGCCATGAAGAGCGGACAAAGTATAGACCAGGCGGAAGAAAGGCTGAAAGCCCTGGAAGCACAGCAGGAAACACTTCAGACCGAACTGGAACAGCAACTGAAAGACATATCTTACGAATATGAAAGTGTAAAGGATGTAATAGAAACCGTCAATATCCGGGCAACAAGCACCAATATTACCGTACATTTATTAGGTCTTGCCTGGGTTCCTTATGAGAAGGGAGAACTTGCCGATACAATCCTTATATAACCGCTTTACCGTTTTAATTGCAAGGTAAAGAAACGGCGGTTAAGGTGTAATATAAAGGAAGGAACAGTCATGGATAACTCGACAGTATTTTGGGTAATATCGATATTTGCGGTAAGTGCGCTGGTAGTTAACTCTATCGGTATTTATGTTATTTATAAAAACAAGAAATGGGCGGAGAATAACAAAGAATATTTCATGTGCTTTGCTGCAGGTGTCTTAATAACCGCTCCTCTTATAACCGCTTTTCCCGAAGCGCTTGCAAAGAATCATTATGCCGGATTTGCCGCTCTGGCAGGTTTCATGTTTATGCTTTTTACCAATAAATTAATAAAACATCATACCGGTCAGGAAGAATTGGCTTTCGGTATTACCGCCGTTCAGGGAATAGGCATACATTCGTTGCTGGACGGAATAACATATACGGTCACTTTCAGTGCAGGCATATTTACCGGTCTTGCATCGGGTATCGGTCTTGTGGTACATGAGTTTACCGAAGGAATCATTACCTTTTCCGTTCTGTTAAAAGGCGGTATCAGTGCAAAAAAGGCCGCACTTTATGCTTTTCTTGTTGCGGGATTAACCACTCCCGTAGGAGCATTCGTGGCATATCCTTTGGTGCAAAAGTTAAGTGATTCCGTATTGGGTCTTGCTTTAGGATTTGTAGTAGGTGTACTGATATACATATCGGCAGCTCATCTGTTACCCGAAGCGACATCGCACGAAAAGAAACACTCAATGGTCGCATTGTGTTTGGGTATTGCACTATCACTGGGATTGTCCTTTTTACATCATCATTGATTCTATCAATTTCGTATATAACCTTTATTTATCCGTTACTTAAAAAACATAAGGCTATATATGCACTTCCGTCTTTATTCTGTCCTGCTCATCTTCAAATTCCAGTGTAACTACTTTACCGTTTTGGTAAACAGCCGTTACCGGTTTTGACGAATAAAGCGGCAGCCTGAAAGATACGTTCCAGTCTTCAGGCCAGGCTCCGAACAGTACATTTTTGTCCTTTGAGGAGGCAACAAGCGTATGAACCAACCCTATACTCAATCCGTTTGCATGATCCTGGTCGGGAGTTTCATCATAGTTGGGACCGTATATTCCGGTAAAGGAATATCTCTCATCTGTCATTTTTGCCTGCTTTACCAGTATATCTTTTGCCTGATCGGTAAGACCCAATAAAGCAGCCTGAATGCAGTCCTGCGACCAGCCTTTCCCCGCTTTCTCGTTCCTTTGATAAAATGCATTGACGGCATACTTGAAAAGCGGATGCTCTTTATTAAAGTATGTGTGGACATAAAAAGGAAATACACTGTAAAGCTCGGGATTTTCGCAATTTCTTCTTTTCTTATCAATCAATATCTGACAAGGCAACAGTTTGTTGTCATCCTTGG
The DNA here is from genome assembly GCA_012838235.1 of Clostridiaceae bacterium. Lineage (GTDB taxonomy): Bacteria > Bacillota > Clostridia > DUPQ01 > DUPQ01 > DUPQ01. Next base: position 42,199 of record DUPQ01000088.1, read on the forward strand.
GATAGTCTACAAGTATATCCCTTATCTTTTTGCATATATCAAAAATATCCGAAGGAAGATTATCACCGCTTAACAAATCTTTTGTCAAAGCATCCAGTCCCGCTATATTGGGCAAATCGTTAAAGCAATCCTGGTATGTTTCCAATGATGATATAGGTTTTAAGAGAATCTTGCCGTCAAGAGTGTCAAAATGCTCATAGTAGAAAATAAGTGTTTCTTTGGAAAACTCATATGCTATATTCAGATATTTTTCATTGTCCGAATATCTTGCACCTAACAGCATAATATATGCCAATTCCAGCATGCTTGTATAGTACCAGCGAATATAGTGGTTGGCTATCTGTCCGGGCTGATGCAGCCATGTGCCTTTTGCATACCTTTTACCGTCTTCCTGAGGGATACCGTAGTTGCTCATGCAGTAAAGTCCGCACAATGTGAAAGTCTCGGGAAGCAGTATTCCGTTATGTCCGTAATAGGCAAATGTTCTGTGTTTGGATATGGGTATTAATTGATGTAAAAGATTGTATAACGGCTCCATTCCCGAAAAGTCGCCGCTTAACAGCATATTCCAGTAAATATGCCGTGTATTCTGCATCCAGAAAGCCCCTCCCCATCTTCTGTAATCCCAGGTTATCCTTCCCGGTGTTACCTCGTGAGGATAGGTGACAAAAATAGAGCCGTTGAACTTTATAGGAACCGGTCCTTTTCCGGCACAGCCGTTGAAGTATTTCTGATATATCCATGCCCTTGTCAGCAAAACGGCATCTTCCGTTCCGTATGCATATATGTAGTAGCGGTTCCAGTAGTCTTCCCAATCGGTAACATGACATTTAAAACTCTTACCGCAGTCAAAACTTTTTGCTAAATCAATTATCTTTTTTTCCCAAGCATCAACCGAATCGGCTTTTTCCGTTAAAGACCATATCCGGATATTACAGTCACACACGGGTTTTTCCGTCTCCAAGAAAGAGGACTTCCCTTTGTTAACCGGTCTCAGCTCCTCCGATACCGCATATGTTCCGAATGTAAGACCGATATACGGGTCGCGATATACATCCTTATCCTCGGAATAGAGGTTTTGGGCAAAGTATGCATACTCAAAAAAGGAAACATCATTTCTGTGGTATTGAGTAAGACCTTTTTTGTTTTCCGATACCTTCACACAATCGGCACTTTCCGATATGTTATGGAATCTTGCGGTACCGCTCAATATATAATTGCTGAAATCTTCCTCCATGTCATGCGAGCTTAACGGCTTATCTCTGTAATTATCAATACCGTATTTAATACTTACCGGAATATCCGATTTCAGAGAAAAACACAACACATCGTAATTTGCGTCTATATACATCCTCATTTCCGCTTTATCCGATTTAATTGTAAGCAACGCCTTTTTCAAATCCAGATGTGTTTCAGAATTGCCATCAAAAACAGACGGGGTAATAGAGATGTATGCTTTGCATGTTTTTAATAATCTGCCCAATTCGGAAAAGTTATCGGTTGCCGACAACAACAGATGGATATCGGTGGTATCTTGTGCGGTAACCCACACCGAAGCTCCTGTTCTACCGTTTCCCAAAGGTATAAACTTAAAGTAGGAATCGGGTAATTGCGCTCTGTAATCATAATGGGAAATATTGTTTTTCATATTGTCGCTCCTTTAGAGTATTATACCATACCCTTCTGTTACATTATGTACAACAAAGCAAGGTCTACACCTCATTTTTTATTATTCTCCTTCAACTTTATAACCGCAGTAGGTGATTTAACATTACCCACACGATAGACAACTTCTTCTTCTATTAAAGGATTCAATATCTCGTCCAAGAACCTGCTCCTGCTTTTATATTTAGTCACTGCCTGAAGATCCTTTACCGGCATCGGAGCATCTCTTAACAACCCTATTACTTTCTCGGTATCGGTCAATTGCTCATAAGAAAACTCCTCTTTGTAAAGAAGGTCAAACAAACGCAAATTCAGAAATCCGGGATATATCAATACACAAGGCTGCTTGTCCTGACTGCTGTCTTTATAACCGTCAACTATAGCTTGAAAACCGGTTCCTCCCCGCTCCATAAGATTGGCAACATCCAAACAAGCGGATATGATTGTGTTTCTGCGAACGGAGGGAATAGAACCTATAGGATATTCTTCATAACTTTTTGGTAACAACCACGAACCGGGCGAAACAATATCAATTCTGTCACAGTAAATATCTACATCAATCTGCGTTCCGTAAATAGAGTAATCCCTGTGTGCGATTGCATTTACCAATGCTTCACGTATAGCTTTTTTAGGATAGGAACGAATCTCTTCACGACCGCCGTTTTCCGTTTTGTGCCAACCTGTTTTTGTGTTTCTCTCAATAAACCTGAGCGTTTCATTAAAAACATCGGGCAACGGTCCTTTGAATCTGCCGTTATCCAATACTTCTCCGACTTTTGTTTTACCTCTCCATAAACGACAGCAGATTAATGTATCATCACCGTCATATCCGTCTCTAAACATCAGAAAACCTGTTTTTGCGTAACCGTCTTTGGAAACAATCTCATAGTTTTGCAACTCTTTTACAGTGGGTACCGAACCATCCTTTCTGAACTCCCTGCATAATTCGGCATAACTTGTCCATTGCTTTTCTACATAAAGAGTTTCGCTTATCTCATTATCCACACCGAATTTCCTTTTTGATAAGGTGATTATTTCTTCCGGCGTTGCGGGAGCGGAATAGCCGTTACCTTTTATGTATACGGTTTCATTAAAATCACCCTCACGATACCTTACAATGGATTCCGAAGGAGAAATGTTTATTGCAAGAACAAATTTCTCCGCAGCATTATCAACATTTCGCATCAGGTAGCGCAACTTAACATGAGGAAAAATATGTCGGTCATTTATTTTTGCAACAAGGTTTTTTGTTTTATCAATTTCATCCAAGCTGATACCGAAGGCTTCCCGGTCTTCGGAAACTCCCACAAACAGCATACCGCCGTTACCGTTAGCAAAACCCACAATGCTTTTAGCCCACTTCACAGGATTATCCGAATTAAGTACCGCTTTGAATTCACACTCCATATCTTCCGTTATTACATCTGAGAATAATTCGGTTATCTTCATAAAACGCTCTCCTTTCTCATTGCTCCGCTAAATTATATCAAACATTGCCCGACATTGCAATAACATTTCTGAACATTGCAACAACATTGCCCGACATTACAATCACATTGCCGACCATATTGTGACATTACTCATAAATCCTCTAACTTTTAATCTGCCGATTTTTGATGGCTTCTTGAATCAAAAAATAATACTTATAAAAATACATCTCACTGCCACGGACAGCATCAATTACATAGTGCATAACAAAACATAATTGTGTATAATTTTATTGATATTAAAGTGTTGACCGGAAAGCCCTTTTCCCGGAACCTATATTACTACAGTAGAGGTTAAAGAATGAAAAAAATCTATACAGGTAAAACTAAAGACGTATACTGCTTGGAAGACGGAAATTATCTTCTGAAGTTCAAGGATGATGTGACGGGAACCGACGGGGTTTTCGATCCGGGAGCCAATACCGTCGGACTGAAAATGGAAGGCTCGGGAAAAGCGGGACTGAAACTTACAAAGTTCTTCTTTGAAAAACTGAACAGTCTCGGCATTCCCACCCACTATATAAGTGCAGATATAGAAAACAGGATAATGACAGTCCGGCCTGCGAAAATGTTCGGAAAAGGTGTGGAAGTCATATTGCGATACAGAGCTGTAGGCAGTTTCTACAGGCGATACGGAATGTATTGTACCGAAGGACAGCATTTAGACGGTTATGTGGAAGTGACATTGAAAGATGACAACAGAAATGACCCTCTTATAACCGATGAAGCGTTGCAGATGCTGAAGATAATGACAAAAGAGGAATATCGTATTCTTGTGGAGTTGACAAGAAAAACAGGTTCTATAGTAAAAGAGGAAATGCTCAAAAAAGGATTGGAGCTTTATGACATAAAGCTGGAGTTCGGAAGAGTGGGTACGGACAATCATATAGCACTTATAGATGAGATATCCGGCGGTAACATGAGGGCATATTGCAAAGGCAAATATGTCGAACCGTTAGAATTGGAAAAGATAATGCTGAGATAGATAGGAATATATGCATTTACAAAACAGGAGGTATATATGAAAAAGCGTGTTAAACGTGTTAAAAAGGAAAAGACAAAACTACTTGAAGAGTTCAAGAAGTTTATAACAAGGGGAAACGTAATAGATCTTGCGGTCGGTATTCTGATAGGATCGGCATTTACCAAAATAGTGTCTTCCCTTGCAAATGACATCATTGTTCCTTTAGTGGGTCTGGTAATGGGAAAAATTAATCTTAGGGAACTTAAATGGGTACTGACATATGATGCGGAAGGCAAAGCACTCTCTTCGGTCAATTACGGAATGTTTATACAGTATATTGTGGATTTTCTCATAATGTCGGCATGTGTGTTCATGCTGGTAAGGATTTTCACGGCTTTGAAAAAGAAAAGTGAAGAACTTAAAGAAAAGGCAAAGAAAGCGGAAGAAGCTGCAGCTGCAGCTACGCCTCCTGCTCCGCCGGCACCGCCCGAACCGACAAAAGAAGAGCTGCTTCTTACGGAAATACGCGATATACTGAAGGCACAGAAATGAGTGAGAATAATTTACAAAAACCCAATATTACCGTAACGGAATACAATTCCGATGAAATTCGAGAATATTCGACAGATTCTTTGGAAACACTTAAAAAGGATGTAAAAGGGGTTCGCTGGATTGATATCGACAATGAATGCGGCAAGGTATTATGCGAGCAGATGTCAAGACTGTATAATATCCATCCCGTAGTTTTGGAAAGTATATATGAAAAAGACCAAAGTCCCAAACTGGATGATTATCAGGACTTTCTGTTTGCCGTTGCCACTATGATTTACAAAAAAGAACAGGCCCTTGTGGCAGAGGGTATTTCCTTTTTGTTAGGCGACAATTACGTTATTTCCATAGGAGATCTGGACGGGGATGTTTTTGATAAAGTGCGAAAAGAGTTACATACCCCCAAAAGCCGCATACGCACGTCCGGTCCCGATTATCTGCTATACCGTCTTATGGACTCCATAACCGATGATTACTTTGCAACCCTTTACGAGATTGAAGAACGGATATACCGGTTGGAAGAGGAAATAATCAAAGATCCGTCCGACTCACTGTTGGCAAAAATAAGGGAGATAAAGAGCGATAACCAGCTGGTGGCAAAATCCATCATACCTTTCAAGGAATCACGCTCAATCTTGATTAACATGCCTTCAAAATTCATTACCTCTTCCGTCGCCCCTTATATGAATGATGTTTATGATCACATAAAAGAAGCAATAGGATTGTCGGAAACCTGCCGTGTAATGATAAGTGACCTGATGCAGCTGTTTTATGCCTCCACAAGCTATAAACTTAACGAGATAATAAAGGTGCTTACCGTTATATCCACAATATTCATTCCTCTGACTTTCATTGTGGGATTGTACGGTATGAACTTCAAGCACATACCGGAATTTAACATACCCTGGGCTTATCCCGTGCTATTGGGAGTTATGCTGGTTATAACCTTGTTAATGATATATTACTTCAAGAAAAAGAAATGGTTCTGATAAAAAGCTATTCCGATATATAACAAAAGGGCTGTTGTAATACAGCCCTTTTACATTTATTTTATTCAAATAAGATATCTAAAATCATTTCATTTACTTAACCTTCGGTATCTACCGTAAGTTTATCGCCGTCGTAATCGACATACAATACCGTATCCGGCTCCAAATCATGTGCCAGTATCATTTTAGCTATCAGTGTCTCCACATGACTCTGTATATATCTTTTCAGAGGACGTGCTCCGTAAATACTGTCGAATCCCTGGTCTACTATATACTCTTTTGCCCGCTTTGATACCTTCAGGCCCAGCCTCTTATTCTCCACTCTCCTTGCCAGATCTTCAATCATAAGATCTACAATGGACATTATCTCCTTTTCGGATAAAGGCTTGTACAGTACTATCTCATCCAATCTGTTCAAAAACTCCGGACGGAACTTCTGCTTAAGAAGAGTATCCACCATTTTTCTTGCTTCGTCCGATATTTCGTTATCCTCCGTTATACCATCCATGATGTATGGGGTACCCAAATTGGAAGTCATTATTATAATGGTGTTCTTGAAGTCCACGGTACGTCCCTGGGAATCGGTTATTCTGCCGTCATCTAAAACCTGCAGCAGAATGTTGAACACATCGGGATGTGCCTTCTCTATTTCGTCAAACAGCACCACCGCATACGGCCTTCTTCGCACCGCTTCGGTAAGCTGTCCGCCTTCCTCATATCCCACATATCCCGGAGGCGCTCCTATCAGTCTGCTTACCGAGAACTTTTCCATATACTCACTCATATCTATTCTGACCATATTCTTTTCATCGTCGAAAAGTGCCTCTGCAAGTGCCTTTGCAAGTTCGGTTTTACCCACACCGGTAGGTCCTAAAAACAGGAAGGAACCTATAGGTCTGTCGGGATCCTGAATGCCCGCTCTGGAACGTAAGATGCATTCGGTTACCTTTGTGACCGCTTCATCCTGTCCTATAACCCTTTTGTGCAGTATATCTTCCAATCCTAAAAGTTTTTCTCTTTCGCTTTGCATAAGTTTTGATACAGGTATACCGGTCCATCTTGCAACTATCAGTGCTATTTCCTCTTCCGTTACCTTATCTCTCAACAGAGTATGACTCTGTTCCGCCTGTTCCGCTATCTCTTCCTGTTCGGCAAGGGTTTTTGTAAGGGCAGGCAGTTTTCCGTACTTAAGCTCGGCAGCTTTATTGAGGTCATATTCTCTTTCGGCTTTTTCAATCTCGGCATTGACCTTCTCTATCTCCTCACGTATCTTCTGCACTTTGGATATGGAAGCCTTTTCATTCTCCCACTTGGCTTTCATCTCATTGAACTCTTCTCTCAATTGGGCAAGTTCTTGCCTTATCTTGGCCAGCTGCTCTTTGGAAAGTTTGTCGCTTTCTTTTTTCAATGCCGCTTCCTCAATCTCATACTGCATTATTTTCCTCGATATATCATCCAGTTCCGAAGGCATGGAATCTATCTCGGTTTTTATAAGGGCACATGCCTCATCCACCAAATCAATGGCTTTATCGGGCAGGAATCTGTCGGATATATATCTGTCGGACAGTGTTGCCGCCGCTATTAATGCCTGATCCTGTATTTTAACTCCGTGGAAAACTTCATATCTTTCCTTAAGTCCTCTCAGTATGGAAATAGTATCTTCTACAGACGGCTCCGGTACCATTACCGGCTGGAATCGTCTTTCCAGAGCGGCATCTTTTTCTATATACTGACGATACTCGTTCAATGTCGTCGCACCTATACAATGGAGTTCTCCTCTGGCAAGCATGGGTTTGAGCAGATTGCCCGCATCCATGGCTCCCTCGGTTTTACCCGCTCCCACTATATTGTGTAATTCATCAATAAAAAGTATTATTCTTCCTTCGGAATTCTTTACTTCCTGAAGTACCGCTTTGAATCGCTCTTCAAATTCCCCTCTGTATTTTGCTCCTGCTACCAGTGCACCCATATCCAGGGAGAATATCTTTCTCTCCTTCAGATTGTCCGGCACGTCCTTTCGTACTATTCTCAATGCCAGTCCTTCGGCAATAGCGGTCTTTCCCACACCCGGCTCACCTATCAGTACCGGATTATTCTTGGTCTTTCTGGACAGTATCCTTATAACATTCCTTATCTCTTCGTCACGCCCTATTACCGGGTCCAGTTTCTGATTCCTTGCAAGTTCCACCAGATCCTGGCCGTATTTTTTCAGCACATCATATGTAGACTCGGGATTATCCGATGTCACCTTGGTGTTTCCTCTTATGGAAGCCAGTGCTCTTAAAAAGGAATCTTTGGTTATGCCTGTTTCTCTGAACAGCTCTCTTATCCTCGGATTGGCCGTTTCAATAACGGCAAGGAATATGTGCTCTACCGACACATACTCGTCTTTCATTATCTTTGCCTGTTTTTCCGCTTCATTTAGTGTCAGATCGGTATCCTTTGAAATATATACCTTATCCGGTTCCCTGCCGCTTCCCGTTACCTTGGGAAGTGCGGATACCAGGTTCTCGGCTTTTTGTATAAGTAACCCGGTATTTAAGTTCATGGAAACCATTAACTGTGCTATAAAGCTTTCCGGTTGACTTAAAAGAACATAGAGAAGATGCTCCTGCTCTATCTGTATATTACCGTATTCAATAGCAAGGCTTTGTGCCCTGTTAAGTGCTTCTACGGATTTTTGTGTAAACTTCTGTATATTCATGTTTTACCTCCTTAAATCATATAATCATTCCTGTTTTTGCATAGTATTCTTTGTATGCCGCATATATATCCGATATAACATAATCGGTATTATCCATATTACTCATAAAAATATCCAATGCCTTATCCAATGTTGTTATATATGCCGCAATGGCTTTGCCAAGCCTTTGCTCTTCAATATTCATACGGTCGTTTAAGAAGAAAAATCTCGTATAGCAGACATTTTCATAGGATGTCATCTCCACCTCATCATATGTGTCGGGTATAAGTTTCTTTTCGACATTCTGCCATATGGTAAAGAAGTCTTCTATCGCTGAGATAAGACTGCTGCTTTGTGTCCGAACCTGCGCCTTCAACTTGAGAAAAGGCCCTTTGTCCCTTCCCAGAATCTCCAAGCAATAGCGTATTGTCGGACGGTACCTGTAGCTCAATGCCGTTCGCACATCCATAAAGGAATTGGAGTTCATCTCCACGAAAGCATATTTTTCGTACGGTTCCAAAAAAGCTCTTGCGGCATTCAGGATGTCTTTTATCCTCTGCTGAGGAGTGGTATAGGACACATGAGATGCCAGTACCTCGTTTATATAACCGGAGCGGCTGGTCCTTTTTGCATATGCCAGCGTATCAATCTTTTTTATTACCTCATCGTTAAGTATGAGGCTGTATACGGACTTTCCCATCACGTACCTCTCTTTCAGAATTATTGTATCACTTGTTCAGTAATTTGGCAATGATATTATATAATCTTATCTACAAATGTTTCTCTTCAACTAAGTACAAAACAGGTCACGGTGACATACTCACTTAAACTGTTTATTGTGTGTGATATAATTTGTTTAAACAAGTATTTATTAATTCAAATATTGAAATGATATATACAATATCTGCAAGAAAGGGATTTTTATGAAGAAGCCGGTAAAGAATAACGTATATTGGGTAGGAAAGACCGATTGGGAACTGAAGAAATTTCACGGTGAAGAGTTATCCACTCATCACGGGTCAAGTTATAACAGTTATTTAATAATGGAGGAAAAAAATGTCCTCATAGATACCGTATGGTCTCCGTTTGAAAAGGAATTTGTGGAAAATCTGGAAAAGGAAATTGACTTAAAAAAGATTGATTTCATAGTGTGCAATCACGGTGAAGTGGACCACAGCGGAGCACTTAACAAGTTGATGGAGAAAATACCCTCCACTCCCATATACTGCTCCGCCAATGCCGTAAAATCACTGCAGGGACAATATTTTAAGAACTGGGATTTGCGGCCTTTAAAAACCGGAGATACCATAGACATAGGTAACGGCAAGCAGTTGGTCTTTGTGGAAATGCGTATGCTGCACTGGCCGGACAGTATGGCCTGTTACCTGACAAAAGACAATATACTGTTTTCTAATGATGCATTCGGTCAGCACTATGCTTGCGACCATCTCTTTAACGATTCGGCAGATCAATGCACACTGTATGCCGAAGCGGAAAAATATTACGCAAACATTCTGGCTCCCTTCAGTGCGATACTCAAAAGAAAACTGGAAGAAATACAATCACTTAATCTGGATATAGATATGATTGCCCCCAGTCACGGTGTGATATGGAGAGACAATCCTATGCAGATAGTGGAAAAATACAGGTTATGGTGTGACAACTATCAGGAAAACCTCATAACCATTGTTTACGATACCATGTGGAACGGAACCAGAGCGCTTGCCGAAAAGATAGCAGAGGGTATAAGGGAAAAAGATGAGAGTGTAAATATACGCATATTCAATCTGCCTAAGAGTGACATGAATGATGTTGCCACACAGATATTTAAATCCAAGTTGGTACTTTTAGGTTCTCCTACAGTCAATAACTGTGCACTGCATTCGCTTGCCGCACTCACCCACTACATTAAAGGTCTGAAGTTGAAGAACAAAAAGGCTGCGGCATTCGGCTGTTACGGCTGGTCGGGAGAATCGGTTAAGATATTGAACGAAATGCTTACCGATGCGGGATTTGAAGTAATAAATGACGGTTTTAAGTGCCTGTGGAATCCCGATTACGAAACACTGCAAAAAGCGGCGGATTTCGGTAAAGAGATTGCCTGAACTTTACGCAAGAATATTGAAAAATGAGGCAAATTTTGATATCCTATAATAAGGAAGTTCTCGGTGTAAGACAGTATGCCGATATCCTTCCGTCAGTACAGAAGTATAAAAAAAGTAAAAGGAGAGAATCATGGCATTTTTTGACAAATTGAAAAAACAGGCTACATCAGCGATAGAAAAAGCTCTCGATCCGAGACACAAAACTCAGAAGATTACTTTTGCCGATCTGCCTGAAACATTGGAAGCATTTAAAGCACTCCCCGAGGCGCAGCTTGCATCACCGTTTGAGACGGCGGCACTTACCGTTGTGGCATTCTGCCTCTATCCCGTAAATAAGGAATTGTGCCATCAGATGCTGAATTATTTACGCGGACCGCGCCCGATGAGCGAAATGGATAAGCAGTTTATAAGAGACCGCTTTTTGGATAAAGATTATGTTCCGCGTTCTTACTTCGACGGTGCAACACCTGCCAACGACTATATGCCGTCAAAGCCCTATACAATAACGGTTACTTCCAATCCCCGTTCATTTGACGATCCGGATACCGTTAGACTGTATATTAATTCGGGCGGAGCAGACAGTCCGCGTCTGGTATCGCTTCGTAAAGCAAAGGACGGGAAATGGTATCTTTGGGAACAGTATCTCCTTGCCGATATACGTAAACCGGAAAGCGAAAATCCCTGGGCTTAATTGTTTCTGAAGAGACGTTCTTTTCAGTATACCGTCAAGAACAGATGAATAAAATTAAATAAAAGAAAGAAGGATTGCTATGAAAATTATTGTAAAAGATAATTATAGCGAGATGAGCAAATTGGCAGCTTCGGTTATTGCCGATCTGGTAAGAAAGAAACCCGACTGCGTATTGGGACTGGCAACCGGCGCTACACCTATCGGAACCTATCATGAACTTGCCAGGCTGCATAAAGAGGAAGGTCTGGACTTTTCTGCAGTCACAACATTCAATCTGGATGAATATCTGGGAATATCCATGGATCTAACGCTGCCGTATGAGATGGACCAGTCCTATGCCCGGTTCATGCATGAAGAGTTATTTAAGAAGATAAACATCAAAAAGAAAAATGCTCATGTGCCATACGGGCTTGCAACCGATCCGGATAAATACTGCAAAGAATATGAAAAGATGATAGCGGATGCCGGCGGATTGGATTTACAGCTTTTAGGTATCGGCGGAGACGGTCACATAGGATTCAATGAGCCCGGTTCATCCTTTGATTCCAGAACCAGAGTGGAGCACCTTAATCAGAAATCCATAGACGATAATTATGAAGCTTTCTACAAAAAAGCGGGCGTATCCAAAGAAGAAATGCCCAAAAAAGCCATAACAATGGGTGTTGCCACTATTATGGAGGCAAAGAGTCTTCTTATGATTGTAAGCGGAATCGGTAAGGCGGATATAATTCAGAAAGCTCTGGAAGGTCCGGTTACAACTCAGATTACCGCTTCGGCTATTCAGATATTCAAACGTGATGTTACGGTAATACTGGACAAACCCGCGGCAAGTAAACTTAAGAAGTTATAGCAATTAGCCGACATAAAACTTAACAGGATATCTCCATGAACAAGTTGCTGATAAAGTTGTTCGTAAAAGACTATAAAAACACTGATGATGCATCGGTAAGAAGCGCATACGGAATGCTTGCGAGCGTATCGGGACTGACTGTAAATATACTGCTTTTTACAGGCAAGCTTTTTATCGGTCTGTTATCCAAAAGTATCGCGGTGCTGGCGGATTCTTTCAATAATCTGTCCGATGCCGGTTCTTTTTTAATAACCTTACTGGCGTCAAAACTTTCCAAAAAGCCTGCCGACAAAGAGCATCCTTTCGGTCATGAAAGGATTGAGTATGTGGCGGCTCTTTTTATGTCCTTTATCATAATGAATGCGGGTATATCGCTGTTCGTCGATTCCATAAAAAGAATAACTCAACCGGAGCCCATAATATTTGAATGGGCTTTTGTAATAGCTTTAATTGTAAGTATGCTGCTTAAAGCCTGGGTAATGCTGTTAAACAGAGATATAGGTATAAGAATAAACTCCTATCCTTTGAAAGCTGCATTCCGAGATTCGGCAAATGATCTGGTTGCCACCTCGGTAACCGTAATATCCATGCTTATTGCAAAATATTTTAACTTTTCCATAGACAGTTATGCGGGTATAGGTTTATCGGTATTTGTTTTTCTTTCGGGATTAAAGATAGCCAAAGACACTCTTATGCCGCTTTTGGGTTCGGCAACGGACAAAAAACTGTATGATAAAATTACCGGTAAAGTGGAGAGCTATGACGGAATAATAGGTACCCACGACCTTATTGTTCACAGCTACGGACCTTCGAATATAATGGCTACCATTCATGCTCAGGTTCCCAATGACGGTGATATGCAGAAAATGCATGACATCATAGACGGAATAGAAAAGGATGTTTACAGGGAAACGGGAATACATCTTGTTATACACATGGATCCTCAGGAAGTGCATGACAAGAGATTCTTCAAATACAAATCCGTTGTTAAAGGTATAGTGAAAAAACTGGATCCCGATGCCGCTGTTCACGGCTTTAATGCAAAGTTCGATAAAAATGAGATAAATCTGGTATTTGATGTTACGGTAGCTCACTCCTATACCCAAGAGGAGGAAGAAACTCTTTCGGAAAATATAAAAAAAGAATTGGCAAAAACCAATCCTCAAGTAAAATGTGATATAACAGTAGAACACGGTTTTATTTAAGCTTTGTTAATTGCCCCGCAGCAACCTTTACCGGTTCTCTGTCCACATCCAGCCAGACATCGGTACAGCTGGGATTATATACCATGGAAGTATCCACAGTGAATTTCAGATTTCTGACAGCATCGACATAATCCTTTATTTCGATATTGGTGGCATACCATATGTCCTCTCTTCCGCTTATACGTTTACAGAACTCCTCTATTATGTACCATTTGTCACCCCATCTTTCAAACTCGTAACTATGTCCCCATACATAGAAAAGATTCATTCCCATATTCCATCTGGGACTGTCGAATGCGGATATAAGGTCGGTTGCATCGTTGTGATGGCATGTCGGATGCCATACCAGAAAATCATCGGGTAAGTAGAAGGACTTATGGCTTTTGGTGGTTCTGGCATATTCCATATCTAAATATCTTAAACGCTGTACAACTTCATCATTGTAATAACCGTACGGATAAGACATACCTCTTACCGGATATCCCGCAATATCTTCCAGTGCCTTTTTATCGTCCAATACTTCATGTAAAAACCTCAGATTATTGACATCTCGCAAATCTGCATGATTAACGGTATGTACCGATATTTCATGTCCTTCGTAGAGTTTCTTCGCATCGGTCATCTTTATCTTTTCCGGCTGCGGAGGATAATCGTCTCTGTCCATGTATCGTGAATTAAGATGGAATGTTCCCTTTATTTTGTATTTGTTAAACAGTTCCACAAGCCTGTAATCTTCATACGGTCCGTCATCATAACTCATGGTAAGGGCTTTGGGTAATTTGTCTTTAAAGTATTTAGGGGTTATTATCATAATCAATTCTCCTCATATCTCATATTATACATCTAAATGCTGATTTATGGGGAATACATTGTATAAATCTTGCAACAACCATAAGAACTCTGAAAAGCTTGTTCTTAAATAATCCGGTAATTACTTTTGAGATATTATTGCTTTCTTGTAACGAATAGTATATAATTTTCGTTACAAGGAGGGTACTCTTATGAGTAACGGATATGCAGACAAAATAAGGGAGCGCGTGCTTTCAGCAACAAATGGAACAGTCTTTACTACATCGGACTTTTCAGATATTGCCGATAATAATACTATTCGGCAAAATATGCTTCGTCTCGTAAACGAAGGTGTTTTGAAGCGCATTTTAGGCGGTGTATATGAAAAGCCTAAATACAGCAAATTGCTTGGAGAGTATGTAGCTGTTAATCCCGATGCGGTGGCACAGGCACTTGCCCGCAGTTACCATTGGACAATTGCTCCTTGCGGTAATACAGCCTTGAATATGATAGGTCTTTCAACGCAGGTTCCGGCCACCTGGTCATATATCAGCGACGGACCATATAGAAAGTATGAGTGGAACTCGACATGCATAGAATTTAAGCACAGAACAAACAAAGAGATTACCGGTCTATCCTATATGACTGCTCTTTTGATTCAAGCTATTAAAACACTTGGTAAAGAAAGCATTACGCAAGACATTATTGAGACACTTTCGGAGAAATTGACACGGAAGGAAAAAGATGCAGCCCTAAAAGAAGCATCAAGAAGTGCCGATTGGATTTTTAGAATAATAAAACAGATAAGTGAGGTTTAAGCAATATGAAAACAGTAGCAAAACTATCAGCTGATGAGCGGCGAGAGCTATTCAGAAATACTGCCGACAAAATGGGACTTAACGATGCTATAGTTGAAAAAGATTTTTGGGTATGTTTCATGCTGGATTATCTTTTCCACCGCTCTCCATGGAAGGAACACTTATCATTTAAAGGAGGAACCAGCCTTTCAAAAGCATACAATCTTATTAACCGTTTTTCAGAAGACATTGATCTGATATTGGACTGGAGATTGCTCGGATATGGGGTTGACGAGCCGTGGATTGTCCGTTCTAATACAAAACAGGACCTCTTTAATAAAGAAGCAAATACCAGAACGGAAGAATTCTTGAATGAAACTGTATGTCCGAAAATGAAATCCGACTTATCACAGGAATTAAATTCTGCGACAAATATCTATATAGATAAAAAAGACAAGCAAACTATTCTTTTTGCTTATCCGAATCTGTTTGAAAATGCTTCCACATTGAAAGTAATCCGACTGGAAATTGGCCCACTTGCTGCATGGACACCTGCACGTAAGGTTGTTATAGAATCATATGCAGCAAAACATTATTCATCAGTATTCTGTCAAAAAACAACCGAGGTTCTCACTGTTCTACCGGAACGCACTTTTTGGGAAAAAGCAACAATCCTTCATCACGAGGCAAACAGACCTAAAAATCTGCCAATGCCAAAGAGATATTCGAGACATTACTACGACCTTTACCGTATGGCGGACACTCCTGTAAAATCTACCGCTTTTGATAGTTTGGAGCTATTAACAAAGGTAGCAGAATTTAAAATGAAGTTTTATCCTCGTGCATGGGCAAAATATCAGGAAGCAAAAAGGGGAACACTGAAACTCATTCCACCATCTTACCGGATACCCGCTTTATCAGAAGATTATCAGAACATGAGAAATATGCTTTACGGTGAAATTCCTACATTTAATACAATTATGAATCGCCTCTCTGAGTTGGAAAAAGAAATAAATGTTATATAGAACTATCTAAACCTTTATACTATCCACACAATCTATATTACCACATGAACAATAATATAGCCTATCATATGTTTAAGCCATTTTTATGCCAGAAAACATTTAACCCTTGTAGCCTCAAATAATACATCTAAATAAAGATTTATGGGATATAATAAAGAATATAGAAGATATGGAAATGAGACATTGTAAATGCAATATCATATAAGAAGAGCAAAAGAAAAAGATGCGGAAGATATCCTGAGGCTGCTTGGGCAGATAGCACAACTGCATCATGAAAAGCGACCGGATATATTTAAGAGCAATGCCAGTAAATACAATAATAAATTGATACTTGAAAAGATTAAGAGACCGGAAGAATATATAGCCGTTGCGGTGGATGAAACCGACAAAGTTGCTGGATATTTATTCTGTGTGTTTGACATAGTTAAAAATCATACCGTTCAGCAGAACAGAAAAATATTGTATTTGGATGATTTATGTGTGGATGAAGATAAAAGAGGTATCGGTATCGGCTCCCTCCTCATAAATCACGCATATGAATACGCAAAAAAAGAGCACTGTGATGCCGTAGAACTCAATGCCTGGGAGATTAACGAAAGAGCCGTAAAATTCTATGCGGATCACGGATTTACCGTTAAATACAGAAGAATGGAATTAATTGTTGACAGTAAAAATGATTTAGAGAGGTAACTATGAAAGTATATGTTTTACAACCGTCTTATCCGAAGAGTGGTGATGAAAAGAAAAACACTGTTGGCTTTATACTGCAATCGCTGGATTCCGTAGGAACGGATGCCGACCTTATACTGCTCCCCGAATTTGCCAATATTCCCGGAGCATCACAGTATGATGAAATGATTGCAGATTACAACCGGAATACCGATATTCTGACTAAGAGAGTTATCGCCACGGCAAAAAGAACAAACAGCCTTGTAGCCGTCAATATGGCACATAAGACCGATACCGGTTTCCGAAACAGCACGCTTTTATATAACGGAAGCGGAGAGCTTATTTACAGATATGACAAACAGCATCTTACATATGCGGAAAAAGAGTTGTTAAAACTGGATTACTCTTACAGATACAGAACCGATATCCCCTGCTTTGTTGATGTAGGCGGACTGAGACTGGCATTCATGACCTGTTACGATACATACTTTTTAGAGTATATCGAGTATATCCGGTCAAAGAAACCCGATATCATTCTTATCTGTTCCTATCAGCGGAGTGAAGAAGAAGACATTATTCTTTCACAGGCAAGGATAATATCCTCCAGATGCAATGCTTATGTCTTGAGAGCATCCTACTCCATGGGTAATACCGCCAAAGGCGGTCACTCACTTGTCTGCGACTGTGACGGAACGGTTCTGGCAGATATGGAACAGTTGACGGGAGTTTTAAGAGCGGATATTAAAGTACCTAAAAAAGCAATGAAACCCAACGGTCACGGTCAGCCTCTCATACCGACCGATGAATTCGTAACACAGGGAAGAACACCTCATGCTTATCTTGCGACAGGCAGTTTTATTTCTAAAAGTGATAATGAAAAACCTTATCCCCGTATCTGTGCTCACAGAGGATTTTCCGCATTGTGTCCGGAAAACACCATGCTGGCCATATCGGCGGCAGTTGCTTTGGGAGCAGATGAGATTGAACTGGATGTTTGGCCTACCAAAGACAGAGTTATGATTGCCATGCATGATCCGCATTTTTCGCATGACAAATCCAAAAAGGTCTGGGAATATACCTTTGAAGAGGTAATGGAGCTGGATGCTTCTATGGGCATGAGTCCTATGATTGCAGGAATGAAATATGACACATTTGAAGATATACTCAAAAGATTCCATCATCAGACTATTATGAATTTACATATAAAGACCAAGTTTATTGATAAATACTCCAATATCGTTTTTCCCTACGATGAAGACGATTTCAAAGTCATAGTGGATTTGATAGAAAAATACGACTGTGCCGACTATATCTATATCGCAGGAGATGAAGCGGTAATGGAAACGGCTTTGAAGGTAGCTCCTCATCTGAAAAGATGTTGTCTTGACGGACAGCTGGACTATACTCTCGTGGATAAGGCTATTAAGTATAAATGCGATAAACTGCAGTTCTTCAAACCGTATTTCAATGATGAAATGATTAAAAAGGCCAAGGACAACGGTATCATATGCAACATATTCTGGTCGGATGACCCAAAAGAAGCTTCAGGATTTTTAGACAGAGGAATAGATACCATACTTACAAATAATCTGCATCTGGTACAGCAAGGTGTAAAACACAGGTTAGGGTAAGAATAATATTAAAACACTTTATGGAAAGATAAATAAGGAGGTACCATGGTTGCTACTGTTGAAACCGAAAGACTCATCCTTCGCGAATTCAGATTTGACGATGTCAAAGACTTGTACGAATATGCAAGTAATCCCAATGTAGGACCTAATGCGGGATGGACACCGCATAAAAATATACAGGAATCGGAATCTGTTTTGAATATGTTTATGAGGGCCGATAATCTTTGGGCAATTGTCTACAAAGAGAACCATAAAGTAATAGGCTCCATCGGTCTGCATGACGACATTCTTCGCTCACAGATAAAAGATTTAAAGACAAGATGTTTGGGATATGCTCTCTCTTATGACTACTGGGGCATGGGTATAGCCACTGAAGCGGTTAAAGCCATACAAGAATATGCATTCAACGTAATGAAGCTGGACCTTTTATCCGTCGATCATTATCCTCATAACAGCCGTTCCATGAAGGTAATAGAAAAATGCGGTTTTAAAAGAGAAGGTACATTACGTAAAGCCCGTCTTTCATATAGAAACGAACCTGTGGATATTGTGACATACTCTTTGTTAAAAGAAGAATGGAAGGAACTTAACGGAAGATAACCCTTTTAGACTTGTAATATATTTGTGTTATCTATAAAATCAATCTATGAGAAAGAAATTTAATCAGATGACCGATATGGAAAAATCGGTAAGACTTAAAAACCACTATATAGTTCATATTGCATTTTATGCTTTTATGTTCAACCTTCTGCCTGTCGCTTTTATGGGATCGCATATTGAAGGTTTTCTGGTATATATGCTTATTCTGGGTTTCCCCGCAGTTATATACATAGCTTCCATCATATTCGGACTGTTTAACGGATTTAAGTGGCTGTACATACTGTTTCCCGCCGTACTGTTTGTTCCGGCCGCTTTTATATACTACGACTACTCGGCGTTGCTATATGCCGCTCTTTATGCCGCGGTTTCCGCATTGGGTATGTTTGCAGGTTTTATACTGGTTAAATTATTTACAAAAAAGCCTGCTACATCTGCAGGCTCCGAAAAAGTTCAAGACAGAAAAAAGAAATAGCCTATATCTTAATATTTTTCTCTACATTCAATACAAATATCGCAGCACCGCCTACCGTTACTTCGGGAGGAAGGCTTTCATTGGATAATCCCACTCCGAACGATGCCGTTGACAGAACGGTCTGCTTGCGGGTTTTGCAGTACTTGGAAAGTATTTCTATAACATGCTCGGTTCCCTTGCTTTCGGTACCGATAAGCAAAGTGGTATTACCTACCATTAAAAATCCTCCGGTAGTGGAAAGCTTTGTTACGAAATAGCCGGCCTCCGTAAGAGCCGATGCCGCAATAGCGCTGTCATCATTATTTACAATAGCTAAAATAAGTTTCATTTGGTCCTCCGTTAAGCATTATATCATATAAATGTGGCAAGCTTTGCCCTGCTTACTTTGTCAAGCTTGTCAATATCTTCTATTTCATATCTGTTGTCCGCAGTGTCTCTAAACAACATTCTTGTGCCGTGAATAATCTTTATATCGTTATATCTGTGCCATATTTCAAACTTTC
>DUPQ01000089.1 GCA_012838235.1 Clostridiaceae bacterium
GTAGGTAACGGACATGTGGTGTGCTGCCATCTGTACGATAAATAGAGATGTTTAAGAAGAAAGAATACGACGATGATGACGGCAGGGTAATCGCTCCCATGAATGTGGAAGGGATGCCCTGGTTTCAGAAAGGCGTCGGACCGCAGAATGCGAATAATGAAAAAGCTACTCCTTTGACAAGAAAGGAAATGTTCTCGATGCTTCTTAACGGCGCTTTAGCCGGTCTTACGGTAGCGCTTGTTTTAGGGTTTGCCGCATTTTTGTATATTTTATTCTGCATACATGTATGGTTAAGGTGATATCATGAAATACGTTACATGGATAATTCTGATAGTGTTTGTAGCGGTCCTGATATCAGTGGGATTCCTCATAGCCTCCAGAGTGGACTATTTTATGTATGAAAAGCAGGTTGTGTCTTTTGTTGCCAAAGGCATTCAAGACGGTGCTATTGTGCGTTACAACGGCAAATCGGTACTGGTTAACAAATATAATTTTGAAGTCATGTGCGGTAAACTCTTGACAATAACCGAAAGAGAGAAGATTCATAAGGTTAAAGAGTATGATCGGGACAGAGAAATAATAATTGAAGTGGATGACAGAAATTATGTGGTCATAATGCCTCTTGAACGCAGCAAGGCCGTCTATATGGAAACCGTGCTGGACGGAAAAAGGCGATATTTCTATGTATCGGACAAATACAGGTTACACGAAAGGGTAATAACTTACAGCCGACCGGAAGGTTTTTACGGCCCCAATACATTGCTTGACGACTCAAAATGAGTTGTTTACAACAAAGCTATATAATACATCGGTAGAAATTGATATATATGATATATAATAGGCATAGTATAAACTAAAAGAGGGGTTTATCATGGACATACTGGTAATCGGAATAGCGGGAGGAACGGGAAGCGGAAAGACTACACTTACCAACAGGCTAAAAGAACGATTCGGTAAGGATATAAGCGTGATAAGGCATGATGATTATTACCGCTCTCAGGACGATATATCTTTTGAGGAAAGAGTAAAGACCAATTACGATCACCCCGATTCCTTTGAAACCGACCTTCTCATTGAACACTTAAAACAGTTAAAAAACGGTCACAGTATTGAATGTCCCGTATATTCCTTTTCCGAGCATACAAGAACAAAGGATACGCGTAAGATAGATCCTACCAAAGTTATAATAGTGGAAGGCATACTCATATTCCAGAACCCCGAACTGCTCAATATGCTGGATATAAGGATATTTGTGGATACCGATCCCGATGTCAGAATATTAAGAAGGATTTTACGCGATGTAAAAGAGAGAGGCAGAAGTCTGGATTCGGTGGTTACCCAATATTTAGCCACGGTTAAACCCATGCACGAGCAGTTTGTGGAACCGTCAAAGAGAAATGCTGATATAATTGTTTTAGAAGGCGGATATAATCTGGTGGCTCTGGATATGATTATACAGAGGATTCAGGGGCATGTGGAGGCAACGAATGAATAAAACACGGTATATATACTCAAAAGCGGGACAACTTTTATACGACGAGGTGGCAAGAGACCTTCCCATAGCGGATTATCACTGCCATTTAAGTCCCAAGGAAATATATGAGGATAAGCCTTTTGAC
>DUPQ01000013.1 GCA_012838235.1 Clostridiaceae bacterium
ACAGAAAATACTTGCTATCATCATGTGGTAAATCTCCATGAATATCGGTATTTTAATTAACTGTATTACTAAAATCCATTTTTTTGAAAATCTCTCTTATACTGGAATTTAACTTTGCACTCAAGCAAAAAAGAAAAAAATATACATTAGATTTAACAAAGGAGAGCAATAAAAAAATAACACCCGTAAGGTGTTGCATTTAAGAAGCCCTAAAAATAAAAGTTATTCACTTATCAGAGTCTTTTCACCTGATCTCTGCGTATTGATGCCGATATGATTATACCTATCATAGCGAAACTGCCTATCATGTTTGTACCTCCCGCCGAAACAAACGGCAGAGGTATTCCCGTAACAGGCATAAGTTCAATATTCATACCTATATTCTCGATAAAATGAAATGCAATCATGGCGGCCATGCCGGCAACTATATATTGCCCGTAATAACTGGAACATTTTGAGGCGATATGAATACACCGAATGATAATTGCAAATGCCAGAATAATAATTGCGGCACAACCTAAGAATCCCATCTCCTCCCCTATTGCGGAAAAGATAAAGTCCGATTCTTTTACCGGTATACCGTTACTTTGCGTTCGGATACCGTTATACAGACCGGCACCCGTCCAGCCTCCGCTGCCCAATGCGATAATGGACTTGGAAGTCTGGTATCCGGCTCCCGAAGGATCGAAATTGGGGTCGATAAAGACTCTTATCCGGTCTTTCTGCCAGTCATCCAGAAACAACCATGCTATGGGAAGAGACGCCGCAAGAACACCGATGGAAATAAGAAGGTATCTGTATTTTATCCCGTAAACAAAGATAAGAACTGCAAAGGAAAATGCGAAAACGGTAGCGGTACCTAAATCCGGCTGCAACATTATCAGTCCTATAGGCATCAACCCGAAGACAGCTATAAAAATAAGTCGTTTGAGGGAGAACTCCTCTTTCAATAACTCGAATTGTGACGGTAAAAACATCATATATGCAACTTTCATCAGCTCCGAAGGCTGAAAACTGAAAGCTCCGAAAAGTCTTATCCAGCTGTTTGACCCTATATTGGGATCATCTCTGCCGTAACCGAAAGGAATAACATATATAAGCATCAAAATACCGATAATATAGAATGCTATTCCCCAGTACCGAAGAAAGGAATAATCCAGTATGGAAAAGCCTATACACAGTATCAATCCTAAAGCAATACTGAACATCTGAGTTTTAATAATGGAAGGTCCGGAATTCATGGTATCTACAACACTGGGCAGGGCAACAGCACCTATCGATGTCAATGCCAGCACCAGTCCCAATAGGGTATAATCAAATCTCTTAACAAAAGTCTTGACGTTTATCTTGTTGAACATTTCAAGCCTTTCTCACACAAAGTAAGTATACCCCATTATATTCTGTCGCTCAAGACTAACATTTACATTAAAAGCCTATACTTCCAACCTCAAAAAGCAAACTATTTACTCTGTCCTTCTTTTGATGCAAACAATCTGTAATACAGTTCCCTGTATTTAATGCAGGAATCCAACAGCTGCTCATGCTTGCCGAAACCTATAATCTTTCCCTTTTGCATCATATAGATACAGTCGGCATTTATAATTGTACTTAAACGGTGGGCAACAACTACACTGGTATGCTGTTGAATGAGACTATCTAATGTTTCCTGAATTGCCAGTTCCGATTCGCTATCCAAGCTGGAAGTTGCCTCGTCCAATAACAATATTTCAGAGTTTTTAAGTATAGCGCGAGCAATAGCTATCCGCTGGCGTTCTCCACCTGAAAGCTTGATTCCGCGCTCTCCTACTGGAGTATCATATTGAGCAGGTTTTTGCAGAATGAACAATTCAGCATTAGATTTTTGTGCTGCAAGCTTTATCTCATTTAACGATGCCCCTTCCCGTCCGTAAGATATATTTTCCTCTATGCTCCCATCAAAAATATATGCATTCTGCGGAACATATGCTATTTTTTTACGATACTCATCAAGAGTGTAATCGCCAAGAGGACGTCCCAGCACTGTAATTTCGCCTTCATCCGCACAGTATATACCGGCAAGTATTTTAATGAGGGTTGTCTTACCGCTACCGCTGTCCCCTACTAAAGCAATGGTCTTACCTCTTTTTGCATTAATACTTATGTTGTTCAAAACTTTAGTTTCCTTATTATAAGAAAAAGAAAGGTTTTTAACACTGATTCCGCAATCTTCAAAGTTGCCACTGATAGGGTATCGCTCCGGTTCCGGTTCTATATCACAGAGTTCTTGTACCCTGTCCACGCCGGCAAAAGCTTGTTGCAGTTGAACCGGCAGAGAGGAAAAATCAGTAAAAATACCTATAACACTTCGGCCCGCTGATACCAAAGCGGCAAGATTGGTTACAGCAAGAGTACTCTTCAGCACAAAAACTAATCCGAATATTGCTATAAATGCTTCTCCTGCACACCATGTGAATATATTGAAAAAACCTACAATAGCATTAACTCTTGCAAAGTCTCTTTCCGTATTCAACAGTGTTCCAGCATGTTCCTTAAAACTATTAGAAAACTTTTCCTCAAGATTATTGCTTTTAATGACCTGAAATCCCATAATACCGTCTGTAGCGGATACGGACATTTTAGCAATCTCGGAACGTATTTTCTTTTGCCGTATTCTGAGCGGTTCAATAACCTTGGCTGTAAGAATTAAAAAGGCCAATCCGACTAAACCTATAATCAGTGCCATACGAATATCCAGCACCAGCAAATATGGCATTAAAACAATTGCAGGAATGATTGATTCTATAAAGCTCCGGATTGTGTAGCATGCGCCTGCAAAAGCATCAACATCTCCGTTTATACGGGCTGCAATATCACCGCTATGAGTACCTGCAAAATATGATGCAGGCAGTTTAGTAAGATGCTCGTACAGACGTATACGCAATGAAGCAATAATCTTACTTACAATAACATTTCCAAAGTAGTCTAAAACGGGACGAAATACAAAACCCACAAGCACTGTAAGGACTATCATGATGAAAGCATTAGCCAAAGCATTCGATTGCTTATCAATAAAATATGCAATTATATATTTAAGTGCTTGAGCTTGAAAAATTGTGCCCAAAGCACCGCTTATTATCCCCTCCAAGAAAGCTATAGTAAAAAGCATTCTGCTTTCTTTTCCGCACAGCTTTGCAAATCGGCTGAAGTCTTTGAAGAAATTACGTTTCATCAGCATTTACCTCTGCAATCTGAGCAAAGTACAGCTCTTTGTAGCGACTATCCTGCTTAATAAGCTTTGAGTGAGTTCCCTGTTCAACAATTCTTCCATTATCCAAAACAAGAATATTATCCGCATTTTCTATAGTTGAAAGGCGATGCGCTATTACGAAAACAGTCCTGCTTTTTGCTAAATTGTTTAATGCAAGCTGAACATAATGTTCAGAACGGGTATCCAGTGCAGAAGTAGGTTCATCGAGCAGTATAATCGGTGTATTTCGCAACATTGCTCTCGCAATGGCTATACGCTGTCGCTGTCCGCCCGAAAGCATTATTCCGCGTTCGCCTAATACTGTATTATATCCGTTCACGGTCTCCATAATAAACTCATCCGCATAAGCAGCCTTTGCAACTTCAATAACTTCATCATCTGTAGCTTCAGGACGACCATTTCTTATATTCTCCATTATTGTGTCATCAAACAGATAGCTCTCTTGGCTCATGTATGTAATGTTATCGCGTAAAGCGTGAAGGTTCCATTTTCTCAAGGAATACCCGCCAATCTTCACATCTCCGCTATATTCCTCATAGTACCCACATATCAGCTTGAATATTGTCGTTTTACCGCTTCCGCTTCCGCCTACCAACGCAACAGTAGAGGCTTTGGGTACAATAAAAGAGCATCCAGACAATACATCAAATTCTGCAGAATAAGAAAAACTCACAGAGTCAAATGTAATAGAAACGTCACTTACATTGCTGTAATCGTCACCGTCTTGTCGCTCTTCAGGCTGATCTATTAGTTTAAAAAAATGTCCGGCTATCCCGCCTACTTCCGCTATTGAAGCTACGGTATCACCTATTTGCCAAGCAACCTTGGTTACATTGGGAAGTATTGCAGCAAAAGCATATAGTTCACCAATAGTGATATCTCCTTTAGCAACAAAGAAACTGCCGATAATGTATGACAGAACCCATGGCAAGTAATAATTCAATCCGGCAATAGATCTTATCTTACTTCTTTGACGGTTGATTGCTTTACTGCATTTAAACTGTTCTTCCACAGCGGAGTTAAACTTTTTGCCGTGCGTCTTTTTCATTCCGTAGATTTTGTAAATATCATTTCCTTCAATAAAATCACGGAGATATGCATTGTACTTAACTTTACTCTGCTGTTCTGCATCTGTGTATTTGACTAAGGGTACGGAAATCTTGCTTAGTATGAAAGTTGTTATCATTACAACACTGACTACAATCAATGTCAGTCGCCAATCAATCATAAACAGTAGTGTTAAACCGAAAAATATGTTAACAGGAGTGTGACTCCATACACTAGCTATGGAATTCGGAAGAAATTCCTGCATCTTACCGATATCATTCATTATACGCGAAATAACCGTCCCTGTATGCTTGGACTCAAAATATCCTATCGGAAGTGCATTGATTTTATCCATTGCCGCACAACGCATAATATATCCCGCATGTGCTTCATAACTATAACTGGTAAGAGAATTTGTATATCCTATAACACTTCTGCCAATTACAAACACGGAGACCAGAACAATAAAAGTAATGGCTTCACTCCATTTACCTCCCACAGCTATATCCAGCATCTGCCCAATCATACGTGCAATCAGTATATTCAGTGAAGCAGAAAATAAGCCGCCTATCCAACGCCATATTCCCCATTTCCAAAATGCTTTCTTTGAATAGGTATATAAGCGTTTCACGGTGTGCCGGACCTTCTGCTTATTATCTATTCCTTCTTTCATGGTTTCTCCCTGAATAAACTTAATAACAGCATTAAAACAACTAAGTAAATCAATTATATAATCAGTATAATAGTCGATAATATAATTGTAAACAGTTTGTTCTTTAAGTAAAATATCGTACTTGGAGCTAAAAACAACTGTTTAAAAACCAAAGCGACACTTGCAGAATAAGAAAATACCTTCTTCCTGTAACTGCGTCAGGCAACTTTATCAATCGGTCAGACAGTGCCTGTTGAATTAATGCTGCTATCTCACTTTAGCATCAAACTCCCTGCTCAAAGTGTTCATTATCTTATCCATGGCTTTATTAACCTCTTGGTCCTCAAGGGTACGGTCTTTTGCCCTGAATGTAAAGGAATACGAGAGGCTCTTGCTGCCCTCTTCTATCTGTCCGCCCGTATAGATGTCAAACAGGGTTACATTTTCCAGTATTCCTTTTACAGCTTTTTTAACAGTCTTAACTATATCCGCCGATTGCACATCTCTGTCCACTACTATGGACAAATCACGTAATGATGACGGATATCTGGGAATAGGCATGTATGTATTTGTAAAGGTTGCTCTTTCATACAGAGGAGACACATCCATAGTTAAAATGTAGGAGTCTTCCGGAGCATCAAATTCTTTGGAAACCGAGTAATCAATCTGTCCCAATGTTCCTATTACCAGATTATCCAAAAGAATATTCGCACATCTTCCGGTATGGAATACGGGATTCTCTCTATCCGCTACATATTCAACATCCTTGATTCCCAGGCTTTCCGATATATTCTCGGCAATACCTTTCAAGTCATAAAAATCACAGTCTCCGTAAAGACCTACGGTTATCACTTCCCTTTCATCGGCCAGAATCTCGGCCGGATGATAAGTCTTGGAAACTTCAAAGAATCTTCCCTGCTTTACACTTCTGTTGGTATTATATGCCAGAACTTTCAGCATGCTCGATATCATTGTTGTACGCATTACGGAAAAGTCTTCGCCCAACGGATTTTTAATGGTCAGATAATCTCTCATCGGGCTGTCTTCACTTATACCCAACTTGTCAAGGTTTTTAGGGCTTATGAACGAATAAGTCATTGTTTCATTCAATCCGCACGCAATAAGAGTATCATGTATTACTTTTCTCACATTCTGATTATGTGTTCTGTATCCCTGAGTTACCGATTTACCCAATGTCAGTGACGGTACTATATTGTTGTATCCGTAAAATCTTGCAACTTCTTCGGCAATATCCGCACAACCGGTAATATCCGGTCTGAATGTCGGAACTATAATATCGTCTTTATCTATCCGCATACCCAACTTCACCAGAACGGATTTCATATCTGCAACAGGGATATCGGTACCCAGAAGCTGATTAATTCTTTTAGCATCCAGCTTTATGCGTACGGGTACGGGAAGATGCTTATGTACATCCACAACTCCCTTCACGACTTTACCTGCATTAAGCAGTTCCACCAGCTCACATGCTCTGTTTATGGCATGAAGAGCATTGTTGGCATCTAAGCCCTTCTCGAAAAGTGCCGATGATTCGGAACGCATACCCAGTTTCTTGGCGCTTATCCTTATATTCGCCGAATCAAACATAGCCGACTCAAACAGTACGGTCTTTGTGTTATCGGTAATCTCACTGTTCATTGCCCCCATGATTCCGCCCAGCGCAACCGCCTTCTTTGCATCGGATATGACTACAACCGATCGGTCCAATATTCTTTCTTTTTCGTCCAGCGTTATTATTTTCTCGTTATCTGCCGCACGGCGCACATTAATGGTATTGCCTTCAATGAATTCCAAATCGAATGCATGCATGGGTTGACCGCATTCCAGCAATACATAGTTGGTAATATCCACAATATTATTTACCGGTCTTACACCTGCATTTCTCAGCCTGGAACGCATCCAGTCGGGAGAAGGCTCTATAATCACATCGGTTATTATTCCGGCACAGTATCTCGAACATAAATCGGTAGCGGTTATGCCTACTTTGATATAGTCGTCAGCTTTTCCTTTTCCCTTTTCCTGAAGCATTATCGGTTTATCCTTAAAAGGCTTATCCAGAGCCGCAGAAGCTTCTCTTGCTATTCCTTTGATACTGAAACAATCCTGTCTGTTGGGTGTAATTTCAAATTCCACAACGCAATCATCCAAGCCCGCATACTTCTTTATATCCATTCCTAAAGGAGTATCTTCTTTCAATACCCATATTCCGTCATCACACGCATCGGGGTAATCATGCTTTGTCAGATTCAGTTCCTGAATGGAACACATCATTCCTTCGGAAAGTTCCCCTCTTAATTTGCCTTTTTTTATCGTAACACCTTTGGGCAAGGTGGAATTATCGGTGGCGATAGGTATAATCTGCCCTATTTTTACATTGGGCGCACCGGTAACTATCTGCAATACCTTATCTCCCACATCCACATCGGCAATTAACAGATGGTCGGAGTTGGGATGAGCTCTCAATGTCAGAATTTTACCGGTAACAACACCGGATATTTCCGCTCCCGCCTGATTGTAACCTTCCACTTTTGTACCGGTCACGGTCATCAGATTACAAAACCTCTTTATATCCTCATCTATATCAACAAAATCTCTTAACCAACTTATAGGTGCTTTCATATCTACCTCCTAAAACTGAGACAAGAATCTTGCATCGTTTTCGTAAAACAATCGAAGATCGTTTATTCCGAATACCGCCATTGCGGTACGTTCCACACCCAATCCGAATGCAAATCCGCTGTATATATCGGGATCTATTCCGCAATTTCTCAAAACATTGGGATGAACCATACCCGCTCCCAGGATTTCAATAAATCCTTCATATTTACATACCGGGCAACCTTTCCCTTTGCATACCCAGCAGCTGACATCCACTTCGGCACTGGGTTCGGTAAACGGGAAATAGTGGGGACGAAGCCGTACTTCCGTCTCTTCTCCGAACATTTCCTTTGCAAATAGTTTCAATGTGGCAACCAGATTACCCATTGTGATATCCTTGTCTACAACCAGTGCTTCTATCTGATGGAATATCGGTGAATGCGTTGCATCCACCTCGTCCGCCCTGTATACCCTTCCGGGACATATTATTCTAATGGGAGGAGCGTTATTCTCCATTACCCTTGCCTGTACAGGCGAAGTCTGTGTCCTCAGAAGCTTTTCCGCATCAAAGTAAAAGGTGTCCTGCTCATCTCTGGAAGGATGGTTGTCGGGTGCATTGAGCTGATCGAAATTATAGTGGACCGATTCCACTTCCGGACCTTCCGCTATCTGATAACCCAACCCTATAAATATATTCTCAATCTTTCTTATAACCTGTGTCAACGGATGGGTATGCCCTATATCCTGTTTTCTTCCCGGCACGGTTACATCCAGACGTTCTTCATAAAGCCTCTCTTTAACCGCTTTATCGCTTATAATCTTTTCCGCATCGCTAAACAATTGATTCAGTTTCTCGCGTGCATCGTTGGCTGCTTTTCCCGCCGCAGGACGGTCTTCGGGAGCAAGAGCACTCATACCTCTCAAAACTTGAGTCAGCTCGCCTTTTTTACCCAGATACTGAACCTTGAGTTCCTCTATCTTTTTCATATCCGTTGCCGAAAGTATTTCCCTTTCGGCATTTTTCAACATGACATCCAGCTGTAACATTTAGCTTTCCTCCGTAATATAAAATGAGCCTTCATCCCGGTAGGGCGAAAGCTGATTCAAACCATGAGACTACACATCCGACAATGCAAGGGACCTATATCGGTGTCCTGCCGTCTCGGCTTACTGCAAGTTCGGCCGAACAACTCCAAAAGGAACTTCCCCGCACCGCCCGCTACGGTGCTCTCAGCCACGACACCGTCTCTCTGTAAGAAAACAAGTAAGGGTACTTTCTTTCTTCATAGTATTTATCGTATTTTATCATATTTTGCGTGAAATACAATATTATTTTTGTTTTATTCGTTTTAAACCCAAACTCCAGCCCGATAAAATCCGTTAACTTAAAAGAAATATCGATATAACGTAAAAGACGCCCTGGGGCATCTTTAACGGTTCATTCATTATATGTATAAAAACAGAGAGTTTTTATCAGAAAATTATCCCCTGAGCAATCATCGCATCGGCCACTTTTATAAATCCGGCCATATTGGCTCCGGCAACGAAATCGCCTTCCACGCAATAGCGTTTTGCGGTATTGTTAATGTTGTTGAATATGCCTTTCATGATAGCTCTGAGCTTATCGTCAACCTCCTCAAATGACCAGTTTGTCCTTGCGGCATTCTGGCTCATCTCCAGACCGGACACCGCAACTCCCCCCGCATTAGCGGCTTTTGCAGGACCGAACAGGACCTTATTGTTCCTAAGATAGTGTATTGCATCGGGTGTGCAAGGCATGTTCGCTCCTTCCACAACAGCCATAACATTATTGTTTACCAGATTCTTCGCATCCTCCAGATTCAATTCGTTCTGAGTAGCACAAGGAAGAGCTATATCACACGGTATTGCCCACGGTTTCATTGAAGGATAATATATCGACCCTTTAACTATTTTTTCGTAATCGGCAATCCTTCTGTTTTCCACTTCTTTAAGTTGCTTAAGAACATCCAGATTGATTCCGTTGGGATCGTATATGAATCCGTTACTGTCGCTGGCGGTTATAGGTAAACCTTTCAACTGATATATCTTTTCAATTGCATGTATAGCGACATTTCCCGAACCGGATACGGCAACATCCTTATACTCAAAAGAATCATTTCTCATAGCATGCAGCATTTCTTCGGTAAAATAGCACAGTCCGTAACCCGTAGCTTCCTTTCTGCCCAGCGACCCTCCGTATGATAACCCCTTTCCGGTCAGCACACCGTTAAACTGATTGGCAAGCCGTTTGTATTGTCCGAATAAATAGCCGACTTCACGCGACCCCACCCCTATATCACCGGCGGGTATATCGGTATCCGCTCCTATATGCCGGAAAAGTTCCGACATGAAAGACTGACAAAACCTCATTATTTCCATATCGGATTTGCCTTTGGGGTCAAAATCCGCACCGCCCTTTCCGCCTCCTAACGGTAATCCCGTCAGACTGTTTTTTAACACCTGCTCAAAGGCTAAGAATTTCAGCACCGAAGTATTGACCGACGGATGAAACCTTAACCCTCCCTTATACGGTCCGATTGCCGAGTTGAACTGTACCCTGTAACCTTTATTCACATTTATCTTACCGTCATCGGAAACCCATGTAACCTTGAAAGATATAATTCTTTCCGGTTCTGCAATTCTTTCCAGCACGGCATATTTTTCATATATATCGTTTGCTTCTATTACCGGAGCAATGGACTCGAATACTTCCCCTACCGCCTGATGGAATTCCGGCTCATTAGGATTATCGGAAATAATCTGTTCATACGTTTTTGCAATATAAGGATTTGTAATATTCATTATTTCAATGCCCCTATTCAAAATGCCTGCATTTTTGCAATTTCCCCAATTACAAAAATCATTTTAGCCATATTAACATATGTAAAAGCATTATTCAATATCAATATTAAAAAAAACAGGGTATTTAACGTACCCTGTCAGAATATTTTACAATAATATAATTTACACTTATCCGAATAACGAAATAAGCACACCTGCCGCTATTGCGGAACCTATAACGCCCGCAACATTGGGGCCCATGGCATGCATTAAAAGGAATATGCCGGGGTTCTCTTCCTGCGCAACCTTCTGTGAAACCCTTGCAGCCATAGGTACAGCCGAAACACCCGCGGAACCGATAAGCGGATTTATCTTATTCTTACTGAAGAGATTAATAAGCTTTGCAAACAGTACTCCGCCGATTGTTCCGAATATGAATGCAAATACTCCCAGTCCCAATATCTTCAATGTCTCGGCTCTTAAGAAATTCTCCGCAGTGGCTGTAGCTCCGACCGCCAAACCTAAACATATGGTAACAATATTAATAAACTCATTTTGCAGTGTTTTGGATAACCTGTCGGTAACACCGCTTTCCTTAAGCAGATTACCCACCATAAGCGAAGCAACCAGCACCGCGGCACTGGGAACTAAAAATGCCACAACAATTGTAACCAGTATGGGGAATATTATTTTCTCCTTTTTGCTCACCGGACGAAGCTGCTTCATCTCTATAGCCCGCTCTTTTTTGGTGGTAAGCAACTTCATGAACGGAGGCTGTATAACCGGAACCAAAGCCATATATGAATAAGCCGCTACCGCTATTGCACCTAAAAGATGAGGGGCAAGTATGGTTGCGGTATATATTGCGGTAGGTCCGTCCGCTCCTCCTATTATTCCTATCGCTCCGCCCTCCGCAGGTGTGAAACCTAACAATGTGGCTAAATAGAATGCAAGGAATATTCCCAACTGTGCCGCCGCACCTATTATAAAGCTTTTGGGATTGGCGATAAGCGGACCGAAATCGGTCATTGCTCCTATTCCCATGAATATGAGAGGCGGGAAAAGACCGGATTTAATTCCTATGTACAGGATATCAAAAAGTCCTCCGCTTTTCAGAACTTCATTGTAATCAATATTCTTCATATCCGCCCATAATTCCGGATGATATACATTGGAACCGGGCAAATTGGTTGCCAGCATTCCGAATGCTATGGGTACCAATAGAAGAGGCTCAAACTGTCTGACAATACCCAGATATAACAGTACAAGAGATATTACCAACAACACTCCCTGCTGCCATGTTATTATGGAAAGTGCCGATTCTTTATAAAGATCCACCAAAATTTCTACAAACATATTACCCCCTATACCCTTCTGCTTACATTTTCCATCCTGCCGGCATTACTCCATGCAGCGGATACCGATGTCCTTACCGCAGGCCTTATAACTATATTACATGCACTTTTAATACCGTTCTGCTGTATATATGCCTGTACACAGGCCATTATAGCTGCAATTACTTCTTCGGATT
Source organism: Clostridiaceae bacterium (assembly GCA_012838235.1). Lineage (GTDB taxonomy): Bacteria > Bacillota > Clostridia > DUPQ01 > DUPQ01 > DUPQ01. The sequence continues at coordinate 11,899 of DUPQ01000013.1, forward strand.
GATCGGAAACGGTTAAAACATGTTCAACAGGCTTTTCTTCTTCAATAGCCTGAATCTCCTTCTTACCGCTTTTAGCCATAACCTTGGAAAAAAGCATAATAATTCCGGTCAGTAAAATCATCCCTATATTCACAACCACAAAGCCTATTAATGTCTGTAACAATGAACCCGACATAGCCTAACCTCCAAAACGCCATTCTCGTGAAATATATAATAAATCAAGGTTTTAGTCAAGAATTCTCATCCTCAACACCTTGATTATTCTTAGCATTAGCTTTAGCCATAACCTTGGAAAAAATTGCTATTATTCCGGTCAGTAACAGTAATGTTAAGACTACTATACTAAAACCCGTTATCGTCTGTAATAATGCTTCCGACACAATTCTTCCTCCGTTTATTTGTACTCTTTCATAAAACCTGCCGCCTGATGTGTCTCTATAAGCTCATCCACCATCTTTATAATATCATCTATAGACAGGATAGCTGCACATCTCGGTTCCAGCATGGCTGCTCTGTATATGTCTTCCCTCTTTCTTGTAACGGCGGCTTCAATGGTCATAAGGTGTACATTGATATTGGTCATATTCATTGCCGCAAGCTGTACGGGAAGTTTTCCGACATGACAAGGATTTATACCGTTACCGTCCACCATACACGGAACTTCCACACATGCATCTTCGGGCAGGTTGGTAATCAGCCCTTTATTCAACACATTACCGCCTATTTTGAACGGCTTATTGGTAACAACGGCATCCATTATGTAGGAAGCATATTCATTGCTTCTTGTGTGTGTTGTTTTAGTATTATGCAGAAGTTCCTCTCTCTGAACCGCCCATTTATTAATCTGTTTTATGCATCTTCTGGGATACTCATCCAAAGGTATATTGAATCTCTCTATAAGTTCCGGATAAGCGGGTTTAATGAACCAGGGGTTATATTCCGCATTATGTTCGCTGGATTCCGTACAGTAGTATCCCAAATGCTTAATATATTCAAATCTGACCATATCGTTATGCTTTTCCGTAGCATTCTTAATGGCCGCTTTTTCTCGAATTTCCGGATACAAATCGTTGCCGAATTTATCTTTAATCTCCAGCAACCATGCCATATGGTTTATTCCGGCAATTAAATCCACCCTTCCTTCAATCTTGTCCTGCATACCCAATTTGTCGAGTAATCCGCCCGAACAAACCTGTACCGAATGACAAAGGCCTACCAGACGTACATCCGTATATCTTTGCATATAGCCGGCAAGCATGGACATGGGGTTTGTATAGTTAAGAAACAGGGCATCGGGACAGACAGCCTCTATATCATCGGCAAAATCCTGCATAACCGGAATGGTACGTAAGGCTCTCATTATTCCGCCTATTCCCAATGTGTCGGCAATAGTCTGCCTTATACCGTATTTTTTAGGAACTTCAAAATCTATTACCGTACAGGGTTCATATAAGCCTACCTGAATGGCATTTATCACAAAATCCGCACCCCGCAAAGCATCTTTTCTGTTCTTTACACCTAAATATGTTGTAACCTTTGCTCTGTTATCATTAATGTTTTTATTTAACGAATCAATCAGCATCTTTGAATCGTTCAGTCTCTGACCGTCAATATCATACAATGCAAATTCCGAATCTCTGAGCGCTTCGGTACGCATACAATCGCCTATTACATTCTTAACGAATACCGAGCTTCCCGCACCCATAAAAGTTATTTTCAACATATGAACCTCCCGAAAATCCACTAAAGTTAATGTTATCATACAAACACAACTCAATCAACATTGATAGGGTAAAAAAGCAACTGAAAAAGCCGGAAAAAAGGTGCACTTCAGGAGTGCGAACAGGACAAATGACGATTGTTAAATGTATATTCACAACTTTCATTTTGATATTTGCGGGTAATTATGACAAGACCGTGGTCCTCTCTGATGGCAAAAGAACCGTATTTCAGTTTGTCATCATTATATCTGTTGTTCATTATTTCTTTGTAAAGGTCAAGTATTTTTTTATCTTCTCTTCCCCAAGGATAAGTTTTGCGGTTAAACGGGTCTTTCAGTCCCTGACTTCCCGCTTCATCCGCATAGTATACGCAAGGCACACCGGGCAGACACATCAGCAATTGCAGGCAGAAAGACAATCTTTTAAAAGCAATATCATATTCTTCTTTGCTTAGAAATACGCCTTTCTGTTGTTTTCTGGGAAGTTTTTCCAAGCTGCCTTTTCCGCCCATTATCGACAGTATTCTGGAAACATCGTGAGTTCCCAACATATTCATTAAACATTCATATGACTGAGGAGGATAATTCTCCCTTATTATCTCAATTCTTCTGACAAAGCTTTCCGCATTTATTTTATTAAGAGTGTAATCGATAATTGCGTTTTTATACGGATAATTCATTACGCTGTCCAGTTCATATCCGTAAAGATATTCCCGACGGCTGCCGTAACTTATTTTATTACTTGCATCTTCCCACACTTCACCTATTAAGATTGCATCTTTATCACAACTCTTAATCACTTTTCTTAATTCCCTGATGAACTTATCGGGCAGTTCGTCCGCCACATCCAACCTGAAACCTTTGACACCTAAAGATAACCATTGTCTTATTGAGTCAAACACATGGCTCATGAATCCCGGATCGGTTTCCACCGTATTGGGCAATGTCTCAATACCCCACCACGATTCGTATGTGCCGTCTTGTTTGAAAGTGTACCAGCTTCTGTAAGGTGAATCGGGATTGTTAAATGCTCCGTCTTTGTTGAATCTTTTGTGTTTGTCAAAGTATATGCTGTCACTTCCGGTATGGGAAAATACCATATCCAGGATAATGAATATATCCTTTTTTTTGGCTTCTTCACACAGTTTTTTTAAATCACCTTTGGTACCTAAGGTATCATCAACACTCATATAGTCTGCAGCGTCATATCTGTGGTTGGAATAAGCTAAATATATGGGGTTCAGGTAAATGACACCCACTCCTAAAGACTTAATATAGTCCAGCTTCTTTATTATCCCCTGCAGATTACCTCCGAAAAAGTCCGAACACTCCATTTTACCGCCGGGGAAATCCTCTTCGATGTAAGGCTCTTCATACCAGTCGGAATGAAATATCCTGTCCCAGTAAGGACTTTTATGGATTTTTTCTTTGTAAAACCTGTCGGGAAATATCTGGTACATGATACGTCCTTTTATCCAATCGGGCGTATTGTAGTTATCGTATACCGTTATCTGATAATCCAGAGGATTCTTATCGTACTTAACACCCTGGCCCTGATAAGTATCCGGCCTGTTGCCGTAGTATACGGTATGATAAGGGGTGGATATTTCAAAATGATAGAACATTAATCCCGGTTTTGAAGAAACTTGGATATTGATTTTAAATACAGATAAATCCTTGATAAGCCTTTCCAGATGCATCCGATGCTTGGACTTGTCAATGACAATGTATGCTTCAACGGGAGCATCGCATCTGACATCCAGACGAAATTTCACGGTTGAACCACTTTGTACGGCTCCGAACAGTGATTTATATGTGGTATCTCTGCTGTTAAAATATATTTCCAGCATTATTTAAGCTTCCAAATCAGTTTATTATAGTTGGCTATACTGTTGTCCGAGGAAAAACGTCCGCTGTTTGCCACATTGATTACCGCCATCTTGTTCCATTTGCGTCTGTCGGCATAATCTTTAACTATTTTATCATGTGCCGCTTTATATGATTGGAAATCACCCAGTATCAGGAAGGGATCGCTCATGCCTGTTTTGCAGGACAGCAACGATTCATATATCTCCTTAAACAGATAGGGTTTTTCCGGATTGAGTGTGCCGTCAATAAGCATATTCAAAACGGTCTTGAGAGTATAGTCCTGCTCCACAAATACCGTAGGATCATACTCTCCTGTTTTATATATCTGCTGTACCGTTTCGGCATCATAACCGAATATGTAAATATTGTCCGGTCCGACACTCTCATATATTTCCACATTGGCTCCGTCCATGGTACCTAAAGTTAATGCTCCGTTCATCATAAACTTCATATTGCCGGTGCCGCTGGCTTCTTTGGAAGCGGTGGAAATCTGCTGTGAAATATCGCTTGCGGGGAAAATAATCTGCGCAAGAGATACCGAATAATTCTCCAAGAATACAACCTTTATCTTATCCATAACACGCGGATCGTTATTTATAAGGTCCGCAGCATCATTTATAAGTTTGATTATAACTTTAGCCCTTTTGTAACCGGGTGCCGCTTTAGCTCCGAAAATACATGTCACGGGAATTGCATCCTTATATTTCTCCGGCTCGTTTATAATCTGCACATAGTCGTACATTATTCTTAAGATATTCAGCAGCTGTCTTTTGTACTCATGAAGTCTCTTTACCTGAACATCAAAGATTGAGTTCTCGGAAACGACTATTCCGGTGGTCTGTTTTATATACTCGGCCAATTTACGCTTATTAAGTCTCTTAATATTGTCAAACTTATCCAAAAACTTGGGATCGTCGGCTTTGGCTTCTAAAGCTTTAATCTTTGTCATATCGCTTATCCAGTCTTTACCGATGTTTTTGGTTATAAGGTCGGTCAATCCGGGATTGGACAGGAGCAGCCATCTGCGATGAGTAACTCCGTTTGTTACATTGGTAAACTTCCCGCAAAATACATCGGCAAAATCTTTAAAGGTCTCTTCCTTTATAATCCTGGAATGTAACGCCGAGACTCCGTTTACAGAATAGGAGCCTGCAATGCACAAAGGCGCCATGGCAATCTGTCCGTAGCCTATAATAGCCATCTTGTGTATGTCATTCCTTTTCTCGGGAAAGTCTCTGTAAACCATACCGCAGAAACGTTCATTTATTTCTTTTACTATGGCATAAATCCTGGGCAATATCTGCTTGAACAGTTGCTCCGGCCATTTTTCCAACGCTTCCGCCATAATGGTGTGGTTGGTATATGCGAACATACGGCCGGTTATATCCCACGCCTCATCCCAACCCAAACCGTGTTCATCCATAAGTATTCTCATCAGTTCGGGAATGGCCAGAGCGGGATGGGTATCATTTATATGTACTACCGCTTTGTCGGGGAGTGCGCTTAACGGAAGATTTAACTTCATGAAACGTGCAACTATCATCTGCATGGTAGCGGAAACAAAGAAGTAATGCTGTTTCAAACGCAGCGATTTGCCCTCGTAATGCTTGTCTTCGGGATACAATATGTGAGAAAGCACTTCCGCCATTTGCTTTTCTTCAACAGCTTTGAGATATTCACCTCTGTTAAAACTTGCCATATCGATTCGCTTGGGAGAAACCGCTCTCCATAATCTCAGGGAATTGACTCTGTCATTCATATAACCGACTATAGGCATATCATACGGTACCGCATGTACTGTAGAATATCCGCTATGGACAAAACGAAGTTTATCGCCCTCCCAGGATTCTTTTATATGACCGCCAAAATGCACTTCCACTCGCTCTTCCGGTCGCTCCACTTCCCAGACATTTCCGTCTTCCAGCCAGGTGTCGGGATATTCCACCTGTTGTCCGTCAATTATCTTCTGCCGGAAAAGACCGTATTCATATCGTATTCCGCAACCGTAAGCCGGAAGGTCCAGTGTTGCCAATGAATCCATAAAGCATGCAGCAAGGCGCCCCAGTCCTCCGTTTCCCAAACCCGCTTCCGGTTCTCTTGATGCAATACTATCAAAGTCCAGCCCCAGCTGTTTGCATGCTTCCTGATAATCTTTCCGCTTTCCTATATTTAAGATATTATTGGATAAGGCTCTTCCCATTAAAAACTCAATCGAAAGATAATACACCCGTTTGTCATCCGTTGTATAAGCCGATTGTGCCCATTTATCCATTATTTCATTTTTAACCGTTATGGCGAATGCTTTATAAAGTTGATTCTGTGTGGCATTCTCTATTGTTTTTCCGAAAGTCCTGTTTAAAACTTCATTTATCTGTTTTATTACCGTATTTTTATTGTTTCCGTTTTTCAAAAAAGTACTCCTTTACCGAGATGATATTATACACAAAACACACTACTTGTACAACAACATAAAAGTTTATTATTATCAAAATATTGTGTTTTTCTTTCCGGCTGTTACACCAGACAAAGTGTCGGTCCGTAAAATCCTGTATACCATATTAACGCATAGCAATTTCATATAAATTAATGTACTGAGTGGCGGCTTTATCCCATGAACAATCGGTCTTCATTGCTCTTTTCATCAGCTTCTGCCATTTAGTGCGTCCTTTATATGCCTGACATGCCAAATACACGGTATGAGCCATTTCATGGGCATTATAGTTCCTGAAAAGATAGCCGTTCCCCGTGTCATTTTGCGAATCATACTGCGTCACCGTATCACACAATCCCCCTACTGCACGCACAATGGGTATTGTACCGTATCTCATTGCGATAAGCTGGCTTATACCGCACGGTTCATAAAGAGAGGGCATCAGAAACATATCCGCTCCCGCATAAATCTTTCTCGCCATCTGTTCATCGAATTTTAAAAGAGCAGCTACTTTACCGCAATATCTGGCATGAGCATTTTCAAAAAAGCTTTCATATTGCTCTTCTCCGGTACCGAGAATTACAAACTGAATGTTGAAAGACATCATATCATCAAACACTCTTTTGACCAGATCCAGCCCTTTCTGCGGAACAAGTCTGGTAATCATAGCCAATATAGGAGCATTTTCATTTAAATCCAGGTTGAGTTCTCTTTGCAGATTCTTTTTGTTCTCTTTCTTTTTGTCAATATCACTGAGGCCGTAGTTGACATAAATGTTCTTGTCGGTTTTGGGGTTATATTCATTTATGTCCAGACCGTTTACTATCCCGTACAAATCTGCACTTCTGGTATTAATGACACCGTCAAGATTTTCTCCGAAGAAAGGATTCCGTATCTCATCTTTGTAAGTGTTGCTTACCGTTGTTATCTTATCGGAGTATATCAGCCCCGCTTTCATGAAATTGACTCTTCCGAAAAACTCCAGCTTGTCGGTTGTCATATAGTCCATTGAGAGGCCGAATAAGTCGGATAACACCGATGCATCGAATATACCCTGATATTTCAGATTATGTATTGTAAATATAGTCTTTATATTGTCGTAAAGCCCGTTATGCTTGTTTTTGTACTGCTCCTTTAAAAGTAAAGAAATCATGGCGGTCGGCCAGTCATTGAGATGCAGAATATCAAACTGCACATCCAGAAGTTTCAGCGATTCCAAAACCGCTCTGTTAAAGAATGCCGTCCTCTCCGCCTCATATTCTCCGTAACCGTAGACATTATCCGAGCCGAAATAAAACTCGTTGTCAATGAAATATACATCCACTCCTTTGTGTTTAAGATACAGTATTCCCGCATACTGTTTCCGCCATCCTACAGTCACAATGGTGCTTGTGAGATATTTAACCTCATATCTCCATTTATCCCTTATACTTTTGTAGTACGGCATCATAATTGCAGTTTCGTGACCTTTTTTTGCAACGGTATACGGTAATGCTCCGATTACATCCGCAAGCCCTCCGGTCTTTACAAAAGGTGTTGCTTCGGTTGATACATATAAAATTCTCATTATACAATAGCTCCTTTATCAATCAGTACCAGGTAGGATTTCTGTCCGGTCAGACGTATATCCTGCCTTATTATTACTTCCTTATCCAGAATAACATGCTCCAGCGTTGCGTTTTCCTGTATCTCGGAACCCTGCATGATAATTGAATTGGTTACTCTGGCTCCCTTTACAACTTTAACTCCTCTGAATATTATACTGTTTTCCACATAACCGTCTATGACACATCCGTCGGCAATCAGCGAGTTCTTGACAACCGCGGATTTCATATATTTGGACGGCGCTTCGTCTTTTACCTTGGTATATATACGTCCCGGTTCGAAGAACAGTTTCTCCCTTATTTCCTTTTGCAGAATGACCATGTTGGCCTGATAGAAGGTCTTTATGGAGTCTATTCTTGCCACAAAATCCCTGGCGACATACCCTATCATCTTCATGTGTTCCACTCTTCTGGCAAATACTTCACTTAAACTTCCTCTTTCACCCGACGCAAGACCGTCTCTTATGAGATAAATAAGAAAATCCTTGTTTATAATATATATGTCCAAAGAAATTTTATTGCTTTCATTTGTGGATGAATAAGCTTTTATCTGTGTTATTTTGTCATTCTCATCGGTAGTCAGGAAATACCTGTTTTTCAAACCGCTTATCTCACCTTCCGGTTCCAGTTCCTGATACAGGATGGTTACTATGGCATTTGAATTGACATGCTTCTCAAAAGCATCGGTAAAATTGAGATTGCATATCAGATGGCTTTTGGATAGCACCACATACTTTTGAGGTGACCGTTCCAGAAACCCCAATGCGCCTGCCAGATCCAGCAAATCCACTTTATCGCTGCCTATAATATCTCTTGAGGGAGTAGGCGGAATCAGAAGCAGACCTCCTATCTTTCTGTTAAGATCCCATTCCTTACCGGTTCCCACATGATCCATAAGCGATTTATAGTTTCTTTGAGTTATAATACCGACATTGGTTATTCCCGAGTTGACCATGGAAGACAATATGAAATCTATTATCCTGTATCGCGACGCAATGGGTACTGCCGCCAAAGATCGCTTAGATGTCAGGGAACCGAATCCCGTGTCCGTACCTTCCGCAAAAATAATTCCTAATGCATCTTTCATATCATCACCTATTCCACCATTACATTCTTTGCTATATCGGATCCGGACTTAACAACGATATCCGATCCGATAAGCACAATTCCGTCTGAACACATTTTTGAAGGAATCTGTCCTTCAATCATGTCTTCCACACCTATTCTACTGTTTTGTCTGACCACCGACCGCTCCCCTATAATAGCCTTTTTAATTACACAATTATCTTCTACCACAACAGACGGAAACAGTACCGAGTCTTCTATTACGGTATTCTTTCCTATTTTTACACCGCTGGAAATAACACTGTTTTTGACTTTACCGTATATGACGCTTCCTTCTGTTATCATACTGTCTTTTATAACCGCTCCGTCCGCAGTATAGTGAGGAGGCTGAATGGCGTTCTTTGAGTAGATTCTCCAACTTCTGTCAAACAGATTCATGCCGGGTTTCTTGTGTAAAAGTTCCATATTGGCTTCCCACAGGCTGTAAACGGTACCTACATCCTTCCAGTAGCCTTTGAAGTTATATGCAAACATCCTTTTTCCGTCATGAAGCATTGTAGGTATGACGTTTTTACCGAAATCATTTGAAGACCGGGGATCTTCTTCGTCTTTGATAAGATATTCTTTAAGAACTTCCCACTTGAATACATACACACCCATGGATGCCATATTGCTTACCGGATTCTTGGGTTTCTCGAAGAATTCCGTTATACGCAGCGTTTTATCGGTTTTCATAATACCGAAACGGCTTGCCTGATCCCACGGAACTTTTATACAGGAAATTGTAGCATCGGCATTGTTTTCAATATGAAAATCCACCATTTTGGCATAATTCATTTTGTATATATGATCCCCTGACAGTATCAGTACGTAATCGGGATTAAACATCTGAATGAAATTCATGTTCTGGTATATGGCATTTGCCGTTCCTTTATACCATGTTCCCGCCTCCGCTTTCATGTACGGGGGCAGCAGATATACCCCTCCGAAACTTCTGTCCAAATCCCACGGCTGCCCGCTTCCGATATAGGAATTGAGTTCCAACGGCTGATACTGAGTCAGAACACCCACCGTATCTATATTGGAGTTTGTGCAGTTACTGAGCGGAAAATCAATAATTCTGTATTTCCCGCCGAAATTTACCGCAGGTTTGGCAACCTTCTTGGTAAGCACCCCTAAGCGGCTGCCCTGTCCGCCTGCAAGTATCAATGCTATACATTCTTTTTTTCGCATACGTAGCCTCCTATATCTTTTTTATATACAATGCAGTCAATCCTTTCAGATCAACGCATATACTGGCTTTCATACCGTCCCAGGGAATATCTTCGGAAACATATTCCATGTTAATCTCTTTACCGTATACGGAATACTTCTCAGCCGAAGAGTTCATCAACACTTTATACTTACCCTTATACGGTACACCGAAACGGTATCCGTTACGGTCTACAGGTGTGAAATTAATAATAACAAAAATATCGTTTCTTCCCGCCTTATCTCTGCGAATATACGAAAGTACACTGTCCTGAGCGGCATCACAATTTATCCATTTAAAACCTACCCAGTCTCTTTCCGCTTCATAAAAGGCCTTATGCCTTTTGTAAAATCTGTTTAAGTCTTTAACATATGCAGAAAACTTACTGTGTGACTCATAGTCCAGCAGCATCCAATCCAGTCCCGACTGATATCTCCATTCGACAAACTGGGCGAATTCCCCTCCCATGAACATAAGCTTTTTTCCCGGGTGCGACATATAGTATGCATAGTATATTTTCAGATTGGAAAACTTGTCTTCATAATAGCCCGGCATTTTATCCACAAGCGATTTCTTTCCGTGTACCACCTCATCATGCGAAAGAGGCAGAATATAGTTCTCGGAAAAAGCATACATCATGGAAAATGTCAACTTATTGTGCTCGTATTTTCTGAACAACGGGTCTTTGGACATATAAGATAAGGTATCATTCATCCAACCCATATTCCACTTAAAATTGAATCCCAGTCCGCCGTCGCTTACTCTTCCCGTCACATTGGGCCATGCCGTAGATTCCTCCGCAGCCAGTATTATATTGGGAAACTCCCTGAAAAGATTGGTGGACAGTGATTTTATGAAATCTATGGCCTCCAGATTTTCCCTTCCTCCGAACATATTAGGCTCCCATTCTCCATCATTTCTGCCGTAGTCAAGATAAAGCATGGAAGATACCGCATCCACTCTCAAGCCGTCGGCATGATATTCCTTAATCCAGAAGAATGCCGAAGAAAGCAAGAAACTGCACACTTCCTTTTTCCCGTAATCAAAGACCAATGTGCCCCACTCCTTATGCTGAGCTTTTTTAGCGGACGCATACTCATACAGCGCTGTGCCGTCGAATTTTATAAGGCCGTGCGAATCCTTGGGAAAATGAGCAGGTACCCAATCCAGAATGACTCCTATACCGTTTTGGTGACAGCAATCAATAAGGTACTTAAGCTGCTTAGGCGAACCGAATCTGCTGTTAGCCGCAAAGTATCCCAGACATTGATAACCCCAGGACATGTCGAAAGGATATTCCATAACCGGCATGAACTCTATATGGGTATAGCCCATATTCTTTACATAACTTACAAGTTCCTTCGCATATTCTTCATATGTATAATACGAATTATCCGGATGTCTCTTCCAGGAACCCAGATGCATCTCGTAGATATTAACGGGTTTGTCATACAGCGGTGTTTCATTTCGCTTTTCCATCCATTCCCGGTCATTCCATATATAGTCGTCAATCTTTGCTATTTTTGAAGCGGTATCGGGCATATGCTCGGCATAGAACGCATACGGATCGGCTTTATATATTTCTTTGTTATTCTTTGTTACAATCCTGTATTTATATCTGTCCCATTCTTTTGCTTTTGGAACAAAAATACTGAACACACCCTCCGGCGATTTGTCCATATTGTGTGCAAAAAGATTCCAGTTGTTGAAGTCTCCCACTACGGAAACGAATTTGGCATTGGGAGCGTAGACAGTGAACTGACACCCGTTATCTCTAAGGTGTGCTCCGAACATCCTGTATGCCTGGCATTGTGTTCCTTCGCGGAACAGATGCATGTCAAAATCCGAAATAATCTTCATGCTACCCTCTTTCGTTATTTTATCATAGAAACAAGTTTTAATAAATATGATTACTTCCGTAATGTCAATAATCGGTTATAACTGCATCAGATATACGTAAAAGAATGTTACAGGTAAAAAAACCGTTATTTCAAACACGGCAGCCGATTAAAAATAATGCTTGCAAATAATTAAATAATAATTATAAAATAATTATGAGGTAACAAACTATGAAGGTTGAATATGATTTTTCAAATGCAAGGCCTAACCCCTACGCAAAAAGCTTAAAAAAGCAGATTACAATAAATATTAATGAGGATACTGTGGCGTACTTTAAAAACCAAGCCAAAACTACCGGCATTCCGTATCAGACGCTTATCAATTTGTATTTAGCTGACTGTGTAAACAAGAAAAAGAAACTTGTAACGACTTGGGAATAATATCCTCTTTTGCTCTGACAGTCACTGATATCCTACATATCAACTAATTTTTTCAGGTTGGCCTGACCGTTCTCTATAGCCGAGAGCACATCCTCAATACCTTCAAATTCAATTGACAGCACATCATCGTATCCGTATATCTTAAGGATATTGATACATTCTTTGAGCGGGACATCGCCGTGTCCTATAATGGAGCCTCTTAAATAGTTGCCGTGCTTGGTTAAAAACCATCCCCAGCCGGGATTCATGTTAATGCCGGACTTGAAATGAAAATCCTTTGCATGCACATGGAATGCATAAGGAGCCAGTTGGGCTACGGCTTCAACGGGGTCCTGATCCACACACATAAAATTACCTATGTCTATCAATATACCGAAATTATCGTCATCCACCGCCCTGTATATGCTCAGCACATCACAACTGTGCTGACAGTATCTGCCGTGGTTTTCTATCATTGTACGGATATTTGCTCCTTTGGCATACTCGGTTAACTTTTTACAACCCTCAGCAAGCCTGTAAAGATACATATCCAAAGGACGTGCCTTGGGGTCGGTTGCTCCGAAACCGAAAGATGCATCATGCCGCATTTTACTTACCCCGAGCACCGCTGCAATATCTATCTCTTTTTTTATACGGTCTATTTCGGTCTGCAAATTCCAGTTTGACCCCTTTACAAGGTCGGCTCCCGTGCAATAATTAGCTATCAGAAGATTGCAATCATCACAGGCTTTCTTTATATCCTTTGCCATCTTATATCTTTCTTCATATGTATCGCCGGGCATTCCGGAAAACTCTATGGCATCAAATCCGAACTCCTTGGTTTTCTCAATAATACCGAAGCAATCTATCAATCCTTTTCTTGTAAGTTTATAGTATGAATATGAGCTTATCCCTATTTTCATTATTGCCTCCTATATAAGTTTACGTAAGAAAGTTACCGCATTGGCAATATCTTTCGCGGGATCTTCCCCGACTTCACGTTCTATTGTCAAAAACCCTTTATAGCCTATTTTCCTTAAAGCCTCAAGATAGGTCGGAAAACCGACATCTCCTTCACCTAAAGGCAACTCCAGCCATGCTCTCTTCTTTGCCAGTTCGCCGTATCTTGGGTCATTTGCATATTTACTTAACATAATACCGTCCTTAGCATGGGTATGCACAATAAACGGAGCCAGTATCCTTACCGCTTCCCTTGCGTCATCGTCAACACACATGGTCAGATTGGCCGGGTCGAAGTTTACCGCTATTCCGGTGCAATCCAAATCATCCAGAAGCATTCTTAATATGTATGCTTTTTCCGGACCGGTCTCTATTGCGAATTTCACTCCCTGAGAATCGGCATATCTTCCCAGTTCCGAACATGCTTTATGAATTGTCCTGTATTGCTTATGATTCTTATCTTCAGGCACCACTCCTATGTGGGTGGTTACCACCTTGGTTCCCATCTTTACGGCAAGGTCTACTATTTTTTTTGAATGCTTAACTCTCTCGATATTGACAATTTCATCATCGAATGCGCCGATATCCCCGCACAGAGCGGACAATTCCAGACCTGCATCTTTTAACAGACGCAATATCTTCTTTACCCTGTCATCAGGCGTATCATGTGCCAACTCTCTGCCGGTGGCATATATCTGCACGCCGTCCGCCCCCAAGGCCGCAGCTTTATCTATCGCTTGCTCCAACGGACATCTGAACGAATCCGTAATAACTCCTATCTTAAAACTCATAATATACCCTCCAACACTTATTTTACACTATATTACACTAATATATTTACTTTACTCCGTAGCTTTTTGCTATTTTAATAGCTTCTAAAGCTTCTTTCTCATCCGATACCTGCATGGTTATAAACAAACCTTTAGTTGATATGTTCTTCAGAACATTTTCCAATTCGGTCAACGGCACGGAAAAAAGCACCAGCCCTTTTCCGCTCCTTGAAATCTTGTTGTACATATCGAAGAAACATTCGTCATATAAAGGGGGCTTACCGGCTCCTGCACTCCATTGTATAGCATCAATAGCCGGAATATCCAGAAGGTGATCCAGATGACGAACGGCATCCATTCCGTCAAGATGATATATGGAATGGTCCAGCCATTCTGCCTGAGCCGATAAATTGGGTTTTACAAATTCTAAAAACATGTCGGGAGAAATCATGGCACAAAAATCACACTGCAAAGGATAATATCTCTTTTCACAGTATATCGGCATCCAGCTTGTCATTCCGTTCTGATAACGGGATGTAATAGCATACAGTTTGCTGTAAACAATCTTCCATAACTCTTCGATTCTTTCGTTAACCTTCTTAACTTCTTCAGGATAATCAATTAAGTCGCATAAAAGTTGCTCGGCACCTCTTAAAGAGGATAAAATATCCATTGAACCGCCGATATCCGCCATGGAAGTAAAGTATGTGCATTTTGAAGCTTTGCACAACATTTCCGTAAGCCCGGTCATGAGCTGCCACATCAAGCTGTCTTCATACAGTTTCAATTCCGGAACTTCCGACCAGTCTTTAATGATGGGATTGCGGTCAAACCATATTGTTGACGGAGCCAGCTCGAAATCTCCTCCTATGCATGCAGCCATGCTGCCCGGTCCGAAATTGGTGAACACTGTGGAAAAACCTTCGGCATAATATTTAAAGTTGACATACGATTCCTGCGCATCCCGTGTGCGTCTTTCCAAATCGGTCCATTTATCTTCCGGTGAAGCACCTTGCATTACAACGCCTTTGCCTATCCTCTCGGATATGAACAACACGCATCTTTCATAAGCGGTCCTGTCCCAAAAGGCTCGGTATCTCTTCTTTGCTTCATTACTTAACATAAAATATCCCTCTCTTAGTCAAGTTTGAAAAATCTTTCTATCTTTGCAGTCTTCTTCCAAAAAACAGCTTTGTCTGTTGCCTGCTCCGACACTTGTTTTACCCTAAAACACTAATATATTACTTAACCCCGTAGCTTTCCGCTATTTTAATAGCCTCCAAAGCTTCTTTTTCTTCCTCCACCAGCATGGTTATAAACAAACCTTTGGTCGATATGTTCTTTAGGACATTTTCCAATTCCGTTATCGGAATGTAATAAAGCATAAGCCCTTTCCCGCTCCTTGATATCTTGTTATACAAGTCAAAGAAGTATTCATCATACAAGGCGGGCTTGCCGGCTCCCGCACTCCATTGAATAGCATCAAGAGTAGGTATATCCAGAATATAATCCAGATGACGAAGGGCATCCATGCCGTCAAGATGATATATGGAATGATCCAGCCATTCGGTCTGAGCAGCTAAATTGGGTCTTACAAATTCTAAAAACATGTCCGGCGAAATCATAGCACAAAAATCACACTGTAAAGGATAATATCTCTTTTCACAATATATCGGCATCCAACTTGTCATTCCGTTTTGATAACGGGATGTAATGGCATACAGTTTATTGTACATTATCTTCCATAACTCTTCGATTCTTTGGTTAACTTTCTTAACGTCGTCGGGATAGTCTATTAAATCGTATAAAAGCTGCTCGGTACCTCTTAAAGAGGCTATAATGTCCAACGGACCCCCGATATCCGTCATTGATGTATAGTATCTGCCTTGCGAGGCTTTGCATAACATTTCAGTAAGCCCGGTTATGATCTGCCACATTTCACTGTCTTCGTATATTTTCAATTCGGGAACTTCCGACCAGTCTTTAATGATAGGATTGCGGTCAAACCATATAGTTCTCGGAGCCAGTTCGAAGTCTCCGCCTATACATGCCGCCATACTGCCCGGTCCTAGGTTGGTATTATAGGTGGGAAAACCTTCTGCATAATACTTATAGTTTACATATAATTCCTGCGCTTCCTGTGTGCGCTTTTCTAAATTGATCCATTTATCTTCTAATGAAGCGCCTTGCATTACAACGTCTTCCTTTATTTTTCGGAAGATATACATTGTACACCTTTCGTATGAAGTCCTGTCCCAAAAGGCTTGGTATCTTTTCTTTGCTTCATTACTTAACATAAAACATTCCTCTTTTAGTCAAGTTTGAAAAATCTTTCTATCTCAGCAGTCTGCTCTTCATTTATCCTGACCATTTCTCCCAAAACACCGGCATCAATAAGCGCTTTTGCACTGAACTCGGCAACCTCCAGTCGGTCAAATGCCTGTAAGAGAGTTGAACCGGTACAGATAACGCAGTCATTTTCCACTAATACAACAGGCGTCCTCTTATCAAAAATCCTGGCGAACATTTCCGGTTGCAGGAAACTGGATCCGTAGGGCATTTTAGGCACATTTCTTAAAGCAATATAGCTTTCCGGTATTGTATGAGCATCAAACACACAATCGGTAACCGCAAAAGCCATCATATTGGGCGGGTGAGATATTATAATACTCTTAACATGAGGCTGCATTGCATATATCTTAAGATGCAGTGCCACCGAACGTGACGGATTCTTTCCCGCTTCTCTGTATTTGCCGTTTTCAATTCTTACAAGATCATCTACTGTAATGTATTTTCTGTCTACTCCGTAGGGAGTTATTACAAAGGCATCATCGCTTAATTTGACC
Source organism: Clostridiaceae bacterium (assembly GCA_012838235.1). Lineage (GTDB taxonomy): Bacteria > Bacillota > Clostridia > DUPQ01 > DUPQ01 > DUPQ01. Next base: position 28,674 of record DUPQ01000013.1, read on the forward strand.
GAGAATGTCCCCTGAGTACTGGTAAATAACTGTTGGTCGTAAGAACGGTGTATCAGTTCGCACATCTCTCTTCTTACCGCCCTCTCTTCGGAAGAATAGTGCGAAGGAACAAACTCCTGCATGGGCAGACCTTTTTTCTGTAACGATATATCTATATGTTTTTGCGACAACGGTTTTATATTCCCTATACATTTTGCCCTTATTTCCAGTTTCGCACACATATCAATGGTTTCAAACTTCATAAAAGCGTCAAAAAGATCCTTACCGATTACGATAACACCGTGATTTTCCATCATTACGGTATCATATCCCTTTGCAAAAGCCGCGGCTATGTTTTCACCCAAAGCTTCACTGCCGGGTACATCATATTCCGCCATTCCCACCTCTCCGCATATTCTGTTTATATTAGGTACAAGGTGGACATTGGGTATCTGACGGACAATACTGAAAGCTACCGAAGCCGGCGGATGGGCATGTATTACGGCCTTTGCTTCGGGGCGTGTCCTGTATACATGCTTATGGAACGGAAGCTCTACCGACGGCCTGTGAGGACCTATTATTGTTCCGTCGGGCTTTACCTGCATTATATCTATCCTTTTAAGACTTCCTTTATCTATTCCGCTGGGAGTAATCCAAATATCGCCGTTTTCATCCAGTACCGAAAGATTACCGCCGCTGGTAGTGGTCATTCCGTACCTGTATATTCTGTTCATCAGCATAACAATCTGATCGGCAGGATGCAATAAATTGTATTTAATCATATCAAATATCCTTTCCTTTTATCATTATCTCAATATGTGTAATTGTAAAGGTCTTCGTGCGGGACCATATCTGCAGAATATTGATATCGTTTATCATATCTATATCGGGTATTTTGCATATATATCTTCCGTCCTTTATGTAATAGTCCGGCTGTTCCGTCTTCTTCAACCCTTTGACCTGCCGGCTGTTGAGGTATATGAGAAGGTCATCATCGTTCAGCACATCATCACAATCTATACCCATCTGAATATATGCCGCGGAATTCTTATCGGTCTTCCCCGTCCTTATCCTGAATATTACCGGTTCGTTGCTATCGGGATTGCAAAGTGCCGGTACATAATACGCGCTTTTTTCCCAGGGAGCGGTAAAATCCTTGAAAGTGACAAGATGCCTTCTGTCAAGCGAAATGGAATTTTCCAGACTGTTGCAAGCTTTAAGAATATCCTTAATATCTTTGTGCAGATTATATAAAGCGGTATCTTTAGGATCGGTTCCGAAACAATCGGGCATTGTCATATAGTTAAAAAGATAAAACTTATCCGCCCCGGCACTGAAATATGCAGCACTGTTGGCATACACCGTTTGCTTACAATTGTATGTATAGGGAACTTCCCTGTTCTGTCTCATCAGCACTTCAATTCCCGCAGCAACGGTCACATTATATGGCTTTAACAACTTCTTCCATACTTCAACGGGCATGTCGGTTTCGGTTGTCGACCATCTGGGAGTTATGACTATGTTGTTTATAAGGCCATGTTCCGCCCAGCCGGCAACATCCAGTCCGAGATAATAGCAGGTTTCCACCCCGCTGGGTACTCTAACGGATACGGATATACCGTGACCCCGTTTTTGCTCATATTTTTTGACAATCTTTTTTACATCCTTCATAAAACCGGTCAGTATGGTAATACCTTCCTGTTCCATACCGTATCTGAACAGATAAGCTTCCCTCATCCAGTCCAGTTCCAGTCCGGGCACATCATAACGACCCAGCGTTTCGTCAATAAAATCCAGAAACCGCTTTCTTATCGCCGCCTGTCCGTAATCATAAAGACCGTCATAGTACAACTGAACCGGACTGTATGTCACTCTTCTGTATTGCGGATTGTCATAATAGAAATCCGGTGCAATACAGGATGTTTTCTTCATGGTCTCATGAGCATCATTCATCCTTATTGATATCCAGGGTTTGATATTCATCTTTTTAAGTTTATCTATCCATATCTGAAAATGATCTATTCCCCATTGGTTAAATATTTTATCGTAAGCCGATACCCATGTCTTTTTGAAATCCACCTGCTCACCGTTCTGAACTTTTCTTCTATATGAATCGCCGTAATTTTCAATAGTCACTGACGGGTAAGATGCCAGTCTCGCATTAACGCACATTACTATATCCGTTACATTGGTCCCCTGATACTGACCCATTACAGCTTCCGTATATGCGATTGCTTCCTGTTTATCTTTAACACTTTTCCCGTATCCTTTGTGAATTCCGAAGAAGAATGCACTGTCATCCCAATTCAACATTATACCGCTCATATCATCCCTCCTATACAGTCGATTATACCATGAATACATTACGGAATAATTGAAAACAACTTATTTATTCGTAAAAAATATACCTTACGCTTATATGTATTGATAATATGCTTTATGAATAAGAACTGAGAGATATATCCGTTACCGGGCCAAGTAAAATATGTTTATGTCAATTTTATATTTATTTGACATAAATATTACCTGAATCCACTATAATTAATATACTAATCCCACGTGAAGGCGAGGAAAAAATGGAGAAAAAGGGACTTAATGCAAATCATCTGAAGTTAATAGCAATTATCGCGATGACAGTAGACCATATCGCAGATCTTTTTTATCCGGGCTTTCCTGTGAAGCCCTTGCCTATCATACTTCATCTGATCGGCAGGCTGACAGCTCCTATCATGTGGTTTTTTGTCTGTGAGGGTTTTTATTACACAAGGAATGTGAAGAAATATATGCTCAGAATGTTCATATTTGCGGTCATATCGCATTTTGCATATTGCTTTTCATTCGGCATTGATCCGGTGCCTTTCCGTTCGGGAATTTTTAATCAGACAAGTGTTATGTACCCGCTGTTTATTTCCGTTGTAGTGCTGTGGTTGGAGCATGAAGAAAAGCGTATGAACAAATATCTGAAACACATAATAATATTTCTGCTCATATGCAGTGCATTCCCCGCTGACTGGAGCTGTATAGCGGTGCTGGCAATCGTCAGTATGTATAAAAAGCGCGGAGATTTAAAAGGACAGATGAAAATGATGCTTCTGTGGGTGTTTTTCTACGGATTGATATCGTTCTTTTTTGTCAGCAAAGTGTATGCACTTGAGTTAATCGGTGTTCTCATGGTTTATCCGGTGTTAAAAATGTATAACGGTCAAAAAGGAAAAGCCGGCTGGATGAAAATGTTTTTCTACATTTATTATCCTCTGCATTTAGTTGTGATAGGAATAATACGCATATTGATGTACGGAGATGTACCGTTACTGTTTTAGTTTGATACCCTTGCTTTTTAATTTACCAACATATTACTGCATTTACACTTGTAAATATTAAAGAATTCACTAAACTTATATTATGCTCTCCGGTTTTTAGAGCAAAAACAAAAAAATGTCCTCACGGACTGAAGAAAGAATATGAAATACAGACTTATCGCAACGGATATAGACGGTACACTTTTGGATGATTTCGGCATGCTGCCGGAAAACACTTATGCAGCAGCCGCTTATCTGGAAGAGAAAGGTATAAAACTTGTACTGTGTACCGGAAGACCTCTTTTAGGTGTATTAAAGATATATGATGCCCTTAAGCTTACATCTCCCGTTGTTACAAACAACGGAGCTATGGTTTATCTCGGTAAAGACGGACCTTTAATATACAGTGAGACCATGAGCATTGAAGACGGCTTGAATGTGATTAAACTCAATGATATTTTACAATGCACCGTGTGCATGTGGCATAACGGGGTGTTATACGTATCGGAACTTAACAAATATGCATACGATTATGCAGCCATTACCGGTATCACTCCTCTTCTTCTGAACACAATAGATTTGAGAAAATGTAAAAACGGACCTACAAAGTTCGTATTCATAGATACTTTGGAAAAAATAACGGCAATTAAGGAGATGGCAGCAAGGCTTGCCCCTTCCACCGTTACCGCAGTTACAACACGCCCCTATTTTCTGGAGTTTTTCAGCAGCAGTATTTCCAAAGCCACCGCTCTTTCCAAACTGTCCGAAGCATTGAATATAGGGCGCGAGCAGATGATTGCTGCGGGAGACGGCTTTAACGACATCGATATGCTGGATTATGCCGGATTTGCGGTGGTAGCAGGTAATGCCGACGAAGGAGTTAAAGAACATGCCGACATGATTGCGTGCTCCAACAATGACGGTGTTATAGCCTATATAGTAGACAATCTTATTAAGAAATCTTAAATGTCTTTATCTCATACGGTCTTATGGTAAACTTGAGAACATTGTCCTCTATTACCGCATCGGCTATATCGTTTTCCATGAGGTCGCATTCCGTTATTTTGGAAACTTCAAAATTGAGATCGATTGTACACTCGGTACGCCTGTTAAAGCACTCATACACCCTCAAAATCAGACCGTCGCCCTCTTCGGCTTTCTTTAATGTATCGACAATGACATTCTCATGGTTACATGTCATAAAGGATCTGTAATTTTCTATATCTCCCGTCCCTTTTTCCACATACTTTGCATAAGGACGGAAGTTGAGTTTGTATGCCATATCCACTGTATGGGCTTTTTTGAAATCTCCCATGTGAGGATAGAGTGAATAGGTGAACTCATGTAATCCTCTGTCGGCATCGGGATCGGGCTCTGTTGCCGATTTGAGCAGTGTCAGCCTTATAACGGAATCTTTTATGTCATGACCGTACTTGCAGTCATTCAGAATACTTACACCGTAGTCATCTTCCGATAAATCCGCCCATTTGTGAGCACATACTTCAAAACGAGCATAATCCCAGCTTGTGTTCCAGTGGGTAGGTCTCCTGACATTACCGAACTGTATATCATAAGTGGCATAATCGGTATGTACATCAACGGGGAAAGCGGCTTTAAGCAGTAAATCATCATGATTACAGTCAATAACCGTCTTAAAATCAATCTTTCGAGAATTGCACTCCAGTGAAATATACTGTGTAATAGTTGTTTCCAATATTTTTCTGTCCACTCTTATGCATTTTCTTACCGGACCGTCTTCCACTAAAGCAGAGTATGTAACATCATTAATCTCATAAGGTTTCTCATTGTAATATATGTTTATATCCCATGCCTGATATGTCAAAGGTTTGTCCTCGAATGCCGTTATTTTGTTTGCGGTCTGACCTTTCTGTACCACTTCCCTCTTTGCATCTTTGTCATAAATTGAAGATATGTTCATAAAGTCGTCAAACACTACCTTAAGATGCTTATTCTCCATCATATTACATGTTGCGACAAATGAATTGTCATCAACTATGCACTTTTCATCGGAAAGACGGAATATAGTATACCCCATGGAGCACAACCGCGCTTCAAACAGGAAATATTTTTTATTGTCTTCAATAACGGTTTGTCCGGGAATTCTTTCGCCGCTTATGTCGTATACGCAGGTAAAATCCTTGTCGGTTCTTAACTTTACGGTATCCACACGCTTGAAAGCAAGTTGATTAAATACAACGCACAGGTCCTGCCCTTTAACGGTCTTTGCAAAAGCATTGAGCGAGCCTGACAGAAGCTCTTTACCGTCTTTCATGACTCTTGCATAATCCGCATCGGAATCGTCATATACTTCTTTAATGGAGGACCCCGGTATTATGTCATGGAACTGGTTTAACAGTATTGTCTCCCAGGTATCATAAATCTTCTTCTTGTCGTATGTATCCAGCCCGAATCTGTCGGCTAAAGAGCAGAAAGCCTCGGTATCACGCATAAGTATCTCGGACTTTCTGTTATTCTTCTTATTTTTGGCTACCGATGTATATGTACCGCGATGAAATTCCAGATACAGCTCTCCTACCCATTTAGGCAGTCTTGAATCGTCTTTTACCAAGTCATACAGTTTATCGAAATATTCGGTCACCGTTACACTCTCAAATCTCGGCATACCTTTTATACCCCTGGAAAATCGGATAGCCTGCTCAAGATGATCTCTGCCCGGTCCCCCGCCGCCGTCTCCCAATCCGTATGACATAAACGGATATTTAGCTAAGCTCTTATCCCGGTAGTTTTTCCATGTTCCCATTATCTGCTCGGCATTTACCCAGGAGTTATATGTTACTCTCGGTCTTCCTTCCTCATTGGGACCTTTTCCGCCCACTATAAAATTGGTGAATATTTCCGTTCCGTCTATTCCTTCCCACATGAATGTGTTATAGGGAATGACATTATACTCATTCCAGGATATTTTGGATGTGGAAAAATAGTCTATTCCCGATTTCTTTAAAATCTGAGGCAGTGCGGCACTGTACCCGAAAACATCGGGAAGCCATAAAATCCTGCAGTCCCTGTCAAACATATCTTTGAAATATTTTTTTCCGTGCATTATCTGCCGCACAAGAGATTCTCCGCTGGTAAGATTACAGTCGGCTTCCACCCACATCGCACCTTCCGGCTCCCACTGTCTGCTCTCCACCGCCGGCTTTATCTTATCTATCAATTCGGGATAATCCTCTTCCAGATATTTATACAGCTGAGGTTGACTTACTATGAACCTGAAATCTTTGTAATCACGTATATTCTTCAATTGTGATGTAAAGGTTCTCACGGTCTTTTGTCTGGTTTCTTTTATAGGCCATCTCCAGGCCACATCTATGTGCGAATGTCCTACAGCGGCAACGGTAACTTCCGATGTGTCATCATCACAATATTTACCGTAATACTCATCCAAAAGATACCCGTTTGCTTTACTTACGGTTTCATAATATTTATCCGAGTAAGGTTCTCTCAAATCCACCATATTTATGGCGTTAATCAGGTATTTTGCAGTGTCTTTTCTTATTGCTTCGCTTTCAATGAACGGAATGGACTCTCCCGGACAGAGGATGTTGTAATAAAGCTCGTCGGTGGGATAATCCAGCGAGCAGGTCTGTAATGTAAGCTGTACCGGTCCTTTCTTCATTCCGGAGAACTCAAATAAAAAACATTCATACTCGTCATGTGCCTTGGCACAGTCGGTTATTATGCATTCACGATGTCCGAAGTCAAAAGCCTGCTCCGGCTGTCCGTTTATAAAAAGCAGGAAGTTGGGATTCCGAAAAACATTCCAATCGGTCCCGAATCCCGTTATAGCTTTAAGAACAAACGGTTTTCGGTCATATACGGGACTTACTCTTAATTTAAACTTGAATATGTGATATTTATTACCCTCTGTCTCATATATGGTACCGCTTTTATACGGTTGCATTGCAGAAATATCGGTCTCTTTCAATGCCATCAGGTTTATCTTGCCCGGCACTTCCTTTATATAAATGTCGGAAACATCGGTAACATCGGTAAACCTCATAATATCCATATCATTAAGAAACTTCCTTATATGGTCCTGATCTTTGTACATAATACCCTCCTATTGCTTCATATTCTCAAAATATTTATATCCTGTAATATCAATAACTTTTGCCGACTCATCAAGAATCAAATTGTCGCTGTATGCCTTCATCATGTCTTGATACAACCCTTTGACATATACCAGTTTGGTGGTATTCTCCTCGGCATCCAGATATCCTAAATCACTTTCCTCCACCTGCTCTATGTCATAAAACTGGCTAATTGCATTTATTGTTTTAAGCTGCGGTATAGCCGCCTCTATGGGGCAATAATTTACATCGGCCCCTTTTAGTGTCCTGATACAGTCAAATACCTTCTTCATCTCCAACTCAAACGGATTTCCGTAGGATATTACCTTACCGCCTACTTTTCCGTATATGCATTTTTCCTTATTGAAATCGGCATATATCTCGCCTTTTTCAAACTGGAAATGCAACAGAGGTTCGCACTTTATATCGGTGGAATGGCTTGCATAATACAATATCTCCACTCCTTTTTGTGTGATTACCCTACAAACGCATGTATCGTAATTCTCAATATCATTTGCTCTGTATATGTTGGCCTGTATGGTTTCAGGCCATGCACTGCTTTTTAAACCGTCACCTAAAACAAAGAACATGTTGTGGATATAGTGTGCCGTGGCATTGTTGGCCACCGAATCCAATATCCAATATCCCGAATCATTCTTTATCTTTCCGGCCCAGCTGTTTCGCTTAAAATATCTTTGAGTTCTGGGCCAAAGCACTATATTCTTCAAACGGACAGGTTTTCCGTACATGCCTGCAAGAATATCTTTCTTTAGATTTACAATGGCATCGGAATAGGACCACTGATATCCTATTCCCACAAATGCCTGCGATGCTTCTTCCGCCTTCTTCATGGCATATGCATCCTGTATTGTTCCCGCTACCGGCTTTTCGCACATAACAGCGGTGTTATGCTGCAGGCATAAGATTGTCTGAGGCATGTGAAACTCTATGGGACTGGATATAACCGCAAGGTCCGCATGTTTATGCTCAAAGAACTCTTCCAGCGTTGCATACCTTTGTGCTCCCATTTCATGCAACCTTTTGGAATAATCATTGTCTTTGGGTCTTGGAGCGACATATCCCGCTATAGAGTAATCCAGATTACAGGGATTTTCGAACAACCCGTCAAGCACCACTTCACCGTAACCGCCTATACCTACCACTACAATTTTCATTACTGCACCTCCACCGCTTTTTCCTGTGCTCTTATCACCGCTCTTAACGGATGAAGTTCCTCTTCCAGCGTCAAAGGCATAGGTTTGTTATATAAAATCTCGTCTATGAAAAAGTCAAAATAGTCCCGAGTTGCATACTTAATCTCTACCGGCCCGTCATAATCGGGAGTAACCAGCCTGGTGGCGGTCAATCCGTCGGTTATCTCCACAAAACCGTCAGTTCCCCATACTCTTAAATGCTCGTTGCCCCATGTAGGGAAATTGTTCATATTAAGATAATTGGCTATAATGCATCCTACCGCATTGTTATCTAAAGAAAACATAATACTTGCCGCCATCTTGAGATTGCCGTCTTTTACGGGATTTCCGTGCCGCGTTTCCATTGCATATATGTCTTTAATCTTCAAACCTGTTGTATGTTCCACGAATCTTGCGGCATGAACGGCTATCCAGCGTATAAGGCCGCCGTCGGTAATGTCATCCTGGGGTCGCCCCGCCGATGTTTTAAAAGGATAGGATTTCTGTGCAAACACCTGAACAACCTCACCTATTCGTCCCGATTTAATTAACTCCGTAACCGAAATGAAAGGCTCCTCAAATGCCGATCCGGCCATTTCATGGAAAAGCATACCGGTCTTTTTTGATACCTTAAGTATTTCATCCAAATCCTTTTCGGTATAAGCACAAGGTTTTTCACTGTAAACATGCTTACCCGCAAGCAGGGCTTTTACAGCTAAATCCTTCTGGTCTATTCTCCTGGGAGCACATATTGAAATAACATCAACATTCTTTGCTTTAAGCATGCTGTCAAAATCCTCATAGAACACAACATCCCCGGTTAGAAGTTCCTTAGGTAACTTCTCTCTGTCTATCATGGAAATTGCGGTCACTTGCGCTTTTTCATGGTTTACCATCTGGTTGTGTATCTGATGTCCGTTAATGCCGTAAAGGCCGACTCGTACTTTTTTCATATTAATTCCGGGGTACTTTCTCCCCTTCTCCTTTCAGGTTCCGCCACATTTAATCTTATCCCATTTCCGGCTTCTTTTCAATATACATCGCCTTGCTGCAATGCCTCTTTAAGCTCTTTCAACATATCTCTGTATCGTGCGGCATTTTCATATTCCTGAAGTTTTGCATACCGCTTCATCTGACGCTCATATAAATCAATTAAACGTATTATCTCCACTTCGGTTTTTGGTATTTCAAAAACATGCGAATATTTTGTATCGGTTTTTTCCGCTATCCTGAAACGTATATTATCCCTTATCTCTTTAACAATACCTACCGGAGTAATATTATGCTTCTCGTTATACTCGGTCTGTATCGCTCTTCTTCTGTTTGTTTCATTAATGGCAACCTTCATGCTGTCGGTAATTGTATCTGCATACATTATTACCCTGCCTGCAACATTTCTTGCAGCTCTTCCGGCTGTCTGAATAAGAGAACGTGCACTTCTTAAAAATCCTTCTTTATCGGCATCCAACACCGCCACAAGTTCCACTTCCGGAAGGTCGATACCTTCACGAAGAAGATTTATCCCGATAAGCACATCAAAAGTGCCGTCTCTCAACTGTTTCAATATCTCTATTCTTTCCAGTGTTTCCACATCGGAATGCAAATACTGCACCGATACACCCAAAGAAGAATAGTACTCGGTCAGTTTTTCCGCCATTCTTTTTGTTAAGGTTGTAACCAATACACGATTTTTCCTTGACACGGTATCGCGTATCTCGAAAAGCAAATCATCCACCTGTCCTTTTACGGGGCGTACCTCTATCTTCGGATCGGTAAGTCCCGTAGGTCGTATAATCTGCTCGGCTACCTGCTCCGATATCCCCAGCTCGTAATCGCCGGGAGTTGCCGACACATAAATACATTGGTTCTGTTTTTCCTTAAACTCCTCAAAAGTCAGCGGTCTGTTGTCATATGCAGAAGGCAGCCGGAATCCGAAGTCAATCAGGTTCTTCTTCCTGGACCGATCGCCTTTGTTCATACCTCCTATCTGAGGAATTGTTACATGCGACTCATCTATGAACATTAAAAAATCCTCGGGGAAGAAGGAAAGCAAAGTGGCCGGCGGCTGTCCTTCCTTCCTGCCGTCAATATGCCTTGAATAATTCTCTATTCCCGAACAGAACCCTATATTCCTAATCATCTCCAAATCATAACTGGTTCTCTGATTGAGCCTGTAAGCCTCCACTATCTTGCCTTGATTTTCAAAATATGCCACCCTCTCTTGCAGTTCCGCCTGTATATCTTCTATGGCTCTTTTAAGTTTTGTATCTTTAGAAACAAAATGACTGGCGGGAAAAACCGCCAGATGATTGACATAACCTGTTATTTCTCCGGTCAATGAATCAAACTGCGTAATTTTCTCCACTTCATCTCCGAAAAAGCTTATTCTGTACCCGACATTTGCACTGTTGGAAGGAGCAATTTCTAAAGAATCTCCTTTTGCCCTGAAAGTTCCTCTTTTAAAATCCATTTCATTTCGTGAGTACTGTATTTCCACCAGTTTCTTTATCACATCATCCCTGTCAAGCGTCATGCCCACCCCGATATACAGCATTAAGTCCTCATAATCGGCAGGACTGCCCAGACCGTAAATGCAGGAAACCGATGCTACTATTATTACATCCCTTCTTTGCAGAAGAGCCGATGTGGCGGCATGTCGCAGCTGATCTATTTCGTCATTTATGGACATATCCTTTTCAATATATGTATCGGTAGAGGGAATATATGCTTCGGGCTGATAATAGTCGTAATAGGATACAAAGTATTCCACACTGTTATCGGGAAAGAACTCTTTAAACTCCGAACACAGCTGGGCAGCCAATGTCTTGTTATGTGCAATGACAAGAGTGGGCTTCTGAACTTTTTCAATAATATTTGCCATGGTAAAAGTCTTACCCGAACCGGTAACTCCCAGAAGAGTCTGATGTTTATACCCTGAAAGCACTCCGTTTGCCAATGCCTCTATTGCTGCAGGCTGGTCACCTGTAGGTCGGAAATCCGATTGCAAAACAAATTTATCTGATCTGAACTCTTTGTCTCTCCTGCTCATGTAATTATTTTAGCACACAACACATAAAAAATTGGGTTAGGTTTTCTAACATTTAGTGTTGTATTTTCAAACAGCGCGTATTATAATAATACTGTTGGTAAAGGAGGAGCAAAAATGAGGGGAATTAATGAGAGAATTAAAAAACTGAGAACACAGATGAATCTGTCCCAGGACTATGTAGCAAAATATCTTGGTGTGAGCAGGTCTACTTTCACCCAGATGGAAAATGGCAACAGAAAAATACTTGCTGACGAAATCTCAAAACTGAGCACATTATTTGGCGTGTCAGTCAACGCAATACTGGACGAAAGTGAGCTGAGCCAACCGGCCACAGTTTTTGCCAGAAGTTTTGAGAAACTCGATGAATCCGATCAAGCTGAAATCATGAACCTTATCCGCTTTAAGGAGCAAATGAAGGCACAGAGGACTAAATGATACGATTTGAAATGGTGAAAATAGTAGGCTGCATTTTTTTATAGCTTTTTGTCATTATGCTGTATAATGGTATAAGTAAAATTGTGAACGCAAGGAGAACTATGGAAAACAAAAGAAAACCGGTATTCTGGATATTTATAAAGAGCTTTACGGACATGCATGCATATAAACACTTCGTGTATAAGAATTTTTCAAAAGCATTCTTATACATTCTGCTGTTTACTTTTCTGCTTTCCGTTATTTTCTCGGCTATATTTGTAGCATCAATTAAAGATTACACTACCCAACTTATAACGCAACTGGAACAAAATACTCCGGAATTTACCATCAAAAACGGAGAGCTTGTAATAGAGAGTGATCAACCGGTGATTCTTGCGGAAACCGATGATAAAGGAACGCTTATAATAATCGATAAAGAATATACGGGATCGGTTACCAAGTACGAAGAATATGATACTGTTATAGTTTTAGGACAAAAGGAAATATATTTATCCAATTCGGCTATAAGGTACAGTATAGGTTACCAATCGGTTTTAGGTCAAAAACAGGAAGTTACTTCGGAAATGTTGTTCGGCAGAGTATCTTCATCAAAACCCTACCTTTATATTTTCTTCTTTGTATCTATGTTTGTTTTCTTTATCGGTAACTACCTCTTCTATGATTTGTTCATAGCATTGATAGTTAATACAATAAGACGTATCAGAAAAAGACCTGCAAATCTGGGTATTTCCTTGCAGCTTACCGCTTATGCTCTGACATTACCTGCTATTATCTATCTTATCTGGATTTTCACTTCACTCATAACTATCCCCATAGAACCTCTTATATTCATTCTTGCGGTGATTATAGCTTATAAGGGTGTAGATGCCTATTACAAGAGTATAGATGAAGAGCTGACCAAGCCCAAAGAAGAAGCATAATTTTTATTGACAAACACTTATACTTACTATACAATACAAAAGCTTGATTTATCTTATGACAGAAGGGTGGTGAAAAACGGATGGCAGAAGTAAGACTTAAAGAGAACGAAACACTGGACAGCGCATTAAAGCGTTTTAAGAGACAGTGCGCCAAAGCCGGCATCTTAGCTGAAGTAAGAAAAAGAGAACACTACGAAAAACCCAGCGTCAAGAGGAAGAAGAAATCCGAAGCCGCAAGAAAGAGAAAGAAAAGATAGTAATCAAACGGGAGCAAAAGCTCCCGTTGTATTTTAATTTTTTTATAATTATTTCTTAACTATTTGATTTAAATATTTTTTATTAATTTAAACTATTACATCCGTTATCTAAGGATACAAATGCTTGGTAAAATACTCTTTACACCAACCCTTCACCCATATCCTGACCGCCCAGTACATGTATGTGTATGTGTTTTACCGTCTGATGAGCGTCTTTTCCCGTGTTGTTGATAATTCTTACTCCGCTTTTTTCTATTCCCAGTATTTCACTTATCTTCTTTGCCGCATAAAACATTCTGCCGATTATGAAGCAGTTGTCTTCGGTTATATCATTAATATCCGACAGTATATGCTGCTTGGGAATAACCAAAACATGGTGCTTTGCCTGAGGATTTATGTCTTTAAATGCATAGACATAATCATCTTCGTATACCTTGGTACTTGGTATCTCTTTTCTTACAATTTTGCAAAAAATACAGTTTTCCATTATATTGCCTCCTTAATAAGTTGTACTGCTTTTTGAACGGCATCGTGAGCCTTGTCGGAATCTTTTCCGCCTGCCTGAGCCATATCCGGTCTGCCTCCGCCCGAACCGCCGATCAGTGCTGCCGCTTCTTTAATAACGGTACCGGCATTTACCCCGCTTGTCACCGCCTTTTTGGTTGCGGCTATTACCATCGATACTTTCTCGCCTGTTGATACAAATACGCAAACACAGTCATCATATCTTTCACGTGCTTTGTCCGACAGGTTTCTTAAAACCTGCATATCGGCATTTTCAATAACGGCGGAAACTACCTTTATATTCTTATACTGCTCGAATGTGTTAAGAACATTGTCCAGTTTGTGAGCTGATAGCTTATTCTTCAACTCCTCGTTTTCTTTTCTTAACTCTCTGACGGTGGAAGAAAGATTTTCCACTCTGCCTATAACATCGCTTCCTTTAAGCATCCTGTTAAGCTGATTAACCGTATCTTCCAGCTTTTGCATATACTCAATTGCATTTGTACCTGTCAATGCTTCTATCCTTCGTACACCGGAAGCTACCGCACCTTCCGATACTATTGTAAACAGACCTGTTTCTCCCGTTTTTGAAAGATGCGTACCTCCGCACAGTTCCATACTATAAGGATGAATGGATACCACACGTACTTTATCGGAGTATTTTTCTCCGAATAATGCCGTGGCACCTTTCTTCTTAGCCGTATCCATATCCATTATTTCTTTCACCACATTAATATCTTCCATGATAATGTTGTTCACTATACTCACAACTTTCATAAGCTGCCGGTCATCCATAGCGGAAAAATGAGTAAAGTCAAATCTCAGTCTCTGATGATCTACATAGGAACCGGCCTGATGAACATGATTACCCAATACTTCTCTTAATGCGTAGTGAAGCATATGAGTAGCCGTATGGTTTCGTTCTGTAGCTTTTCTTCTTGATTTATCAACTTTAAGAGTCACTGTTTCATCATCACTGAAACTGCCTTGCTCCATCACACCTCTGTGAATGAAGATGCCTTCTCTGTTTATCACATCGGTAACCGTCATCTTTGCTTTTTTTCCGGTTATAACCCCGATATCTGCCTGCTGACCGCCGCCTTCGGCATAGAATACCGTTTTGTCGGTTACCAGTTCCGCCGTTTCATCTTTCTTTACGAATGATAAAACTTCAGCTTTTATTTCAAGCTTTTCATAACCTGAAAATTCCGTTTTAGGTATATTCTTGTATATATTCTCATCACTGTGCCATGCAGACCCTTCATCTGCTTTAAAAGCATCCCTGGCAGTTTTTTTCTGATTTTGCATATACTCGTCAAAACCTTCCTTATCCAGTTTGAATCCTCTCTCCGAAGCGATTTCTCTGGTAAGATCATAGGGAAAACCGTATGTATCGTGAAGTTTGAAAATGTGCTCACCTGCAAGAGTATCTTTCTTGTTATTTTCAGCCTCTTCAAGGTACTGGTTTAGAATGTTCATTCCGTTTTCAATGGTATTAATGAATTTGGCTTCTTCACTTTGTACCACTTTTAATATATAGTCTCTTTTTTCTTCCAGTTCCGGATATGCACTCTTGGAATTATTAATAACAACATCAATTAGTTCCGAAAGAAAAGCATCTTTTTTACCTAACAGTCTTCCGTGTCTGGATGCTCTTCTCAACAGTCTTCTTAAGACATAGCCTCTGCCTTCGTTTGAAGGTATTATACCGTCGGATATCATCATAACGGAACTTCTTATATGGTCGGTTATGACGCGGATGGAAATATCCTTTGTCTGGTCTTTTCCGTATTCAGTGCTGGTAGCATTGCAGACAAAATCCAATATGTCTTTAACGGTATCCACTTCAAATATCGAATCCACTCCCTGTACCACACAGGCCAATCGCTCCAGTCCCATACCGGTATCAATGTTTTTATTCTTTAAAGGTTTGTAAGTGCCGTCTTCCTGCTTGTCGAATTGTGTAAATACGTTATTCCATACCTCTACAAATCTGTCACAGTCACAGCCTACCTTACAGTCTTTTGAACCGCACCCTTTATCTTCTCCTCTGTCATAGTAAATTTCCGAGCACGGTCCGCAAGGTCCTGTTCCGTGCTCCCAGAAATTATCTTCTTTACCCATCCTTACAATATGGCTCTCATCCAGTTTCACAATATTTTTCCAGATATCATATGCTTCGTCGTCTTCTTCGTAGACCGATGCATAGAGAAGATTCTTATCCATTTTCAGAACTTCGGTAAAAAACTCCCACGACCATTGAATTGCCTCTTTCTTAAAGTAATCGCCGAAAGAGAAATTACCCAGCATCTCAAAAAATGTTCCGTGTCTTGTGGTAATTCCCACACGGTCGATATCCAAAGTTCTTATGCACTTCTGGCAGGTAGTTATCCTTTTAGACGGCGGTTTTAAAGCCCCGGTAAAGTACGGTTTTAGCGGTGTCATTCCCGCATTAATAAGCAGTATGGAAGGATCATCCTCCGGTATCAGAGAAAAACTCTTCAACCTGAGATGCCCTTTACTTTCAAAAAATTTCAGGAACTCTTCTCTCAATGTGTTTAATGATAATTTCTCCATTTCCATCACCATCCTTATATAAATAAATAACTCCCATCCTGCAAAGGGACGAGAGTTAACACGCGGTACCACCCAAATTCTTTCCTAAGAAAGCTCTTAAACCTTTAACGCAGGTATACGTTCCGTTTTGCGGAAGGCATCAAAGGGCAGCTTTCACATATATTCTTGCAAGGGTTCTCACCGTTCCCCTCTCTCTGTGCCACAGACCATATGTTACTCATCCTTTTAGTAACGCCGTATTGAGGAAATTATATCATTTTTTCAATGTATGTCAATATAGCTAATCCTTGAGTTTCCGTACTTTTTCACCTACCGATTTAAACATCTGTGTTTTCCATTGAAAATTGCGTAAAAAAGCTCCAAAAATGAAGAAATCCTACCTCTTTTGTGGTAAAATTTAATTACCAAAAAAATGTTACTAAACAAAAGAAAGAAAGGATCTCTCATGGCAAATTATACTACAAAAACTTACTCAATGAAACGGGAAATTGTTAATTTTTCTAAGGATTTGACGAAAAATCTTCCTCTTCCCGTAAAAAAGTTCATAACTGATATGAACTACGGAATGTTAGCGTCAAACAGTTGTCTGCTTTCCGACATTGCAGATACTCTTCATGAAGAAACAAAAAAGAAGAACACTATAGAACGTTTAGCTCTTAATCTTGAAAAAGGAATACCGGACAAGTTAAACAGAAATTACCTTAAGAAAGTAAAAAATATTGTTGGCAAAGAACCGGTAGTACATATTGACGATACCGATATAGTCAAACCATGCGGACGCAAATTTGAGGATATGGGAAGAGTAAGAGACGGGTCTGAAAGTTCTTCAGAGAAGAATGTTTACAAGAATGGATATTATGTTACCGAAGCATGTGCACTTACAACAAACAATCATCCTGTCAGTGTATTCTCTAAAATACATTCATCACGTGAAGAGGATTACATCTCTACGAATGCCATAACATTTCAAGCCATAGATGAATCTGTAAAGTTGTTCAAAAAAGCAACATTTGTAATGGATAGAGGATATGACGCAGATAAAATATTCTTTAAGCTTGAAAAATTACGGCAGGAGTACATCGTAAGATTGACGGTAAAGCGGAAAGTTGTGCGCAATAACAGGAAGATTTCCGTTTCCGAGCTGTGTAATCGCAGAAAAGGCAAGATAAAAATAACAGTCAGGTATAACGACAAGGATTATGATGCATATTTATCACATGTAAAAGTACAGCTTAAGGAAGACAGCAACTATGTATATTTGGTATTAGTATATGGAGTAACCGAACACCCTATGATGCTTCTTACCAACAAAGAGATAAAATCAAAAGAAGATGTTATTCGCATAGCAAGACTTTACTTCTCCAGATGGCGCATAGAGGAATACTTCCGTTCCAAGAAGCAGATATTCGGCTTTGAAAAGTTCAGAGTGAGAAGTATGGTGTCAATTAGGTCTTTGAATTTTATGATAACAGCCTGCATGACTTTCCTTGCTTTAATGTCCATGAAGAGTGTACGCAGCTCACTACTAATTGAGATATTGCGTAGAGCAGCACCACTTAAGCAGAAGGTACAATTCTACTATTACCGTATAGCCAAAGGTATATTAAAAATACTCTCTTATGCACGTAAGGGTGTAAGAGGGTGGTTCAAAGTTAAGCGTCAAAAGTACAGACAATTAGCCTTCAGTTTTTTATCCTGAGCTATACAAAATTGAATACTCATGAAAAGTTCCGACATAGTGGGAACTGATTTTCATACACAAAACTCCGGTTTTAGAGACTTTTATATGCAATTTTACTAATCATTCCTCTATAGTCTTAAAGCTAACCTCAAAAACCGGTCAATTATCCGGTTTCGAGTGCATTTTACGGAAACTCAAGAGCTAATCTTCGCCTGTTTTTTCCGCCTCGGCAGTAAATCTGTTAAATTTAGACGGTAGATGCAGGAAAGCTTTTGCTGTTTCGTGTATATATGTATCATATGCTCCGGCTTGTTTCATATGCTCTCCCCACTCCATAAGAGAGGTATAGACCGCTTTACATGCTTCATTCAGCCGCTCTTTGTATACAATATATCTGTTCCTGTCAGGGTTCCTACGTGATGATAACTTCAGAAGTTTCCTTGTGTAATCATATGCTTCTATAGCCGAATATGTGGCTTGAGCCTCACTTACAAGTATCGGATTATCCATAAGTTTTGCATATTTGCAAGCCCTTTGGGCATCACTTGCCATCTGGTTGGGACGCGTCAGTTTCTTAAGATTCTTAAAGTCCACGGTTTCTTCGTTTAAGCACTGCACAAAGTTACTTCTTTGTAATGACCAGGAAGAAAACGTAAGGTAATACAGCATATTTTCATATTTATCGAAATCCAGCTTTTCTCTGTACGCATATGCTTTTATGAAATCTATGGTATTTCGTCCTTTGGGATTCCATAACCACTCGGCAAATGCCGCAATATTGAACTTCAGCAATGAGCAGGAATACGGAGTATAGCCCATAATCTTATGTGCTCTTATCCTGTCAAATTCCGCACAACGGAACTGAATGAATTCCGGCGCTGTCCAAGGAAAGAATGTGTTTACATCAAATGCTATCATTGGATATATGCCGAATTTACCGTCTTTTCTGGTAAATGCCGCAATAGATGCATCGGTTATTTCTCTTACATCGGTATTATATGTCTTTATTTTATCGCAATAAGAGATGGAGAAGTTCTCAGGCAGTTTCAGGTTGAATATCCTTTCAAATGTCTTATCTCCTTTAAAGTTGGTTATAATTCCCGCTTCCAGACAATCATCTTCCTTGCTGTATTGACTGAAGGCTTCCAGTATCTTCACGGTCTCGTGATAAATTTCCACATCATCCCACTGCTCATCCATCCAGAACAGCAGGTTATTCTTATGCTCTTTTTTATACAGTGTTTTAAAAATGTCTGCAGGATCATCCCACTTGAATACGGCAGTGAAAGGAGTAATACCGAATCTTGCACAGTCGTCATATATTTCTTTCTCTTTTTCCTTATTTTTGGTGCTGTATACGTAATCCAAAGCATTGAGTTTCAGAGAAGATGTATGTGAAAGACATGTAACATAGTCTCCTAAAAACAATCCTCTGTACTCTATCGAAGGCCAGTCGGAGACCTCCAGGACCGGTATTTCAATCTCTTTGTCCGAGACGGGTATGACGGTCTGGTATAGGGTGGAACATGCATAATACAACCCGACATCGGTGTATGCCAAAAGATCCACACCGGAATAGACTTTGTCCTTCATAACCGGCTTAATAACATACGCCTGCTTTTTATTAACGCATTTATCCAGTTCCTTACCCTCATATTGCTGGTCAATCTTCTTTAATGTTATTACGAACTCCGGATCCAGGTATCCCGGTAAGCATAAGGAATGCAACATCTCATATGCACTTGCTATTACCGGTGACATATCCACATCAAGATTGACTTTAGTCCTGCTTCGGAAAAAAGTAAAACTTCCTCTTGCCTTTATATTCTTGGGACACGGTATAATTCGGTCTTTTACGGAAAATTTCATTCTATTCCCAGCTCTCCAAATATTTTTTCTGTTCAGCCGACAGTACATCAATGCAAATACCCATCGATTCCAACTTTGCTTCGGCAACAGCTCTGTCAATTTCTACCGGAACATTGTATAATCTGTTCTCCAGCTTCCCTTTGTTATCCAAAACATATAATGCGGTAAGAAGCTGTAAGGCAAAACTCATATCCATAATTTCCGCGGCATGTCCGTCGGAACAGGCCAGATTCACCAACCTGCCCTCACCCAGTACATTTATTACATTACCGTTTTTAAGATGATATCCGGTAACTCCGTTTCTTCTGTCTTCTTTCTTAACAGCAATCTTATTTAACTGCTTCATGGAAATCTCGCAATCAAAATGTCCGGCATTACACAATATCGCATTATTTTTCATAAGAACAAAATGCTCTTTCGTAATAATATCAATATTGCCTGTAGAGGTAATAAAAATATCACCTATCTTTGCCGCCTGTTTCATAGGCATTACTTCATATCCTTCCATTGCGGCTTCCAGAGCTTTTACGGCATCCACTTCGGTAACTATTACGTTTGCTCCGAAACCTTTAGCCTTTTCCGCTATGCCTTTACCGCACCAGCCGAAACCTGCTACAACCACTTTCTTACCGAACAGCGAAAGATTGGTCGAACGCATTACGCCTTCCAATGATGACTGACCGGTACCGAATCTGTTGTCAAACAGATGCTTACAGTCGGCGTCATTAATGGCAAACATGGGATATTTTAATATCTTCTGTCTGTCCATTGCTTTAAGGCGAATAACACCCGTCGTGGTTTCTTCGCAGCCGCCGTAAACATTTTCCCTCAACTCGGGATGCTTTTTATGCAGAGCATGTGCCAGATCGGCTCCGTCATCAATTATTATATGAGGTTTATGGGAAAGAGCCTGTACAAGATGTCTGTTGTATGTTTCGTTGTCCACTCCTCTGTAAGCAAATACCGATATTCCCATATCCACAAGTGCCGCACATATTTGATCCTGCGTGGAAAGAGGATTACTTCCCGACACCCTTACCTCTGCTCCTAAGTTCTTCATAACAATTGCCAGATAAGCCGTCTTGGCTTCCAGATGCAATGCCATGGAAACCCTTATGCCTTTCAGAGGCTGCTTATCAATATACTTTTTCTCAATGGAAGAAAGGACAGGCATAAAATCCTTAACCCATTCTATCTTCTCTCTGCCTATGTTTTTTAACGAAAGATCCTTAATATCATACTCCATATTTTCTATAGCTCCTTTACTATCGCTTCAACATATTCCACAAATTCTTTGCGTATACGGTTTGCCGTTTCCATGACTTCTGCATGACTGAGTTGCTTATCCAAAATTCCCGCTGCCATGTTGGTTATAACCGAGATACCCAATACTTTCAGGCCGCAGTGAGAACAGGCTACCACTTCCGGAACCGTAGACATTCCCGCCGCATCCGCACCCAGTATTCTTGCAGCACGTATTTCCGCAGGTGTCTCAAAATTAGGTCCTTTAAAGAACATATATACACCTTCTTTTACATCAATACCTAACTTCTTTGCTACCTTTCGTGCCGTATCAAGATATTGTCTGTCATAAACCCTTGTCATATCAAAGAACCGTTCTCCGAATTCCTCTATGTTCGGACCTCTCAGGGCGGACGGCGCCAGAAAGCCTATATGGTCTTTTATGAGCATTATGGCTCCTTCATTGAATGAAGTGTTTATTCCCCCGGCTGCATTGGTGATTATGACACCCTTTGCGCCGAGCAGCTTGAATGTTCTGACACCTATATGAATCTGATTTGGTTCGTATCCTTCATAATAGTGAAATCTTCCCGACATACAGGCTACATATTTACCGCTCAAATAACCGAAAATCAGTCTTCCGGCATGACCGGGTATTGTGGAAACGGGATAATTGGGAATATCCTTGTAATCCAGTTCAATCTTATCCTCTATCTTATCTGCAAGCATCCCCAGACCGGAACCCAGCACAATACCCAAAACGGGTACATCTTTTATTCTTTTTTCAATATATTCAACAGACTCCAACAGATTTTCGTAGTATTTATCCATATCCCCTCCATAAAATATCCTTGATAAATTATATCATAAAGGATTATGTCTTTCTATACAACTTAAAACTACATATATTCTTATTCTATAATTACTTACTTTATCAATCTCTTTTTCATTTAATACTGTTAAAAATACTTATATCAAACAGGTTGTCAGGTCAGTTTCCGCTTTTCGGCAGTATAATTTCCATGGTGCTGCGACCTTTCATAAAGGAAAGAAGTTCATCTACCGAATCGGTAATTTTTATGCTGATGGTGTAATTGGAGCTTTCGTAATTACCTAAATCCGCTATTTCCAGATTCTCTATCATAAACCCTATGTCATTGTCCGGATTATATGGTATTTTCAGTTCTTCAAGCATCTTATCCAACCATATCGATTGGGATAAACTGATGGATTTATCATCCGGGATTATATACACATCTATGGTGTCCGACAAAGTCAGTACCGCCGACGGACATCGGTTTTTATCTACGGGCAGACACATTGTTCTTAAACCTTTATCGGGCGGCAAGTCACCCAGCATCAGGTCACTTAAAATAGTTCCTTCGGGAATATCGGTTATGCATATCTTGCTTTCATCAATTGTAAAAGTTGAGGTAATACCGTATACCTGTACCTTTTTCACATCGCCTGCATTTATATGCTCCCCTTTTAAAAACTCTCTTTGAGCCACATATACATGCCCTTTATCTTTTTCCGTAACCGCTTTGGAAAGGAAAATCTGTAATACGGTAAGCAATACCGCAAATATGCCCGCTAAAATGTAGTATTTATATCTTTTCATAACTCTTTTTTCACCCTATTCTCTGTTTATAGCTTATTGATGTTTAATTATTAATATTTACTTATTCACCTTACAACCGGAAATTCCATATGCTTGTGCACGGTAAACTCTCTTTCTCCGAGAAAATGCAATGTAGCCGTAATATCCGCCGCTATAATGAAGTGTTGGCTGTAAGTACCGCAGCTGCAAATATTGCCCGCCTCTCTTAACGATATGCATATATTATCCTTTTCAACCTCCAGCGTACTGATGCAGGAATGTGATATCCCCTCAAAAATCATGCTCTTAAGCTTTTCTTCACCGGTATGTATTGAAAGTTTACCTTCGGAGAAATCATCGGTACTGTTTTCTCTTATCAATGATATTACCGCCATCTCCACAGCCTGTTGTATTCTTGCACACTGGTGATAAAACATCGCCTTATTGACTACCGAACAGAAAAGCGGAAGCATTATGTAGATAAGAACAAAAACACTTATAAGTACTTCGGATATTCCCGAACCTTTCTTCTTTCGTTCCATGTCACCTGATCTTTCTTGCCGCTATATTCTGGTCAAAATTCATCACATACTCCTGTATATTCCTGGTAAATATGTCCGTTATCATATTTATACCGTATGATGCTTTAACATTCAGGTTAAACATGCTTCCGTATACGGCTGCTTCAGGGGCTGTGATAACAACATTATCAAAGCCCCCTGCAATTAGACGTTCCTTCAAACGGGTCTTTTCCTCATAACTCAATCCGGAATTCTGCTCGGCTATGTGCATATATCCTCTGCATATATCGTAAAACTCCATGTTTTTTGATATAACGGTAAGAACATCGGTGCAGTATACAAACACGCACAGTATTATGAGTATGGAGACTATACCGACTATTATCCTTTCAGCCATATGCTTTACGTCAGTTTCCGGGAGCTAAATTGAAGATGGTTCCCATCTTGCCCTGCACCCATGTTTTGGTGGATTCTAAAATAGTTCTTGCCAGATCTCTGAGTCCCGGTATTACAACCGCAGCCGCAATAATCAATACAGTCGCTATTCCCAATATTTCGGAAATACCGAATCCTCTTTTACTTTGTTGATTTACTATCATTTTCTTCTCCTCCTATGAAAATATATATTTGAGCCCCTGCACAAGCTCGGTTATAAGCGGCAGAGCAACCATGATTATTACAATAAGCATGAATACGCACACTGCCGCAAAGCAGCCTCTTTTAATGCTGTCGGTCTTTTTCTGATGATAGGAAAAATGTCTGTTGAACATCATTTCCTCCATTTTTTCTAAAAACTCCTCATTATCGGTATACAGAAGATCCTCTTCCAGAATCATGCAGAACCTGTCGGCATCTTCGGTCTTTACGGAAGATTTGATTACATCCGAATAGGTTTTACCGTCCAAAGTAATGGAATATGCGGCCGAAGCCCTGGTCAGAATCTTTTTAAGACTTTTATCTTCCGTTATCTTATACATGTTTATAATCACATCCTTCGGCTTTACTCCCGCCGTTATCTGAGACACAAGATATCGATAAAGCCTGTATGCGTTTTTCTGAAACATTTCGCCTATATTCTTTTCCCAGGCTTTCTTCATAAGGTAAATGCAAATGACACAGGGAATTAATATGATGAATCCTTTAACTATTCCCGCTGTTACGGCTACTACCAAACACAGAATTGCGAAAAATATTGTAATGGCGGTAAAGTCTTTGGTTTTTTCCTCCGGTATTCCCATTTTCTCGGAAATCTTACACAAAAAGCCGCTTATCGCATCTTCAATTCTTCCGAATGTTGTCTTTTTATCACGACTGCCCAACTTCATACATGCTATGTGTGAAGCAAACAGTATGCCCACCCCGAAATTACCTAAATATATGATGCTTCTTACCCATTCACTCATACTTAATACCTCTTTACCACTTTGGTGATGATAAGCATTCCTGCAAAGAACAGAAGCGCAAATACACCCAAAAGCAACATGCCCGTTTCGGTTTTAAGATAATATTGTCCCGACTGTCCTTTGTTGAGTACTACCATATAGAAGGTAGCCATAACCATAACAATTGAAAGGTATACGGCATATTTATCCGATAAGGTATTAATTTTTCTTTTAAAATTCTCTTCATCAATCT
Organism: Clostridiaceae bacterium; assembly: GCA_012838235.1. GTDB lineage: Bacteria > Bacillota > Clostridia > DUPQ01 > DUPQ01 > DUPQ01. The sequence continues at coordinate 53,547 of DUPQ01000013.1, forward strand.
TAAAGAACTGATTTTCCAGGCTTTTGAAAATCCTGTAGAGACTTCCGCCCTTCTCATATGCATACCGGATGTTTATAAGGACATAACGGAGTTCTTCACTTAAAGCATTCTCTTGGCATGCAGACAGCGCTTCGGAAACACTCATTCCCTTTTCCAGCCTGATGCACATTTCCTTTATATACCCCCCGATAGGTTCGGACAGCTTTGTTTCATCGGTCTTTTGCAGACAATACACCACATCGTTTCGTACCGAACCCCATTTGGTCAGTACC
>DUPQ01000014.1 GCA_012838235.1 Clostridiaceae bacterium
AAGACGATAAAGCTGTTGAACTTATAAAGAGACTGGAAGCTCAGGGAGTTAATATGAAGTCTCTGAGTTATAACAATACACAGAAGCTGAGTGATAAACTTATCGGAAAGACATACGTTATAACAGGCTCCTTTGAAGAATATACCAGAGATCAGTTGAAAAGTATTATTACTTCCAACGGAGGCAATGTTACCGAGAGCGTTTCCAAAAAGACCGATTACGTTCTGGTAGGAGATAAGCCGGGAAGCAAACTGACAAAAGCTCAGGCTTTGGGGATAAATATTATTGATTTGGAACAATTTAAGTTTTCCTTGTTGTAATAATGATTTTTAGAGTTATAATTGAGATACAATCCTAATAAGGACTGTTAGAATAGAAGGAGAAAAATTATGAAAAACAGAAGAATTTTATCTATCATACTTGTAGTATTAACGGTTTTGTCTTTAACCGGATGCAGAAAAGTATACGAGACACACAGACCGGTAAAACCGGTAACGGCAAATATAGTTGCATTGAAAGGACCTACCGGTATAGGAATGGTCAAAGTAATGAATGATATAATCTCTCTTTCCGATTATGTCAACACAAAATTTAAAATAATGACTTCACCCGACACCGTTGTTGCGGGATTACTGGATAAAAGCATAACCATTGCTGCCGTTCCTACAAACCTTGCAGCTGTTCTATACAACAAGACGGAAGGAGAAATACAGATATTGGCGGTTCACACTTTGGGCGTACTGCATATCTTGGATAAGACGGGCAATATCAAGAGTATAAAAGATCTGAAAGGTAAAACCCTTGTTACAAGCGGACAAGGTTCGTTGCCGCAATATGTCCTGAACTTTATATTATCCGAAAACGGCATTAATCCGGAAACGGATATGGAAATAGTGTATAAAGCGGAACACAGCGAAGTCGCCACATTACTTCTTTCGGGGGAAGCGGACGTTGTGATGCTTCCGGAACCGTTTGTTTCCACCGTTTTGAATAAAGATGCTTCCATAAATCATGCGATAAATCTGAATGATGAATGGGTTAAAAGTGCACCGGATATAACGTTGTCAATGGGCTGTCTGGTGGCACAGAAGTCCTTTATAGAGGAATATAAAGAGGAAGTGGATACTTTCCTTGAGTTATATGAAGAGTCTATAGATTGGGTTTTAGAGCAGCCGTACAATGCCGCTCCTCTCATAGTATCATCGGGTATTCTGGATAACGAAAAGGTAGCGGAAAGTGCAATACCCAATTGCAACATTGTCTATATCGATGCAGCGGATGCAAAAGACAGTTTAAACGCATTTTTTAAATTTCTTTATAACAACAACCCCGCTTCGGTAGGCGGTAAGGTTCCGGATAACGGAATATATTACGAGAGATAGAAGGAGCAAATATGACACAATGTAATCACAACTGCTCTGACTGCAGTCAGAATGATTGCGAGAGCAGAATACAAAAAGAACAAACCAATGATTTTTCTCAGATTAAAAATGTTGTCGCCGTTTTAAGCGGTAAAGGAGGAGTGGGAAAAAGCATGGTAACAAGCCTTCTGGCTGTGGAACTTACCAGAGCGGGGTATAAGGTGGGCATTCTGGATGCGGACATTACCGGTCCTTCAATACCTAAAGCTTTCAACTTAAGCGAACATATAAGGGGAAATGAGACGGGAATATTTCCCGCAAAGACCAATTTCGGTACAAAAATAATAAGCATAAACCTGCTTTTGGAAAATACGACAGATCCTGTTTTGTGGAGGGGTCCGGTTATTTCCGGTGTACTTAAACAATTTTATACCGATGTTGTATGGGGAGAATTGGATTATCTGCTCATAGATATGCCCCCCGGAACGGCAGATACCGCTCTTACGGTATTCCAGTCCATTCCTGTAGACCAAGCCATAATAGTTACTACACCGCAGGATCTTGTATCCATGATAGTGGAAAAAGCAATTAAAATGGCAGATATGATGCATATTTCGGTTTTGGGAGCCATACAGAATTTCAGTTATGCGGTATGCGATAAATGTAATAACAAAATTGAGCTTTTCGGTGATACGGATACAAATAAACTGAGTATTCCGGTTGTGGACAGGATACCTTTTGATAAAAGATTAAGTGCTGCAATGGACAGAGGAATGATAGAGCTTACGGAAGATACATATATCGCCAATACGGTTAAGAAACTTATTGAAAAGAGTAAGTAAGTTTTATTATCAATACAGATTTATTAAAAAATACCGGAAATTGATATTAATAATCAGTGGGATATCAGTTACATATCAGTAAAATCAAATTTTCTGCAAAAAAAAACGGGGTAACCCGTTTGTTTTTAACAAAATCTCTTTATAGCGTCTGTTAACGGCTTAATGTCATCGGTATGTGCAACCAGTGATATGGGTTTACTTAAGTCTAAACTGAATATACCCATAATGGATTTGGCATCCACAACATATCTGCCGGAAACCAGATCGATATCGTAATCAAAAGCGGAGACTATATCCGCAAATTCCTTGACATCGCTTATTGAAAGAAATTTTATATCAATTTTGTTTTTCATGTCATCCTCCTAACTGCTTCAATATATCATATAGTTACTGAAACATCAATAACGGTTGTGATATAATATTATCTGTGAGGCAGATATGATTAAACTTAAAAACAGACATTTAACCGTTATTATCAATCCGTTAGGAGCGGAAATAGTTTCCGTTATTAAAGACGGATATGAATATCTATGGCAGGGAAATCCCGATATCTGGAAAGGTCAGGCTCCCAATTTGTTTCCTTTTATAGGAAGACTGAAAGATGAGGAATATGAGTATGATAACAGACTGTTTAAAGTAAAGATACACGGATTTGCCAGACATTCGCTTTTTGAGATTGTGGAGAGCAATGAGAATTATGTATCGTTGAGGATTACCGGCACTCCCGATACTTATGCCGTATATCCGTTTGATTTCGACTTTATAGTTTCCTACGAACTGATGGATAACATAATCAAGAAGCAATACATGATAATAAATAACGGGTATAAGGTGATGTATTATGAAGTCGGGGGACATGAAGGGTATAATCTGACATTTGAAAAGAATAAAATAATGGACGACTACTACATTTTGTTCTCAGACAATATTATATATAATTACACAACCGATAAGAATATTATGATTAATAAGCAAACGGAAGAGATAAAACTTTCCGATAGGAAACTGTATCTTAAGCCTGAGATTTTTAAGAATGATGCCCTTATTCTGGATTGTTCAAAATTAAGCAACAGGGAAGTTGTTCTGAAATGTTCTACTTCGAGCAGAAAAGTAAAAGTGAGATTTGAAGATTTTGATTATTTGGGAATTTGGACCCACCCTTTTTACACAAATTATGTGTGTATAGAACCGTGGTCCGCTTTACCTGATTGCAATTTTATTGATAAAAAGTTGGAGAACAAGATAGGTATACGCAAGTTAACTGCCAAGAAGACAGACATGTTGGAGTATTTTATTGATGTGTTGTGATGATTGATAATTTGGTTAAGGAAATTAAAAAGGCAAAGAGTATAGTTTTTTTCACCGGTGCAGGTGTGTCTACCGAAAGCGGTATACCGGATTTTCGAAGCACCAAAGGACTTTACTTAAGCAAATATGACGGCTATACTCCCGAAGTTATTATAAGTCACAGTTTTTTCTATCATAATCCCGATGTGTTTTATCGCTTCTATCATGACAAGATTGTGCATCCTGAAGCAAAGCCCAATGATTTTCATTACGGTATAACAAAGTTTAAAGACATGAACTATGATGTGTCCGTTGTTACACAGAATATTGACGATTTGCATAATATCGCCGGTAACGGTAAGGTTTACGAATTGCACGGAAGTATCAGCAGGAATAATTGTATCAAGTGCCATAAGTTTTTCAATCTGGACTATATAATAGCCAACAGAGGTAAAACAGTCAGATGCGATGAGTGTAATTCATTGGTAAAACCCGATGTGGTATTGTACGAAGAACAGCTGGATCAGGTTATAATAGAGCAATCCATACAAGCCATTATGAATGCGGATGTATTGATTGTTGCAGGGACAAGTTTATCGGTATATCCCGCAGCTTCCTTTATTGACTTCTATACCAAGAATTGCCTATGTATATTAAACAAGACAAGCACTCCCCGTGATTCAAAAGCGGATTATGTTTTTTATGATTCCTGTTCCGTTGTATTAAACAAAATAATCGAAAAACTGGAACGGAATAATGAATGAATTGGCAGCCCTTAAGGGTATCGGACCGAAAATAATTGAAAAGCTGAATACTCTGAGCATATACAACACAAATGATTTGCTGGAGTATTATCCGAGAACCTATGTCGACAAGACCGGTATTTCACATATAAGCGATATAAGGGAAGGGGAATATTTCTCTTTAAAGGGTATTTTATACAACATCACTTCCAAACAATTACCTTACGGCAGAAGATTACATATTGTCACCGCGGAGTTTAAAGATCAGACGGGACAGATTTCCGTTACATGGTTTAACCAACCTTATCTGAAAAATGTTCTAAAAGAGAACAAAATGATTTATATTTACGGGAAAGTAGAGAAAAAGGGTTTTTTCTACAATATGTACAATCCCGATTTTTCCTACAATGAAAAAGACTTTTTCATTATACAGCCGATATATTCCAAGAATGCTAAGATAAATCAATATGAGATAAGAAAAGCCGTTAAATCGGCTATGGATTATTCTCATGTGTTGGTAAAAGATTACTTTCCCGAATATTTGAAAGAAAGATATAATCTATGCGATAAGGAATTTGCGGTAAAAAATATTCATTTTCCCGCATCATCTGCCGATTTCTTTGCTGCCAGAAGGCGACTGGTTTTTGAAGAGTTCTTCTTAATGCAACTGGCATTGGTTTCATTAAAAAGCAACATGGGAAAAGATAAATCCCCTATAAATATATCCAAGTTTGATATGGCACGGGAATTTGTACGATCTCTTCCTTTTACTCCCACCGATGCACAGCTTCAATCTATGAAAGATATAGCTTCCGATTTAAGCAGCGGATATTCCATGCACAGATTACTGCAAGGCGATGTGGGAAGCGGCAAGACGGTTGTCGGTTTGTATGCCGTAATGTGTGCATATCGGAACGATTATCAGAGTGCTTTTATGGCTCCTACCGAAATACTTGCCCTGCAGCATTATAGGACCGCTGTTGAACTGTTGAACAAATTCGGATTAAATATAGCGTTACTTACAGGTCAGTTAAGGAAAAAGGAAAGGGAAGATATTTTAAATAGAATTGAAAACGGAAAAGTCCACCTTGTGATAGGAACACATGCTATATTACAGGAAGATGTAATATTCCATAATCTCGCTTTGTGTATAACCGACGAACAGCACAGATTCGGAGTACAGCAAAGACTTATACTGTCTTCCAAAGGGGTAAAACCTCATTTACTGGTCATGTCGGCAACTCCCATACCCAGAACGCTGGCATTGATACTGTACGGTGATCTGGATATTTCCACACTGAAGGAATTACCAAAAAACAGAAAAAAAGTGCTGACTTATTCCGTTGATGAATCATTCAGACAAAGGATTAATAATTTCATTCAGAAGATTGTTGTAAAAGGAGAGCAGGCATTTGTTGTATGTCCTGCTATCTATGAGAATGATGTCTTGGATGTGACCAATGTGCTTACAAAATACGAGCAACTGCAGACGGATATTCCATCTGTAAAAAGTGCAGTACTTCACGGTAAGATGAAAAAAGTCGAGAAAAATGAAGTAATGGAAAAGTTCATCAACAATGAGATAAGTGTTCTGGTTACCACAAGCATTATTGAAGTGGGAATTGACATACCCAATGCAACTTTAATGGTAATTGAAGATGCTCAGCAGTTCGGTCTTTCTCAGTTGCATCAGTTAAGGGGCAGGGTAGGTCGCAGCGATAAACAATCTTACTGTATACTGTTCAATCAATCATCATCCGATATTTCAAAGAAAAGAATGGATGTAATGGTACAATCCAATGACGGCTTCTATATTTCCGAACAGGATCTTCTATTAAGAGGTCCCGGAGATTTCTTCGGTACAAAACAGCATGGTCTTCCGGATTTCAAAATAGCCAACCTTTATACCGATATGGATATACTTAAAGATGCTCAGAAAGCCGTGCAGGAAGAGATACGGAATAATGCAATATACAGACAGTTGCTCGGAAGAGAGCTGGATTACTTATCCAAAGCAAAACTTTAAGGAGGTACACCATGATTTTAAGTAATTGCGTTGTATTTGACGGGGTGGATTTTAAAGAAGGACTGCAGAACATATATATTGAAAACGCTCTTATCACCGACATAAGGACATATACTCATGAACCTCATTCGATAAACATCAACGGTTGTATAGCCGTTCCGGGATTTATAGATATTCATACCCACGGAATATGCGGTACGGATTTTTCTTATTCGTTTGATGCCGATGCCGATAAATTTTTCGATAATTACGTAAAAGTCGGAACAACATCGGTCTTTCCCACAACCGTTACCATGGATCCCGATAAATTAAACCTGCTGCTTTCAAAGTACAGTAAAATAAAACATCCCGCATTTTGCGGTATTCATCTGGAAGGTCCGTTTATAAACATTAAAAAGGCGGGAGCACATAACAAGCAATATATTATGCAACCGAGTGTTGAATCTTATCGGAAGATAACAGGCCAATATGAAAATATTGTAAAGAGGGTTACAATAGCATGCGAATTGGATCAGGGCTATAAGCTTGCCGGATATTTAAAAGAACACAATAAGGTTGTATCTTTCGGACATACCGAATGTATCTCGGATGAGGCTTACAAAGCATTTAAAGCAGGTTACAGACTGTCTACTCATCATTTCAATGCCATGCCTTTAATGCATCATCGTGAAATTACCGTTACAGGTGCCGCTCTTGTAGACGATTGTGTTTCATGCGAATATATTCCCGATTTTTATCATGTCGGTAAAGAAATGCTAAAGATATTGTTTAAGTGTAAGAAGCCGGAGAATCTGGTAATGGTTACCGATTCCATGTCGGCAACCGGTATGCCGGACGGGGAATATACATTGGGCGATTCGGATGTTTTTGTAAAAGACGGCCTGGTGAAAAATCAATCGGGAACAATAGCGGGCAGCAGCGTCACCATGGCAAAAGGCGTTTTCAATATGATTAATGCGGGGTTTAATCCGGTTACGGTATTGAAATCCGCAACATCGGTCCCGGCAAAAGTAATGAACCTGAAGAAAAGAGGTATTTTAAGACCCGGTTATTATGCGGATATTAACATATTAGATTCCAAGTTCCGATACATGTTCACAATCAGTAAAGGAACTCGTATTGATTAGATTATTTTATGTCAGTATTTATCTTTTATTATGTGATATGAGTAATAAAATATGTGTAAAAATGTTATTAAATTAACACTCTTTTCAATATTGTTATTGAAATAACATTCCTGTGTGATATAATACGTAAGGTTATACTTAAAAACTAATTCGGAGGTCTAATAAATGTGTCAAAATTGTAATCTGGACGAGAATCAAAAAAAGCTTCAGGAAGTGTTTGACAAGTACAAAGATACACAAGGAGCTTTGATTCCTGTTCTTCATGAAGCTCAGGAAATATACGGATATCTTCCTTTATCGGTTCAGGAAGCTGTTGCCGATGCGTTGGAGATTCCGCTATCTGAAGTATACGGTGTAGTAACATTCTATACCCACTTTTCCCTTTATCCGAAAGGAAAGTATAAGATTCAGATATGTCTCGGAACTGCCTGTTATGTTAAGGGAGCGAACAATATTCTGGAAGAACTTAAAAAGCAACTTGGAATTGATGTGGGGCAATCCACGAAAGACGGAAAGTTTTCATTGGATGCGTGCAGATGTGTCGGAGCATGCGGAATTGCACCGGTAATGATGATAAATGATGATGTATACGGTTCATTGGCGGTAAGCGATGTTGCCGATATACTTAAAAAGTATTAATCGGGTAAATGGAGGATATTAATGAAATCATTAACTGAATTAAAAGCAATAAAGCAAAAAGTTACCGAAGTGCCGGATTACAAGATTGTTGTAGGTATGGCAACATGCGGTATCGCTGCCGGAGCCAACCCGGTTTTTAAAGAGCTTAAGAGAATTGCTGATGAAAAGAAACTTTCGAATGTCGATATACAGATAACCGGTTGTATAGGTATCTGTCGATTAGAACCTATTGTGGAAGTATATACTGCAAAAGGTGAGAGATACACCTATGTTAAAGTGGATGCTGAAAAAGCGCAGGATATTATACAGAAGCATATTATTGAAGGAAAACCCTGTACCGACTACCTTATTTGCGATGACGGGGAAGCATGTATAAAGAATATACAGGAAACCAAATCCTTCAAAAAGCAGATAAGAATTGCTCTTCGAAACTGCGGTAACATAAACCCGGAAAACATCGATGAATACATAAAGAACGACGGATATTTTGCTTTGGGCAAAGTATTGACAGAGATGAAACCTGCCGAAGTTATTCAGTTGCTGCTGGATTCCGGATTAAGAGGCAGAGGAGGAGCAGGATTCCCTACCGGATTAAAATGGAAATTTGCTGCAGCAGCTCAAAATGAACAAAAATATGTCTGCTGTAATGCCGACGAAGGCGATCCCGGTGCTTTCATGGACAGATCTGTACTGGAAGGCGATCCGCACAGCATATTGGAAGCAATGGCAATCGCAGGATATGCCATAGGTTCCGATCAGGGATTCATTTACGTAAGAGCGGAATATCCGGTTGCAGTCAAGAGATTGAATCTTGCTATAAAACAGGCCAAAGAATACGGTCTGTTGGGTAATAACATATTCGGTACCGATTTTTCCTTTGACATTGAACTGAGACTGGGAGCGGGCGCATTTGTCTGCGGAGAAGAAACCGCTTTGATGACTTCCATTGAAGGAAAAAGAGGAGAACCCAGACCCAGACCTCCTTTCCCGGCAAATAAAGGGCTGTTCGGAAAACCCACTATATTAAATAATGTCGAGACTTTTGCCAACATCCCGGTGATTATAAACAAGGGGGCCGATTGGTTCAATAAGATAGGTACCGAAAAGAGCAAGGGAACAAAAGTATTTGCAGTCGGAGGAAAGATTAATAATACCGGCCTTATAGAAATACCTATGGGAATGACATTAAGAGAAGTTATTTACGAGATAGGCGGAGGAATACCCAACGGTAAAGCTTTCAAAGCGGCACAGACGGGCGGACCTTCGGGCGGATGTATTCCTGCCGAGCATCTGGACGTCGCGATTGATTATGACAATCTTATCGCAATAGGCTCCATGATGGGTTCCGGCGGACTTATCGTAATGGACGAGGATAACTGTATGGTGGATATCGCTCATTTCTTCTTGGGATTTACCGTGGATGAATCGTGCGGCAAATGTCCTCCTTGCAGAATAGGAACACACAGAATGTTGGAAATGCTGGAGAAGATAACCGCCGGCAAAGGTGAAGATAAGGATATCGAAAAATTGGAAAGACTTGCTTATTCCATAAAAGAAGCGGCATTATGCGGATTAGGTCAGACAGCACCCAATCCGGTTCTTTCCACATTGCGATATTTTAAGGATGAGTATAAAGCTCATATTTATCAGAAGACCTGTCCCGCGGGAGTGTGTAAGAACCTGTTAAGTTATAATATCGACGCTGAGAAATGTATCGGTTGCGGTCTCTGTGCCAGAAACTGCCCTGCAAATGCAATTACCGGTGTAGTTAAATCACCGTATACGATAGATAAAGATAAATGTATTAAATGCGGAGTTTGTATGGAAAAATGCAAATTCGGTGCCATATACAAGAAATAGGGAGGATTAACAATGAATTTGCTTAATGTAACAATAGATGGCATAAAGGTACAGGTACCGGAAGGAACATCGGTTTTGGATGCCGCAAAATTGGCAAATGTTGATATACCGACACTTTGTTATTTAAAGGATATCAATGAGATAGGCGCATGCAGAATGTGTCTTGTGGATGTCGGAGGAAGAGCACTGCAGGCAGCCTGCGTTTATCCTTGCTCGGAAGGTTTGAAAGTTATAACCAATTCTCCCAAGATAAGAGATATAAGAAAGGCTACATTGGAACTCATACTTTCCCATCACGACAGAAGTTGTCTTACATGTATAAGAAATCAGAACTGCGAGCTTCAGGCTCTGGCCGATAAGCTGAATGTAAGAGATATACCTTTTGACGGTGCACCGAAGGGATTACCGATAGATAATATTTCAAAATCCATAGTCAGAGATAACAATAAGTGCGTACTGTGCAGAAGATGTACATCCATATGCAACAATATACAGACAGTCGGTGCAATAAATGTAATGGAAAGAGGATACGAAACCGTTGTATCCACTACCGATCACAGATCCATTGCCGATGTCAACTGCGTTAACTGCGGACAATGTATAAATGTTTGTCCCGTAGGTGCTATTTACGAAAAGGACAATACACAAGCCGTATGGGATGCTATAAAAGATCCGGATAAATATGTCGTAATCCAAACCGCTCCTTCGGTAAGAGCCGGAATAGGCGAAGAGTTCGGTTACCCGATAGGAACACCGGTTACCGGAAAAATGGTGGGAGCTATCAAGAAAATGGGATTTGATAAAGTGTTTGATACCGATACCGCAGCCGACCTTACGATTATGGAGGAAGGAACGGAGTTGCTGACCAGGATAAAAACCGGTGGAAAATTACCGCTTATCACATCGTGCAGCCCCGGCTGGATAAAGTTCTGCGAACACGAATTTCCCGAATTCCTGGATAACTTATCCACATGTAAATCACCTCAGCAGATGTTCGGTGCATTAATCAAATCATATTACGCCGAAAAGAATAATATTGATCCTTCAAAGATTTTTGTAGTGGCCGTAATGCCGTGTACCGCTAAAAAATTCGAATCTGACAGAGAAGAAATGTTCAACGACGTGGATGTTTCCATTACATCCAGAGAATTGGCCAGAATGATTCGTGAAGCGGGTATAGACTTCCGTTCGGTAGAAGAAGCGCAGTTTGATAATCCTCTTGGAGAAGCAACCGGCGCAGGCGTAATATTCGGTGCAACCGGCGGAGTTATGGAAGCCGCATTAAGAACGGTATATTACATACTGGAAGGTAAGAGAATCAATGAAGAAGCTCTGATGCCTATCAGAGGAACAGAAGGTATCAAAGAAGCAACATTGAAAGTTGCAGGTATGGATGTAAATGTTTGTGCAGCAAGCGGTCTGGGTAATGCAAGAAAAGTTCTTAACATGGTAAAGAACGGTGAAAAGAATTATCATTTCATAGAGATAATGGCTTGCCCGGGAGGATGCGTAAACGGCGGCGGTCAGCCTATTGTTCCCGCTTCGATAAGGAATAAGATTGACATAAGAGCGGAAAGAGCCAAAGCGTTATACTCGGAAGACAAGCGTGCCACATACAGGAACTCAGATGAAAACCCGTTCATTCAGAAGTTCTATAAAGAATACGCCGGAGAACCGGGAAGTCATAAAGCACATGAGCTTCTCCATACACATTACCAAAAGAGAGAGAAACACTTGAAGAATAAATAGTTTCTCATACCGGTAATCTTTAATATTTGAAGAATAAGCAAAAAGCGGTAGTAATACCGCTTTTTCGTATAGAACAATAAATATCAGTGAATTATTTAATAATTAAAAATATCAATATAATCAATATTGTCTGTTCATTATGACAAATATATACATTAAAATACAGGTAATGAATGAAGCAGGATATATCTTCTCATGTATTGACTTTTTATCTCCCAACGAAAAATATCGCCTGTATATGGCGAGTAAATCGGTATATGAAATATTTGATATGAATAAAGATGATTTGCTTTATCTCTCAAAGATTTCCGATGTTCCTTATGATAAACTCAAAACCGTTCGTAATATAAGTTATCCAAAGTATCAAAAAGGGAATAGTGATATAAAGATTACGGATATATATTCTGAAGACTATCCTCAAATACTTAAAGAGACATATGGTGCTCCCATAGTCTTATATCACATAGGAGATATACCGAAAGAATGTATGGTTTCGGTTGTGGGCTCCAGAAAACCCGGTCCTTACGGAATGAGATGTGCCGAAGTATTATCGGTTAACTTGTCTTTACAAGGCTTTACCGTAGTGAGCGGTATGGCAAAAGGTATTGACGGCATCTGCCATATGGCCGCTTTACAATACGGTAATTCCGTCGCGGTATTGGGTAACGGCTTAAATGTATGTTACCCCTCGGAAAACCGAAATTTATATGATATGCTGATTAAAAAAGGATGCCTTATAAGTGAATTCCCTCCGGACAGTAAACCGAAAAAGATTAATTTTCCCATGCGAAACAGAATAATATCCGGCTTATCATTTTGTACGGTTGTGGTGGAAGCCGGCATAAAAAGCGGTTCATTGATAACTGCAAATTGCGCATTGTCACAGAACAGGGAAGTATATTGTTTTCCCAATTATATCGATACGGGTTTCAACGGAACAAACTTATTGATTAAGGAAGGAGCGGGCATAATTACGGACATAGATGATTTCTGTCGTGAATTAAATACTATTGAAATTAATCGAAAAACCATTTATTATTGTAAAAGCAATTGATTTGGAGGAAATTATGTCAAAAAATCTGGTAATAGTGGAATCGCCTGCCAAGGCCAATACAATCAAAAAGTTTTTGGGAAAGGATTTTACCGTCATGGCCAGTTTCGGTCATGTGCGGGATTTACCGGAAAAAGCATTTGGAATTGATGTTGAAAACCATTACCAACCCAACTATGAAATTTTAAGCGGAAAGAAAGAAGTTGTAGACAAACTTAAAAAAGCCGTAAAGGAAAGCGACAGGACTTATCTTGCAACCGACCCGGACCGTGAGGGTGAAGCAATTTCCTATCATCTGGCTCATTTACTCAAAATAGATCCTCAGTCAAAGTGCAGAATTGTTTTTAACGAGATAACAAAACCCGCCGTAACCAATGCTTTGAATGAAACAAAACCTATAAATATGGATATGTTCTATGCACAGCAAGCCAGAAGGATTTTAGACAGAATAGTAGGTTACAAAACCAGTCCCCTGTTATGGAAGAAGATTAAAAAGGGCTTAAGTGCCGGCAGAGTGCAGTCGGTGGCATTGGAACTGGTATGCGACAGGGAAGATGAGATTAGAGCTTTTGTACCCGAAGAATACTGGAATCTTATGCTGAAACTCAGTAAAATTTCCCATGACCAGATTTTCATTGCGAAATTCTATGGAAAGGATAATGAGAAAGTTAAACTGTCAAATGAAACCGAGGCGAACGAGGTATATAACTTTGTAAGTAATAACATTGTTTCCGTAAAATCGGTAAAGAAGACCAAAAGAAAGAAATATCCTTTTCCGCCTTTTATAACCTCTACCTTGCAGCAGGATGCTTCCAATAAATTGGGTTTCACAACATCCAAAACAATGAAAATTGCTCAGGAACTTTATGAAGGTATAGAATTGAAGAATGACGGTACCGTGGGACTTATAACCTACATGAGAACCGATTCCACACGTATTTCCTCCGATTTTCAGATGGCTACACGTGATTTTATAAAACAGAATTTCGGCAACGAATTCGTACCCGCAAATATACCCAGTTACAAAAATCGCAATAATGCTCAGGATGCACATGAAGCCATACGTCCTACGGATTTCAACTTGACACCTACCAAGGTATCGGCAAGCCTCACAAAAGACCAGGCTTCATTGTACACATTGATATATAACAGGTATATTGCCAGTCAGATGGCACCTGCGGAATATGATAATACAGCCGTTGATATTGTTTGCGGACCTTATCTGTTTAAAGCCGTCGGTAATATTGTGACCTTTAAAGGCTATATGACCGTTTACGAAGAACATAGGATAGAACAGAGCGATTCGGAGAAAGATGAATATGAAAATACATATCTGCCGAAACTTGTTGCAAAAGAACAGCTTATGAAACACGACTTACAGAAAATACAGAAATTTACCACTCCTCCTTCAAGATACACGGAAGCATCGCTGGTCAAGATGATGGAAGAAAAGGGGATAGGAAGACCCAGCACCTATGCTCCGACAATTAATATCATTTTAAAAAGAAATTATGTGAAAAGAGAAAAAAGAATATTAGTTCCGACAGATCTGGGTATGACGGTAAATACATTCATGGTCAGGAATTTCGAAACCCTGCTGGATTACGGGTTTACAGCTCAGATGGAAGAGCAGCTGGATGAGATAGAAACGGGAAAGGTTGACTGGATATCCTTAATAGATAAATTTTATAAGGACTATATCGAACAGATTTATATAGCCGATATACGAACCGATAAAATAGATTTGCTTTCCGACGAGATATGTGAAAAATGCGGAAAACCCATGGTTATCAAATCGGGAAGATACGGAGATTTTCTGGGATGCTCCGGTTACCCGGCATGTAATTTTACCAAGAAGATAATTGATGATACGGGGTATAAGTGCCCTAAATGTAACGGTAAAGTACTGAATAAAAAGACAAAGAACGGCGTTAAGTTTATTTCCTGCGAAAATTATCCCAAGTGTGATTTTTCATCATGGGGAACCATAATAAAAGATAAAAAATGTCCTAAATGCGATAATTTCCTTTTGAAAGTATTTGAAGACAAACAGGCTATGACAAAATGTTCTTCGGATAAATGCGACTATAAAACCAAGTTTGTTAAGGTTACAAAAGGTAAAAAAGAAAAGTAAATTAAATATTTACTTATAAAATTCCGTCAGTGAATATTTCTTGGTAAGCATATTTCTCAGATTGAACATAGCGGTATATGTAGCGGTTATATATATCGGTATATTGTGCTCCAGAGCGGTTTTTACGAGGGTTGCATCGTTTTTTGCTACAGATACCTTATTCATGTCAAAATCGACATTTTTAAGTCTTAAAGCCATATCTTCCGCTCTTGAGCCTCCCAGATAGACATATCGTATTTTATCATTTATTTCCTCGAGCTTTTCAAATACAACATCATTAATCCAGGAAATATCGGTACCGTCGGCAGGTTTGTCGTTAAGGATAACACACAGAATATATTCGTCATCTACTAAAAACAGGTAATCGATAATCCGGTTGAAACCCGCAGTATTTTTTACGAGAATGATGTTAACAGGTACATTATTGATTTTAACCGTTTCCATGCGTCCGAAACCGCTTTTAAACGTACTGACGGCAGTCAGAATGTGTTTGTCTGCAATTCCTATCGCATTCAATGCACAGGATGCGGCCAAGGCATTGTATATATTATGTGCTCCCGGAAGGTTAACGCGGACATCATATAATCTACCGTCTACAGTCATAGCGATATCGCTTCCGGTTACGTCCATATTCTTTACAGAAACGGCACCGACATCAGGCTTATGACGTCTATAACCGCAGTTATCGCATCTGAAACCGCCTAAATGAGCATATGTGACATAATCATAGGTATAGGGGTTTTCGCACTTAATACAGTGTAAAACGTCATTCTGTTCATTAATATGTGTATCAGGCATTTTTACATCGACACCGAATAACCTTGTCCTGTTTTTTGTTAAAGCCATAAGATGGGTACATAACGAACAATCGGCATTTATACATATCGGCGAATCACAGTTATTAATGCCGTCCGCTATCAACCGTAATATATTATTTACATCACCGTATCTGTCCAACTGGTCGGCGAATATATTGGTTACCAGTATAACTTGCGGATTTATATACTTGGTGACCTGTCTCAGCGCTGCTTCATCACACTCTATCACGGCGTAATCATGACGGTTTTTTCCGGACAGCGAAGAAGCCAGGCAAAAGGAGGTAACAACTCCGTTAAGCAGGTTAGCTCCCGATTTATTGGAAAAATATTTAATTCCCGCATTTTCCAGAGCGGTCTCTATAATTCTGCAGGTGGTTGTTTTTCCGTTGGTGCCGGTTACAAGAATAACTTTAACGTTTGCGGAAACATACTTAAGAATGTCTTTACAAAACAGCATTGCTATTTTGCCGGGAAGGGAAGTGCCTCCTTTTTTAAAAACTCTCAGAACGGCACAGGTTATTTTACATAATAATATCGATAATACCACTTTCAATTTCATAAAAAAATTATATCAGCGCAAAAGAGGATTATCAATAAACAATCCTCTTTAGACTTAAAGAAAAAAGTGGTTGTCAATTAATGCCGATAAAAGGATTAAATAATATAATGCAAATAAACATATTTTCATGTTATATTATACCTACGGAGGTTTCATGGAATATACTGACGAACAGCTGATAAATATGAGCGTAAAAGGCGATACTTCGGCTTTCGGTGTTCTTGTTGAGCGCTATCAGAACAAAGCATATGCAATATCCATTAAGATTGTGCAAAATCATGATGATGCTTTGGATTGCGTACAGGACTCGTTTATAAAAGCATTCAGAAGTTTAAGCTCTTTTAATTTCCAGTCGTCATTCAATACATGGTTATACAGGATTGTAACCAATACCTCTTTGGACCTTCTGCGTAAGAACAAGAAATATCAGAGCAATATTCCCATAGAAAAACCTTTATCGGGAGATGACGATGATGATTATTTTATCCAGATAGAAGACCAAAAGGCGGATGTGGAAAATATAGCGGAAAGCAACGAAACGGTAAAAGCGGTCAGAGAAGCCATCAGTCAACTGTCTGAAGATTTAAAGAAGGTTATATTATTGTTTGAGATAGAACAGTTCTCACTTATAGAAGTTTCCGAGATTCTTAACATTCCTGTCGGAACGGTAAAATCCAGATTATTCAGAGCGCGGGAAAAACTTGCAATATTATTGAAAGATAAGGAACTTTTTTGAGGTGTGCTACGTTATATATATGAGGATTTGTTAATAATGAGTAAATGCGGGAATTGCAAAAAATTAATACATGAATATCTGAACAGCGGAAGGTCGCAGCAAATCAAGGAAAAACTGGATCTTCATCTTTCCGTCTGTCATTCCTGCAAAGAGTATTTTGATTATATGCTTGCAATTAACAACTCGCTGAGAAAAATGAAAAGTACGGCTGTTATCAATGTTAAAGATGTCGTTATGGAGAGTATAAGGGAAGAGCAGCCTCAACCTGTCAGATACAGAAAGGTATACATAGGATATGCGGCAGCGGTTGCCTGTGTTGCAATCGTTGTAGGGGTTTTTGCTATTACCGGAGGTTTTCGCACCAAACTGTATAAAGAAGCTGCGGGAATCCCGAATTCAACTTACAGAGATTCTGACGAACAGATAATAGAAAAAGAACCTGCTTTTGCCCCCAGAGCCTGTACTATGGCGAATGAGGATGCACTGGGAATTGAATCCGCAGATGAAAAAAGCTTTGAAGATATGATTATATGCAACTATTCTACCGATAAAAGTTATAACGACCTTATGAAAGAGATAACCGATTTATCGGAGCAATTCGTTATTTTCAATATATATAATCAGGCGGATATGAATGAGATATCTTTCATATCCAATACTGCGGATACCGAAAAGATTTCCGAAGAATTGAATCTGAAAAAAGATATCACTGTAAAAACCGAAACAAATACAGCCGATAGTGTCAGCGAATATACAAAAGTTATCATAATATATAAAGACTGAGCATAATCCATGATATAATTGAATCCGATGAAAAAACTACTTTTAATTGACGGAAACAGTATTCTGAACAGAGCATTCTACGGTATGGCATCCAATATGCTGGTTACCAAAGACGGTTTATTTACCAACGCGATATACGGATTTCTCAATATTCTGGAAAAATATCTGAATGAAGATAATCCCACTCATATTGCGGTTGCTTTCGACCTGAAGGGTAAAACATTCAGACATGAAATATATGAGCAATACAAAGCCGGAAGAAAAGGAATGCCGAACGAATTGGCCGTACAGTTGCCGGTACTGAAAGACATTCTGAAAGCCATGAATATCACTTTAATCGAGAAAGAAGGATATGAGGCCGATGACATACTGGGAACACTGTCAAAACGTGCATCCGATGAGTTTGATGTGGTTGTACTTACAGGTGACAGGGATATGTTGCAACTTATTACGGATAAATGCACGGTAAAAATTCCTACCGTCTCATCCGGACAAAAGACCGTTAATGTGTTTGATATTAACACTTTTCGTGAGGAGTACGGTATCGAGCCTTCGGAATTTATCGATGTCAAAGCGTTGATGGGTGATAAATCGGATAATATTCCCGGAGTTCAGGGTATAGGCAAAGTAGGTGCTTTTAATCTTATCAAAGAGTATAAAGATATCGATAACTTGTATCGTAACATCGACAATATAGACAAGCCCGCTTTGAAGGAAAAACTTATCAAAGATAAGGAAAATGTCTTTTTGAGTAAAAAACTTGCGAAAATAGATACAGAAGTACCTATTGATGATTTGAAACCGGATAACCTTGAAAAAATGCCTTTCAACAATCAGCAACTTCTCAAGTTGTTTGTAAAACTGGAATTCAATTCATTTATTCAGAAGTTTCAGCTGGAAGAAAAAGATGAGAATATAAGTGAATCTGCACAACATTTTCTTGAAGTTTCCGACTTAAAGGATTTTGATACTGTAGGTTCAAGATTATTTCTGTACTATAAACTTGATGAAAACATTTTAGAAATAGAGATTATGAACGAAAAGCATCAGATTTTAAAGACTTTTGATAAAGAAGCGGACAACTGCCTCAAGGAAATTTTCTCATCGGATTTGACTGTTGTTTCTCATTATCTCAAAGACATTTTCGTTTATTGTTTTTACAATAATATTAAAATACCGGAAAAATACTATGACACGGCCACCGCAATGTATCTTCTCGATTCAATGAAAGAGAAGTATGATATCGACGATACCTACAGAAACCATAATATATCCGGCTCGGTCAATGATCCCAAACCGTATAAGATAAAGTATCTTCAAAAGTATTCCGAAAATGAGTTAAAAACTACGGATATGCAATCGCTGTTTTATGATATAGAACTGCCTTTGGTGGAGATATTGGCATATATGGAATATATCGGAATACGGGCGGACAGAGAGTACTTACTGGAATTATCGGAATATTTCGATAATGAATTGAATATAACGGCAAAGAAGATATTTGATTATGCCGGTTGTACATTCAACATAAATTCTCCCAAACAACTGGGTATTGTATTATTTGAACAATTGAAGTTACCGCATGCCAAACCCAATGCATCGGGCGGCTATTCCACATCCGCCGATGTTTTGGAGAAACTCAGGCGATATCCCATTGTAGAAGAAGTACTTTATTATCGTACCGTTTCGAAACTTTACTCCACTTATGCACAGGGTCTGTTATCCGCCATTCAGATTGACGGAAGAATACACAGTAAATTCAATCAAACGGTAACCGCAACCGGGAGAATAAGTTCAACCGATCCCAATATGCAGAATATACCTATAAGAACGGAAATCGGAAGAAAAATACGTAAAGCCTTTATACCGGAAGAAGGGTATACGATAGTAAGCGGTGATTATTCTCAGATAGAATTGCGTATACTTGCACATATTGCCGATGATGAGAATATGAGAAATGCATTTCTTAACAAAGAGGATATTCATGCTTCCACTGCCGCAAAGGTGTTCGGAGTGAATTTAGCCGATGTTACAAAAGAGCAAAGACGTGCCGCCAAAGCCGTTAACTTCGGAATAATTTACGGAATATCCGATTTCAGTTTATCCAGGGATATCAATGTACCGGTTAAAAAAGCCGCTAAATACATAGAAGATTATCTCAATCATTATTCGGGAGTAAAAGAGTACATGCAAAAAATAGTCCGTTCGGCTATGGAAAACGGATATGTTTCCACAATATACGGACGAAGACGATATATACCGGAACTCAGTTCACCTAAGTTTCAGATAAGGGAGTTCGGCAAGAGAGTGGCTTTAAATGCACCCATACAGGGTTCGGCTGCGGATATAATAAAGATTGCAATGATAAGAGTATATAAGCAACTGAAAGAGCAAAACCTGAAATCCCGTCTTATACTTCAGGTGCATGACGAATTGGTTATTGAAACACATAAACAGGAAATCGGGCAGGTAAAAGAGATTTTACAACAATCCATGGAAAAAGGATTTGATTTATCTGTACCTCTCGACATAGAAATATCCGTTCAGGATTCTCTTTTGAAAGGATAGAAAGATGATTATAGGAATCACAGGGCAGACTGCCACAGGTAAGACATCGCTGACAAAAGCATTTGCCCAAAGAGGCTATGCGGTTTTTGATGCCGATGAAACCTATAAGCATCTTCTGGATACTTCCGTTTGCATGCAGAAAGAATTACTCAACGAGTTCAACACTCTTGACAGAAAGGTTATTCTTTCAAGAGTTATTGATGATAAAGAATCACTGGAAAGACTTAATGCAATTACACATAAGTATGTAGCGGAGAAAATATATGAATTTGTTGAAGAAAATTCCGAAAAAAACATCGTTCTGGATGTACCCGTTCCCGTGGAAAAAGGCTTTATCGATATAACCGATATTATTATCGTAACCGTTGCTTCAAAGAAGGTTCAGTTATCGCGTTTGATGCAACGATATGGCATAAATGAAGAACAAGCCTGTAAGAGGATAAAAATGCAGAAGGGAAGAGAAGACTATCTCTCAATCGGCGATATAATATTAAATACCGATAAAACCGATAAAAGCGATTTGATGACATTTACAGATAGCTTTGAAAATACTTACATAAAAGTCAATAAGGATTGATTTTTAATACATCGAATGTTAAAATTCTATTCGAATTAAAAAGAAAGGTGGAAATATGGCTAAAATATTACTCAATACCGCAAATATTACTTGTAGTAACAAAAAAGAAACCGATCTTAAAGCATATGTTAACGGCAAGGTTATCAATACTCTGAATTATGACAGCAAGGAAGTCATAATGGAGTATGCCGATACCGATTTTATATTTCTAATCGAACAGAATATGGAAACAAACGATACGGGCAATGATGTATCACTGATGCGCGAGATAAGAAGATACGCTAAGAAATATAAAGAGTATGAGACGGAAACCAAGTTTTCCGATTTTGAAGAATATATCTCCACCACGGTATCTTATCTGGACAATCTTGAAGAAACAGGTGAAATAGATACCATGAACAGACAGGTGAGTGCCGCCCTTATTTCACATGATAAAGGTCTGCTGGCGGTTACCGATACCGATACGGCAATATATATATCCGGAGGAAATATAGTCAGAGTGTTTCCGGAAGACGATGACAGCAGAATAAAAACGGCACCCATTCCCGTACTGAAAACCAATGACCTGATTATATTATTATCGGAAACGGTAGCAAAGGCCCTCTCCGCAGCCGATATTTTAGGGCGTATTGATACATATGATTCGGCCGAATCCATTGCTCAGAATATTTGCTCACTTTATACTTCATTCAATAATGAAGAGTTTTCAGTAACAGTAATACTGGTAAAACTTATTCAGGATAAGTCTAAAGTATCCGCTGTAAGTGATATAAATACTCAGGAGATACCGACGGAAGAGCTGCAAAAAACCTATACATCAACTCAGCCTCTGATATATGAGGATAAAACCGATAAGCCTGAGAAGAAAGAAAGCTTCTGGGATGATTCATCCAAAGACATTGTATTTACCGACAAAAAGACAAAAATGCAAAAAATTTCTTCCTTTGATTCGGTTAAACTGAGTAAAAGTGAAAGCAGGAAGAGAAGAACTTCCATATATATAAAAAGAGCAATAAGTATTGTTGTTGTTCTGGCGGTTATGGCAGGTATTATTATCGGAATGGTAAATCTGCTTAAACTGATATTTAACAGAAAAAAACCTGTTGAAACCTCACCTGTAGCCGTGACATCACCGATAGTGGTACAGACACCTACTCCCACTCCGACTCCGACACCTACTCCTTCGGAAGAGCCTACCGAATCACCCGAACCTACAATAGAGCCTCAGTATATTACTCATATAGTAAAGGTTACAACCGACCATACCAGCCTGAATCAGATAGCCAATTACTATAACGATGTATACAGTCTGAATTATCCTAATACTGCAATATTTGTAGAAGTGATTGCGGGTTTGAATAATATTAAAGATATAAATATGATTTATGCAGGGCAAGAGTTAAAGATTCCTATAACACCGGTGCCGTAAGTAATATTCATATTAAAATTTGCAAATTTTGATAAAATTTTAAAATTTTTAAAATATATATATTGATATTTTATCCTATTAATGGTATATGTTATTAAAGAAAGTTCGTCCTTTGATTGCTTTTTGGGCGTGTTTGAGGAATAAGACATGGATTATGCCTTGATTTTATCGGTATCACTTTATCTATGCGGGTGTTTTTACCTGTTCTTCGGAATATACGCAATTTATGCGAATATAAAAAGTAAAGTTAACCGAATGTTTTTTTATCTGACCGCGACATTAGCCATATGGGCTTATTGTGATTCCATTGTCAACTCGGCTCCTTCAGCGGAATCCAGTGCTTTTTGGAGAGCCTTCTCGGTTTTCGGTTGGGGTGTATTTTATGCTATCCTTATTCACTTTATTATTGTTATCACAAATAACAGAGCATTTTTAGATAAGCCCAGAACGCATTTTTTAATTTACACTCCGGCATTTCTAAACATCGTACTTTTTTCTCCTTTCGGAATTCTTAATCAGATGCAGAACCAAATGACAAAAAGTGAGTTCGGTTGGATAAACGCGGTTCCTGCAAATTTTTCCAGAATCTGGCTGGTTTTATATTTTATAATTTATCCCGTTGTAGGAGTTTTTTTACTGCTTTCCTGGTGGAAGAAAGTCAGGCCCAATGATTTTATTAAACGCCATCTGAATTTCTTATTTTTATCAACAGTACTCCCTTCGGTAGTAGGAATAACGGCAAATATACTCCCCAACATTCCGTTGAGATATCTTCTTCTCAAAACATTCATATTCTTCAACATGCTACCGACAATTACCTTGTTTATAGCATTGAAAAAATACGGAATCTTTCATGAAAGGGAGAAGACGGTTTATGTTTTTCATGAAGGAGAAATAGAAGGACAAAGCAGTCGTTTACGGTTATTTGAAACCACTTCAATAATATTTTTAATCGGTTCCTTTGTTTCATTCCTTATCGGATATTTCTTTATGAAAAAGCCGTTGGATATGGAGATTTTTCTCTCCGCCTCAATTTTTGCAATCGCATTAGTTTCTAAATTTATACCTTACATGATAAAAAAGCATTCCGTTCAGAATGTACTCTTTCTGCTGGTCTGTATGTTCGGTATGACATTATACAGCACAACATCCGCTGATGAAGGTGGTTTGACAACATGGTTTGTTTATATTATCTTTCTCTTATTCACGGTTGTTCTGGGCACACGTATTCATGCTCTTATTTATACGATATTCGTTATTATGATTCAAGTTTTATTATGGATTGTTTATCCGCAAGTTGTCGTAGTTATTGATGGAAGTCAGTACGCGGTAAGAATCGGAATTATTCTTCTTTCCTTTTTCAGTATCAGATATGTAACAAGAGAGTACTCATCAAAGGAAAATGAGTATAAAAGATTTGCAAAGGAACAATTGGTTCTGGAAAAGATATCCACCAGTTTTATTTCCGTCAACAGTGGAAATGTGATGGAAAAAATACAGGATATGTTTAAAATGTCACTGGAAGTTCTCAACTATAATCACGCATATTTAGTGGAATTCGATAATGATTATCAGGATGCGAAGATTTTTGACACATATGTAAACGAACCGGATGCGGAATCATTTCCCTTGACTCCCGGAATGACAGTCACAATGGCGGATTTTCCGGTTTTTGAACCTCTTATAAAAGATAAAAAACCGATCATGTGTGAAGATATCAAAAAGATAAGTCTCAGTGAAGGTGAAGAACAAAGAGAGTTTTTCTCGACAAGGGGTATAAGTTCTTACTTCGCAATACCTGTTATTATGGACGGGAATTTAATCTCTATGTTGGTAATAGAATACTTTGATAAGAGTGATGTATATTCCACCGAAAACCGATTATACTATTTAAAAATCCTGGCAAATATGTTAGCCGATTCCAAGAAGAAAATTTTGTATGAGGAAAAGTTATATAAATTTGCATATTTTGATGAAGTTACAGATTTAGCAAACAGAAACATGCTGAATAACTATTTGGAGAAACTTATTCAAAACAGTAATGAAACCGATAAATTTGCGGTTTTTAATATTGAGCTTGATAACCTGAGAACCATTAATGATACATTCGGGCATGATATCGGAGAACAGGTGGTAATTAAATCGGTAGATATTTTGAGTGAGCTTATGAAGAATTGTTGTTTCATAGCAAGAGTAACAGAGGAGAAGTTTATAGTTGTTGCACCTGCTTGTTCCGATAGTAAAAAGATTGAGGAACGCGCAAAAAAAATAGCAGAGTCTTTTAAGCATCCTATTCTACTGCCCGGATTGGATATAGAAGCATTATTTGTTATTGTCAATATCGGAATAGCCGTTTATCCGGAAGACGGAAGTGATGTGAATACTCTTATGAAGAACTCCGATTTGGCGAATTACGAAGCCAGGTCTACCGATGATAGAATTGTTTTCTGTTCCGATCAACTTAAGGGACGTGTTGAAGAGAATACATTAATAACACACAAGCTTTTCAATTCGTTACAGAATGAGGAGTTTTCTCTGGAATTTCAACCTCAGGTCAGTTGTATTTCAGGTAAAACGGTAGGAATTGAAGCCTTACTCAGATGGACAACATCGGATAAAAAGAGAATACCTCCTGATAAATTCATACCAATTCTGGAGCAGACCGGTTTAATTCATAATGTGGGACTATGGGTATTGGATCAGGCACTTTTGGAACATAACAGGCTTATAGCAAACGGATTTCCCCCTTTGCGTGTTTCGGTAAACTTATCGGTTGTACAATTCCGCAAAGACGATTTTGTTGATAATGTTACAAAAATCATAGAGAAACACCGGGTTGATCCTAAATACATTGAGCTGGAGATTACCGAAAGTATGTTGTCGAAGAATTTTGCCGATACAGTCGATAAACTGGTTCAATTTAAAAAAATGGGACTTAATATTGCCGTTGATGATTTCGGCAAGGGATATTCATCGTTACACAGATTGGTATTGATACCCTTTGACAGAATTAAAATAGATAAAAGCATAATAGATAACGTAACTTTTGAGAAAAAGAGTGCTAATGTTGCCAAGATAATCATTACATTAGCTAAAACCCTTAAGGCGGTTATTACTGCTGAAGGTGTAGAAACACGGGAGCAGGCGCATTTTGTAAGAGATATAGCCTGCGATGAAATACAGGGATATTATTTTTCCAGACCGTTGCCTACCGAAGCTTTGGAAAAGTTTCTTAAAGAAGACGGTACAGGAGTCAGAGGATAAGATTATGAAATATGCATTAATTTTATCAATATTGCTTTATGTGTTCGGATGTTTCTATCTGGTTTTCGGGATATATGCTTTGTTCGCTAATGTTAAAAATCGTGTAAACAGATTGTTTTATTATCTGACATCATGCTTGGCAATTTTTGCCATTTCATACTCCATATCCAACTCCGCTGCTACAGAGGAAGCAAGCACATTTTGGAGAGCCTTTGCTGTTTTCGGGTGGGGAGTTTATTACAGTATCCTTATTCATATTATTCTGATTATCACGGATAATAAAAAGTTTTTGAAAAACCGTTTGGCGATGATTTTAATTTATGTGCCGTCATTAGTTAATATTATTCTTTTTTCACCATTAAGTCCTCTTAAAGAAGCAAGCTATAATATGAGCCAAACCCGTTACGGATGGATAAACTATATGCCTTCAGACATATTATCAATCGGGATTGCCTTTTATTTCATTTTTTATTCAATTTTGGCCACCGTTTTAATTGCCGGCTGGTGGAAAAATAATAAGTCCGAAGTCCTTATGAAACGTCAACTTATTTATTTTTTAATATCCGTATCCGTTCCCCTTATTACGGGAATAACATCAGTTGTATTACCCAATGTTCTTGCAAAACATCTACTTCATAAATTATTGATTGTTTCTATGATTGTGCCTATTATAGTATTGTTTTTTTCATTAAAGAAGTACGGACTGTTCAGTGAAAGAGGAAAGACACTATACGTTTTTCAACAGGGACAGTTGGATTCGGAAGGCGCCCGTATACGTTTATTCGAAACCACGGCACTTGTATTTATAATCGGCGGTGAATTATCCTTCTTGATCGGATATTTCGGAATGGGAAAGAATTTGGAGTCCGAACTTTTTCTCTCTACATTGGTTTTTATAATGGGATTGATTTCAAGATTTATACCTCTCATGTCTAAGAGACATATTGTTCAGAACGGTCTCTATGCATTAGTATGCATAGCAGGTATGCTGTTTTATACATTGACAACTGCAGATGTCGGCGGGTTGACAACCTGGACGGTTTATATAATTTTCCTTCTATATTCGGTTATACTTGATACAAAATCCCATGCTATTGCTTTTACCGTATTTGTCATAATGCTGCAATTTCTTTTTTGGATTATTTCCCCTGAGATTACTGTTACAGTAAACGGCGGTGAATATAGCAGAAGAATTGTTATTATATTAATATCTGCTTTTTCCGTCAGATATCTGAGTTCCGAATATATTGAAAAAGAAAAACAATATAAAAGATTTGCCAAAGAGCAACAGGTTCTGGAGAAAATTTCCACCGGCTTTCTTTCCCTTAACAAAGAGAATGCGGAAGAGAAAATATATGAAATGTTTAAAATGTCTTATGAATTACTGAATTTTAATCATGCATATCTGGTGAACTTTGACTCGGATTATGAAAATGCAACCATTATTAATACATTTGTGAATGTTGTCGAGGGAAAGAAGTCATTTCCTTTCAACCCGGGTATGAAAATTGCGGTTTCCGATTTTCCTCTTGCTAAAGCTCTCATCGAACAAAAACAACCGGTAATGTGCGATGATATCAATACAATACGTCCGGATAAGTATGATGAATTGCGAGAATATTTTAAGTCGAGAGATATCAATTCTTATTTCGCATTACCGATATTTGTAGAGAAAGATTTGAGGGGAATGCTCGTAATTGAATATTATGAGAAAAGTGATGTGCATTTAAGAGAAAACCGCTTATACTTTTTAATGATTATAGCTAACATTTTGGGTGATACGAGACAAATGAACCTGTATGAAGAAAAGTTGTACGATTACGCATATTTTGACGAAACCACAAAATTGGCCAACAGAAATATGCTTCGGAAAAATCTGGTGCAACTGTTGCAAAATGTCGGACAAACCGACAGAATCGCGGTTTTCAATATTGAGATGGATAATCTGAGAATGATTAATGATACCTTCGGCCATAATGTAGGGGTACAGATAGTTTTAAAATGCGTGGAAATTTTGAAAAGTCTGATGAAGGAATGTTGCATTATCTCCAGAGTGGCGGAGGGGAAATTTGTTCTCGTTATGCCTACTACGGAAAGTAACGAGCAATTAAAAGAACGTGCCCGAAAAATAATAGATGCTTTTACTCATCCTATTTTACTGCCCGATTTGGATTTAGAGGCTTTATTTGTTATGGTCAGTGTAGGTATATCTCTCTATCCTGAGGATGGCGGTAATGCCGATACCCTTATAAAAAATGCCGATCTGGCAGGGTACGAAGCAAAGTCTGCAGATGAAAGAATTATTTTCTGCTCCGAACAACTAAAGGACCGTGTTGAGGAAAATACCTTAATGACACATAAACTTTTCAGGTCATTGGAAAATCAGGAGTTTTCACTGGAATTCCAGCCTGAGATCAGTTGTAGTACAAATAAAACAGTAGGGATTGAAGCATTATTGAGATGGACAACATCGGATAAAAAGAGAATACCGCCGGACAAGTTTATACCCATTCTGGAACAGACCGGTTTAATTCATGATGTGGGACTGTGGGTACTGGATCAGGCTCTTATGGAACATAATCACCTTATAGCAAACGGTTTTCCGCCTATACGCGTTTCTGTAAACTTGTCTACTGTTCAGTTCCGAAGAGATGATTTCGTACAGAATGTTGCCGATATTATACAAAAACACGGGGTTGATCCCAAATATGTGGAGTTGGAAATTACCGAAAGTATGTTGGCTAAGAACTTTGCCGATACAATTGATAAACTGCATCAGTTAAAAGCACTCGGAGTCAAGATTGCGGTGGATGATTTCGGTAAAGGTTATTCTTCGTTACACAGGTTGTTATTGGTTCCTCTTGACAGAATTAAGATTGATAAAAGTATTATAGATGATGTAACATTTGAAGCAAAAAAAGCGGACATAGTGAAAATAATCATTAATTTAGCCAAAAATCTCATGTTGCATATTACCGCGGAAGGTGTGGAGACAGTGGATCAGGCCGATTTTATGAAGGATATATCCTGTGATGAGATACAGGGATATTATTATTCCAGACCTTTGAAGACCGATGCATTGGAAGAATTCCTCAAGATTAGCGGAGTAGAGGTATTAAATTAGTCAGAATTTCTAAAGAATAACTTATTGAAAATATGAATAAGTTTTAACACTTATTATTTTTTTCATATTGACAACATTCATATAGTGCTGTATCATGTGTCAAGTAATATTACTTTACAGGAGTTTTATGGATAACTACAGCAGGGCAGGGATGCTTACGGATATATACGGTTCATTACTTACCGAGAAACAATTGGAAATTCTCAGCCTGTATTTTTATGAAGATTGCTCATTGTTTGAGATATCGGAAATAATGGGTATTACCCGTCAGGCCGTACATGACGTTATAAAGAGGTCTTTGAACCTGCTGGAAGATTACGAAAACAAACTTGCAATCTACTCAAAACTGTTGGAGAACAGGGATAAAGAAAAGGAAATTAAGTCCATGCTTTCGGAAAACAGAGTAGATGAGGCTTTGCAAATACTGCATGAGATAGTGGAGAATTAATGGCTATATTTGAAGGCTTAAGCGAGAAGCTGGGAGCTATAATAAAAAGTTTAAGAAGCAGCGGACGTATAACGGAGAACGATATTAAAAACATATCCCGTGAGATTCGGCTTGCTTTGTTGTCTGCTGACGTTAATTACAAAATAGTCAAAGATTTTGTTTCGGTCATATCGGAAAAAGCTTTACATAAAGATGTATTGGAAAGCCTTACTCCCGGACAGCAGGTCATTAAAATAGTCCATGAGGAATTGATAGCTTTATTGGGAGGTAAGAACGAGAAACTTATAGTCTCATCGGATATTCCGAACAAATATATGCTGTGCGGACTGCAGGGCTCGGGTAAAACCACAGCCTGCGGAAAATTAGGGAATTTGTTGAAAAAGCAGAATAAAAGAGTGATGTTTGTCGCATGTGATGTCTATCGTCCTGCTGCAATAGACCAGCTTGTTATTTTAGGTAAACAGTTGGATATTCCCGTATATTATGAGAATGACAATAAGGATGTAGTAAAAATAGCCAAAAACGCTATTGATCAGGCAAGGAAGTCCATGACCGATATTTTGCTCTTTGATACGGCGGGAAGACTTCATATTGATGAAGAACTGATGAATGAAATTCAGGCTTTACAGAAGGCAATAAACCCAAATGAAACACTGCTTGTTGTGGATGCCATGACCGGTCAGGATGCCGTCAATATAGCCGAGGGATTCTCCTCCAGGCTGGATCTTACCGGTATAATACTTACCAAACTGGACGGAGATACAAGAGGCGGTGCGGCTCTCTCCATTAAAACGATAGTGAATAAACCCATTAAATTCGCTTCGGTCGGAGAGAGAATGAACGATCTGGAACCGTTTTATCCGGACAGGATGGCATCACGTATATTGGGTATGGGTGACGTTCTTTCGTTGATTGAAAAAGCTCAACAGAGTTTCGACGAGAAAAAAGCCGCTGAACTGGAGAAAAAGATGGCTACCGCCTCGTTTACACTTCAGGATTATCTGGAACAGCTTGAGCAACTTAAGGATATGGGAAATATGCAGGATCTGATTAATATGATTCCCGGCGGAGCGTCGCTTAAAAATGTAAAAGTGGATGAAAAACAAATTGTAAGAACTAAAGCCGTCATTCAGTCAATGACCGTCAAAGAGAGGAATAATCCTAAAATTTTAGATGCCAAAAGAAGAAAGAGAATTGCAGCTGGCAGCGGTACAACGGTGGCGGATGTCAACAGAGTACTGAAAGGCTTTGAAGATATGAAACTTATGATGAAAAAAATGACCGATATGAAAGGAAAGAAATTCAAAGGAATGAATATGCCGAAAGGATTTTCCTTTTAAGAGCTTATTATTACTTTTTTGAATAAATAATTAACGGAGGTTGGAAAATGGTAAAAATCAGATTGAAAAGAATCGGTACAAAAAAGAATCCTTTTTACAGAGTAGTGGTAGCGGATTCCAGATTTCCCAGAGACGGCAGATTTATCGAAGAGATAGGTATGTATGATCCTCAGTCAAATCCGTCCAGGTTTGAAATAGACATGGATAAAGCCAATGCCTGGATAGCAAAAGGTGCTCAGTGTACCGAAACAGTCAGAGCTTTGATTAAAAAGCATACTGCAACGGAGGAATAAGAAATGAAAGAATTACTGGAAACTATTGTTTTTGCTCTTGTTGACGAAAAAGATCAGGTAGTTATAACCGAAGAAGAGGATAAAGACGGTAATACCGTTCTTAAAATATCCGCTGCTCCCAATGATGTCGGAAGAATTATCGGTAAGAACGGTAATACCATAACGGCCATAAGGAAAATTCTCAGGGCATATGCAGTCAAACAGAGAAAAAGAGTAATAGTGGATGTACTTTAATTGAAGAAATTATTGGATATAGGAATAATAACGGGTGCTCACGGCGTAAAAGGTGAGATAAAAGTCTTACCTATATCCGCCGATGCATCCAATTTTCATTCCCTTAAAAAAGTATTAATCAAAGGCACTCCATATATTGTAACCTCTGTCAGGTTTGTTAAGAATCAGGCATTATTAAAGCTTGACACTATAAATGACAGGACAACTGCCGATACCTGCAAAGGTAATTATGTATCCATAACAAGAGAGCAGGCCGTTCCTTTGGAAAAAGATACTTACTATATGGAAGATATTATCGGTTGCGATGTTTTTGAGAAAAATGAGTTTACAGGTGTAATTACCGACATTATTGAAACAGGCAGCAACGATGTTTACGATATAGACGGATCTGACGGCAAATACCGGCGACAGATACTTCTGCCTGCTATAAAATCCGTCGTTCTGAACATTGATATTGTAAATAAGAGGATAGATGTTTTGATTCCGAAAGGTCTTCTCGATGATGAATACATTTAACATATTCACGCTGTTTCCCGATATGTTCAAAGTACTGGATTACGGAATACTGGGAATAGCGAAGGATAAAGGAATAATTAAAATAAATACTGTCAATATACGTGACTTCTCCGCAAATAAACACAAAAAGGTGGATGACTATCCTTATGGGGGAGGTTTCGGTATGCTTATGACCTGTCAGCCGGTTTTTGATGCCGTTAACAGCGTTCCGAAAGCTCATACCGTATACATGTCACCGAAAGGCAAAGTACTGACACAGAAACGTGCAATGGAGTTATCTAAGATTAATAATATAAATATTCTCTGCGGTCATTATGAAGGAATTGACAGACGAATTGTCGATTCATTGGTTGACGAAGAACTATCCTGCGGCGACTATATTCTTTCGGGAGGGGAGATACCTGCAATGATTCTCATTGACTGTGTAAGCAGGTTGATTGACGGTGTTCTTCCTCAGCCGGAAAGTTATCTGGAAGAGTCTCATACTGACAATCTTCTGGAAAGTCATCAATACACCAGACCGGAAGTGTATAACGGAATGGCCGTCCCATCGATATTGCTTTCCGGACATCATAAGAATATAGAAGAATTCCGGCTTGCTCAGAGCATTTATATCACTCTGCTTAACAGACCGGACATGCTCAGGAGACGAAAGATTACAAAAACCGAACTTAAAGTGTTTTTGATATATTATCCTCAATTAAAAGATGATATAATTGTTTACGTTGAATAAATGAAATGGAGAACTTCATGTACAAACTGGATTCTATTCGTAAGGTAGATAGAGAATTAGCAGACGCCATTCAATCGGAAATTTGCAGACAAAGAAACAATATTGAACTTATCGCTTCGGAAAATTTCGTGTCCCAGGCCGTTATGGATGCAATGGGTACGCCTTTAACAAACAAATATGCCGAAGGATATCCGGGCAGAAGATACTACGGCGGATGCGAGCATGTTGATAAGGTGGAATCATTGGCTATAAAATATGCATGCGAACTTTTCGGTGCAGATCATGCCAATGTTCAGCCTCATTCGGGAGCCAATGCCAATTTAGCGGTGTTTTTTGCAGCGCTTAAACCCGGTGATACCGTTTTAGGTTTGGATTTATCCTGCGGAGGACATCTGTCCCACGGTATGCCCAAAAATATATCGGGAAGCTATTTTAATGTCGTTTCCTATGGTGTGGACAAAGAGACTTATATGCTGGATTATGATGAGATAAGAAGATTAGCCCATGAACATAAACCCAAACTCATTATTGCCGGAGCTTCGGCATATTCCAGAGCAATAGATTTTGCCAAATTTAAAGATATTGCCGATGAAGTAGGAGCTTATCTTATGGTGGATATGGCTCACATAGCCGGTCTGGTGGCGGTGGGCTTACATCAGAATCCTATTCCTTATGCCGATTTTGTCACTACGACAACTCACAAGACACTGCGCGGTCCCAGAGGCGGCCTTATACTTTGCAAGGAGCAACATAAAAAGGCAATAGACAGTGCGATATTCCCCGGAACTCAGGGCGGTCCGCTGATGCATATAATTGCGGCAAAAGCTGTCTGTTTCAAAGAAGCCTTATCCGAAGAATTCAAATTATATCAGCAGAATACATTATCCAATTCCAAAGCTTTATGCAGTGCATTGATGTCAAACGGCATAGATATCGTCACAAAAGGAACCGATAATCATCTTGTACTGGCAGATCTGAGAAGTATTAACGTTACCGGTAAAGATGCTCAGAACATGCTGGATACCGTACATATAACATGCAATAAGAACGGAATTCCCTATGATACACAGAAACCTACGGTAACCAGCGGTATTCGCTTAGGAACCCCCGCGGTAACTACCAGGGGAATGAAAGATACGGAAATGAAAGAGATTGCTCATATTATTTACAAAACATTGACCGATTATGATAATTACAGAGAAACAGCCATTAAGAAAGTCAAGGAACTGATTAACAGATTTCCTTTATACGATGAAAAATGAACCGTTAGCTTACAGAATGAGTCCGAGAACTTTGGATGAATTCGTGGGACAACTTCATATAGTCGGAGAAAAGAAGCTTTTGAGAAGAATGATAGAGGCGGATAATCTCCACTCCATTATATTCTTCGGTCCTCCGGGAACGGGGAAGACCGCTTTGGCCAGGATAATCGCCAACATGACCAAATCCGCTTTTGTATCCTTAAACGCCGTTACCTGCGGCATAGCGGATATTAAACAGATAGTAGCCGACACGAAAAATCTGTTTTTAAATCCCTCCGGTCGAACCGTACTGTTTCTGGACGAGATACACAGATTCAATAAAGCTCAACAGGATTCATTATTGCCTCACATCGAAAACGGAACCATTGTGTTAATAGGTGCAACGACGGAGAATCCGTATTTTGAAGTAAATAAGTCTTTATTATCCCGTTCCACTGTATTTATGTTGAATCCTCTTACAAAAGAAGATATATATACCATTCTGAAGAACGCATTAAATGATAAAGAAAGAGGATACGGAAATTACGATATAGAGATTTCCGAAGAGACACTGAAAAGACTTGCTTCTTCCAGTTCCGGTGACGCAAGAATTGCTTTGAATGCTTTGGAATTGGCTGTACTTACAACCAAATGCGACAAGTCCGGCAAAACTGTTATCACAAACCAAGTACTAAAAGAATGTATGCAGAATAATGCCATTCGTTTCGATAAAGACGGAGAAGACCATTATGATAATATAAGTGCGTTTATCAAATCCATGAGGGGCTCCTCTCCGGACGGAGCACTTTTTTATCTCGGAAAAGCACTTATTGCCGGTGAGGATATCAATTTTTTAGCAAGAAGAATAGTAATCTGTGCGGCAGAAGATGTGGGATTGGCCAATCCCAATGCTTTGGTTGTGGCACAATCGGCCGCCGAAGCTGTAAGAATGATAGGAATGCCCGAGGCATCGTTGATACTGGCTGAAGCTGCGGTGTACGTAGCCGTATCGGCAAAATCCAATTCCTGCTATGCGGGTATTTCCGCCGTATTCGATGATTTAAAGAATATAGAGACAGGTGAGACTCCCATGTGGTTGCGAAACGCACCGGTTGCCGAAATGAAACAGCACGGTTATTCCGTAGGGTATAAATACGCTCACGATTATGAAGGAAATTATGTTGAACAGCAGTATCTGCCTGATATAATAAAAGATAAGATTTACTATAAACCGACCGACAACGGTGAAGAAGGGAAACTTACCGAATGGATGAAAAAAAGAAAGCAGTCTTAAAAAGAGTTTTAGCATGGATATATATAATACTTTTTATTTTTGTAATCTTAAACCTTATGATATTGGATTTTTATGAGGAGTATTTTCTTGTTGCATATATAGTATTATTAATTGTATATTTTGCGGTTTTCAGAAATAAACCCGATGAAAAAACAAAAGACAACAACAGTATAAAAGATGACGGTAATAATAAAGGCGATGATAGCACTAAAAACGATAGTGTTGCCGATAGAGAATAGACAGGAGTTTTTATGAAACATATATATTTAGACAACGCCGCGACCACACAACTTGATCAGGACGTTTTGGAAAAGATGAAGCCTTTTATCAGGGATTATTACGGTAATCCTTCGTCGATATATTCTTTCGGAAGAGAGAGTTTAAAAGCAATTGAACAGGCAAGAGAAACAGTTGCATCCTGCTTCAATTGCAGAAGCAGTGAGATATATTTTACTTCCTGCGGTACCGAAAGCGATAATTGGGCTATAAAGGGGATATGTTCTTCTCACAGAGCTAAAGGTAAACATATCATAACCACAAACATAGAGCATCCCGCAGTTTTGGATACTTTCCGGTATATGAAAAAGATCGGTTATGACATTACGTTGGTCCCCGTGGAGAAAAACGGTATTGTCAATGCTTCGGATATTGAAAAAGCAATACGCAAAGATACCATATTAATCTCGGTAATGTTTGCAAACAATGAAATAGGAACAATACAGCCTATAGCCGAGATAGGAGCAATAGCAAAAAAGCATAATATAGTGTTTCATACAGATGCCGTTCAGGCTGCAGGGGCGATACCTATTGATGTAAAAGCATTGAATATTGACCTTATGTCCGTTTCCGCTCATAAGTTTCACGGACCTAAGGGTGTCGGAGCCCTGTATATCAAAAGAGGTATTGTTATTGATAATCTTTTGCACGGCGGAGGACAGGAGAGAACCAGAAGAGCGGCTACCGAGAATGTCTGCGGGATAGTAGGCCTGGCGGAAGCACTGAGACTGTCGGTGGAAAATATGGAGAAAAATAATGCGCATATCAAGGCAATAAGAGATGCGGTAAAAGCAGGTATTGAGGCTAAGGTTCCGTATATTATCTACAACGGTGATGAAACAAACAGACTTGTCAATAACATAAATTTCTGTTTTAAGTTCATTGAAGGGGAAGCATTGATACTTCTTCTGGATATGAAAGGCATATGTGCTTCTTCCGGCTCGGCATGCGCATCTAAATCGCTGGATCCTTCACATGTGCTTTTAGCACTGGGATTACCGCACGAGATTGCACACGGTTCTTTGCGATTGACATTCGGCAAAGACAGTTCCATGAACGATGTGGACTATATAGTCAATACTGTTGCTCAAACGGTGGACAGATTGAGACAAATGTCGCCTTTGTATGAATCTTTCATAAAAGAACACTGATGATAACTATTATAGCTGCCATATTATGCTATAATATAAAAAATGAAAGGAGTGCATGTTAATGTACAGCGCTAAAGTAATGGATCATTTCGCAAATCCCCGCAATGTGGGAGTGCTTGCCGATGCCAATGCGGTAGGACAGGTAGGCAATGCCAAATGCGGAGATATTATGAAAATATACATGAAGATAGAAGATAATATTATTAAAGATGTCAGTTTCATGACTTTCGGATGCGGAGCGGCAATTGCAACAAGCAGTATGGCTACCGAGCTGGTTAAAGGCAAAACAGTAGAAGAAGCCTTGACATTAACCAATAAGGCAGTTATGGACGCACTGGACGGGTTACCGCCGGTTAAGGTGCATTGTTCACTGCTTGCGGAAGAGGCGATAAAGGCGGCTATATATGACTACAAAAAGAGTATCGGGGAACAGGTGACGGAAGATAACTTTGCCTGTAATACCTGTTGCCATAATAAAAAGTGCGAATAGGAGAATAAAATGGTAGAGAACAAAGATATAAAAGATGTACTTTTTTATGAAAGAAAGAATGTCTGGAAGGAAATAAACGAAGAACAGGTTACTTCCATAAATCAATTTTCCGAAGGATATAAAAAGTTTTTAGACCAGTGTAAAACCGAAAGAGAATGTGTTAAATACATACATAATCTTTGTTTAACAAAAGAAAACAGCTTTATATCCCTTAAGAGTGCCTACAAAAACAGACAGCAACTGCACCCCGGAGATAAGCTTTATTACATCGAACACAATAAGGCAATTATCTTGATTACAATCGGTAAGGAGGGACTTTCTCAGGGAGTTAAAATAATAGGTTCACACATAGATGCTCCCAGACTGGATTTAAAACCTCTCCCGATATTTGAAGACACCGAGCTGGGTTTTCTTAAAACTCACTATTACGGTGGTATAAGAAAATATCAGTGGGTATCGGTTCCGCTGGCTCTTCACGGAATAATTTATAAGGCTGACGGCACCGAAGTGGAGATAAACATAGGTGAGAGTGAAACCGACCCTATCTTCGTCATTCCCGATTTACTTCCGCA
This sequence comes from Clostridiaceae bacterium, assembly GCA_012838235.1. Classification (GTDB taxonomy): domain Bacteria; phylum Bacillota; class Clostridia; order DUPQ01; family DUPQ01; genus DUPQ01. The sequence continues at coordinate 37,266 of DUPQ01000014.1, forward strand.
TCTTTCGGCCGAACAGAATAAATTGCCTTTAAAGGATGCCATTCCGGGAGAAAGTCTCAATCTTCTTACAGGTTCGGTTCCCAATGTCGACACGGAGGTCACTGACAAGGTCAAAGCGACCATTTTGCAGTTGCTTAATAACAAGTACGGTATAACCGAAAAAGACTTCATAAACGCCGAAATAGAGGCGGTTCCCGCCATGAAGGCAAGAGATGTGGGTATAGATAAGTCTTTTGTAGGCGGATACGGACAGGATGACAGAGTATGTGCATATACATCATTGATGGCATTCTTCGATGCAAGCAACATTATTAACGATAAGACCTGCTACTGCTACTTCTCGGATAAAGAAGAGATAGGTTCTTACGGAAATACCGGAGCACAGTGTGATACATTAACTTATGTAACCGAACTGATTGCAGAATTACTGGCTCCTTCGGATAAGAATGACAAGCAAAGTATTAATGTTAAAAATGTTTTCAGAGAATCGGTTATGCTTTCAGCCGATGTGGCTGCCGCTTTCGATCCCAACCATAAAACCGTATTTGAAGCCAATAACGCGGCATATATCAACAGGGGAATCGCACTTTCCAAATATAACGGTGCAGGCGGTAAAGGCGGCACAAGCGATGCTAATGCGGAGTTTGTCAATGCCGTAACCAAATTATTCGATCAAAGTGACGATATAGTCTGGCAGATTGCGGAACTGGGTAAGATTGATGCGGGCGGGGGAGGGACCATCTCCAAATTCGGTGCTCACTTAGGTATCAATGTGTTAGATGCCGGAGTACCTGTATTATCCATGCATTCACCTTATGAGATTACCAGCAAAGCCGATATCTATATGACATATAAAGCGTTTAAAGCATTTTACGAGAATCTGTGATAAAGCATTGAAAGAAAGAAAGTAAAAGACCTTTCGGGGTCTTTTTTTCTTTATATTCTGTAATTTTTTATTTTTTTTCTTATGTATTTCTGAACCTGTCATCATTCATCTGCAATTATTCAAGTTTGGTATAAAAAGATTTCTGTATAATTGTCGAAGTAGCAGGAATATCTATCTGATAATATTTGGTACCGGATATTTCTTCCACCGTTCCGGGAAGAGTATACCATTGTATACCTGTCCAGCTGTAATTTTCATTGTTGTCTGTAGGTACCGATTTCATTAATAAATCCAGTATATTCTGAGCGTCACTGAGCGTTATATAGAGGTCTAAGTCTTTGTATACGGAAGATAAGAGGCCGTTTAATTTGCTTATAAGGTTTCTTCTGCTCATTTCAAACATCTGATTAAGGAAAGCATTTATAATCTGCTTATTCATTTCAATTCTGTTTAAATCAGAACCTTCGGAATAATATTCACTCAACTCTGTAGATTCGGTTCCGGGTGCAGGTTGTCTGAATCTCAACAGTTTGACAACTTCACTTCCCGTAAGATGTTTTTCGCCTTTTTGAAATTCTATTATCAATTCCAAGTCGGGATCGTAAACGCCTGTAACGGGATCGACACCGTTGTCATAATAGTACATATCGGCAGGTATATGAAAGTATAATCCGCCCATTTCATCTATTATTTTCTGGATAACCGATATATTCATCTTCACCGTGTATTTAATTTCCGTTGCAAGTAAGTCTTCAAAAATATCTATCACTTTCTCATCTTTTAAAATTTCATTTGTGGAAGTGGTATAAACCGATAGGGCTTTCTGCTGATTCTTTACAAGTGTGTCTCTCGGTATACTCATAGCAGATATTTTGCCGTTTTCCGAATCTATGTTGAACAGTATTATGGCATCGGTATCATATCCTTTTATATCGGTAACAAAAAGCAAAATATTGAAAGGCTGTTGTTTTGTTTCAATATATCTGTCCAGCCAGTCGGGATTTTCTTTGACTGTGTTATCGGTAATTGATGTCGGGTTATTATTGTCCACAACGGCATCCACTCTCTGTTGTTTTACGTTGATAAGAATGACGGAAATCATTCCTGCTATTACTAATATAATAAACATCGCAGTTGCGAATGTTGAAAGAAATCTTTTCGGTATCATGTTGCCTCCTTGTCCAGTTACAACGGTATGTATTTTACATTAATATCCTTATGTTGTAAAGTAGTGTAAAATTCAATACTCCACCGCTATACTATACAAATTAAACGTTAATCTTCACACTAAGGTTCAAAACCCTGTTATTTTTCCTTTTTGTAATCCGCCAGAGGATTCTTCTTTGTGGCACTTCTTAACTGCTCATCGTCAAGATGGGTATAAATTTCCGTTGTCGCTATACTTTCATGACCCAATATACGCTGCAGAGCCCTTATATCCACATCACCGTGTTTATACATCAAAGTGGCTGCGGTGTGTCTCAGTTTGTGTGCCGAATACTTGGTAGTATCTATACCGGCATTGGCCAGTTGTTTTTTTACTATTACATGAACGGTTTTTCTGCTTATTCTCGTATAACGTTCGCTTAAAAACATTGCATTCTTGTCAACGGCTTTATCATTGGGACGTACGGCCATATACTCATTTATGGCATTTCTGCAAGCATCGTTGAGATATATAGTTCTTTCTTTATTTCCTTTACCGGAAATTTTAATTGTATCATCCCTGTAATCGGTTATATTTATCCCTACAAGTTCCGATATTCTTATACCGCAGTTAAGTAAAAGAGTTAACATGGCAAAATCTCTTTTCTCATGACGGCTTTCCACATTGTCTAAAAGTTTGGTGCTCTCTTCCAGGTTGAGATAGCGGGGAAGACCCTTCTTATGTTTCGGGGTTTCCAGTTCCAATGCGGGATTGTTGTTTATAAGTTTTACCTTGGAAAAAAGGTATTTATAAAAGGACCTGAGTGAAGCTACTTTTCTTGCTCGGGTTTTAGAGGAAGCACCTCTGTTTCTTGAAAGAAAAGTCATATACGCATAAAAGTCCGATAGTGTGAGTTTTTCTAAAACACTTACATCCATGTCTTTAACGGTAATCTCGTCAAATTCTTCTTTTGCATTGAATTTCAGTATTTTAACAAACCGAAGAAACATTCTGATATCGTAATAATATTCATTTACAGTCTGCGGTGACCTGTTTTGTATTGTTTCAAGATATGATAAAAAATCCCTGCAATAATCGGGAAGATCCTCATATTTAAGCATCTGTCTTCTCCAATTGCTTAATTGCTTTATCTATTCTTTTAAGCGTTTCCTGTTTACCCAGCACATCGGCTATTTCCACGGCTCCTCCTGCGGTTACAAGCTGACCGCTTAAAGCAATTCTTGCAGGCCACATCACCAGTCCGTTTTTAACACCCAACTCCTGTGCTGTGGAGGTAAACATTAAATAAATTGATTCATGATTGAAATCTTCCATAGCAACTATTTTATCCCTGATGATAGGAAGAATCCTTTTTGCTTCATTTATATTACATTTACTTTTTTCATTGTTGTAAAGACTTATATCGATAGGTTTTGCCTTCTTTAAAAACTTAACCATATCGGGAATCTCACTTAATACTTCCACACGTTTTTGAATCATGGAACAAATTTTGGTTCTGTCTAAAGTATCGGGTAATGCTTTATCTATCCACGGTGAAGCAATCTTAACAAACTCTTCAGGAGTCTTCCTCCTTATATATTCACCGTTCATCCATTTTAATTTATCGGTGTCGTACACAGAGGAAGACTTGCTAATACCTTTAATATCAAATACCTTTTCCAGTTCCGACAATGTGTAGAATTCCTGTTCCGTCCCGCTGCTCCAGCCCAAAAGCACAATGAAATTGACAACCGCTTCAGGCAGATATCCCGCTTTTATAAGGTCGGAAAAGTATGCATCACCGCTGCGCTTGGACAGTTTTCCGCCGCCCAGCTTTTCCACCAGGGGAAGATGCACGAATATGGGAGGCTCCCATCCGAAAGCCTCGTAGAGAAGTACATACTTGGGGGTTGACGTAATATATTCACTGCCTCTTACCACATGCGATATCTTCATCAGATGATCATCTATTACATTGGCGAAATTATATGTGGGAAAGCCGTCGGATTTGATAAGTATCTGATCTTCCAGTACATCATTGTTAAAAGTAATATCTCCGTATACCGCATCGTTGTATGTGGTTTCACCTGTATCGGGCATTAACTGACGTATGACATACGGCTCTTTTGCATCCAGTCTTCTTTGAATTTCCTCTTTTGAAAGGTTAAGACAATGTCTGTCATATTTATTCTGCACCTTGGCTTTTTCCGCTTTAACTCTTAAATCTTCCAGTCGCTCTTCGGAGCAGAAGCAGTAATAGGCTTTGCCTTTTTCAATAAGTTGTTTTGCATAGGGAAGATAAAGATGCTTTCTTTCCGATTGTACATAAGGACCGTAATGGCCTCCGATGTCGGGACCTTCGTCATGCTTAATACCTACAATTTTAAGCGTATCGTATATTACATCCACTGCACCTTCGACATATCGCTTCTGGTCGGTGTCTTCTATTCTGAGTATGAATTTGCCGTTTTTGACCTTGGCAATAAGGTACTCGTAAAGAGCCGAACGTAAATTACCTATATGAACAAATCCGGTGGGTGACGGTGCATATCTTGTTCTTACTTCATTGTGACTCATTTAAAAACTCCTTGATTATTTCTTCTCCATAATTATATCATTATGTCGGATTTATACAATAAATTACCTGTCATATTTCCCGTATGCATGTATAATAGAGGACAGAAGATTATTTATCAGTACCACAGGAGATACTTATGACCGTAAAAATACTAACCGATAACAAAACATATGAATTCGATACTCGGACTCTTAAACATCCGAACATATACTCGCTTATAAAAAGCATTCCGGAAATTGACTTTTCCGCTCCCTGCGGAGGAGGGAAGAGATGCGGGAAGTGTAAAATAAGGCTTCTTAATGATAATACGGGTATATCCGAGGAAGAAAGGCGTTTTTTAACAAAAGAAGAGATATCCGATAATATCCGTTTAGCATGTTTTGTTGCGCTTTCCGACGGACAGGTGGTGGATCTGAGAGAAACCGAATCATTACAATCCATCATGACCGAAGACAGACTGTCACATGATAATATTACCGTCAATTCCATAACCGATAGGGGATACGGTGTTGCCGTAGACATCGGTACCACAACATTGGCCGCTTCTTTATACGACCTCAAGACCGCCAAGAGATTATCCGTTACTTCGGACGTAAACAGACAGGGAAGATTCGGTGCGGATGTAATATCGCGTATTCAGTTCGCTTCGTCAAAAGAGAATCTTTTGCTTATGCAGGATACCGTTCTTACTCAGGTCAACCGTATGATTTTAAGATTGTGTAAGCAGTCCGCAATAAACTGTAAAGATATTTATGTTGTAGCGGTTTCCGGCAATACCACAATGCAGCATATTTTCATGGGATTGGATCCGACAGGTATCGGAGTTGCACCGTTTACTCCGGTCACTCTGGATACTCATATATTCGATACCGATGCTCCCGAACTCAAGTGGGATGTAAAGATAAATAAAAAGGGAAAGATTGTTGTTTGTGCAAGTATTGCAAGTTATGTGGGTGCGGATATTCTGGTAGGTATACTGGCAACAGGCATACATAAAGCGGATAAACCGTGTATATTACTGGATATAGGCACAAACGGTGAGATAGTATTAGGTTCAAAGGACGGAATATTCAGCTGTGCCACGGCTGCAGGTCCGGCATTTGAAGGAGCTAATATTTCCTGCGGTGTTGCGGGTATTGAGGGTGCAATCAATACCGTAAGCTATGATGATGCAAACAAATTCACTACGATAGGTAATAAAAAGCCTATCGGCATATGCGGTTCGGGACTAATTGACGCCGTATATTCCATGCTTAAAAACGGTATAATCGAGGACTCGGGCTATATGGAGTCAGAGGAATTCAAGATTACCGACAATGTAATACTGACACAAAAAGATATCAGGGAAGTGCAGAATGCAAAGGCCGCCATCGCTGCGGGATTAAAGATACTTGTAAAAAGATCAGGATATAAATATTCAGAAATAGATAAATTATATCTTGCCGGAGGTTTCGGAACCGTTATGAATGTGGAAAGTTCCACGGGAATAGGTCTTATTCCTGCCGAACTTAAAGATAAAGTAATACCTGCGGGTAACACATCATTAGCCGGTACATCCATGCTTCTTCTGGATAAGGCAAATATCGAAACAATAGATTCCATACGTAAAATGACACAATACATAGAACTCAGTCAGGATAACGAGTTTACCGAGGAGTATGTGGATAACATGTTTTTTGAGGTTTGAGAACATAAATTGCAGAACTTAACTTTTACAGACAAACAATCCGTAAGGAAATATATGATAGAAAAGAGAAATGCTTTAACATACCGGGAAGTACAGAATCTTTCCGAAGAAATTTTTAAAAACTTTCTTAATTCCGATTTAACCATGTATGAAAGTTATATGGTATATATGCCCATAAAAAATGAGACAGACACATATTTGCTTATTGATTATCTTTTAAATACCGGTAAACAGGTATCGGTTCCTTATATTGATAAGAAAAATAAACTGGTTCCCGTATTGATTGAGAAAAATACGGTTTATAAAAAAGATACTTTCGGTATCAATATACCCGAACAAATTCAGATTGTATCTCCCGATCTTTTGGATGTCATATTTGTTCCCGGTGTAGCTTTTGATATTTCAGGTAACAGAGTAGGGTACGGCAGAGGATATTATGACGCCTTTTTAAAAGACCTTCACTGTATAACCTGTGCCTGGTGCTACGATTTTCAGATTATAGATAAAATACCCGATGTCTCACCGGCTGATGTCAGAATAAAAAGGTTTTTATAAGCCTCCTACTTGACGGAATATCGTGTCTCAAACTTAAGATATATGTAAACAGCATTGCTCATGACAAAAAAAACGGAAACCGATAACATAATAAGTTGAAAATATCCTTCATATGACAACAGAAAATCTCTTAGTATACCTGATATTTTCCAAATCGTATATGCAATAAAAAGCGAACCGCAGACAATATCTATTATTCTCATGGTTAAACTTGCGTATTTTGATGAATAGGGCTTTTCTATTATGAAACACAATATAAGTACGGAGAATAAGACGGAAGCCGAAATAAGACAAGCGTTGAAAAAATGGAATCTGCCATGCAGTTCATACAAAAAACCGCTTAATGACAGAAAAATGCAGGTTAAAACAGATGCGGGATAAAGTAAGTAAGAGATGCGTGTCCTGAAAATACCTATAAAGCCGAAGCTGAATATAAGAAGGAAAAGACCGCAAAAGATAAGAACGAAATAAAAAGGCTTCAGAACAGTATGATACTCAGGGGAAAACAGATCGGCTTTAAATGCGGATATAGATATATCTTTTGTCAGATGATAATAGATAATGATACCTATAAGCGCCAAACAATAAAGTAATCCGAATATCTCGTAATTAAATCGCTTTTTCCGTTTATGCGAACTGATGTATGTCATTTTACGCATAGATACTAATTCAACATCCTTTCAATCAGTACAGTCAGTTTTTTCATTTTTTCTTTCGCATCTATCATATCACAGCCTTCTGCGAAATAATATATCTTTATCTTAGGTTCGGTGCCGGAGGGGCGTACGATAGCAGTTCCAAAATCTTTTATATCAAACTTAAGTACATCTGCATGAAGCATATCGGTTTCATTGAGATAATCTTTTGTCAACAAAGTACTTTTCCGTAAGTTTTCCATTATACTTCTCATCTTGCTCAATCCCGCCGTTCCCGGATATTCGTAATTGCCCAGATAGGAAATGAGATATCCGAACTTTTTATATAGCTCCTCCAGTCTGTCAAGAAGGGAAATATCCTTATCTTTATAGTAATCCGCCATATCGGCTATCAGAACTGCGGCATTAACGGCATCTTTATCCCGGACATAAGTTCCCGAAAGATACCCGCAGCTTTCTTCAAATCCGAAAATAAAGCTGTCTTCCCGACCTTTTTCTTCAAGAATTGCTATCTGATCCCCGATGAATTTAAATCCCGTAAGAGTATCAATAACCGTTACTCCGTAATGTTCGGCTATTTTGGTTGCCAGTTCGGTTGTTACTATGGTTTTAATTGCAACAGGGCATTTTGGCATAATATTCTTCTTTTTTCTCATCATGCATATATAGTCTAATAGAAGAATTCCCACTTCATTTCCGTTTAAAATTACCGCTTGGTTATCTTTCCTAACAGCCAGACCGGCTCTGTCACAGTCGGGATCGGTAGCTATTAAGATATCCGACTTACTGTTAATCAAATCCCTTATGCCCAATTGCAATGCTTCTCTCACTTCGGGATTGGGATAGGGACAGGTGGGAAATCTGCCGTCCGGATGCATCTGTTCCCGCACCGTTATAAAGTTCTTAAAGCCTCTTTTTGCCATTGCACCCGATACACATTCATATCCGCTTCCGTTTAACGGGGTATACACTATTTTGATTCTTTTACTGCCGTCATAAAATGCCTGTTTACACACCGTGTCAATAAAATCTTCAATTAAACTGTCTTCTATGTAGGTTATAAGTCCTTTATCAATGCATGTATCAAAATCCGTCTCACCGGGTAATTCATAAAATATATCGGTTTTATTTATATGCCGCAAAATTAAATCGGCCGTTTCCGGATTTATCTGACAGCCTTTGGAGTTATATACCTTATAGCCGTTGTAATTCGACGGATTATGAGATGCCGTTATAACAATACCGGAATCACATTTAAGTTGTCTTACCGCAAAGGACAATAAAGGGGTAGGGGATACTCTGTCAAAAAGATATACTTTCATTTTACAGTTGGCCAATACCGTTGCGGCTTCTTTGGCAAACAAATCCGACTTTATTCTGGAATCGTAAGCTATTGCAACCGAAGAACCGATTGAAAGGACCGAAGCCAATCCGAATGTAGCTTTCCTAACAGTGTATATATTCATTCTGTTGGTGCCTGCACCCAAAATTCCGCGTAATCCGCCCGTGCCGAAGGTAAGATTCCTGCCGAATGCATCCTCAATCAATTCAGGCTTACTGTTCATTTCAATAAGCTCTTTATTCAAATCGTTATCTTTTAATCTTACTGATTTCCACTTTATGTATTCGTTATTCATAGCAAACCCTCTATATTCATCGACATACTGATTATACAGTAATATGGATATTTTACCTATAGAAAAGTCGGAAATATATGTTTGTACATTGTTTTTAACTGATTAATGTATTATTATACATATTGTAAGGTGCTTTAATAATTTAATCGGTTAAACTCATTTAAAGAGTAGCAGAAGTTTATATAAAATAAGGCAGGTAATATGAGATTTTCACTATATGCAAATGTTAATAAAGATGCAAACGGACTGTTTTTAGCACAGGTCTGCAAATATATTGAATCTATAGGTTCCGAAGTTATACACAGTGAGATTGTTTCCAAAGGCGGTAAGACGGACATTTCAAAAGTTATGCATTCCGATGTTATCATTACTTTAGGCGGAGACGGTACACTTCTGGATATAGCACAGAAAACCAAGAGTTTATCAATACCTCTGGTAGGTATTAATATAGGGTCACTGGGCTTTTTAACTCAGATAGAGAAAAATAACTATGAGGAACTTATAAAAAGCATAACTTTGAAACAATATACCATATCAAAAAGAGCGATGCTTTCGGCAAAAGTCTATCGTAATGACAAATTGATTTATGACATAGATGCTTTAAATGATGTGGTCATAACCAGAAAAGTAACCGGGGATACCGTTGCCGTATCGGTGGATATAAACGGATCATATATAGATACTTACGACGGGGACGGCGTTATAATAAGTACACCCACAGGCTCCACAGGATATCAGATGAGCGCAGGAGGTCCGGTAAGCGATCCCGAGGCCGATATAATGCTTATGACTCCTATCTGTCCTCATATGATGCACAAGCAGACATACATACTTAAAGATGACAGCAACATTGTTTTAACGGTGGAAGAGGATGAAAGTTTTGACTGTTGTTTCAGTTACGACGGTATTGCTTCCTCACTGAAAGGTAGGGATGTGATAAAAGTTAAGAAAAGTAATTCTTTTATTCCGCTGCTTAAAATACAGGGCAATTCATTTTATGAAAATCTCAGAAACAAAATATATTACAGAGGTGCAAAATGAAAAACAAACGACAGGTAAAAATACTGGAGTTCATTAAACAGTATCCTGTTCAGACTCAGGAAGAGCTGGTCACATTGTTGCAAAATAACGGTTTTGTTGCGACTCAGGCTACCGTTTCGAGAGATATCAAGGAATTGAAACTTTTCAAAGCAATCAATAAAGACGGTCTCTCTGTTTATACTTCCAACTCCGATGTTTCGGATAATTCACATGAGAAGCTTATAAAAGTGCTTAAAGCATCGTTTTTGTCTATCAATATTGCTCAGAATATAGCGGTAATAAAGACTTTACCCGCAACCGCACCGGCTGTTGCATCGGCAATTGACAATCTTGATGCTAAGAATCTTATAGGCACTATTGCCGGAGACGACACAATATTTGCATGTTTTTCCGCAAATGAAGATGCACAGGCTTTTTATGAGAATATTCTCGATGAGTTGAGGTAATCGATTTGTTATTGCAATTGTCTATCAGAAATTTCGCTATTTTTAAGGATACCACCATTGATTTCTCTGACGGGTTTAATGTAATTACAGGTGAATCGGGAGCCGGTAAAAGCGTTTTTATAACCGCTCTTTCTTTAATTAACGGAGAAAGGGGTTTTAAGGAATATATACGAAAAGGATGCGATTTCTCCTCTGTTGAGGCGGTTTATAGGCTTAAGAAAGACTTATCGGAAACTATTTCAAATAAATTCGATATAGATACAGATGATAATATGCTTGTAATTACAAGGACAATTTATACCGATTCCAACTCGGTTTGTAAAGTAAACGGAAAAATCCGCAATTTGACCTTTTTAAAAGACATTGCGGAGTATTTATGCGATATTCACGGTCAGTATGAAAACCAGACTCTTCTAAATCCGTTGTCTCATCAAAGAATTTTAGACAGTTTATACCAATCATTCATAAAAACCTCACATGATGAATACATAGCACTGCTTGATGAATATAACACACTTGTGGATTTTATACTTAAAAACAGCGGTTCGGAACAGCAACGTGCGGTAAGAAGAGATATACTGGCTTATCAGATAGATGAAATTGTTAAATCAAAGGTTGAGCAATTTGATATAGAGGAATTGGAGAAGCAGAGTAGGATACTGGAAAATTCAGAGAAATATATAACTTCTTTACGGGAAAGCATTAATCTTATTGAAGAAAATGACAGTATCGAGAAGATTTATCTGTCTGCTCATTTGTTGAATAAGCTGAAGGATATGGATGAATTACTTGCGGTTTCACAGAGTATGATGAATTGCTATTACATTCTGAAAGATAACTTCTCGCAACTCAAAGATATATCCGACCAATTCTATTTTGATGAAGAGACATATGACGGAATTATAAAGAAGCTGGAATTATTCAAAAAACTGTCATACAAATACGGAACTACCGTGGAAGAAATAACTGCATTCAGACAAGATGCGGAGAAGCAACTGCATGATATTGATAATTTCGACAATATATACAAAGAAAAAATACAGAGAATAGAGAAACTTTCCGAATTACTCTATGAAAAAGGGGAGTTGCTAAACGGATTAAGAGTAAAAGCGGCTGAGCATTTCTCGAAATCAGTGGAAACAAATCTTCATTCTTTAGAGATGCCCGATGCCGTATTTAATGTACATTTTGAGAAGAATCTTAAGAAAAACACTCTCGGATATTATGATTTTAACAGAAAAGGACTTTATGATATTGAGTTTTTAATATCGGTTAATAAAGGAATTGATCCGCTTCCCATGGCGAAAATCGCATCGGGAGGTGAGATTTCCAGAATTATGCTGGCTATCAAGTGTATTATCAGCAACAATGATGATATTGAAACTTATATTTTTGACGAAATAGATTCCGGTGTGAGCGGTGAAGCGGCTATCATGACGGCAAATAAACTTTATGAATTATCAGCTTCCAAACAGGTTATTTCCATAACTCATTTACCGCAGATTGCAGCAAAAGCGGATCATCACTATCTGATAAGTAAATACAGTGATGAAGATTCTACATATGCCGATATAAAGAAACTTACCCACAATGAACGTATTAATCAACTGGCAATACTTTTTGACGGCAAAAAGGTCAGTCAAGAAGGTCTGGAGTATGCTAAAAATCTTCTGGATAAAATGAAAGAATCAGATAGTATCAGGGTTGCATTGCGTGAAGTTCAGGAAGGCTTTATCGGTGAAGCTGAAAGGCTTGGGCTGAAAACAGAAGCCGATGTGGTAGAAACGGTAAAGCAATTCAGGAAAGAAAAAAGGGAGAAATAACAATTAAAAAATCTGATTGACACTTATACTTCATGTGTTATAATACATAAGCAATCCTGCGGGTGTAGTTCAGTGGTAGAACACTAGCCTTCCAAGCTGGTTGTGAGGGTTCGATTCCCTTCACCCGCTCCATTTTTTATGAGCCAGTAGCTCAGCTGGATAGAGCAACGGACTTCTAATCCGTAGGTCGGGGGTTCGAATCCCTTCTGGCTCGCCACACAATTCCTGTAACAGGGGATTTTTTTATTGTTAAATAATTAGTAAAACTTATATGTTAATTCATCAGTTTTACGTTATAATATTAAATTTATGTGTTATCATATACAACAAGAGGTTTTTTATTATGAAATTAACATTTTACGGGGCAGCAAGAGAAGTAACGGGATCAAATTTTATACTGGACGCTGCAGGGAAGAGAATAATGATAGATTGCGGATTATTCCAGGGATCCTCCGCAACCAAGGCAAAAAACTTTGACGGATTCAAATATGATGTACAGTCTGTTGATTATGTTCTTTTGACTCATGCACATATCGATCACTCGGGAAGAATACCTTTATTGTATAAAAAAGGATACAGAGGAACGGTTATCTGTACAAAAGCAACTAAGGATTTATGTGATATCATGCTTGTGGATTCCGCAAATATACAGGAGTCGGATACGCAGTATAAAAACAATAAAAGATTCAGAGCCGGTTTGCTTCCTCTGGAACCTTTATACACCATAGAAGATGCAAATTTAGCTTTAAAACATTTTATTGCCGTGCAGTATTACGACCTGATAAAGCTTGATGATAACATTACGGTAAAATTCAGTGACGCCGGACACATGTTGGGTTCCGCATCTATAACAATCTTCGTAACGGAAGAAGGCAAGACCACTACTGTTTCATTTACTTCCGATCTCGGTAAACCCGATACACCTATAATAAATAATCCGGAAGTATTACAGGAATGCGATTACCTGGTAATGGAATCCACTTACGGTAATAAAAAACATATTCTTAAAGAACATCCCGAAGAGCGTATGTTTGAGATTATAGAGGATACCATATCCAACGGAGGAACGGTGATAATACCTTCTTTTTCCGTGGGAAGAACTCAGGAGATGATTTATGCATTCAACGAGAATATTGCTTTGAAGAAGAAGTTTTCCATATTTAACAAGATTCCGGTGTATGTGGACAGCCCGCTTTCAACATTGGCAACGGAGGTCTTCAAAAAAAATACTCAATATTTTGATGATGAAGCCAAACAATACATATTGAAAGGCGATAATCCTCTGGATTTTCCCAACCTCATATTCACCAAATCTGTCGAGGAATCCAAAAGACTAAACTTTGATAATTCTCCGAAGATTATAATTTCCTCCAGCGGAATGTGTGATGCCGGAAGAATACGCCATCATCTTAAACACAACTTATATAAAGAAAAGACAACGGTACTTTTTATCGGATATCAGGCAAACGGCTCTTTGGGAAGACTGCTTGTTGACGGAGCCAAAAGTGTTAAACTGTTAGGTGAGACAATAGAGGTAAATGCCCGGATTGAGATGATAGACGGATTTTCCGGTCATGCCGACATGGATGACCTGGACAAATATATCTCTCAAATTAAGGTCAAACCGGAAAAGATTTTCCTGGTTCACGGAGAAGAAGATCAATTGTACCCCTTTGCCGAAAGAATTAATAATACTTTCGGTATTGAAACGGTAATACCGGAAAATTACTATACTTATGAACTTAAAAAAGGCGAAAAAGTTTATGAATTGGATCATGACAGGGTTTTAACGGAGAATACTTACAAAAAGCTTACCTTATTAGATCTTGTTACCGACGTTAAGAGACAGGTTAAGGATGTTTCCGAGCTTATTGCTTATGATGAGATTAACAACCTCGATGACAGTCAGATAACGGTGCTTATAGATTTATATGCCGCAATGAGACAAAATATTAAAGATTTGATATTAGGAGTGGAAAGTAATACGAAAGTTGAACGATAAGATTTATTATTTTGATAATGCCGCTTCGACTTATATGTATGATGAAGTGATTGAGTATATAAGTGAAATAAACAAAAACTTATATGCCAATGCTTCCAGTACCCATTTTGCCGGTATAGCTTGCCATGATATCGTTAAGGAAAATAAAGAAGCATTATGTGACATACTGCATATTAATCCTAATACTCTTGTGTTCACATCGGGTGGAACGGAATCCAATAATTTAGCAATTAAGGGAACGGCTTTTGCCAATTTTTCACGGAAAGGTAATATTGTTATTACGGCTTATGAGCATGCATCAGTGATAAATTCCGCTAAATATCTGGAGAAATTCGGTTTTGAGATAAGGACCTGTCCTTTGAAAGCCGACGGAACAGCGGATATTGACGGTCTGTACCGTTTAATTGACGATAAAACAATTTTAGTAAGTACGGCACATGTTTCATCGGAGCTGGGAACAATAAGCGATATTGAAAAAATCTCATCCATAATTAAAGCCGTTAACCCTGATTGCCTGTACCATGTAGATGCGGTACAGTCTTTCGGAAAGATAAGAATCAATCTTGCAAAATTGAATGGTGTGGATATGATGTCTTTCAGCAGTCATAAGATACACGGTCCAAAGGGAATAGGGGCATTGTATGTGAAGAATAATGTAAATATTGATCCTCTATTCAACGGTTCGGTACAATCCGGATTGAGAGCGGGTACACAAAACATATCCGGAATATGCGGTTTTGCCCAAGCGGCAAAAATTATACATAACCGCATTGATGACAACTATAACCGTGTCAGCGGTTTAAAGCGTTATTTCATCGAAAATCTTGCTTTAACAGGTCTTGAAACACGTATAAATACTCCCGTGTGTTCAAGCCCGTATATTCTTAATATAGCGTTTAAGGATATAAAATCGGAAGTCTTGCTTAATGCATTATCGGAACGCGGGATATGTGTGTCAAGCGGCAGCGCTTGCTCTTCCAAATCCGCAAAAATATCCGAAGTATTGAAAGCTATGAGTTTACCCATAGACTACATAGAAGGCGCAATTCGGTTGAGTTTCTGTGAAAAGAACACAAAAGAGGATATTGATTACCTTTTAAAGACTCTTGAAGAGCTTGTACCGGTACTCAGTAAATTTATAAGGAAATAATATGAAGATACAGGCGATAAAGACACTGTTAATAAAACCGGGCGAAATGATGTTAAAAGGCGATAACCGTCATTTGTTCGAAAAGCAGTTAAAAGATAATATACAATCGGTACTGGACGAGGTCTGTACATATAATATAACCACGGAATCGGGAAGATATTATGTATACATCAATAAATCCGACTACACGGAGCAGGAGATTGCATCCATGCTGTGTAAAGTATTCGGAATAGTGGGTATTTCCGTTGCGTACAGAATAGAGCAGGACGAACAGCTGTTATATGAGTTTTTGTCACAATTCAGTAAGCAGATATATGAGAAATCCCCATTTTCCACATTCAGGGTAACAACCAAAAGGGCGGATAAGGATTTTCCGACTCAATCCACGGAAGTATCAAGTAAAGCCGGTGCAGTAATCTTATCGGTTTTACCGGATATAAAAGTGGATTTATTCCATCCCGGCATTAATTTCAATATTGAGATAAGAAAGAAACACATTTATGTTTATCATGAAGAGTATAAAGCGCACGGAGGAATTCCCGTAGGCACTTCCGGTAAAGCCCTTTTAATGCTTTCAGGCGGTATAGACAGCCCGATTGCCGGATATATGATGGCTAAAAGAGGGTTACAACTGGAAGCCGTATATTTTCACAGCGCACCGTATACATCGGAAAAAGCAAAAGAAAAAGTTATAGATCTTGCAAAGATTATAAAACCTTACACACAACTGAACAGACTTCATGTTGTTCACTTTACAAAACCTCAGATGGAAATATATGAAAAATGCCCTCATAACGAACTTACAATCATAATGAGAAGGGTAATGATGTATGTAGCCAATGAAATTGCAAGAATGAGTAATTGCAAGGGAATTATAACAGGGGAGTCGTTGGCTCAGGTAGCCAGCCAGACAATAGAAAGTCTTACGGTTACCGACCATGCGGCGGATTTTCTGGTATTGCGTCCTCTGATAGGTATGGATAAAGCGGAAATTGTTGATATGGCAAGAAAAATAGGTACTTTTGAAACATCCATTGAACCTTACGAAGATTGTTGTACAATATTTGTAGCAAAGCATCCCAAAACCCGACCGGTACTTGATCGTATTTTGCAGTCGGAGAAAGTTTTGGATATAGATAAGATTGTGGAGCATTGTATACTTAATTTAGAGGTTGTTAGGATATGAAAGAATTTGACAAGGAAGATAACCGCAAGAATTTTGAGGAATTTATCCAAAATGATGATTATACTTTGGAAAGATTATGTCATAAAGTAGGTCGAAGAAAGATAATAAAACACAGGAGAACCGAATTGTTACTTTGGCTGCGTTCCTTTATTATAGTAATAATTGCCGTTACGGTTATAAGAGGGTTCATAGGAGAACCCGTTAAAGTTTTCGGACCTTCAATGAAAGATACACTGATAACAGGCGATATACTTGTTATGAGTAAAATAAAACTGAATACTGCAGGTATTGAAAGGAATGATATTGTCGTGATAGAAATCCAACCGGTTCAGTTCAAGTATTTAAAATTCCTTAATGATATTAAATGGTTCAGAAGAATGTTTCCTTCTGAAGACAGAGCGGACTATATAAAAAGAGTTATTGCTTTGGAAGGAGAAGAGATTGATTTTATTAACGGTATCGTGTACATAGACGGAAAAAGACTCGATGAACCTTATCTTAAAGAATATGCATCTACTTATGAAGTAGCAATTGATATGCCGTATACGGTACCTAAAGGTCATGTTTTTGTATTAGGGGATAACAGAGCTCTGAGTAAAGACAGCAGAATCATGGGCGCAATACCTATTGATTCAATCATCGGTATAGTAGTATTCAGAACATGGCCGTTAGATAAATTCGGGGTAATAGATTAGAAAAAAAATTATTTACATATTAAAAGACCTGTGATACAATAACCGAGTTGTAAAAGGCGGTCCACTGTATCGGACGGATATATGAACGCTAAGATGAAGGGAGGAACAAAAATATGAGTTTAATCAAATCAATCGAGCAGAGTATGATTAGAACAGACTTGCCGAATCTTCAGATAGGCGATTATGTCAGAGTTAACCTTAAAGTTAAAGAGGGAACCAGAGAGAGAATACAGTCTTACGAGGGCACGCTTATTGCAAGAAAAGGTAAAGGACTTACTGAAACAATCAATGTAAGAAGAATATCATACGGTATAGGTGTGGAAAGGATTATTCCTTTGAATTCACAAAAGATCAGTTCCATAGAGGTTATAAGAAGGGGACAGGTCAGAAGAGCTAAACTTTACTATTTGAGAGACAGAGTAGGAAAGTCCGCAAAGGTAAAGGAAAAACTTGTAACAAAGTAAGAAATACGGGACTTGTTCCCGTTTTTTTTATATCATGTACAATATAGATATAATGTATAAGCAACTTACGAAGGGTATATGTAATGAACATTAACTGGTATCCCGGTCATATGACTAAAGCAAAGAAAATGATAACCGAGAACTTAAAGCTGGTTGATCTGGTTGTGGAAATCTTGGACGCAAGAATACCCTACTCCAGCAGAAATCCCGATTTTAAAGAGTTGTTCAGTAATAAATTACAGATTATTGTACTTAATAAGGCGGACCTTGCAGATCCGGTTACAACGGAAAAATGGCGTAAATATTACGATAAAATTGACACTCCCGTTATTTTAGTTGACAGTAAGTCAGGTTTCGGTATGAGAGATTTTTTGAATTCCGTTAATAAAGTCATGAGGGATAAATTTGAAAAAGACAGAGCAAAAGGTATGAAGAGAAGACCTGTCAAAGTAATGGTATGCGGTATACCCAATTCCGGTAAATCCACTTTCATAAACAAACTGACCGGTTGTTCTGCGGCAAGAACGGGGAACAGGCCGGGGGTGACAAAGGACAAACAATGGATAAAAATAAATCCGGATATATTTCTTTTGGACACACCCGGAGTACTGTGGCCTAAATTTGACGATGATTTAGTAGCAATTAATCTTGCCTTAACTCATGCAATAAAAGACGAAATTCTTGATTCGGAGCGGTTGTGTATCAAACTTATCGACTTTCTGTTAAAGAAATATCCTGAAAATCTTATGGGAAGATACAATCTTATAGATATAAATAAAGATTCTCATGAGATACTCAAAGACATTTGTGAAAACAGAAAATTCTTAATACCGGGAGGAGGTCCGGACATTCAAAAAGCAGCCTCAACGGTTCTTGATGAATTCCGTAAAGGTCAGATAGGCACAATATCTTTGGAGGAACCTGATGACTTTTAAAGAATTAAAAGACAGGTTTTTTGCCGCATCTTTAGAGAAATGCAGAATAATGCTTTCGGAATATTCAGAGAGCAATTTTTTTGATAAAGCTTCAGAACTTTTGGATAAGGAAGAACAACGCCTTCTTGATATGTGTAAATATGAAACCTTTCTGCAGAAATCCGGCATCTCACTTATAGCAGGTACCGATGAAGCGGGAAGGGGACCGCTTGCGGGACCTATTGTCGCAGCAGCCGTAATACTTAAGAATAATGACCTTTTATTCGGTATTAACGATTCCAAGAAACTCTCTGCTGAAAAAAGAGACAGATTGTTTGATGCTATTCTGGATAACTGTATTGCAGCAAGTATTCATACAATAACCAATAAACAGATAGACGAGATTAATATAGGAAAAGCCGACAGGCTTGCCTTAAAAACTTCGGTGGAGAAGCTTACCGTGATTCCGGATCATGTTCTCACCGATGCTTTTGTAATAGAAAACTTAAATATCAATCAGACACCGGTTACTCACGGTGACGCCTTATCTGTTTCCATAGCTGCAGCTTCTATTATTGCTAAAGTATCACGTGACCGTATGATGAATGAGTATGACAAGATATATCCCCGGTACGGTTTTGCAAAACATAAAGGATACGGTACAAAGGAACATATAGACGCAATTAAAAAATACGGAATTTGCCCGATACACAGAAAAACATTTGTGAAAAAATATACAGATATATGATATAATTAGCCGAAAATATTAAAAGGATTTAAGCATGGATTACAAAAAGCAGTATACGATAGAAAAAGCCAAATACGAAGCATTCAGAAATGACGGTATTAAGTTGGATATATCCAGGGGAAAACCCTGTAAAAAACAGATAGATTATGTGGCTGCACTTTTTAAGAAAGCCGAAAACGAGTACGACCTTTATAACAACAGAATCGGTGTCGATAAAATTGATCTGGGTAATTACGGACTGTTACCCGGCATAACCGAAACAAGAACACTTTTAGGCAGTATATTGGATATTCCCCCCGAGAACATAATAATAGGCGGTAATTCCAGTTTAAACCTTATGTACGACATGCTGGTAATCAACCTTATGTTCGGTAATCCTCAGAGTGATATACCCTGGAGCAGGGCAGGGAAGATAAAGTTTTTATGCCCCGTACCCGGTTATGACAGACACTTCATGATGACCGATCACTTCGGAATTGAGATGATAAATATACCGATGCATCCCGACGGACCGGATATGGATTTGGTGGAGTCAATAGTCGCCCAAGATTCCTCTGTGAAAGGAATATGGTGCACACCGCTGTACAGTAATCCCGACGGTTATATCTATTCCGACGAAACGGTAACAAGATTTGCAAAAATGCATACGGCGGCAAAAGACTTCAGAATATTCTGGGATAATGCATATTTTACTCATCATCTGGTTCCTGACAAGATAAATAAGATAGCAAATATAATAAAATTATGCGAAGAATACGGAAATCCCGACAGGGTATATCAGTTTTCTTCAACCAGTAAGATTTCCTTTCCGGGCGCCGGAGTATCTTTAATTGCTTCCTCATTGAACAATATAAAGCATATACAGGAACATTTTAAGTATAAAACGATATGTTACGATAAGATGAATATGCTACGCCATACGCTTGTATTTAAAACCAAAGAAGATATTGAGCATCATATGGAAAACATGTCGGCATTCAACAGACCTAAGTTCGATATGGTGTTGAATATATTAGACCGTGAGTTGAGTGATTATAAAGAGTATCTGTATTACACAAGGCCGGAAGGGGGATACTTTATATCTCTTTATACAATGAAAAATTGTGCCAAAAGGACCTATCAGTTGTGCAAAGATGCGGGCCTTATAATAACCAATGTAGGTGATACCTATCCGTACGGAAAAGATCCTGATGACAGCAATATACGTATAGCTCCTACATTTCCCGACTTAAATGAACTGGAAAAAGCCGTTAATTTACTGGTTTGCTGCATTAAACTGGCTATATTGGAGAAGTTAATATAAAACTTGATTTAATATCTCATCACGGATATTTTAAATTCATTTTTCATTCGAATAATAAAATATCATTATAAGCTATTGATGTTGTTTTAAATGTATGATACTATATAGTCATCTTGTAAGGACAGGTGAATATCATGTTAAATAAATACAGTTCCACACCGTTATACTATCAGCTTAAGGAAGTACTTATAAAAGCAATTAATAATGGCAAATATGCTCCTGGTGAAGCAATTCCTTCGGAGAATGAGCTTGCCGCACAGTACAGCCTGTCCAGACCTACCGTTCGTCAGGCACTGGGTGAACTGGTAAAAATGGGTTATCTTATAAAAATAAAGGGAAAAGGCACCTTTGTAGCGGATTTTATCAATAAAGTCAATTATGATTATACAAAAGGCTTTATTCATTGCTTATTGGACACAATAGATACATCAAACAGAAAAATCATTGAATCTACGACAATTGTAGGTACATTGGAATTGAATAAAAAATTCAGTACGGATTTTAAATCGAATTTTCATGAGGATTATTCAAAAATCACATATATTACCGAAACCGATGAAAATATTTCCTATTCCGTATCAATGCTTCCTTTAAACTATTTTCCCAATGCAGCAGAGCTTATGTTCAAAAATGTCAACTCTATTGATTTACTGGTAGGGAAGTATCCCTTGGATCCTACCAGTGCTAAATCATCAATTTCACTGGTTAATGCAGATACCGTTATAGCCAAATACATGAAACTTCCGGAAAACGCACCGTTATTTAAGGTGGAAACATTCCTGTATGCACGAACAGGTAACATTGTAGAGTTCAATACTACATATTACAATGCATACAGTTCCATAATTGATATAAGCAGAACCAGAAGAGTTTAAATCTTTTCTGTATTGTTTTGAGGATTGATATGAAGATAGATAACAGTGATATAATTTTTGCAATCGCAATCATATTTATAGTACTGGTAGCAATCTGGATATATGTGATAGTTTTTTGCTATACCTGAGGGAGGGAAGGTGGAAAAACTTCCCTTAATTAATTTACTGATGATTAGACATAATCATAATTTTGTCTAATATAGGGAACTGATTTTAAGCCTTTTAAGGCAAAAAAGCTGCTTTTCAATATTTTCCCTCTTTTTTTAGCATTTTATTTCTTTTATTACAACCCCGTTCATCATTTGCAGTTTTTTAAAATGTTCTATCGGTTTATTCTTTCTGATTTATTTTTTTTTCTTACAAGTCTTCCGATTGCTTTTGTTCCTTATAATCATTTCACAGGTTTTAATTGAAAATATAATTCTCTTTATTTTTCATTATGCTGTTTAATTCATTACAATCAATCTGATATATTGTTCTATTATTTTTTTAATTCCGTATGTTTTAAATGAAGAACTTACGTTCGTATTTGTGTATTCTCTTTTTATGTTGAAAATAAGAGGAATGATTATTTTATCATTCCCCTGCCGAAAATTATAAATTGAAGTATTCGTGTTATTTATACTAATCCTAGTAATGCTTTGGCAATAGCAAAATATATCAGTACTGCAAAGGCATCCACAATTGTAGTAATCATCGGCGATACCGCTACAGCCGGATCCAGTTTAATCTTTTTTGCCAGGAACGGCAATGTGGAACCTGCAACCATTGCTATGGATATTGTACATATTAATGTAAGAGAAACTGCTGCGGCTATTATTGGGTCAATACGTTGAAGAAGCCATAATTTCAAGAAGTTGGCTACTGCAAGAAGCACACCGATTACAAGGGAGACTCTGAATTCCTTGAAAAGAACCCTTGGCATATCACTGAATTTAATCTCATTAATTCCCAAACCTCTTACAATCAATGTGGTTGTCTGAGCCCCTGTATTTCCGGCCGTATCCATTAACATAGGTAGAAATCCCGCCAACACCACATATGTGGCTAAGAATTCTTCATATTTACCGATTATAAGCTGTGATACTGTTGCTCCTATCATTAACACCAGAAGCCATATAATTCTGCTTTTTGCCAGTCCGAATACCCCTGTTTTCAAGTAAGGATTTTCCAACGGCGCGGCACCTGTCATCCTTGTCATTTCTTCAGAAGTGTCTTCTTCAATTAATTCCATTACGTCGTCTACCGTAATAATACCTACAAGCCTGTCTTCGGTATCTACAACAGGTAAACTTAATATGTCATATTTCGTAAACATTTGGGAAATCTCATCCGTTGAAGTCAATGTATTGGCTTTAATTACATCATCATTCATTATGTCACTTATCTGTTCGTCATAATCCGCTAAAATCAGATCTTTTAATGTAACTTCACCGAGCATTATTCTTTTATCATCAATTACATAGCAGTTATTTACGGTTTCTTTTCTTACTGCATATTTTTTTACTCTTTCAATAGCTTCTTTAACCGTCATATCCGGTTTAAGGTCCATATACTCTATTGTCATAACCGAACCTGCCGTATCATCAGGATACTGTAAAAAGTGATTTATGAGCTTTCTACGGGATTCTGAAACATTCTGCAGCACTCTGGTTACATAATTTGCAGGTAATTCACTGATTATGTCGACAGTATCATCTATAAACAGATTATTCATAAGGTAAGTTATTTCTTCTTCATTAATATTCGATAAAATATCAATGTGCGTATCTTTATCCATGTACGCAAAAACATCGGCTCCCATGTCTTTACTTAAGAGTCTAAAAACAACTATTGCATCATTTTCATCCAGTTCGGAAATAACTTCGGCGATATCCGCGGGATTTTCCTCAGCGAGTAATGCCTTGAGTTTTTTATAGTCTTTTTGAACAAGTAATTCTAATATTGTATCAATCATGTCAATCCTTTCCGTTAAAGGGCTTTAAACATGACCGATCAGCCCTCTAACTTACCATTATTAAATTTCGTTCATAACTCGTACTGTCCGGTAAGGGCGTTTCCAATAAAAAATCCTTCCTTTGTTCAATATTAGATAAAAGTTGTTTATCCTTAATTATTCTATATCATTGATTATGCGGTGTCAAAATAAATTTTAATTATTCAATAATAATTTACGATAAAATTATTGAAATTTTGGATTATAAAAAAATCGTCTTTAAGAATAATTAAAAACTACTTATTTTTATCCTTAAGAAATATAACGGTTATTCCCGATTCGCCTTCGCCGTATACTCCCAACCTGAAGGAACTGATATAAGGATTGGATTTTAAGTAATCATGAACCCCTTTTCTTAATGCTCCTGTACCTTTTCCGTGTATAACCGATAATTCGTGCAATCCGGCAAAATAACCCTGCTCGATAAACTTATCCAGCTTGGATTCCGCTTCAAAAATCGTATTCCCGCGTATATCCAGTTCCATCTTTGCAGGTCCGGAAGTTTTAATTACATTCATCTTTAAGTTTTTATTTATTTCCTTTTGTTCATCTATTTTATATACATCCTTTATATTAACGGTCATTTTAATGATTCCCGCCTGAACAATAATATTTCCGTCTTTATCGGGATTGGATAACACATCGGCTCTCTGTTTAAGATTTCGCAACATAACGGTATCACCGCTCTTGATATCATCAGTAGTGATATCTTTATCATTCTCTTGATCTGCGTCCTTAATTTCCAGTATTTCTTTTGTTTTTCTGACAGTAGTTCTGAAATCCGCTTCCGTTTTGGCATTTACCGTAATATTGCTCTTTTTAAGTTCATCTATCTCATTTATAAGATGCTGTGCTTTATCTAATGCTTTTTCAATAAGTTTCTTTGCATCTTTCTTCGCTTTTTCAAGTATTTTATCCCGTTCTTTATCAATACCGTCCCGTTCTTTTTCCAGCTGTTTTTTAATCTCTTCTATCTCTTTTTTGTATTCAGTCGCTTTAATTCTATCTTTTTCCATTCTTTGGCGACTTTTCTCCAGTGAAAGAATAACATTTTCATAATCGCTGCTTTTGTTGTCTATCGAACTTTTCGCCATCTTTATTATTTCTTCGTCTAATCCCAGTCTTCTGGATATATATATGGCATTACTTTTTCCCGGTATTCCTATAAGCAACCTGAATGTCGGTTTCAAAGTTTTTACGTCAAACTCACAGCTTGCATTCTCCACATTTTCCGTAACCGAAGCATATGTCTTCAATTCCGTGTAATGTGTTGTTGCAACCGTTGTTATATTTCTGTTTCTTAATGTTTCTATTATAGCTGATGCAAGCGCGGAACCTTCTACGGGATCGGTTCCCGCACCCAGTTCATCCAACAATACCAGACTCAAATCATCGGCATTTTTCAGTATGTTAATAATATTAGTCATATGTGATGAAAATGTACTTAAGTTCTGCTCAATGCTCTGTTCATCGCCTATATCCGCATAAATGCTGTTAAAAACGCATATTTCGCTGCCTTCATCGGCCGGAATTGCCAATCCGGCATGTGCCATTGCGGTTAAAAGACCTACCGTCTTAAGAGTGACGGTTTTACCTCCCGTATTCGGTCCTGTAATTACAAGTATTCTGAAGTTTTTACCTATCTTAAAATCTATCGGAACTACAATATCCTCGGGTATAAGCGGGTGTTTTGCATTTAAAAGGCGAATTTCCCTGTTCTTATTTATACCGGGAATGGTGCCGCTGTATGACATTGCGTATGCGGCTTTTGCAAACATGACATCTAAATTGCAACAGATATTAAAATTGCTTAATATCTCATCTTTATATATGGCGCATTGCTCGGAAAGTTTTCTCAATATCCTCTCAATCTCTTTCTTTTCATCATTTATCAGTTCCCTTATCTTATTGTTCATATTCACTATTTCCATAGGCTCTATAAACAAAGTGGAACCTGTTTGTGATGTATCATGAATTACGCCTTTTACTACATTTCTGTATTCGCTTTTGATTGGAATGACATATCTGTCCTGACGCATAGTGATTATATTGTCCTGCATATATTTTCTGTACTTATCACTTCCCGTAAAAGACAGCAGTTTATCCTTTATAGCTTCCTGATTCTTTAATATGCTGTTTCTTATTCGCAGCAATTCCTTTGATGCGTCGTCGGCAATATCCTCTTCCGAAAGTATGCATCTTCTTATCTCCGATTCAATATCGTACAGTGGAACAATGTGCTCAATTATCTTTTTAATATCATATTCATCTGCGTTATTCGGGTTTAAAGTTTGGCTTGTTTCGCTAACTCTTCTTGCTATACAGGAGTTATCTCTGATTATAAGTAATTCTTTGGTACTTAATACCCCTTGAAGACTTAATCTTTTTATTATGCCGCTTACATCGGTAAGTCCTTCAAAATCAGGTTTTCCTTTTACTTTGATGAAATACATGGCGGATTTAAGAGTGTTAAGATCGGATATAATAGTGTCGTATTCGGTTGAAGGAAATATCCTTTCAACACTTGATTTACCCGGTGCAGAGTCCGCATAGTCGGCAAGTATTTTTATTATTTTGTCATATTCAATTTTCTTTAAATACTTTTCTTCCATATGTTCTCTTTTTTGTTAACTCTTAAAATCTTATTTCGTTCAATCTACATGCTTTTTTATCTTATTCAAGTAAAACTGAGAAAAACTTGTATACATTATATCGTAGATTACAAATACGATTATTGCTGCTGCAAATACCAGCCACATATTGTATTTCAGCATAATCTCCGGTAATATTCCCGCAATCTTTGTGGCGAAATACATGTTTAAGAAGAATATGCCGATGAAATATACCAGTTTTACAATTAGAATAATAACCTTGGATTTTATCTTCTCAATCAGGTATTTAATTACAGCATATATACCGAAAAAAGAGTAAAACAACAGTAATGTCATTTTATCTCCGGGCATTACAAGGGAAAGAATAAATGAAGCGACAATGAAAATGATACATTGTTTTATACCGTATTCAATAACGACTATTCCGGGGATAAGGCTTATCAATAAGTAGAAAGCCAGTTTATATCCCGGTATTATTGTGCTTATGTATAGCAAAATCATCATTATTGCAAGAAGTATGGCGGATCTTGCAAGTTTCTTTGTTTTTTCACGCATTTTCTGTTTCCTTTATCTGCAACATAAGCTGGTACAAAGTAAACACTGGCAAAGTCTGCAAAAGTCCTCATCCGCAGAACTGTACCCTCTTGTGTACACATTGCTTCTGTATGCATTTGCAGTACTTCTTGTCTGTGAATATGCCGTTGCGTATTCCGGATTGGAAGGATCCATCAAGTGAGCCTTTTCAAAGTATGAGTAAGCTTGATCATACCATCCCTGTTTCTGGAATATAACACCCCTTAAATAGTGCCACTCGGCATTCCTGTTTGTGGAATTACGTAAGATGTTATCCGCTGCAGCATAATTACGATTCAGTATATGTCGTCTTACTTCCGCAAAACTGCCTTTATAACTGCTTTCATCATATGAATAACCGTAATCTTTGCTTTTTCTGTTCTTTACGATGGTATCATATGCCATATTTACCTGTTGCAGCTTTTCGTTAGCCAGGTCTTTCAAATCGGTGTCCGTATATTTATCGGGATGGTATTTCTTAACCAACTCCCTGTATGCTTTTTTAATTGTTTCATCGCTGTCGTTACGATTAACACCTAAGACTTTGTATGGATCCAATTCTATTTCTCTCCGTTCAGTATTTTTTCCGTCCTGTCGTAAAGACCTTCATATATAATATTCTTCACGATAGGATCCTTTAATTCTTCATCAATATCTTCATATAAGTCTGTTGCCGCTTTTAAAGGAGCATACAGTAAAAACGAGCATCTTTCCTTAATTTCTTTCTTAAATTCCGCTATATCTCTCCCCTTCTCATATCCGAAACGTGCAAGATAGGGATTATACATTCCTTTTTTAATGTCTTTCTCAATATCATCATATGCATCTGCCGTATATACCCAGTTGCCTACATTGTATGCTATTCTTCCGACAACATTCTTGAGATTCTCATCAATGTCTTTCAGTGCAAAGAGACAGACATCCTCGACAATCTTTGCATAGCATTCAGCTACCTGATCTATATTATCGCATCTTTCCCTCTCCAGTATTGCCATATCTTCTATATGCTCATCTATTTTATCCGTAAGCTCAGCGTATTTTTTTCTTAATTTTTTCCCGTATATTCTCATAAACCTTTCGGAAGACAAATGAAAGATATTCTTCTCATCCTTTATGTTATCGATAAGTTTCAGATAGGAAAGATATATGTTTATGTCCGCTATATAGTCGACCGTATCGCTGTTAATTACCTTTTTTTTATTCATAACGGGATGAACAATACAACGAAAGTCCGAATAATTATTCTCCTTTTTTTTAATGGAATCTATGAAAACCGCTAAAAACACACAATCGTAATTTATAGTAAGCCTCGGAATCTGGCCCCATCTGTTTTTTATGGAATGGCATATTCCGCAATAATATGCATTGTACTTTACATATTCCTTTATCTTCAATTCCGGCGGATAAGTCTTAATATATCCTATCATCTTATACCGCCCCCTTCTCCTTATTAATCTTTTTTATCTCTATCAGACTCAGTGTAGCATATCCTATCAGTGAAGCAACCTGCATAACCAAAGCTATAATCATGAGTATATTAATGACATTTCTGCTCATGCCGAACAGTATGCTCACGGCAAGAACCGCATTCAGATAAAATGCGGAAATCTTTCCGAACCATCTGGATGTAACTGTGATTTTAAATATAAATTTAATTAAGAGCCCACCTGCAATGAGTATAAAATCTTTAACGAAGATAACTATCATAATCCATGTACTCATTCTGTTTAAAAGCACCAACAGTATAATAGCGGAAATCTGCATTACTTTATCGGCAAACGGATCGGCAAGTTTACCGAAATTACTGACCGCATTAAGTTTTCTGGAAAGATAACCGTCCAATACATCGGATAAAGATGCGACTATAAAGACGATACCCGCTACTACAGCATTGTCATTCCATAAGTAATAGCAGAATACCGGAATCAGTAAAATTCTTATGCATGTTATTATATTAGGTATATGTTTCATTATCCTCCTACATAGCAAGTACTCTGGCAAGATTCATGTCATAATCAAACGATGCTTTTTCCATTTTTAAGGCTTCTTCAATATCGATATCCACAATCTTGTTATCTCTTTGACATATTGCTCTGTTGAAACGACCTTCGTTAAGCACCTCTACGGCCTTAAATCCCATCTTACTGGCCACTACCCTGTCTCTTGCCATCGGACTTCCGCCTCTTTGTATGTATCCCAATATAGTGCAAACCGTTCTTATTCCGGTTGTGTTTTCAATTTCTTTGGCAATATTTACGGTATCTCCTACTCCTTCGGCGATTACTATACAGTGATCTCTTTTACCTCTGTTTCTTCCCTCCATTATGGGCTTTATTATATCATGCTGGAAATTGTATTCCATTTCGGGAATAACTATTGCATCTGCACCTCCTGCAATACCGTCATTTATAGCTATATATCCGGCATGACGTCCCATAACTTCGATAACTGTTACCCTCTCGTGTGAGTAAGCGGTATCCCTCAATTTGTCAATAGCGGACAGTGCGGTATTAAGAGCGGTATCGTACCCGATACAATATTCGGAACAGGAAATATCATTGTCAATTGTAGCAGGTATGACAATGCATTTCATTCCTTCTCTTAAGAAATCCAGTGCTCCTCTGAATGAACCGTCACCGCCTATTACTACAAGAGCTTCTATTCCGAAAACACTGCACATTTTCATTGCCCTGTCACGGTATTCTTTTTCTTTAAATCTGTCGGATCGGGCAGTTTTAAGTACAGTACCGCCTCTCTGAAGTATTCCGGATACGCTTCTTGCATTGAGTTTTTCAAACTCTCCGTTAATCAAACCCTCGTATCCTCTGCTTATACCGTATGTGGTAATTCCGTCTTCTATGCCCGTTCTTACGACAGCTCTTATTGCCGCATTCATTCCCGGTGCATCTCCTCCGCTTGTTAAAACTCCGATTGTCTTTATTTTCATAATCCGTCTCCTGAATTAAAATTTTATCACATATCTACTTAAATGCCATATTTTCTTTTCCGAAAAGTTCCGCCATTTCATTAATAATATCAATACTCTGATTATAGTACATGGTTTTAACCATTTTACTGCCGTTTACATTCTTAATGATAGTCAAAGCGGAGTTTCCGGTAAAGTACTTTACAAAAGCTTCCAGCTGCGAAAGATTTATATTGTCTCCGTTTAAATAGAGTTTTTGATTATCGGAGAAACTGATACCGTTATCCGTTCGTAGGTTTTCCTTATTGTTCCGGTAATCGGCAGTATCTTCATTTACGGTAATACTGTCATCTTTCTTAACATTCAACTCAACAATATCTTCCGCTATTATTTTGACGGTATCCTGTTTTAGGCTTATTTTTCCGTTTATAATCACTTTATTTTCCGGTACAAGCAAAGAAGAATATTTTTCCAAGGTTCTGGGGAATATTATTACCTCCATGGTATCGTATAAGTCTTCTATAACCACGAAAGCCATCATTTCATTGTTCTTTGTGAGTTTTCTTTGCACACTGTTTATTATCCCTGCCACTTTAACTCTTTCGTTATCGACAAGCCTGACACTATCACTGTCGTTTTCATCTATGTTTTTATAACTGCACTTAAAAAGATTCATATCTTTCAGAACACTTCTGTATTCATCTAAAGGATTACCCGTCATGTATAGGCCTATCGCTTCTTTTTCCATAATGAGTTTCTTTGACAGGTCGAATTCCTCTCTCTTTCTTATCTCATATTCATGTTCCGTCGGATCTTCCACCATTGCAAAAAGCGATATCTGACCTTCAAGATTCTTTTTCTGCTGCTCATTGATTGAATCTACAACCTCTTCATAGCAACTGAACAATTCACATCTGTTATTACCCAAACCGTCAAATGCACCTGCTTTTATAAAGCCCTCGATACACTTTTTATTGACATCATTTCTGCTGTTTCTCTTAACAAAATCCACGAAATTCCTGTATTCGCCCTGTTGGTTTCTGTTACTTACTATGGTTTCGCATGCTTTTATACCGACACCGTTAATTGCGGCTAAAGGATAACGTATATTCCCTCCTTCAACGGTGAACTTCACATCACTTTTATTGATATTGGGGGGAAGTACCGAAATATTTATGGACCGGCATTCCTCAATGTATTCCGCAAGTTTTTCTCTTGTTGCAATAAAACTGTTCATAGTTGCAGCCATGAACTCAACGGGATAATAGCACTTCAGATATGCAGTCTGATAGGAAATATATGCATATGCCACTCCGTGGGATTTGTTAAATGCGTAATTTCCGAAATCGGTCATTTCATCAAACAACTTATTGGCTACTTCAATAGGTATATTATTTTTTTCCGCTCCCCTCACAAATCTGTCTTTCTCTTTCAGCAATGCCGACATCTTCTTTTTTGACATCAATCTTCTGACCAGATCCGATTCACCCATCGTGTATCCGGCCATATCGCGGCATATCTGCATTATCTGCTCCTGATATATCATGCATCCGTACGTATCGGACAATATAGGTTTCATCAGTTCATGCTCATAAACCGTACCTTCGGGAGTATTCTTGTTGCACAGACACATATCTATAAACTTCATGGGTCCCGGTCTGTATATGGAAATACCCAATGTTATGTCTTCGATGGACTTGGGTTTGAAACGTTTCATAAAATCGGTCATTCCCGCACTTTCCAACTGGAATATACCTGATGTGTTGCCTGAGGATATATATTCGAAAACATTTTTATCATCGTAATCCATGTCATCAAAGTCAATATCTATACCGTGATTTTTTCTCACCAAATCAATACAATCTTTAATTACCGTCAGTGTTCTTAAGCCCAAGAAGTCCACCTTGAGTAATCCCAACTCCTCCAGATTATCCATAGGAAACTGTGTTACAAGAGAATTATCGTCCGATAACTGAGTAGGAATATATTCTTTGACGGGATTATCGGTGATTACCACACCTGCTGCATGTATACCTGAATGTCTGGATATGCCTTCCAGTTTTCTTGCCATATCTATCAGTTCCTTTACCGAAGGGTCCGATTGGTATTCCGCCAACAGTTCGGGATTGACCTCTAAAGCTCTGTCAATGGTAATCTTCAGTTCATTGGGTATCATCTTGCTTATTTTATCGCATAGTGCATACGGCAGATTGAGCGCTCTTCCGACATCCTTTATAGCTCCTCTTGCCGCCATGGTACCGAAAGTTATTATCTGACATACCTTATCCTGTCCGTACTTATTTTTAACATACTCTATGACTTCCGATCTTCTTTCATAACAGAAGTCCACGTCAATATCGGGTAAAGTTATTCTTGCAGGATTGAGAAATCGCTCAAATAGCAGATTATATCTGATAGGATCCACATTGGTTATACCCATAGCATATGCCACTATACTTCCTGCAGCACTGCCTCTGCCCGGTCCTACGGGTATACCGTTTTTCTTTGCGTAATCGATGAAATCCGCCGTTATTAAGAAGTAGTCGACATATTTCATATCGTTTATCACTTTAAGCTCATATTTGGCTCTTTCAACATGCTTTTCGTTCAATTTATCCTTGTATCTTCTTTTCAGTCCTTCAAATACTATATCCTTCATGTATTCGTAATGGTCTATGCCCTCGGGTAAAGGAAATTTGGGAAGATGCATTTCATTCAGATTAAAGTTTACATCGCACATATCCGCTATCTTCTGTGTATTGGTTATAGCCTCCGGTACATTGGAAAATTCCTTCATCATTTCATCCTGAGATTTGAAATAGAACTCGTCCGACGGGAACCTCATCCGGTTCTCATCCAAAACGGTCTTTGCAGTCTGAATACAAAGCAGAATATCATGTGCTTTTGCATCGGTTTTTTCCAGGTAATGTACATCATTTGTAGCAACTAAGGGTATATTTAACTCATTGGAGAGTTTTATCAGGTATTTGTTTACCAGTTCCTGCTCCGGTATCTTATTATATTGCAACTCCAGATAAAAATTGCCTTCACCGAATATATCCAGATACTCCAAAGCTGTTGCTTTTGCCTTATTGAAATCCTTGTCAATAATAGCCTCGGGTATTTCTCCTGAAAGACAGGCGCTCAAAGCGATAATGCCTTCGCTGTATTGCCTTAATAACTCTTTATCTACGCGGGGCTTATAATAGTAGCCGTCCTCAAACGACTGCGAAACCATCTTCATTAAATTATGAAGACCGGTATTGTTTTTAGCAAGAAGCACAAGATGGCCTTGTGTGGAATCTATACCGTGTATCTTATCGGTTCTCTTTCTGCGTGCGGTATATACTTCACAACCTATTATCGGTTTGATACCGACTTTTCTGCACTCTTTATATAACTGAAGTATCCCGTACATAGCTCCATGGTCGGTAATGGCAACCGCTTTCATACCCAAATCCTTCGCTTTACTTACCATATCGGGTATTCTTGTCGATCCGTCAAGAAGGCTATATTCCGTGTGTACATGCAGATGTACAAAATCAGTCATCGAGATACTCCTTTAATTTTCTTAATGCATTCGCTCTGTGGCTTATGCCGTTTTTTTGCTCGTCATCCATTTCGGCGAATGTTTTGTCATAACCGTCAGGCAAGAAAACCGGATCATATCCGAATCCTCCGCTTCCTTTGGGTTCCGTTAATATTCTACCACGACATTGACCTTCAAACACGACTTCCGTTCTGTCGCTATTTATCAGTGCAATAACACAGACAAATCTGGCATCTCTCTTATCACACTCTTTTTTCTCCATCATTTTAAGAAGAGTGCACAAATTCAACTTGTCAATACAAGCCGAATCGGTCATATTTTCCTCTGTTTTTCCGCCCCTGTTAACATAAAGTCGTTTGGAAAAAACACCGGGCATATTATCAAGGCAGAAAACCTCCAAACCCGAATCATCGGCAATTACCGTATGTTCGGTAAATGCCTTTGCATGTCTTGCTTTTATCAAAGCATTCTTTATAAAGGTGTTTTCCGTCTCCTCGGGAGTGTCGGAAACGCCTATATCGCTCAGAGATAATAATTCAATATCAGGCAACAGTGCTTTTATTTCTTTAATTTTTCCCTTGTTGTTACTGGCAACAACAATAGTCTTTTTTTTCATCATTCAGCTAAACACTTTCTCTGAATTTCCATTATTCTTTCTATACATTTCTGTGACAAGGCTATTATTTCATCCAGTTGCTCTTTATCAAACGTGCTTTTTTCACCGGTAGCCTGAATCTCCGCAATATTCCCGAATGAATCGGTTACAACATTTACATCGACCTGGGCATTACTGTCTTCCGCATAGCATAAATCCACCATTACTTCGTTATGCACTATACCTGCGCTAATCGCAGCAATCTGACATATAACGGGATTCTTCTCAACATAACCCTTTTCCTTCATCCACTCGAATGCATCGTATAAAGCGACATAACCTGCCGTGATAGATGCCGTTCTTGTTCCTCCGTCGGCTTGTATTACATCGCAATCAATGATAATTGTAACATCGTTAAACGCATCCAGATCACAACATGCCCGTAATGATCTTCCTATCAGCCTTTCTATTTCCGAAGCTCTGGAATTCTTCTTAAGACTTGATATATCTCTTTTGTTTCTTTGTTGCGTAGCTCTGGGCAGCATATTATACTCTGCAGTCACCCAGCCTTTGCCTTCTCTGAAAGGAGGTGATTCGAAACTGACCGAAGCGGTACAAAGAACCTTTGTCTCTCCGCATTCTATGAATGCCGAACCTTCGGCATACTTCATAACATTTCTTTTTATGGTGATAGGTCTGAGTTCATCGTTTTGTCTTTTATCAATTCTCATGGTGCACCTGTCCTTATTTTTTTACTGCAACACAACAGGAATGTTAACAGATATAATTTTAACATTTTTATCTTACTGTTACAACAAACCGCATGTTAAATTAATGTCTGTTACGGTTGCTGATTGCTCATTAATTCAAGATATTCGATTATGCCGTTAGATATACCCTCTGCAAGTTTTTGTTGATACGCATCGGTTTTGAGTTTTGCACTTTCGGTCGGATTGGTAATAAAGCCTACTTCCACCGTAGCGGCGGGACAATTTGCACGTGCATGTACCGCCAACATCTGATTAAACAAGCCTCTGTCCGCACCTATTGCACTTTTTACCATATTCTTTTGGACAATCCTTGCAAATTCTTTATCCTTTTCATCTCTCCAGATTGTCATCAGTCCTTTTGCCGATTCTTCGGTATAAGAGTCCACATGAACCGAAAGAAACAGTTTAGCATTGTGAATATTGGCAAGATCTCCTCTTTCCAAGGCAAATCCCAGATAAATGTCTTCATTTCGTGTCATAAACACGTTATATCCCTTTTCCAGTAATATCTGTTCAATCTTCAGACATATACCCAAGTTTATATCCGCCTCATTAATCTTGTCATCGGTTCTGGATTCCGCACCGGGATCATGTCCTCCGTGTCCGGCATCTATGAATATGACGTTCTCTATATTTGGATCGCAGAAAGTCAGAGTGGAAAACAAATCATTTGCATTGGGATAAAGAACCAACTCTTTTTGTAAAGCAAAACTCATTGTGTAATAATCCGTATCGGAAATAACTTCTTTCTTTAATTCAATAAACTCGATAAAACCGTCATTAATATATATTTTTTCTTCAGTTAAGTTGTGCGTTACGTTTCTTCTATCCATCGGTGACCAGGCCCTTGCGGGAAATCTTATCGTATACAACTCCTCATTACCGTCATCAATATTGTCTTCATAATACAAAACCGTACTGTCGGACTGTTTACACAACTGATATTTAGGTATAAACATAAACTTCCTGGAATGTATGTTGGAGTAATTGAAGAAATCCCTGTTTGCCACTTCTGCGATGCTGAATCGCATACCTGAAGATAAAGTTTCTATATCCGTAACGGCTATGCACTTGTCGGTTATGACTTTAACATTCAAAGACATATCGTGATTATCTTTAGTAATCTCAATCTTCTGCACAACCGAGTTGTCCGGGAACAGCGACTGGTCCTGATAATTGTATAAATTAAACTCATCCAGTAAAACCGTGAAGTATATGGTGGATTTATTATTAATCTCATACCATGATCTTTTTTTTGTATCGTCCGGGTGTCTTAATTCATTAAAGATGTAGTCTTTATTATTTTCAAAAACCGTATGGAATTCACAATCTTTTGAAAGACCTTCAAAGATAAGTACTTCATTCTCGTAACTTATCTTTATCTCCTTCGGTTGCCTTATTTCCGTCGGCTGCGGTGACTGCACATCCGGACCTTGTGTTTCTGTCTGTTGAATAATAGGAGTTGAAGAAGCTTTAGGATTATTGTTAATTAAATCCTCATTTGTCAGAATAAAGATAACTACCGCGATAACAATACATAAAATAACCATAATAACGGCGATTGTGATTATCTTTTTTTTCATACCCGAATCTTTATAATCGAATTCCATAAATCCTCACTGTACTACTTCCCGTTTAGTGTATCCAGAATACCTCTTACAATACCTCTTGCAAGAATATCCTGATATTCCTCCGACTGCAAAGCTTTAAGTTCATCGGGATTGGTCATGAATCCGCACTCCACCAAAGCCGCAGGCATCTTAGTAGAGTTTAGCACCACTAAATTAGGTCTGTCAATAACTCCCCTGTCTGCGGCACCGGTAATATTGACCAGATTCCTTTGAATAGTTCTGCCCAGCGACTTACCTGTTATCTTTGAATTGTTAGCGGAAACGGGATATACAAGAGTCATTATTCCTTTCAGACTGCTATTTGTAAATGCATTGGAATGTATGCTCACAAACAGTGATGCGTTTAGATTATTTGCTATATCCGCTCTTTCGTACAGTCCGACATAATCATCGGTATCTCTGGTCATGAATACTTTAATACCTTCAGCCGACAGCAACTTTTCCACTTTTTTTGCTATGGACAGATTTATCTTGGACTCATATACCGTCTGTGCCACGGCACCGGGATCAAATCCGCCGTGACCGGCATCAATAACAACACATCCCGAATAGGGGTTATTTTCAGGTAAAAGGTTGATATTGGTATAGGAGGAACCGGTAGAATTCACGTATATTTGTAAAGGTTGCTTGGCATATATGGTCATCCTTACAGTTTCTTCGTTTCTTCTTATCTGAATCTTCTCAATATAATCGTCATTTACGTATAGAACTCCTGCCGTCAGTCTGAATGTAGGATCCACAAAGGATATTTCGGTAATCAAATTATTATTTGCAATTTTTACATTACCGTTTACTTTTCCATATTGGTCAGATAAAGAAAGACCTTTAAGTTTTATATATTTCCTGTTATACGCATTGTGATAGGACATGTTTATTATTTTCTGGGAGTATATATCAATAATAAGCTCGGTTTTGCTTTTCTCCGATATCTCATATCTGCACTGACCGGTGAGCTGCATAGATATATTTGTACCGTCCTTATCAACTCTGACATTTATCGCTTTAATATATCTGGATCCTTCGGTCGGTATAAGCTTGTCGATATTAAAGCAAGTGTGGGGTATGAATATCTCCAATCTGTCTGGGTCGGATATCCTTCTTACCGTATACCCTTTATAATCCGCAACTGTAATACCTATCCTATCCTTCTGAACATTAATTTTCATCTCATTCTTGGGTGTATCTGTAACTTCGGTATTTTTATTCTCCGCTACCGGTTGCTGTGTCGCATCAACTTTACCGTTAATTTTCATTTCAATATATCCGTCATATTGTTTTACCTGATAACCGGCCTTATTACTTAAGTCCACAACCAGTCTTCTGACGTTTCCGTCCGGTATAACTCTTACGGAATTGAAATTCAGTCCTTTTTGTTTGATTCCCTCCATTTTTTCGACATTTAATAAATCTACGACTACACGATCGGGAGCATTCAAAGGATAATGAGTTTTAATCTTTGCGTCCGGTGATTTGATTATAAGGAGATCTTCCGACTGTAAGGCCTTATGTAAAACAGATGTTGAATTTATATAAGATTCGAAACTTGTATTTACAAGTGTTATGCCCCCCTCAAACTTGAACTCCTGATCGGATATTTCGATATCATTTACATATATCTTCATTTTTCTTATATCAAACACATATTTGACGTCTTTTACTGTAAGAATTGCACAGAAAGTATTATCATTCCATTCAATTGTTCCGCCTATCTTCCGAGCAAGCTCTCTTATGGGAATATATTGAGCAACCGCTTCTGAATCGGGCTTATTTTCAACATTAGGTTCGGCAACCGAAGGTTTTTCCGCAGGTATCGGTTGTTTTATTTCATCCGTCAATCCGAAAACAGCCAGTGCATCATATTCAATATATACAATGTCCTTTTCTTCTTTAACTTTAAAGTTATTGTATATATTGTCCCCTTTCATTATTATATTTGTGGGAACCAGAACGAAGTATGATATATTCTCCGCCTTTACTTCGGCATATTTATTTACGTAATAGTACTGGTATTTGTATCCTTCGATATCGCTTAATTCTTTCAGACTTACATATTTAATATCAGTGTTATCGAATATGTATGTAGTATACTTATCCTCTTTCACACCTTGTTCGGATGCATTTTCGTGACTTGCAAAATCCGGCAGGAATGCTTCCAGCAGAAAAGCGGTTATTGTATCCGGAGCATAGTGTTTTCCGTCTTTGATAAAAATGTCACCGCAGGTAAAAAATGTACCTTTATACATGATAGCATCGGTCTGAACATGAAAATACATATCTGTTTTTCCGTTACTTATCATGATGTAGTCGCCTTCCGATACTTTTGTTGTCATACTGTACAATTCGGCAAATTCCTCTACGCAGAAATAAAGAACTTGATTAAAATCATACTTCTTTAACGTTGTAACTGTAAGTTTGTCATTTGCATCAATATCAATTCTGGTAATCTTACCGTTAACATACTTTATATTGCTGCTGCTGTTTAATTGATAAGCCGTATATCCTTCATTGAATATCGTCGTCGCGTCTTCTGGTATGTATGTGAAGCCGTTTTGCAGCACTATATCACCGAAATAGTGCCTTTCACCGTTAATATATACAATATCGTTAACCGTATTAAAAACGATATTTCTGCCGTTATATGACGTTGTAACGCTTTTCTCGGCATCACTCCATTGCACTTTAAGTTTGTGCACACCTGCAACCGATGTCAGTTTATAGTATTTGAGATTATCAATAATGGTATACTCGCATGTTGAGTATATATCCTGCTGCGCATATGCCGTAATCGGAATTAAAATAATAAGTAGAATTAAGAGTGTCTTTAGTGTGTTTTTCATTTTTTATCTTTTGTACCCCTATTTAGTTTATCTATTTAATCGGTGCTTTTTTATCTAAACTCCTCCCGAAACTGTTCCATGAATCACGAACTTTATAACGAAGTTTAACATCGTATATGTTGTCAATAAGCCTGTTAAGCTCTCTCCTCATTTCAACATACTCGGCTAAAACAAATTCATCCTTTTCCAGCAGTGCATCCATTTCCAAGAGCCAAGGATTAAAAGTTTCCGCATCACTGTGTTCCGCATCTTCCAGTTTTCTGCGCAAATGTGCTACTACGAGTTTAACAGCTTTTTTCTTATAATATTCATCAGGATATATTTTTTTAGCCATTTTCCCTTACCATCCTCTTGTTATATCTGTCTAATAAAAAATTAACATACATAACCGGATTTAAATTTCTTAACTTCTTATAAATTCATGATAACATAAGCAAATGAAATAATCAATATGCAACAATATGCTATAATCTCCTCATGAATAGCCAATTTTCGCAAAAAAAGATAGATTGTATATATAAAAGATCATATAAACTCCTGAATAACATTACTCCGTTACATTTTGACTGCGGAGAATTATGTAATAACAAGTGTTGTAAAGATGGATACGAAGGCATGTATCTTTTTCCCTATGAAGAACAATATCTTTCGGGTAAAACCGAAAATCAGATAGTAAACACAAACAGCAATCTTAATCTTCTACTTTGCAACGGAGAATGTAACAGAAAATATCGGCCTTTAGCCTGCAGAATTTTCCCGTACTTTCCCTACCTTGACACCAACGGTATTTTAGAAGTAAAGTTCGATTTACGTGCAAAAAGTATCTGTCCTCTGCAATTTACCGATATACTACAGATTGTCATCAATAAGAGGTTTATAAAAAGAATTGAAAGAGTTTTCCGGAAATTGATAAAACACAAAGTCTTTTATGACTACTTAAGAAATCTTACTGATGAGATTGTTTTTTTGGAAAAATTCCATTGAAAAAAGGATGCACTCCCCCTTTACATCCCCTTTTGGCTGCCGAAGAAGGATTTGAACCCTCACAAACTGATCCAGAGTCAGGTGTGCTACCATTACACAATTCGGCAATATACCAAGAAACTATACCATAAATGCCTTATTACTTCAACAACTTTTTTAACCTTCCACCTAAAAAACAAACCCCTTTGCACCTGTTACAGCTGTTGATTTTCTGTACGGTATTGCTGCGGTGTCATACCGGTAATTTTCTTGAAGCTTTCCGCAAAATGACTGGAAGAAGCAAAATGTAAGGTATCCGCAATTTGAGCAATGGTCACACCGGCACCTGCCAACATCAGTTTGGACCGCTCCACCCTAACATATTTGATATAGTTACTGATGGACATACCGGTCTCTTTCTTGAATTTCCGGGACAGGTAGTATTCGGAATAGCCCACTCTCTTAGCTAAAGTAGCAAGATATAGAGGTTTTTCCGCATAAAGTTCAATATACTCCTGACAGCTTTGTATTTGGGGAGAGAGATTAGGATTCATACGATGTTTATGACAACGAAATACAAAATCTTCGTACATTTCCTGAGCAATGGCAGTCAGTTCCTCTATATTACGACATTGAATCATACTCTCATTATAGGCATCTCCTACTGCATAAGCAGTATCCGATGAGATTCCTGCCGCAATGGCTTCATGGATGCAAAGGGCTGTAAAACCGGTAGCACCGATGGTAGCATGAATCAGAGAATCCCGGTTAGTTCCGATAAAAGAGCCGAACAGATGATTGGAATCGGCCAGTGTTTGCTTATAATTCATATTACCTTCCCGAAGCATATGCAGTAGCAGTTGCCGGGTTTGATAGCGATTGTCCTCCTGTTCGGAATTCCCGGTTCTGGGACTGATTATTCCGCTTCTCGGCTGAAACTGAATATCGCTACGGTTCAGATATTCTCCGGTAACACAGTAGTGCATCATTAAAGCATACTGTAAAAATACTACATTCGGCACTACCGGAATCTCATGCATCAATCTTATATATTGTTTTTGAAATGTAGGGTCGATGTGGTATCGGTCAATACTTTCAATAATGTAAGAACCGGAAATCTCCGAGTGAAACACCGGACCCAGCAGATATACGCTGTTTCCTGTTCTTTCAAACACCGCACACCACTGCAAGCCCATATCGCTGCCCAGGATTAAAGGAGCGGTATGGTTTTTTCCATATTGAAGCATATAATCGGAAGCACCGATATAGGAAAAAATTTTGTCAAGAACCAGATGCTCTGCAGTCGTGTCCAACAGATGTCCGTCTCCGTCATAGTGCCAGATAGGCACATTTGTTCCGCAGCTGAGCAATTCCCGCATCAAGTTAATTCTATTCTGTTTCATTACATCCATCCTGTTTTTTGATTATAATATCGTAAAATTGCGATAAGTACAAGATATTAGCGTTTTCAGACAAGTCAGCAAAATTTTGATATATTTGACAAATTCATTGTACTTCCTTTGCAGTAGTTGTTCTATAATACTCTTATAAATTGTATTTTAAATAAAATAAAGGAGTACATACTATGGCAAAGAACAAACAATCCAAAGCGGATCGCCTGCCTATAGGCAAATTTTTGGCATGGAAATCTTCCGATATTACCAGTGCCGGCGTTTTTCTTATAGTTACCACCTACATGACACTTTTCTGCACAGACCATCTGGGCATGAAGCCGCTTGTAGTAGGTAATATCATTCTTATCAGCAATATCATTGATTTCATAACCGATTTAATTGCTGCCTATGTGATAGATAACACCAAGACCAAATGGGGTAAAGCACGTCCTTATGAACTGGGTGCTATCGGTATGACCCTTTGCACTACATTAATTTTTATCACTCCCAGCGGTTGGAGTGAAACCCTTAAGATAGTGTGGGTGTTTACCATGTACACTTTCCTTTTCGGTGTTTTTAATACCTTCCGAACAAGTGCAAACGTTCCTTACCTGATTCGTGCTTTTGATAATAACCGCACCCTTATCGGTAAGGTTTCCTCCTATGGAGGCATCGTTACCACCTTAGGTTCTATGGTGATATCTCTGACATTCCCCAAGTTGATGGCAGAGTTGGCTACTTCCGATGCCGGTTGGACCACTCTGATACTGATTTATATGGTCCCTCTGACAATCCTGGGCATGTTCCGTTTTATATTTGTCAAGGAGAATCCGGAAATCGACGCAAAGCAACTCAAGGATAAGGTAGATTTCAAAGATATCTGGGCAATGATACGAAAGAACGGCTATGCATGGTTGTATTTGCTGATTATGTTCTTCTTCCAGACCATACAATCTATCGGTGCCCTGTCCTACTATTTCAAATACATCGTAGGTGATATAGGTTCTGCAGGTCTACTCAGTATCATGGGTTTCGTATTGCTCCCCACAATGTTTGTATTTCCTCAGATTATGAAGAAGTTGAGTGCATCCCAGATTATTGCTCTGGGGGCTGTTTTCTCCTGTCTGGGTTATGTGGTGAATTACTTTGCAGGTGCTTCCATGACCTTGCTGATTATCGGTTCTATCATCACGGCATTTGCAATGCTGCCTATTTCTTATCTGGGAAATATGGTCCAGATGGATTTGTGTACATACAATCAGTATCTGGGTCTGCCCAGAATGGATGCTTCTATCGGCGCAATATTTAATGGCTTCGGATCTCAGATTGGCCAAGGTTTTGGCGGATGGTTGCTGGGTTTTGCACTTTCCTCAGCCGGTTATGTTGCGTCCGAAGGAGATACAATTGTAACACAGCCTGAAAGTGCCATTACCATGATTCGCCTGTTGTACAGTCTGATCCCAATGTTATTAATGATTCTGTTGGCTGTGGTCGCATTCCTGTTAAGCAAGCTGAGTAAGAAGATGCCGGAAATTGAAGCAAAGATTGCTGCCGATTATAAAGAAAGCCATCATGAAATGAACTCTCCGTCAGTATCTTGATGTGACCGGAAGAAGATTAAGTAAAAACTTTGATTATTACGGTTTTTTAGATAGGCAGGTGTAATATGGAACTTAAACAACATTTTATTACTACCAACCGTCCCTTCCGGGAGGGTGCAGTGGAAGTATTTCAACAGAATATATCTACCCAAAATGTAAAAAAAGCTACCCTCACCATTACTGCTTTGGGTCTTTATGAAGTAGAGTTAAATGGAAAAAAAGTGGGCGATGCATTATTTACTCCCGGCTTTACCTATTATCCCCGCCATCTATATTTCCAAAACTATGATGTAAAAGGTATGCTTAACGCTGAGAATATACTTACCGTGTACCTAGCTCAGGGTTGGTACTGCGGCCGGTTCACCTTCAATAACAAGGTACAGATTTACGGTAAATGCCCTGCGGTATCCTGGGTACTGACTGTGGAGGATCAAACCGGAATGCATAGATATTACTCGGATGATGCATCTGTGAAAGCAATTGCATCCCCCTATGAATATGCCGGATTCTATGACGGCGAAGTGTACAACCAATCTCGTGAGCAGGAAATCTTCCGGCCTGTGAAGTTCACCGGTCATGTTCCGGAAATTATTGAGGAAAGCACCCTGCATGTCCGGATACGA
Organism: Clostridiaceae bacterium; assembly: GCA_012838235.1. Taxonomy (GTDB): domain Bacteria; phylum Bacillota; class Clostridia; order DUPQ01; family DUPQ01; genus DUPQ01. Next base: position 81,130 of record DUPQ01000014.1, read on the forward strand.
GAAGAAATGCCGGTGCAAACCGTCACAAAGCATGGTGATGTAACCATTCTGGATTACGGTCAGAATTTTGCAGGCATAATATGTATTAATCCGTCGAAAATGCAGGATATTCAGCTTAAACTGCGTCACGGTGAGATACTGAATCCCGACGGCAGTCTCTACACTGCCAATCTTCGTAAAGCCAAAGCGGAAACAGTTTACCATAAAGGAAGCGGCATTTACCGACCCAGGTTTACTTATATGGGATTCCGGTATGTGGAGTTATCGGGTGTTGAATATGAGGACGGTCTGCTGACTGCATATGCCATATATTCCGATATGGAGCGGACCGGCTACTTTACCTGTGATAATCCTCTTGTAAACCAACTTTACAGCAACCAGATTTGGGGTCAAAAGTCCAATTATATCGAAGTACCCACCGACTGCCCACAACGCGACGAACGTATGGGCTATACCGGTGACGGTCATGTCTTTGCTCATACCGGCGCTTATAACTTTAACACTGAAGCCTTTTGGGATAAATTCCTGAAAGATATCCGTTATTCCCAAGAAGCAAACAAAGAAGGTTATGTAGCCCCTACCCTGCCTGCACCTCCCGGGGAGCAAGGCATCGGATTTATGTCCATGCTCGGTTGGGGAAACTGTGTGTGTATCGTTCCCGAGATGCTGTATTGGCACTTCGGAACCGACCGATATATTCGGGAATACTACGACTGTATGAAACGGTTTGTGGAATGTGAAATTCGCAAAATGGGAGGTATCCTCGGAAAGAAGGATCTTTGGATTCAGCCCAGTCTCGGTGACTGGCTGGCAATGGGACGAGATGTAAAGTACATAGCTATGCACAATGGTCCGGTGTCCAATGCATTCATTGTCAACGACTTACGAATAATGGTTTGGGCCGCAACACTGCTGGGCAAGACGGATGATGCGGAGAAATATGCCGCACAGTTGGAAAAGACCCGTGCTGCTTACATCAAAGCGTTTGTCAAAAAAGACGGCACGATGAAGGATGACTATCAGGGCGCATATATCATGGCACTGAAAATGGTAATACCCGCAGGTGATTTGCGGAACAAGGTTTATACAAATCTGACTGAAAGAATCCGTCGGGACGGTATGCAGACAGGTTTCTTTGCAACTGAACATATTCTGCCTCTGTTAGCAGATAACGGTGATGATAGACTTGCCTTCGACCTTCTGCTGGACGAGCGCTGCGGTGGCTGGATGTATCAGATTAAAGCCGGTGCAACCACCACATGGGAACGCTGGGATGCCTTGCGACCTGACGGCACCGTGAACGAAACTAAAATGTCAACCGACAATATGGTGTCTTTCAATCACTATTCCTTCGGTTCTGTCGGTAAGTTTTACTATCAGTACATTCTGGGTATTCAACCTATAGAACCCGGATTTGCAAAGATAAAGATTAAACCTCATATTGATAACCGAATCGGAGCATTCCGTGGTAACTACAAGGATATTCATGTAAGTTACAACGGGGAGAAACTGCATCTTTCAACACCTGCGGATACAACGGTGATTCTGCCTGATGGTACCGTTCATGAAGTAAGTTCGGGCAATTATATCTTTTCTGTAAAGGAGTCAGTTAATGAAAAAATTTGATAAGGATTTCCTGCTGGGTGCATCTACAGCTGCTCATCAGGTAGAAGGAAACAATATACACAGCGATTCCTGGGCTTTGGAACACATGAAATATACCAGTTTTGCCGAACCCAGTCTGGATGCGGTCGATCATTATAATCGCTATGAAGAAGACATCAGACTTCTTGCCGATGCGGGGTTGAACTGCTACCGCTTCTCCATTGAGTGGGCAAGAATTGAACCTGCAGAAGGACAGTTCGATAAAGCGGAAGTGGAACATTATCGCAAGGTTATACGCTGCTGCAAGAATAACGGAGTGACACCTGTTGTGGTCATGCACCACTTCACTTCTCCAAAGTGGCTGATATCCAAGGGCGGCTGGGAAGCACAATCCACTGTGGAGGATTTCAAACGCTACTGTTCCTATCTTGTGAATGAATTGGGTGATGAACTGGAATATGTAGTTACCATTAACGAGGCCAATATGGGCTTACAGTTGGCAGCCATTGCCAAAAGGTTTATCAGGCAGATGCTTCTGCCTAAAAGGAAAAGGAATTCCGACGGCAATGACGGCCAGGCACAAGTTGGTATTAATCTGAAGCGGATGCTCCTTAATCTGAAGTATGCCGCTGCCGAAAATCTTGAATTATTCGGGACGGAAAAAGTTAACAACTTTCATTCCATGCGTACGCCCGAGGGTGATTTGTTGATTTTCCGGGCACACTGTGCCGCCAGAGATGCCATGAAGGCTATCAACCCCCATTTGAAAGTCGGTGTTTCTCTTTCCCTTCATGACATTCAGTGGAAAAAGGGCGGCGAGAAACAAGCTGCTAAGGAATGGGATGCTGAGTTTGTCCACTATCTGCCATATATCAAGAACGATGATTTTCTGGGTGTTCAGAACTACACACGAAATTACTTCGGTCGCTTCGGGCGAATCGATTCCGACAGAATACCGGGAGCCGAACTGACTCAGATGGGTTATGAATTCTATCCCGAGGCATTGGAAAATGTAATACGTACCGTGGCTAAAGATTTCAAGGGCGATATCATCGTTACGGAAAACGGAATTGCTACAAGCGACGATACTCGCCGCGTAGAATTCATCCGCCGTGCAGTTGACGGTGTGCAGAACTGTATTGCTGACGGTATCCCGGTAAAAGGCTACTGTTACTGGAGCTTGCTGGATAACTTTGAATGGCAGAAAGGATTTAGCAAGACCTTCGGTCTGATTGCTGTGGACCGCAAGACTCAAATGCGTTATCCGAAAGAGAGCCTGGCCTATCTTGGTTCTTTTGCAAAATAAGTATTTTAAAAACCCCGGTTCCGAAGAGCCGGGGTTCCTTTAATCCTTAATCCATATTCTTCAACATCCTGAATCGCGACTGTGCATTTACGCTATTTCGGTTTTCAGGTTATCACACCTTACCTGTTGTTTATTACAGCCTGTGCCGCAGCAAGCCGTGCAATGGGTACTCTGAACGGTGAACAGGATACAGAGTCCAGACCTGTGAGATAGCAGAACTCTATTGTTGAAGGATCGGCACCGTGCTCTCCGCATATACCCAGTTTAATATCCTTCCTTGTAGCTCTGCCCAAATCAGCTGCCATTTTAACAAGTTTTCCTACTCCCTTTTGGTCCAGTCTTGCAAACGGATCGGATTCCAGAATCTGCAAATCATAATATGCTCCCAAGAACTTGGTTGCATCATCTCTGCTGAAGCCGTAAGTCATCTGTGTCATGTCGTTGGTTCCGAAGGAGAAGAATTCCGCTTCTTTAGCAATTTCATCCGCTAAAATAGCTGCTCTGGGTATCTCTATCATGGTACCTACCGTATACTTAAGATTGACTTTTGCATCTTTAATTATTCTGTTAGCGGTGTTAACAACTGTTTTCTTAACAAAAGCGAATTCCTTGGGTTCGGATATGAGAGGAATCATCAGTTCCGGTTCAATCTTAATACCTTTTTTGCTTACGTTTATAGCAGCTTCAATAATTGCTGTTGTCTGCATAACTGCAATTTCGGGATATGTTACCGAAAGACGACATCCTCTGTGACCCATCATGGGGTTAATCTCATGCAATTCGTCTATCTTTGCTCTGACCACCGATTCTTTTACTTTAAGAACTTCCGCCAATTCCTTGATTTCTCTGTCTTCTTTGGGCAAGAACTCATGTAAAGGAGGATCCAAGAACCTTATCGTTACCGGTCTGCCTTCCATAGCGGTGAATATACCTTCGAAATCTCCTCTTTGCATAGGAAGAATCTTATTAAGAGCTTCTTCTCTTTGTTCTTTTGTATCGGCCAAAATCATTTGCCTGACCGACCTTATTCTGTCAGCTTCAAAGAACATGTGCTCTGTACGACAAAGTCCTATTCCTTCGGCTCCGAAAGAAACCGCTTGTTTTGCATCTGCAGGATTGTCGGCATTTGCCCTTACTTTCAGAGTTCTGACTTCATCCGCCCAACTCATAAGTGTTGCGAAGTCACCGGACAATTCCGGTTCTTTTGTAGCGACTTTCTCACCGTATATTTTACCGGTGCTGCCGTCCAATGAAATCCAGTCGCCTGTTTTGTATGTTTTTCCGGACAGTGAAAATTCTTTCTTATGTTCATCTATCTTCAATTCGGTACATCCCGATACGCAACATCTGCCCATTCCTCTTGCCACAACGGCTGCATGACTTGTCATACCGCCTCTTGCAGTAAGAATACCCTGTGAAATATTCATTCCTTCTATGTCTTCGGGTGAGGTTTCCAGTCTGACCAGTATAACGTCATCTTTTGTCTTTTTGCGCATTTCTTTTGCATCATCCGCACAGAAAACGACTCTACCGGCAGCAGCACCCGGAGAAGCTGCAAGACCTGTTCCTATTACTTTTGCGGCCTTCAATGCTTTATCGTCAAACATGGGATGTAAAAGTGCATCCAGTTGTTTGGGATCTACTTTCAATAGTGCCTCTTCCTTTGTAAGTAATCCTTCTTTTACCAGATCAACAGCTATTTTCAGCGCTGCATGGGCTGTTCTCTTACCGTTTCTGGTCTGCAATATGAAGAGTTTTCCTCTTTCTATCGTAAACTCTATATCCTGCATATCACGATAGTGATTTTCCAGTTTCATACAAAGATCCATAAACTGGTCATAAACTTCCTTATTGGTTTCTTCCAGATGGTCTATATGATACGGTGTTCTTACTCCCGCAACAACGTCCTCTCCCTGTGCATTCATAAGATACTCTCCCATAAGCTTCTTTTCGCCCGTAGAGGGATTTCTTGTAAATGCCACACCTGTTCCCGAATCTTCACCCATATTTCCGTATACCATTTCCTGAACATTAACGGCTGTTCCCCAGTTGGAAGGAATGTCATTCATTCTTCTGTAATATATTGCTCTTTCATTATTCCACGATCTGAAAACCGCTTTTATAGCTTCAAAAAGCTGCTCCTTGGGATCTTGCGGGAACTCTTTTCCCATCTCCTTTTTGTACATTTCCTTGAACTTCTTCAGAACAAATTTCATATCGTCAGCCGTAAGATCGGTGTCGCTCACAATACCTTTATCTTCTTTTATATCATCCAATATTCTTTCGAATTTGGACTTGGAAAGACCTATTACGACATCGGAGAACATCATTACGAACCTTCTGTAACTGTCATAAGCAAATCGGGGATTATTGGTTAATTTTGCCAGTCCTTCAACAACTTCATCGTTGAGTCCGAGATTTAAAACGGTATCCATCATTCCCGGCATGGAAGCACGGGATCCCGACCTGACTGAAACCAAAAACGGATTCTTGGGATCGCCCAATTTTTTACCTACGGTTTTCTCGGTAATATCCAGCATTTTAAGAATTTCTTCTTCTATATCTTTACCGATTTGTTCGCCGTCTTCATAATACCTGAGGCATGCTTCGGTTGTGACCGTAAATCCTCTCGGCACCGGTAATCCCAGTGTCGTCATTTCCGCAAGGTTGGCTCCTTTACCACCGAGCAGATTCCTCATCTTCGCATTTCCCTCGTTAAAGAGATAAACATATTTCGTCATAAAAACCTCCTATTATAGTTTTATATTTTCCTCAAGAAAAGTCATGATTGAATCAATTCTTATCCTGTCTTGCTTCATGCTGTCTCTGTATCTTACCGTTACACAATTATCTTCCAAAGAATCAAAATCATATGTGAAACAGAAAGGTGTACCTATTTCATCCTGTCTTCTGTATCGCTTCCCTATGCTCTGGGTATCATCATATTCCGCAGGCCATTTTTTTCTTATCATTTCATAGACTTTGAATGCATCATCACCCAGTCTCTTCGCTAAAGGAAGAATCGCCGCCTTAACGGGAGCAAGGAAAGGATGAAGCCGCAAAACCGTTCTGGAATCATCTTTTTCCAGCAATTCTTCATCATACGCATCGGTCAGTATTGCCAACAACAGTCTTTCGACGCCTACTGACGGCTCAATGCAGTAAGGAATATATTTTTCTTCCGTTATCGGATCGAAATATGATAAATCCTGTTTGGAAAACTCCGAATGCTGTTTTAAGTCATAATCGGTTCTGTCGGCAATTCCCCACAGTTCCCCCCAACCGAACGGGAACAGATATTCAAAGTCGGTAGTAGCTTTACTGTAAAAAGACAATTCTTTTTCCGAATGATCTCTCAGACGAATATTATCCTTATTCAATCCTAAACTTAACAGCCAGTTATGGCAGAAAGTTCTCCAGTATTCAAACCATTCCAGGTCGGTTCCCGGCTCACAGAAAAACTCCAGTTCCATCTGCTCGAATTCTCTCGTACGGAAAATGAAGTTACCCGGGGTTATTTCATTTCTGAAACTCTTACCTATCTGTCCTATTCCGAAAGGTATTTTTCTTCTGGTTGTTCTCTGCACATTCTTAAAATTAACAAAAATACCCTGTGCCGTTTCCGGTCGCAGGTAGATTTGAGCGGCAGTATCTTCATTAACACCCTGATAGGTCTTAAACATGCAATTAAACTGTTTTACTTCGGTAAAATCCTGTTTTCCGCAATTGGGACAAGGTATTCCCTTTTCTTTTATGTATGTCGTTAACGTTTCGTTATCCAATCCGTCAACAATCATCTCTATACTTTTTGATTTATTGTATTCTTTGATGAGTTCGTCTGCTCTGTGTCGTGTTTTACAGTTTTTACAATCGGTTAACGGGTCTACGAAAGATCCGACATGACCGGAAGCTACCCAGACATTGGGGTTCATGAGAATGGCACAGTCCAGTCCGACATTATATTCATTATCGGTAATGAATTTCTTCCACCAGGCAGCTTTTATGTTATTCTTCAGTTCCACTCCCAACGGACCGTAATCCCATGCGTTAGCCAATCCGTCGTAAATCTCCGAACCGGGATATACAAAACCTCTTCTCTTAGCCAAAGAGACCAGCTTATCCATAGTTACCTGTTCTTTACTCATCAACGCTCTCACTTTCCGTAATTATTTCTTCTTCCTGTAATTCTTCCGCAATAGGTTCATCAACCACTCTTACAGCACCGCTGTCTATTTCCATTGCAGCAACGGTAATAGGATTTTTCTCGTTTGTTTCAATCCTCACTCTTGCCCCACCTGCTATTTCTCTGGAACGCTTTGCCAATGCATTAACTATTACAAATCTTACAGGTATTTTCTTTTCCAATTGTTCAACTGACGGTTTATTTATCATTTCCTATCTCCTTATGTCAATTAATTACTCTCTTCGGAAATATCATCCGGAACAACTCCTCCGCTTAATCGCCTTTCCAATGTTTCCGGTTGAAGAGGCGATAAAATCACATGTTCGCTGTCCGTTATTATTACGGCTCTGGTTCTTCTGCCGTATGTTGCATCAATCAGTACCGAAATGTCTCTGGCTTCCTGTATTATCCTTTTTACAGGCGCCGACTCGGGACTTAGTATCGCAACTATTCTTTCTATTGAAACCATATTACCGAATCCGATGTTTAAAAATTTCATTTCTATTCCAGATTTTGAATCTGCTCCCTTATTTTCTCTATAATACATTTCATTTCCAACACATTGTTTATAACGTCGAGGCTGTTTGCTTTTGAAGCTATTGTATTTGTTTCTCTTAACATTTCCTGCAGTACAAAGTCCAGCTTTTTACCGGACGTTTCATTATGCAGATTATTGGAAAACTGCTTAATATGGCTTCTGAGACGCGTAATCTCCTCATCGATACAGCATCTGTCAGCAAAAAATGCAACTTCCTGTGCTATTCTGGTTTCATCGGTTTTTACATCCTCAAGAAGTTCGGCAATTCTCTTCTCCAGCTTTTGCTTATACTGAGCCGGAAGATCGGCAGATACTTTCTGTATATTATCAACCAGATTTTCAAACTCTTTAAGTTTTAACTCACAATCGGCACACAGTATTTCGCCTTCTTTTTTCTTGGCAACAAGAATGTTGTCAATTGCAATATTGAAGGCTTCCAATATGCAGTCTGTAAGTTTGTCGTAGTCTTCATCACTTTCGGTTGTATTTATTACTCCCGGAAAAGATGCAATCTGTACCGGAGTTATACCGGCAATGAGGTTATATCTCCTCTTTATGGATTTTAAGAAACCGAAATAAGCATCGGCAACCTTTTCATCGAATTTTATATCCGTAAAAGATGCATGCATGTCATGTACTGTAACATAACAATCTATCTTCCCTCTTGTTATTCTGCTTCTTAAAAGGTTACGTACTTTTTCTTCGGCAAAAGATATATTCTTAGGCAATCGTAAGTTCAAATCAAGAAATTTACTGTTTATACTCTTGATCTCCACTCTCATCGATATTAATTCGTTTTCATACAGGCTTTTCCCGTATCCTGTCATGCTGTATGCCATACTTACGCATCCTTATTTAATCTTAAATATTGTAACATACACAACACTCACATGCAACATTTTACATTGCATGTACGTCGTTAAAATATTGTAAAAAACATGCCTAAAAAGCCTATTTATCCAGTTTAATTAAATCGTATTGCATACTGCCCAGCCCGATATCGCTTGCATATTGCAAAGCATGAATCCAGTCGGTTGAGGGATTAACCGTTGTAAGGTTGTCTTTCATCTTTTTGTTTTTATCCAACAGACTGCCTTTTATGACTATTCCTTCATTAACGGCATCGGCACATGCCTTATCCAATGCAACCGGATCAAAAGAAGCGAAAATACCTATATCATCCACTATGGGAACATCGTTGAAACTGTGACAGTCGCAGTACGGAGAAATATCCGTCACAAAGGATATGTGGAAGTGTTGTTTATCTTTCAATACCGCATATGTGTATTCCGCCATTTTTTCACTTAATATTTCGTTTGTTTCATCATGTGAAGGTCTGATGGCATCAAACAGGCAGGAACCTATGCATCTGCCGCAACCGGTACAATAGTCATGGTTGATGTATGCTTTTCCGTTAACTTCGGAAATAGCATCATGAGCACAACTTTTTATGCAAGTAAAACAACCTCTGCACTTATCCCTGTTCACTTGGGGTTTACCTGCCGAATGCATTTCCATCTTACCCGCTCTGGAACCCGACCCCATACCGATATTCTTGATAGCACCGCCCATACCGGTGGAAACATGTCCTTTAAAATGGTTAAGGGAAATAATAATGTCGGCATCGGCAATGGCATGACCTATCTTTGCCTCTTTTACATGCTTTAAATCTATTTTAATCAATGCTTCATCGGTACCTTTAAGTCCGTCCGCTATAATAACGTTGCATCCTGTTACAAAGGGATTGAATCCGTTTTGATAAGCCGTATCCAGATGCTCCAAGGCATTTTTCCTGCTTCCCGGATACAGTGTATTGCAATCGGTCAGAAAAGGCCTTCCTTTTTTACTTCTGATATAGTCGCTCAGAACCTTTGTATAATTGGGCCTTATATACGCCAGATTACCCGTCTCTCCGAAATGTATCTTTATCGCTGTAAACTTGTTTTCAAATGATAATTCATCAATTCCCGCCTTCTTAAAAAGGTTTTCAAATTTGGTCAACAGATTGTGACCGTGTTTGGTATGCAGATCGGTAAAGTATACTTTTGATGCCATAATTCTTGTCACCTCTTACAGGATAATTATAACGGGTTACTGCGTGCAATTCAAATCGTACATAGTCTAAAAAGTAGAATATAAAGGTTGGTTTTGCTGTTTTTATTAATATTATGCTGTGGATAATCCGCTGACCGTATGGTAATATTATTCATGAAAAGGAACTGAAAATGGATTTCATAGAAAAACGACTGCTGGAATGTGCAGTGCATGTACCGAAAATTCTTATACCGACCAATAAAAGCGACCATATATCCTGGCCGGGTTTTCCTGCGGTCAATGATGATTTGAATGCATCTTTATTGGCTCCTCTTAATGCGGGGAACTTAATGAATTCCAAAGACTATTCTTCGGATTTGAAAAATGAACTCAATCTTCCCGAAAGAAAGCGATATGTACGCACTTACAAGAACATGAAAAGGGCTGTACGTTCGGGTTTTTTAACCGAGTATAAAGGATTTATTCTGACAAGACGAATAAATAAGTCGGGTGTCGAGAGATACGGATTGCTTATTCTGCTGGATTATGAAGATTATCTTTCCGACAATCCCGTAATCGCGGTATCAAGGGAGTATAACAGGGATATAGCTAATGCACAGGCCGATTTTATGACAAACGCAATCTTCGATTTACAGTATGCACAGGCCCTTATTGAAGATCAGGAGGCAACCCTTATAGAACCTTTAGTGGCCAGCACTTTTCATTTTAAGAAGATATTTTCTTTTAATCATCCCGTTTTCGGGATATATGAAGGATTTCTGATTGATACACCGCAGCATTTCACGCTTATAAGCAATGCTTTTGCAAAAATCAAGGCTAAAAGTATCAAAAATGGCAAATCACTTTTCTTGGTTCATGAAGGAGTGGAATCTTTTGAAAGCGGTCTTATTCATTGGAACAGATTGAAAGAACAATACGGAAACCGACTTTACAGGTATAACCCTGCACGTTTCCATCTTGTGGAATTATTTAACATATACAGTCCCGATATCAACCTTGTTCCGTACAATGTACTGGTAAAAGACATTTCTCACGACAAGCTTGTTACTCAATTCAGAGCTAAGGAAAAGATCAAAGTGGAAACATTATCTTCGGTAAGAGAACTGCATGAAGCCATATTGAAGCGATCGGAAAAATACGGCTCGGTTTGTTACGGACTTATCTGCGATGACGTGTCCTATCTGGTTACTTTCAGAACTTCCGAATCGGATATAGGTATTATAAATATCCAGGATACTCTGTCCGAACTCATACAGGAGAATGAACATTCGGTCTCCTACCATATCAATATTTCGGAAATGCTCATTGAATATGCCGAAGGAAAGCATACGGCTATTATAATGCCGCCTATTAAAAAAGATACATTTTTCGATAATATTGCCAAGCACGGACGGTTAAACCGACATGCATATTGTCATGACATACCCGCTAACTTGAGATTTTTATTTGAAGCAAGATTCTTACAATAGTTAAGTATAACTCAAAGGTGCCTGTCTGTTTAAACAGTCACTGTAATCTTCTTTCAGGTAGTCTATGAAATCCGACCACTCTTTATCGGTCATACCGCTTTTAATCTCTTTTTTTGAAAACTCATACAGAGCTTTGAACGCATTTTCCTGAGAAACGGAAGATATATGGCGATTTATATATCTATCCAATCCGACAAAGAAATCAAACGGACTTAAAGAAAATCCGGTTATATACTCAATTGTTCTTTCGAAATGAACACTGTTTTTGTATCTTTCGGTCAATGCGGCTACTCTTTTCAGACTACTTATTTCATCAAAAGAAATAAAGCGATTTTCATAAACATCATATGGGGCATTCATATTAAACTTATATGCATATTTGTCCTTTTCTTCACGTATTTTTGTTCCCTTAAGTAACTTCAAAAATCCCAGTTGCAACCGGTCACAGGCATAAAACAATGAGTTATATGACTCTCTTACCGAAGATATATCGTCATAAGGTAATCCCGCAATCAGGTCCGCATGAACATTGATATTACCTAATCTTCTGAGTTTTTTCATATTTCTTATTGCCTTTTCAATATCCGAAGGTCTGTCAATGGCCAAAAGAACTTTATTGTCGGTACTCTGAATACCAATCTCCATCTGCAGCTTACCTTTAGGGAATTTTTCCAGGATACAAAACATTTCTTCATCAAATAACTCCGGACGCATTTCCATATGATAGGTTTTTGTATATTTCTCACTTAACAGGCCCTGAAAAATATCTTTTGCTCTTTTCATATTATAATTAAAGGTCCTGTCCACGAATTTAATAGTGGAGACAGTACTGAACTTCTCAAATTCCAGAAGATCCTGCAATGTATGAGAAACCGTTTTAGCTCTTATGCCTGAAATACGGGAAGATAAGCAATATGAGCACTTGTAAGGACAACCTCTTGAAGACTCATAATATGCAATATTACCCGAAATTGTCTCATTTACGGAGTATTGTATACCTGTTTGTGTAAATTTACCGAATATCTTACCGTCTATTATTTTTTCATCACTACCCTTTTCCAGAAAATCGGCAAATGCCTCTTCCCCTTCATTTATTATGACATAATCAATAAATGTATGATTTTTCAGTAAATCCTCCGCGTCATAAGATACTTCCGGTCCTCCGAATACTATCAATGAATCCGGAAGAAGACTTTTTATACCGCCGGCATAGAAGAGAATCTCACGGATATTGTAAATATAGCAGGAAAAGGCATACACATCTGCCTTCAGCGAATAGAGCGAATATAGTACCTCGTCAAACTTATCCTTAAGATTGTTTTCCACAATAATTATTTCATGCTTATTCGGAAGCTGCTGCTCGGCATATTTTTTTAAGCATCTTACTGCTAAATTGGTATGAACATAGGAGCTGTTGAGTGCAAACAATACAACTTTCATAAAACATTTCCTCGTTTTATAAGATTCTTACCGAATTTATCTTTAAGTTCGTCGATAGTTTCTTCCAACTTCTCTTCCTTCTCTCTGTCCTGAAAATCCATGCTTATCTGCATATCTTTCCCCTTCAATGAACCGACCGATACGCCTAAAAGTCGCACAGGCTTATCCTCATCCCAGTTATCTTCCAGCAATTTACATGCCGCATTATATATATCTTTCGTAAGATTGCTCTGTTCAATCTGCATCTGACGGTTAATCATCTTAAAAGTATTGTATTTAATCTGAACGGTGACAACGCTCCCTTCCAGTTTCCTTCTTCTCAATGTTCGTGCTACCGAATCGGTAAGCAGTGCCATAACTTTCTTTGCTTCTTTTATATCGATAATATCCTGTGCTAAAGTTTCCATACGTCCGCAGGAAAGATTTTCCGCCTGCACGGGACACACCGGGTCGTCATCTATGCCGTTGGACCTGTTATACAGATAAAAGCCGTATTTACCGAATTTCTTAACAAGATAAGCAACATCACATGTAGCCAAATCCCCTATTGTGTTTACTCCTTCGTTAATTAACTTTTCCGCTGTGACTTTACCTATTCCGTACAGATTTCTGACAGGCATGGGCCATAAAACGTCCTCTATTTCATTTTTATACAGTGTGGTTATACCCAAAGGCTTCTTTATGTCCGATGCCATTTTTGCAAGAAACTTGTTTTCGCTGATACCTATCGAACACCATAAACCCATTTCATCTTTCAGCCTGTTCTGTATCGAGGTTGCAATATCAAGAGGGGTTCCGAAGAGTTTTCTGCTGTTTGTGACATCCATCCATGCTTCATCTATGCTGTTTATCTCTATTATCGGTGTGTACTCATACAGCAGTTTAAATACTTGCGAAGAACATTTTTCGTAATATGCATGATCGGGTTTTACCAGTATCAGGTCGGGATACAACTTAAGAGCCTCATTTATGGTCATGGTCACTCTTATTCCGTATTTTCTGGCTTCATAGTTGGAGGCCAATATAATGCCGGAACGGTATTTGGGATCACCTGCAACAGCGGCGGGTTTATTCAGAAGAGTTTTATCTCTTCTGGACTCACACATTATGAAAAAGGCATTCATATCAACCAGCAATATATCCCGCATTGAAAACTCCGACGGTATTGTTATAAAGATATGATATATCAATGAATTTTACTTGTCAAAAGGAGCAAAACGGATATCGGCATTACTTAAATAACTGAAAAATAGGGTTGACACGACACTGATATGAAATTAAAATACTAGTTGCGCCTGTGCCATTAGCTCAGATGGTAGAGCACCTGACTCTTAATCAGGGTGTCCGGGGTTCGATCCCCCGATGGCGCACCAAAAGAAGGATTTATGCCTTCTTTTTTATTTATCAAAATCCGGTCTGATAACTCTTCTTTCCAGTGAATAAACAATTCTTTCGCTTATTGCACCTTTTTCCAGTGTTTCATATGCATTATTGAAATCATAAACTCTTGCATCCATCAGATCGATATGATGAAGCAATTCCGCTTCCAGGAACATGGGCATTTTTGTACTTCCGTGTTCCGGTATGTTGTGATGGCTTAATATCATATGTTTTATCAACAGCTCTTTATTCTCCGATAAGCCGGCTTTCTTGGCCATTTCACCGATATAGCAAATACCTATCTCAATATGCCCCATCAACTGCCCTTCAAGGGAATAATCTGTGACAATACCTAATTCATTTGAATCCATCTCCCGCAATTTCATTATGTCATGCAGTAAAATGCCGGTATAGAGAATATCCGTATTAATCTCTTTATACACAGCTGACAATGCTTTTGCTACATCCAGCATGGTTGTAATATGATAGAGAAATCCTCCTCTTACCGAATGGTGTAGCACCTTAGCTGCGGGATAATACATTAATTGTTCTTCATATTGCTTGTAGACCATATAGCATAATCTTCTCAGTTGCTCATCCTTTATGCTTTCGATATATGTCAGTGCTTTTTTGTACATATCTTCCGATGGAAACGGTGCACTCGGTACAAAATCCGCAATTCTTTTCTGTATTTCTTCCGGCGCTTTGGTTATATATGATACATTCAGTTGTAAATTACCCTGAAACTCCGTAACTCTGCCGGTAATATAATACAATACACCGGTTTCATATTGCGACCCTTCATTGGGATCGGCATCCCATTTCTTACCGTTTATCTCCCCTGTTTGATCTTTGAACATAAAGTCCATATAGTACTTATTATTGGATGCTTTCCTGTGCTCGCTGTTCCATAATACGAACAATTGCTTCTTTATTTCCATTCCGGTTGCTAAATCTGTGACCTTAATATCTCCCATAACCTGTTCCTTTCAATATCCCTGTCGGAATCATTCATTTTATATGCATTCTTGCTTGTATATATTATTCTTGTCGGACTGTCTCCCAACACATGTATATCATAAGCCAAACACAGAGCTTCCTCCAGATTATGTGTTACATATATGACGGTTTTTCTGTTTTGTCTCCACATTTCCAGGAATCTTTCCATTATATCTTCTTTTTGAGTGGGATCCAGTCCCTTAAAAGGTTCATCCATAAGAAGCACATCGAAATCTTTTACAAAGGCTCTTGCAATGGAGACTCTCTGAGCCATACCGCCGCTTAACTGATTTGGATAATAATGGGAATATTTATCCATTTCCACCATTTTAAGACAGGACATTATACTCTCATCCATTTCGGCTTTGGACAGATGTTTGCTGTCCAATACAAACTGCAGGTTTTTATACACGGTGTAATTATCCAGCAATCTGGGCTCCTGAAATATGTATGAATACTTTAATTTTTCAAAATCGGAACGCGCCACCGTAAATTCTCCGGTTATGGAGGATAAGACATTCAGTAATGTGGTTTTTCCGCAGCCGGATTTACCTAAAAGACAGGTAATCCTGTTCTTTTCAATTTCCATACTGAAATCTTGGAAAATTACTTTATCATCATATGATTTTGTCAGATTTTTCAGCCGGAGCATTGCGTCTTCCGCCTTCCGTAATTTTCTTAAATAACTGCTCAAATAAAAAGCTCAGTAACAGTATAACAAATGTCCAGGCAAAGACTTCCGCGGTATCCAGATTATACTTTGCCTGTAAAAGTTTTGTCCCTATACCGTATCGGGGATTAGCCAACACTTCGGCGGCAACTGCAACTCTGAAAGAAAGACCTATAGCGGTATTCATTCCCGCCATAAGAAAAGGTTTTACCGATGCCAGATATATCCCGGTAAATACTTTTACAGGTTGTACCCGATAAACTTTTGCCATATCCAGAAGTTTGTTGTCGGTACTCCTAATGCCTTTTACAACATTGTCATATATCGGCGGAAAGCACATTATGATATTAACCGCCAGCGGTGCCAGATTGTAACTGAACCATATTATTGCAAGTATTATGAAACTCATAACCGGTGTGGACCGTATTACGGTGATAAAGGGAGAAAGCAATATCTCCACATTTTTGTTTAAACCGGCTATTACTCCTAATAAAAATGCCGATATAACGGCAGTTAAAAACCCTGCCACTATTCTTAACAGCGAGTACAGAATTTGGTTATAGAAAGCCGGTTGGGATAATAACCTTATAAGTGTGGCAAAGGTAATGTACGGCGAAGGCAAAAGAAGCTCTTTACCTATTATCACAGATAAAATCTGCCATACCAAGAGCCACAATATTATTGCTGCCGCTTTTAAAAACCTTTTTTTCATTAACCTCACTTTTTTGCTTTAGGTGCTTCTATTCCGTCATCAACTAACACTTCTTCCGGAGGTGTCAGTAAAACTTCTGGATTCTGTAGTATCTTGGAAAACATCCTCATAGATGATGCATAGTAAAATCCGTCACATATTCTTTCATCCACAACCATTTTCAGACTTATTATTCTCTTTTTAATCAACTCGCCCTCGTCCGAGCCCTGATACTGATACTCCCTTTTTCCCATTGCGAGAAATACCGATGTCGTTCCGAAGTTATATAAATGGTGATAAACCGATTTAATACCCAAAGAACCCATATTTGTTAAATATGCACTGCAATGGAACGGTGAAAAATCAATGGCCGCTTTAGGCATTATACCTATTCTGTCCATCCACATCAAAGTATTGATTACCGCTTTAATTATAAATGTCGGCATATGCCCTACCAGTTTAGCAAACTTATCGGTATCATTTTCCGAACCGCTTTCCTTATTAAGGTTAACTTCCTTATTAACAATTTCCACTACATCCTTAAGTGTTGATTCCGGAGCAAATTTCGGTTTGATATTGGTCTCTTCCCCGTCATCCGTCATGCTTCTTTTTATTGACATGGATATTGCTATATGATTTCTTGCATATATTTTATGTCCGCACACAAATCTGTTGACTCTCGGTCTTGTTGCCATGAGCCTTACAAGAGCGGCTATAAATACATGATAAAGCTTAAGTCCGGGAATATTCTCCTGGTTCTTCCTGACAAAAGCATCCAATTCCTCCACGTCCGCCACATCTTCAAAAAATATCTGACTGTCATTTCTGGTTTTCATAATATACGGTATAAGAAGGAAAAACGTATCCACATTTCTCAATCTGTACCCGTCATACCTGTCGCCTAATTTTTTTTTCATATGTTTCCCCCCATTGTCCATGCTATTGTATCATAATCGGTAAGATATAAAAATAGGCATTATTTATACTTAATTATATTTAAACAATATATCCTTAAATTTTACAGAGTATTAAACATTTGAGGGGTGAAATAATCATAGGTTATTGACACTGCTTTCAATGCTTCTTGACAATTAACATGTTTGTAAATAAAATCTAATGAATGATTTGACCTCTATATTTTTGGTCAGGTCACGGATAAAAGGAGACAGATATGTTGAAAGTAGTTAAATTCGGCGGTTCCAGCCTTTCAGATGCAACACAGGTAAAAAAAGTGTTTAATATCGTTACTTCCGAACCTGCAAGAAAGTTTGTGGTTGTTTCCGCTCCGGGCAAAAGAAATGCTTCCGATGAAAAAGTAACCGATATGCTTATAGCATTAGCGGAAAAGGCCCTTGCAAATGAGGATGTAACTGAACAACTTAATAAAATAATTCAAAGATACAGAGACATTTCCACAGGTCTCGGCATGAATGACGATATTATAGATACAATTACACAAGACCTAAAGAACAGACTTAATTCAGATAAATCGATAAAAGGAAGATATCTGGATAACCTTAAAGCCGCAGGAGAAGATAATTGCGCAAAGCTTGTAGCGAAATATTTTAATCTGCAGGGTGAAAAAGCAACTTATGTATCTCCCAAAGAAGCAGGTCTGCTGCTGACTGCCGAGTTCGGTAACGCCCAGGTGCTTCCGGCATCCTATCAGAATCTGAAGGTTTTACATAATTACGAGGGTAAAGTTATTTTCCCGGGATTTTTCGGCTATTCCGTTAACGGCGATGTGGTCACGCTACCCAGAGGCGGTTCCGATGTTACCGGTGCTATATTGGCGGTTGCTCTGGAGTGTGATGTTTATGAAAACTTCACCGATGTTGATTACATTTACACGGTAAACCCCAATATTGTATCCGACCCTCTCCCGATTGACCATATGACTTTCAAGGAGATGCGCGAACTTTCATATGCCGGTTTCAGTGTGTTTCATGAAGAGGCTCTGACTCCTGTTTATTACAAATTCACTCACGTTAACGTCAGGAATACCAATAATCCTACCGCTCCCGGTACCATGATACATATGGAAGTTAACCAAAACAGAAAACATCGTATTACGGGTATAAGCGGTGATAAAGGATTTTCCACCATTACCGTAAGAAAATATCTTATGAACCGTGAAGTAGGTTTTGTGCGTAAAATATTACAGATGCTGGAGGAAGAATGCATTCCGTTTGAACACTCCCCATCGGGAATAGATGATATTTCCATAATACTTCGTTCAAAATACTTAAACAAAGAAATTGAGGATAAACTTATCTGTCGTATTAAAAAGGAACTGGGTGCGGAGGAAGTTTCTATAGTTCATAATCAGGCTTTGGTAATGATAGTAGGCGAAAAATGTCTTGATGACTCCGAAACACTTCATAAATGTTCCGAAGCTTTACATGAAGCCGGGATAGTTATAAAGATGCTCAATCAGGGATCTTCAAAATTAAGTATTATTGTAGGAATTGATGAAGCGGATTTTGAAAAAGCAATAAGGAGTCTTTACAATAAGTTCTTTATTGAAATGGCATAGTATATTATAAAGGTAACTCACTTTGAACAGTTGTGACCACGGTAATACTACCCTTTGTTCGCTGTTTCCTTATATTGTTTTTCAGTATATAATTTATTAATACAGCATAGTGTTTTATGAGGAATATATGAAACAGTTTTTAGCAATATACCTTACATTATCCGTTATTATTGCATCGGTACGAGCAATAAAACCTAAGCAGTTCTTTTATGAAACATCACTCTTTTCCTGGAGTACCGAACAGACATATTCCGAAGGGTTAACCGATTATCTTGAAGTTCTTGATGTATGTGATATTAATTCTTCATATCAATATTTCTCCGATGAGATGCTCAACAGTACATATCCGAGAGAATATATAAAAAAGCTTAATGAACAAGGTATCTCCACTTATTATCTTTCCGGTAATCCCACATGGGCAACCGCAAGAAGAAACAGAAGCATGAGGGAAAAGATTACTCTTGTATCTAAATACAATAGAAAAGTTGCGGAAAGAGAAAAATTCACAGGCATAGTGTTTGATGTGGAACCGTATCTTTTATCCGATTGGAAGAAAGACAAAAATAATATAATGGATAAATTTCTTGATAACATGAAAGATTCCTATCAATATGCTAAAGAGCAAAATCTGGAATTGATAGTGTGTGTTCCCTATTGGTTTGACAATGATTTTTATCACATTCTTGAACAACTGATTGCCGATGCATGTGATAAACTGGCTGTAATGAACTATTACAGGAACAGTGAGATTAAGAATATTGAAAACGAACTGGAACTATGCAGGAAATACGGTAAGACAATCATATGCATATCCGAACTGCAAAAACCCGTTTCCGATTCCGTACCGGATACCGTCACATACTATAATTACGGACTTATTGTCATGTGGAGAATGTGGAATCACCTATACTCTCACTTTGATTATTCCAAACTGGAGTTTTCCTACCATTATTACAAACCTCTGAGAGACTTCCTGGATCAAATCAAGGTTCCGAAAGAACCCGTTGACATAATAAAACCTCAATATCAACAAAAAATACAGTACCCGGACGGTATTTCTACTGTACCGACCGTGTACTGATGTGATTTTCTGATTTAATTAATAATTACCTTTTACAAAAACAATCTTTTCTTATTTTATTATATTCTTATTCCGATAATCCGCCCAGACATTCTCAAACCAGTTGTCTTCCACGGGTATAGGTCTGACATCGGTCCAATCAAACCTTACTTTCATAGTGTCCTTATCATATGTTACGGAACAGGCTTTTTTCATGGATTTTAAATCATCCAGTTTGAATCGGAACAGTTCCGGAAGATTCGGTAACGGAAGAATTCCGTTATCGTCTCTTACAAGGTAGGAACCTCTGGATTTTCCGCCTCTTTCTATGTATTCCTTTATAGCACTTAAGTATACATACTGAGTTATAAGAATATCACGGTTTCTGAAGGCATCGGCCAGGTATGCTCTGTCGTTAGCGGATGTCTCGGTATCAAATGCTTTTAACTCTTTTAAGCTTGTATTTACAGCTTCCGATACCTCACTCAATCCCCTGATATGTGCACCCGCTCTGGTCATCAGTCTCTGATAGCGTTTTCTTTGCTGCATAACATTGGTTTTATCCTTGTTCTGTGTCAATTTATCGGCAAGAGTCTTTAATTCATTTATTCTGTCCTTTGATAAATTCTTAAAATCGGCATTTGACAACGGTGCGGACCCGTAGTTCTGTGCAATATATTGTGCTGCTCTGAATGAGGAAACCTGTGTGGAGTTAAGAGCGCTTCCGCCCGGTCTGTATACACCGAATGTGCCGTTTACTTCTCCTACCGGGAACAAATGACGGATGTTGCTTTCATACCAGATATTTGCTTCCAAGCCCCCGTTATTATGCTGTGCACATACCGCTATCTCCAGATTCTCTTTGTATAAGTTGATACCGTTATTCATATATAAGTCAATTGCAGGCTTATTCATATGCTCCAGTCTTTTTATAGGTGTATCCTGAAATGCATTTGAGTTCTTTAAATAGGTATAGGATTCTTCGTTAAGTAACGAGAAATCAAAACCTTTGGGATTGCTCCTGAAGTCCATGAAAACTCTTCTTCCCTTTATCACCGTTTCATGGAACACAAGAATATCAATAACCGAAGAGCCTATATTCTCAATCTTTCTCGGATCAAACGGCCATTGATAGCCTTTTAAGAAAATGCAGTCGAAAAGTCTTCCTTTATCGGTAAAATACTCATCCAGAAACTCTTTTTCGTCATTACCTTCCGTATCGGTGGATATATATCTGGGGATTACCTGCTGATATGTACCCGACAGATTCCATCGGAATTTAATGGATGCGATTCCGTATTGTGATTCGGTAAGATTAATACCTTTTGCACCTGCTTCAAAGGCAATTCCCGTGGTTCCCGTATGACTTACAGGATATACCGATGTCTCATATATTCCTGCGGGTCCGCCGGTAGCATAAACGATATTTGTACAATTAAATACGGTAATACCGTAATTATCCCGATTTACCTTACTTGTATCAATGGCAACCAAACCGTATGCCCTGCCTTTATCCTGAAGTATTGCGATAACATAAAAGCCGTCGAATATTTGAATGTTTTTGCTTTTGACCTGTTGCTCCAGTTTCTCCGTCATAAACTTTGAGGTAAGCGGTCCTGCCGACGTGGCTCGCTGACGAGGATCATGGTCGGTTTTATACCCGACATACTCTCCGTACTTATTGTGAGGAAACGGTACGCCTATGGAAGCCAGTTTATAGAAGCCTTTAGCCGATAATGCCGCTTCGGTCAACGCTATGTCTCCGTGCATACTGCCGCCGTCAAACAGTGTTTTAGCCATTTCATGAACAGAATCATCTCCGTCTCCGGATAATGTAAGTTTATAGTATGTTTGCTTATCCGATCCGGTGTTTCTGGAAGTACCCATTTTTATGCCTTCGGTTACGATACATATATCCTTTTGGCCTAAATCATATAAACTGTCCGCAGCATTAAATCCCGCAGCACCGGTTCCTACTATTACAGTGTTTACCGAGATAAGATCATATTCAACCTTGTTTATAGTTATTGTACTTTTTTTCATCATTCCCTCCTGAAGTTTCTATAGCCTCTGTATATGCAAGCCTCCGTCCACATTTATGACATCCCCCGTCGAGAACGGGAATTTACCCGATACGAATGCCGAA
Source organism: Clostridiaceae bacterium (assembly GCA_012838235.1). Taxonomy (GTDB): domain Bacteria; phylum Bacillota; class Clostridia; order DUPQ01; family DUPQ01; genus DUPQ01. The sequence continues at coordinate 103,208 of DUPQ01000014.1, forward strand.
ACGACAGATGCGATGTCTTCGGGGTATCCCCATCTCTTAATGGGAGAAATACCTTCCGCTATCAGTTTGTCGTATTTGGCTCTTACCACCTCGGTCATAGGTGTATAAATGATTCCCGGCCTTATCTCGTATACATTAATCTCATATTCCGCCAGTCTGTCTGCAAAAAGTTTGGTTATCATGCTGACACCGGCTTTGGATATACAATACTCTCCTCTGGATGTCGAACTGGTATATGCCGACATGGAGCTTATATTTACTATTTTAGGGTTGCAATCTTTCAAAGTCTCTTTACACTTAATCATTTCATTTGCCACCGCCTGAGTAAGAAAATATGTGCCTCTGACATTAATATTCATTACGAAATCAAAGCTCTCTTCGGTTGTTTGCAAGATATCCATACGTACTTTGGGACCTACTCCCGCATTATTTACCAGAACATCAATCCTGCCGTATTTATTCATTACCTCTTTTACGAAATCCAGTCTGTCTTCCGTCTTTGCAAGATCGCCTTTGAAGTATAAGAGTTCGGCACCCGCTTTTATAACTCTGTCAACATTCTTAGCGACATCCTCCTGTGCAAATACATCCAAAATGGCTATATCATATCCTTCGGTAGCCAACTGATACGCTATACCGTTTCCTATTCCTCTTGCCGCTCCTGTTACTATTGCAACTTTTTTCATCTTTCCATTACCTCCAATCACTTTGCTTTATATCACTTCAATTCTGAAACTAATATTTCCATTAAGTTATTTATTCAACTCCCTGTATAACGGCAGATACACTTCCCCGTCTTTAATAACACATCCGGGAGTGCTGCCCGCTCTCATAAGCTCCACACATTTTCCGCAGCAGATACAGCATTTATTGGAAACCATACCATTGTTTTTTAATATATCATTTGCAAAATCCGGATAAGCCAAAGAAACTCTGCCGAATCCTATAATATCCGCCATATTATTCTCTTTAACATAAGCGGCAACATACGGAGCGAAGTTCCTTAACCAGGAATAGCCCGTTCCCATGACAACCATTTCCGGTACCTGCTTTTTAATTTCCGCGGCACCCGAAATGAGCCTTGCCACTCCTTCCAGAGGATGTTCGTGCGGTATATATTCGCCCGTATCGAAAGGTCGGTTGATGTGGGGGTTATAGTAAGGAGTACCCATTGTTACATTCAGCAATCTTACTCCTTTTGAATAGAGAATCTTCGCCAGTTTTACAGGCTCATCGTAATCAGGCAGAAGATAATTGCATTTATTCACGCCGAATCCGTAAGGATACGGAATGGAATCGTAGATATTTATGCGTGTGGAAATAATGAAATTGTCGTCATTTACGGCCGCTCTTATCTTATCTACACAATTAACCATAAATCTGATACGGTTTTCAAAGCTTCCGCCGTACTTTCCTTCTCTTGTAAATGCCCCTAAAAGACCGGAATTGAGATATCTGTGACATGCTTTCATATCCACACCGTCAAAGCCCGCTTTATACGCCAATACGGCGCTATTTACGAAATCCTCTTCCAAAGCTTCCAGTTCATCATCGGTTATAACGTCCAGCTTTTGCAATCTTTGATGTCTGTCCAATATATCATTTTTGCATTCCAGTATGGGAGCAGGCTTGCCTTCAGGTTTGGAAAATCTGCCCGAATGGGTTAATTGCATAACAATTATGCAACCTTTCGATTCTTTTCTGATCATGTTTACAACATGCTTGTATTTTTCCAGATTTTCCTCTGTTATCTGCAACTGCCTCGGATTGGCTTTACCGTTCTTATTGACAGCGGTTGCTTCGAACCATATAAGGCCGGCACCTCCGTTAGCAAACCTCTTGTATCTTCTTAAGGTCAGATCGGAACAGGAACCGTCAGCATTACCGTCACAACCTTCCATAGGATGTATGCCTAAACTGTTCTTTACAACTTTTTCACCTATTCTGACCGATTGAGCCAAAACACTTAAATTGTCGGAAAAACCCAACGGTATTTCATTCTCTTTGCAGAAATCTTCCATCTGTTTTTTTGTTTTGAAATTAAATCTTGAATATTCCATACTATCTCCTTTTACAAGCATATACCACTCCATTAATTGTACTTGATAAGGGATATTAAAACAACATAACCTACCTTGAGTTTCCTGCTTTTTTCACATCCTTATACTAATTCCTCAAATTTTTCGCGACACGAGTTTACATATCTTTCTAATTTATCTGTTTGATTTTCTTCAAGCCAAGTCAATGTTTCTTCTAATAATTCTTCTTCGTCCTTTGAACCGGTATCTTTTATTCCTAATCGCTTGGCCATACGAACGATATCATCATAGCAATCGTACCCTCGCGCATGATGTTTTAAATTAGCCACCCAAACCTTCAATGTGTGCGAAAATACATCGTTTACTGCATGTTCTTTTAAAACAGTTGTACAATGCGGAATAGCTATACAGTTAATATCAACTATTGCAAATGGATTATCAATGCTTATCGCAATTGAAACTATATAACTATTCGGTATAAGACCAGGTGCAAAGTCATAATAAATAACATTAATTTTATCTTTGATTAAATGAGGTACCTCTAACATAAATATACCGTTATCATATCCGGAAACATCCACCTTAATATCAATATCCGAAAACTCATCCTCTGTGTTATTCGCTATACTTCCGTATAATTCGCAATATTTCACCATCGGTAATGAGCTGATTACATTCATACATTTATCTGCCATCTCTCTCAGTTGCAAATTCATATATATTCTCCACTTTAATTTATTTTAAGCATGCGACAAATATTAAATCAAGAGTTTTGCTTGTGTGGCCGTTTTCATATATAACTTTGAATTAATCTTTTATATTTTGAAATCCCCGCAACTCTGTCATTTATATCTATCCCGTATTTTTTTAAGATTCTTAAAGCTTTGTAATACTGTTTTTTATCTATTTCCCATTCCAGTTCATAATCGGTAAAACCGTTGTAAGTATTCATATCTATTTCAGCATCCGGCATGGATACATCTAGGGTAACATTTGCTCTTAAAGTCTCCAGTGTACCTTTATAAACTACACTGCTATCGGATGTTTTTTCCTTTTTTAGATATGTCAATAACGCTTCAGGATTGTTTTTGATTATCAGATAATCGGATTCGGACAGTTTCATTGAGTATTCGGTTTTATCTTTCAGACCTTTTAATTGCACACCGTCATTGCTCACTTTATATTGCAGGAAAAATTCATTATTCATCTTTCGGATACGAACAGTTAAATCATCGGTTATTTTGTAATAATGATTTATCTGTGTATGTATATTATGTCCTTTTGAAAAAAGAATCTGATACTCGTCTTTTGTAATCATAACCTTTATTTCTGTTTCTATATCAGCAGTAAATGTTCTTTTTATCATTAAATACCTTTCTTTACATAAGTAATCCCGCCAATTATAGCAGATTGAGCTCAACATTTGTATTTGTTTCAAAAAAATGTATTATTTTACGTGTCACTTTAATTCCCATAATTCTTTCCACCGCTTCGGAATATATATCCAGTTGCTTTATGTACCTCAAAGCATGTTCCTTTTCATTGCCTTTTTCCACTTTGTCGGTTTTATAATCAACAATAGTTGCGTATCCGTCTTTTATAATTAGGCAATCAATAACCCCCTGCAGCAGTACTTCATGTTCTGATTGGTATTTATCGTCGGTATATGCGGAAATATAGCTTGTATTTACAGGCATAAAGAAGACTTTTTCCTGATATATTGCGTCCGCTTCACAGATATCGTTAAATAAAGGGGTGCCGATAAATGCAAGAATATTGTTCAAATACTCGGGTACTGTTATTTTTGACTTTATATAGGAAATATACTCGGGATTATTTAATTGTCTCAAATCTATTGATGCTATTATCTTATGCATGATTGTGCCTTTTTGTGCCGCACTTATCTTGCTATCCTTTTGCATAAACATGGGTTTTTTATGTGTTTGCACACGGTATCGGTTATAGAAGTCGTCAATATCATATCTCTTACTCTTATATTTTGACAATTCCGTTACCGTAACTTTCCTGTTAAGCCTTGTTTCTTCCAAGTAAGGATATTCGAATCCGGTTTTTGCTAAGATATTCTGGTAATAAGCGGCATCATTTAAATCCCTTGCCTGCACTGTTTCCGCCACTTCCCCTTCGGTCAGATTCCTAATGATATTTTCACAGTCTTTTTCATTTAAGGTTTTGAATGTTGCACCGTAAGAATTGGGAAGAATCCAGTCAAAAGGACATTTTGCCTCTTGCTCTATTACATTCTCATCAAAACTTTTATCAATGCCGGTTATTATGAGTTTTTCCTTAGCCCTGGTTAAGGCTACATATAGAACCCTCATTTCCTCGGATAAACTCTGTTTTTCCATACTTAATGAAAGTGCATTTTTTGTTATATGTTTATGGTATGTCTTGTTATCGCAGTTTATATAGTCCGACCCGATACCCAATTTTCTGTCAATAATCAATCTTCCCTGAGTATCGGTGAAATTAAACTTTCGGGTACTTCCGGCCAATATAACTACGGGGAATTCCAGTCCCTTACTCTTGTGTATACTCATTATATTTACCGTATTATCCTTATTGTGACGCATTATGTCGTAAATAACGGATAATTCATGCTTGTCTTTACTCTTGAGAAAGTCTAAGAAGCCGTATAAATCGTCAATACCTTTTTTGTAACATTCGACTGCCAATACATAAAATCTCTTTAAGAGATCCTGCTCCCTGCTCACATAATATATTCCGGACTTTGTCATGGCGTAATATACGGTTTTCTCTACCGTATTGTTCCTGGAAAACTTTCTTATATCATGAAAATCCTCCAAAAACCTTTGTATCTTAGACTGTAATCTGTCTTCTTCATTGTAGGAAACCAAAGCATCATACAGGTCGGATTTATCTTTTTTTATTAAAGCGAATTCACATTCATTAAAGTTATATACTTTGTTCTTTAATATTTGGGCAAGATAAATATCCTGGTACGGATTATCAACTACATTTAAAAGAGCATACAAATCGGAGATGGTTTTATTACTTAAAAACTCTATACTTACCTCGGAATAGGCGGAAATACCGCAATTATTTAGTATTTCGGTATACTTATCCCCGTAATTACTTACCGCTCTCATAAGTATGACTATGTCCGATAACTTTACAGGTCTTGTTGTTTTCAGTTTGTCATCATATATCATCAATTTACTGTCGATAAGTTGCTTTATTTCATCGGCAATTACATAAGCTTCAATCTCGACATCGGACAGTCGGTCTTCCGTTTCCATTTTTGAATTGTCAACACATATTTTAATAACGGTAGGTCTGTAACTCTCATCGGTCTCATTCTCATACTGTTTGGAGCCGTACTTCAATTCTTCATCTTCACTGTATTCGACTTCTCCCAGCTGCTCGGTCATTATATCTGTGAATATGTCGTTAACATATTTCAGAATGGCATTTCTGCTTCGGAAATTATAGCTTAAAGTGAGTTTAGTACCTAAAGAAGGATCATCCTCATATTCTTGGGATTTATCTCTGAATATTGCGGTCTGCGCATTTCTGAACCTGTATATACTCTGCTTCAAGTCCCCTACCGCAAATACATTATCACCTCTGCTTATCTTATTTATTATCTCCTCTTGTATATAGTTAAAGTCCTGATACTCATCTATCAATATATATTTGTACTTTTCCCTGTAAATCTCCTCCGCACCGGACTTAAGACATCTTAATGCCATATGTTCCATATCGGCATAGTCAATCAGTTTAGCCTTTACTTTCATTTTTGAATATACATCATCCGCCTGTAAGACCGTTTCTACAAACTTTTTTATAGGTCGCTGCATAAACCGACAGTCTTTTATAATATTGTCCGAATAGTCATAGAAAAGTGCAGCTAATGAACTTACGGCTTTCTTTAACTTTGTTCTGTAAGCTTTTATCGCATTTACTGTTTCTTCCTCGAAATCTTTCTTTTTTTGCGGAAGATTCGGAAACCTAATTTCATCCAAACAGTTCTTTAACTTGTCCCAATCTTTATATTTCAAAGTATCTTCAATACCTTCAATTATCTTTAAATCATTTTCCAGTGTCGCTTTATAGTGTTCGCCTTCCGGGGTATTGCGTATCTCATATTGCACATTATCTATATATCGCTTTAATATATCCGTTTTTTCCGGAATATGGTCATATATCTGTTTTCCGTATGCGGAGGAGAAAATATTGTCCTTTATTACCGTCTTTTCGGCACTTTCTTTTAACCATTCGTGATAATCGGGATAACTTTTAACGGTTTTTAATACGGAAGTTATAAGGTCGGTCAGTGCATTGAAATTCTTTCCGTATCCGAATGTTTCCAGCAGTCTGTTAAAATCGGCATCCTGCCTGCTTAAATTCTGCTCATAAACGGTATTTATTGCCTGTAACAGAAACTTATCCGCAACCGTTTTATCGGCAACGGAAAATCCCGGGTCTATGTTTATAAGGGCGGCATTCTGCCTTATAACTTCCGAGCAGAAGGAATGAAGTGTACTTATTGTAGCTCTGTCTATATTTCTATACTGTTTGTAGATATAGAGATCGGAAGGGTTGTCTTGCACTTTTTCTCTTAAGGATCTTCTGATACGTTCCCTTATCTCACCCGCTGCTGCATTTGTAAATGTTGTAACCAGAAGATTTTCACACTGAACATTCTTTTTCTCATCGGAAAGTATGTTAATAATGCGCTCGATAAGTGTTGCCGTCTTACCGCTGCCGGCAGCTGCGGATACCAGTATATTGGTATTCAGTGTCTTTATTGCTTTTATCTGCTGATTTGTCCACTTTACCATATTATCTCATTATCCTTCTTGGCTTCCACCTTTCGGTATCGGTCCTTTTTACTGTCAAAACCGCACAACATGCCGTAGGGGCAGTATTTACATGCCGATACTTTTTTATCCATTAAAGGCTTAACTGCAAAATTTCCGTTGTTTATATTATCGGCTGATGTAACTATGGTGCTTTCTACACTTTGAAATATATTCTGCTGTAAATCGCTGTCCAGTACCTTACTTTTCTTTATCGTGTTGTTGTCTATAAGTTCGGATAAGCTACCCGACCGGTCATCAAAGGAATACCCCGGCAGCACCTTATTGATATCTTCAAAGGAGTTATCCTGACTGTTTTCCACCTTGGAATATTTATTCTCTATCGTCATGTAGTACATACCTGCCAATTGCGCTTTTACCGATTTATGGTAAGCATAAGCATATAGGGCAAGCTGTATGTCCAGCCCTTCTTTTATTCTGTACAAGGCGATATCGTTATCCGATGTTTTGTAATCTATTACTCTGAAGTACTCTTTATTCTCGCCTGTTGCAGTGTCAATTCTGTCCACCTTACCGTTAATGCGTACATTAACATTGCCCGTTTTAAATACAAGAGGTTTGATTATGCCGTTTTCGTCAAACTTGGTCTCCAGATATTTCGGTCTCATTTTCTCGTTTTTCATAATATCCAAAGAAATTGTAATGGTATCCGCTGCTTGTTGAACCGCCCTCTTCTTTACATATTCCAATACCGAATCGCGCTTATAAATATTATTTGTCCTGCTTATCTTTTCCGCCGATTGCTCGCAGATTGCATATATTTCATCATATGTATAATCAATGTTATCATCACATATCAAGCTCATGGCATCAAACAGTATCGAGTGTTTTAACGAACCTAAATTGGCGGAAAAATATTCAAACACCGGCCGCTCATCAAATTTCAGCCCGTATGCCATTAAAAAACTGTACGGACATGCTACATAGCGCTCCAACATGGTGGCGCTTAAGTTCATTGTGTCTCCGAAAAGCATACCGGACATTTCCGATTGAGTAATGTTTGCGGTGTCGGAAGGTACATACAGTAACTTTTCCAATCGGGTATCTTTACAAACATCCCCTAAAGAAGTATTACCGTTAAACAACATTGAAAAGGCCGTTTTGATATTATGTGCATACTCGTTTTCCGGTATATCCACTCTGGTTAAAACTTCAATATTGGGGAATATAGCGGAAACCTTTGCCAGCCAGACCGACATATTCTTGTCGCCACCCTCGGAATCATGCAGATGATAGGACAGATATATCTTTCTTGTAGGACTTTGCATAAGTTCATATATCTGATATTCCTCTTTGACGGCATTCTGTGACGGATCGGTTGATATCTCATAACCGTATTGCTTAATTCTTTCAATATCCGAATCATTGAATAAAGACTTGGAGTCGCTCAATCCGGGAAACAGTCCTTCATTAACTCCTAAGACAATCATGGTATCGTAATCTTTTATATCGGCTCTTGCTACATTGGTCAGTATAACGCAATCTTTTGTGACGGGAGTAATGCCAACGGAAGTTTCCATAAACGCCGTCTTTAAGATATTCATATAGTATTCCACGGTTCTCTTTTCATCATCCGGCATAATAACCATTTGGTCTAAGATGTCTATAAAAGAGTCATAGCACTGTTTTGCCTGCTCCGCTCCGTCACTTTCGGTATAGTTTTCTTCTACATCGGTCTTTTCATAAATACGCAAGTTTTCTATAAGGTTGTATAAATGGCGTGCAAATTCTTCCGGTCTACAGCCGTATCGGACTTTATTAAAAAAAGCGTCCAGAGAATCAACAATTTTCTCTCTTAATCTGTTCATTCTGTCATCATAGGCATTGTTCTCGTAATCCCAGACATTGTGCCATGCTTTTTTAGCGGAAATACCCCATTTTATGATGTAGTTCTCCAATTTAAGAGCATCCTCTTCATCAATTATCGAATAGAGGTTTTTTATAAATCTTGAAGTACTGTCTATGTCATAATCCCAGACGTAAATATCCAAGATGGAAATAATGAACTTTATTAACGGGTTATCCGCAATGCTCTTTTTGGAGTTTATGTAGAAAGGAATATCGTATTGGTCGAAAACCGCTTTTATTATTCTTTCATAGGAAGAAACATCCGATACCACGCAAAGAATATCCTTGTATCTTATCCCTCTGTTCTCCACGGCATTCATTATCCTAATAGCCGCATATTCCGCTTCTTCGTATATATCATATGCCTTAAAAATCTCAATATCCTTTACTGCTCCTTTGCTTATTTCATTTCTTGAACGAAACAGATTGGAAAAAAGAAAGTCCAATGACTGAGATTGCACTGTTTCTTCGGTATATGTCTTATCCCGCTCCTCAATAAAAGTAGTTCTCTGTTGCTTTGCCTGTTCTTTCAGTTTGTCCATGGTGCATAACGGTATGGTGAATATATCGCTGTCAGGACCGCTGATTCCGTAATCTATGCATAAAGAGATGTTTATTCTCTCGGCCTTATTCATAAGGCTTTTTATGACATCAAACTCTTTTGCGGAAAAAAATGAAAACCTGTCAAACCAGATGATACTGTTGTCAAAGGTCGTTGTATTGTTAATATGCTCGCATAACATATCATAAGAATCCGTTTGGTCCGCTAATCCCATCTCCTTCATACTTCTCATGTAAAACTCATATATAGCGGCAATTTCGGCAAATTTTGTTTTTGTCGCATAGGAAAAATCACCGTTCTCACTTATACGCAGTATATCCTCATAACTTATATTATTTGCTCTAAGCTCTTTTATGGTCTGCATTGCAAGAACGGAAAAACCGGGATATTTTCTGGATTTTTGATAATAATCCAGGGACAGTTCTTCTTTATTCAGTAAAGAATAAAGTAACATGGTCTTTCCGGTATCGTTTACGGTATCGTTTCTTTCGATATACTCCAAATCAAACAGTCTTTGCGTCAGACGGCTGAAAGTCATCACTTCGGCTTTCATAAAGCCTCTGTCGGATGCAAGCGTCTCCTCATAGTATGATGAAAACTGTTCCGGAACAACTACAATAAGGCGATATTTATGGTCTTTTTCTATCGCCTGATTGATTTCTTTTATAAATGCTTTTGTTAAAGCTTTTTTTTTCGGTCCGTATAATATTCGTAAACTCATTTACACAGTTGATATGCTATCTTTGCCGCAACATTCGAGTTATTCAACACCAGCTTTATATTTGCATCCAGACTTTCACCCGCAGTCAGCTCTTTTATTTTATCTAAAAGGAACGGCGTTATCTTTTTACCTTTAATACCTCTCTTATCCGCTTCGGCTAAAGCCTCTTTAATAATATTATCGATATATTTCTTATCCATAGAATACTGTTTGGGTATGGGATTGGCTACAACCACCCCTCCTTGCAGTCCTAAGCCCCATTTAGCCCTTATTATATCTGCAGCATGTTCAGCATCGTTTACTACATAATCCACTCCGAAACCGCTGTCATCGGTATAGAAAGCGGGAAACTTATCGGTCTGATACCCTAAGACCGGTACACCCATAGTTTCCAGATATTCCAGTGTAAGTCCGATATCCAGAATACTTTTCACGCCCGCACATACAACGGCAACCGAAGTTTTGGCCAGTTCCTGAAGATCCGCGGATATGTCAAATGTATGAGACGCCTCTCTGTGTACTCCGCCTATTCCTCCTGTTGCAAAAACCTTTATACCTGCCAATGCGGCTATTATCATTGTCGCGGCCACGGTAGCGGCACCGTCCTGTTTCTGTGCCACAACAGCAGGTAAATCTCTTCTGGACATCTTTAATATGCCTTTTGCTTTTGCCAGATACTCAATCTCATCATGACTTAATCCCGCTTTAAGTCTGCCGTCAATAACCGCTATTGTAGCGGGAACGGCATTATTCTTACGTATAATGTCTTCACACATCAGAGCCGTTTCAACATTTTTCGGATATGGCATACCGTGACTTATTATTGTGGATTCCAACGCCACTACGGGTTGTCCTTCTTTTTTCGCTTTTTTCACTTCTTCGGAATAATCAATATAACTAATCATTTTTTCCCGTTTCCTTTAACATTTTTAATATTTTTCTCTCCGTTATATCCTTGCTTACCGCACCGGGACTGGATAAAGTAATAAAGCTCATTATGCTTCCAAGCCTCATACAGTGCAAAGTATCATAACCTTTTTTAATTCCGTACGCCAATCCGGCTGCATAAGAATCGCCGGCACCGTTCACCGAAACAATTTTTTTTACATCAATTGCATCTACATGAACAACTTGATCATTCTCGTAGCCGGTACTGCCGTCTGCTCCTTCTGTTACAAAAATCCTGTTTTTATACTTTTTAGACATTCTCTTCCCGTTATCAACAGTATACTCCACGCCGTATAGAGCGGAAAACTCCTGCCTGTTAAGTTTAACGGTATGTATATCTGAAAGACACTTTTTCAGTTTAATAACCTTTGCGGAAGAAACCGCCTCGGCTATTATAATCTTATCTCTATATTTATCTGCAATGTATTCAATCATAGGCTTGGAAAGATTACAGTCAATAACAATACAAGTTGCATTGACAATAACCTCATTACACTTATCTATATGTGATAACGGCATATTCATTATTGCGGATAAATCGCATACTGCGGCCACCATTTCACCTGTATGATCCTCCAATGAAAGATATGTACCGGTAGAATATTCCTTCGTTCCATAGGAATATTTAGTGGAAATACCCAATTTCGCACAGGAAGTCTTTAACATATCGGCCAGATGGTCATCAGAAAAGGTAGTTATGAACTCACAGGAAACACCCAAACGAACCAGATTTTCACATATGTTCCGGGCAACCCCTCCGGAAGTTAATGTAACCTTCCCTATATTTGATTCATTCCTTACGACATCCTTAACGGCTTTTCCAGTAATATCGGCATTTATGCCTCCGATAATCACAATATATCCGTTTTCCATATGTATCACCTTCCAATGATAATAATATCACATCATCGGGGCTGATACTATCTTTTATAATTGACAACAAGTTCGGTTTACGGTATATTTTGAAACGCAAAGTTCTTTTGCTGGTGTGGCTCAGCTGGCAGAGCAGCTGATTCGTAATCAGCAGGTCGCCGGTTCAAATCCGGCCACCAGCTCCAAAAATCCTCAGTTTATATGCTGAGGATTTTCTTTATACACGGCTCAATCAGAAACAGAACTACAAAACCGATATGTAAAATTAATAAATATTTGTTTTTACCTATAAATCCAGATTAATACGCTTCTTTTCTCTTGACTGCTTATACAATACGAACTTATTACCTATTACCTGCACAACTTCGGCACCTATTGCCTCGGCTATATCGTTTGCAACCTGCAAAGGCTCATACTCACAGCTTTTCAGCACAGTTGTCTTTACAAGTTCACGAGCCTCTAAAGCCTCTTTATACATAATAAGAGTGTTTTCGCTTATTCCGTCTTTGCCCAGTTGTATAATCGGTTGTATTTTCTGTGCCAGTCCTTTTAAATATGCTCTCTGCTTACTTGTTATCATATATATACCTCTTATCTGAAATATTCGAATTCAAAATCATCTATTACCACTAAATCTTCTTCCTGTATGCCCGCCTTTTCCAATTCTTCAATTACATTCTTTTCTCTTAATTGTCTTTGGAAATATCTCAAGGATTCGGTATTGTAAATATTGATGGAGTTTACAAGCTTGGTTGCCCAAGCGCCTTCTACATAGTATATGTTCCCTTCTTTACGAACGGTGAAACGCTCGTCTTCTGCATGTTCATATACCGCATATTCCTCCGCTTCCGGCATAATAACCGTATCGGGCAGTTTACTGAGTAATTCCGCACATCTTTTTACCAATATATCGGTTCCTTTATTTGTAGCGGCGGAAATCTTTAATACTTCATAGCCTTTTTCTTTAATTGCGGCTTCAATTTCTTCCGCTCTCTTTATCTGTTCATCGGTTGTACATAAATCGGTCTTGTTCATCACACATATCTGATGACGCTCATAGAGCCGCGGATTATACTTAGCCAGCTCATTGTTGATAGTATCAAAATCCTTTACCGCATCTCGCCCTTCAAGTTCCGATGCATCTATCATATGAACCAATAATTTTGTTCTCTCGATATGTCGCAAAAATGCATGTCCCAAGCCTGCTCCTTCCGATGCTCCTTCAATTAAACCGGGAATATCGGCAACAACAAACTGTGTTTCATCATTTAATCGCACTACTCCGAGATTGGGTACCAATGTGGTGAAATGATAATCGGCAATTTTGGGTTTTGCGGATGTTATAACCGAGATTAAGGTGGATTTACCTACCGAAGGCATACCGATTATACCCACATCGGCTAAAAGCTTTAATTCCAGACGAAGGTTTTTCTCTTCCCCTTCCATGCCGGCTTCGGAAAACTCGGGAGCCTGTCTTGTAGGTGTGGCAAAACGTGTATTTCCCCTTCCCCCTCTTCCGCCTTCACATACTGTGAAAGACATCTGATCTTTGTTTAAATCGCATATAAGCTTATTCCTGTCGGTATCGGTTATAAGGGTGCCTACGGGAACTCTTATGACGGTATTTTCTCCGGATTTTCCCGTCATGTTTTTCCGCATTCCTTTTTCACCGTCTTTTGCGTAATACTTTCTGTTGTATTTTACATCCAGCAAGGTACGCACATTATTATCGGCAACAAAAACAATATCGCCGCCTTTTCCGCCGTCTCCTCCGTCCGGTCCTCCTGCCGGTTCGTATTTTTCTCTTCTGAAAGTAGCGGCTCCGTTTCCGCCTTTACCTGCTTTTACGTATATCGTTACTTCGTCAATAAACATAATCAAAAAAACCGCCTCGGTTGGAGGCGGGTGTTTTTTACTGGGCTACGACGATACTGACCTTTTTTCTGTCTCTTCCCATTCTTGAGAAACTGACAGTTCCGTTTGCTTTTGCATATAACGTATCATCTTTGCCGATTCCGACATTTTCACCGGGGTGAATCTTGGTTCCTCTTTGTCTTACAAGAATTGTTCCTGCAAGGACCGCTTGACCGTCACCTCTTTTAACGCCTAATCTTTTACTCTGACTGTCTCTTCCGTTCTTTGTACTTCCAACACCTTTCTTATGTGCCAATTTAATTCACCTCCGATCCTATAAAGAAATTTTAGTAATTTTTACTTTCGTGTAAGGTTGTCTGTGTCCCTGCATCTTTTTGTATCCCTTTTTGGCCTTATACTTAAACACAAGTATTTTCTTTGCCTTACCGGTCTTTTCCACTTCAGCAGTTACTGTTGCTTTTTCAACATAAGGTTTTCCCACCTTAAGTCCTTCATCTGTGGCCACTGCAAGAACCTTGTCAAACTTAACTTTTCCTTCTTCCGCCTCTATCTTCTCGATATAGAGTGTGTCGCCTTCGGATACCTTGTATTGTTTTCCTCCGGTTTCAATAATTGCGTACATCCTTTGTTGCCTCCTAAGCAAAATCTCGCCTTGCCAAGGTAAGTAATTGCATACTTTTAAAACCCCTCAAGTGCGGCTACCGACAGATTCTATCATAAGGAGGTATGGGTGTCAATAACGAGTTTTTCCCGTGTTTTCGCCTTTTAAATAACTTATATCTCGTTTTATTAAGGGAAGCATAAACGTCGCAACGCCTTCTGCTCCCCTTTGCTAACTGATTTTTCCGCTGTCCGCCAGCCACTGGCACATACGTCCAGCAAGAATGCAAGTTTTAATGTTTCTTGCCAACATCCGGTACATTGTCCGGCAAATTCGGATTTTAGGTGTCAGTCCACCGCAACTTCACATTAAACAATATTCCCAAAAATGTCAAGAAACAAATATATTTTTTACATTAACTTTAATCAGTCTTCAATCTTATGAAACTGCAAATTATCCGTTCCTATCTCGGATTTGTCTATGTAATAGTCGGGTTTATCACGGAAGTTGGAAGAAAATATTATATACCCGTCCACATCACTTAAGAATCCGCCCGGTATTTTGCCGTTTGCTTTATCAAATACAATGGTATTTAAGAGATTGTAATCCCGGTCATAAATGCACATAACCTGATTCTCATAATCAAACGGAACACTGTTATTGTGAACAAGAAGTATGTAATCATCTAAATAAAAAGCACTGCTATTGCCACCGTTTTCCAGCTCTATGGGCTTAACAAGGCTCATTTCGTTTGTGCCGAAATCATATTCATAAAATCCCTTATTTTTGACATAACAATAACCTTTATTCTCATCTTTTAAATATGAACCTAAACCGGACCAATCATCGGTCAGTTTTGAGAGACTTTTTGTAACTGTCGAATAAGAATATAACGAAGATATTTTATCAGGATCGGAATTCCGCACGCTTATGTATATATTATCTCCGATCATCGTAAACATATCCGTTTGCAGTATCAAATCATTTGTCAATAATACTTCGGACTCCGATTTGTCATCTACTTTTGTTCTGTAAAGAGTAGGGTCATCTTTTCCTTTTACTCCGTTATATTCTGCGAAATTAGTTTTAATGTAGTAATAATATCCGTTATGAAAATATCCGTGATTACTACAATGCTCTTCATACAATGCCTTAACTATTTTATGATTGCATCCGTCCATGTCCATGCAATATATATGTTTGAAACGCCTGTAGTAAATTTTATTATTATAATAACCAATCACACTCCCTTTTAAAAACGCATTACAATCTTCCGAATTATGGCTGCAGTCAGGCTTGTTGCACAGTTTAACATATTTCGTGTTTCCCTTATGGGAGTAATATATATATCTGTTTCCGGAAGCGAAATACGAACCGTAGGGAGTTTCAATAAATCTACCGAAACAGGCGCTTATTTTAAACGAAGTATAATATGTCTCGGGCTTTAAAACAGAAGATTGGACAGGTTCCCGGACGGTTCCGGTATTACACGATACCAGACAAGCCATAACAAGTATGAGCATTATGAGGGCAGAAACCTTTTTTGTCATACGATTACCTGCTATTTCCACTTTAATTCACCTACAGCATATCCGTTTTCCATGAAATCGTATATAACCTTGCTTATCTTTTTATGAAGCTCTGTAGATTCTTCAATTACTATATCGGTCGAACAGTAAGATAAGATATAAGGGTGTTTTGTAAAAACGATTGTAGCTTCGTTATATGTAGGTAATATGGTATTTATCCCGGTTTTCATGGCAATCTGCAAGTCTTCAGGCAGTACCGACTTGGAAGACATCCAATAACCCACCTTGTTACTGCAAAGATCGTCCATAAGTTTTTGGTAGTGCTCGGGGTTTTCTTCCACAAGCCTTAATAACTCTTTGTAGTAAAGCGTAAGATCATAAGGACAGGTTTTCCAGCGCTTTTTGATGTAATCCACCTTGGCACCTAATTTGTTCATGTAATTGACCATATACCATTCATTACAGGTCCGAATAAGCATATTTATCGCACAGTTGTCACTGTGTATAATGGCATATTCCGCCAATTCCCCTATCGTATATACATCTCCGAACTCCCCTTTGATTATTATCCCCGTTCCCACTTCATAATCACTTTCGGTATAAACCACGGTATCATCAAAGGAAAGTTGCCCCTTTTCCACTGCGCTATAAACATACATTACCATAGGCACTTTTGTGGATGATGCCGCTACAAACAGTTCGGTGTCGTTAATGCCTATGTATTCCTCCGTAACCGTGTTGTAAAGACTTAATCCGTGCTTACCTTGCTCGGATTTAAGAATCGACTCAAGGTAAATCTTGAGTGAAGTCATGTTTCGTATTTCAATTTCGTTTAAGTTTATACTTGATGACGGTACAGGTTCAGGTGTCTGAACAGCCGCGGTTTCCGTAGGCATAACGGTCTGTGTGGGAGCAACCGTTTCAGCAGGTATTTCCGTTTGCTGATATGTAGCAATCGGTGACTGAATTACGGGAGTATCGGTACTGATACCCGTATTTTTTGTAAAATATCGGGAAAGGAAAAGTACAAAAAGCGGTATACCCACAACTACGGTTATGACGGTGATTGCAGTTAATGCTTTCTTTTCCTTATCAGTCTTTTTTTTCTTCGAATTGCTCATAGTGTTACCCTTCAAGCATTATACCACATATTAATTATCTGATATTAACGGTAAGTTATTTAACTTTAAACTTGTTTACTTAAAAACCTTTTTCCTTTTCACATAACTTTCACATACGTGATGTAAGATATATAATGTTGTTGTTGAATGTATTGATTCAATAACCGTCTGTCAATAAAATATGAGGAGGTCTCCATGAAAAAATACCACAAAGACATATCAATTTTAGGGAAAAATGTACTTGCTCCAAGAGCAACTTCGATACCTTACAGCGATGTCGCCGATGCCAAGAAAGATATCAGGGGGTTATCACCTTACTTTAAACTTCTGAACGGAAAATGGAACTTCAAATACTGCGAGAATGAATATGATGTGGATGAATCTTTCTATCTTCCAGAATACGATGATGAAGACTGGGACATTATACCCGTCCCTTCATCCTGGCAGGTATTGGGATACGATAAACCGCAGTACATTAATGTAAGATACCCGTACCCCGTCGATCCTCCGCATATTCCCGATATCAACCCTGTGGGACTTTACAGAACAATATTTGTACTGCCCGATTCTTTTACCGCAAGAAATGTCATAATTCATTTCGGCGGTGTTAACTCCTCTTTTATTCTTTACATCAACGGTCAGGAAGTAGGTTATTCCCAAGGCTCGCATATGCCTTCGGAATTCGATATCACTAAATATGTTCGTCAGGGTGCCAACCTTATAGCCGTACAGGTGTATAAGATGAGTGCCACCAGTTATCTGGAAGACCAGGACTTTTACAGACTGAGCGGTATTTTCCGTGAAGTATATCTCTATTCCACACACAACAATTCCATTATGGATTTTACGGTCAAAACAACATTGAACGACATTTTTGTCAGTATTCTTTCATCCGAAACAAAAGGTATTACATATGTTTATGAACTGTATGATAAAGACGATGTCAAAATATTCGGCAAATCCGTAAAGAAACCCTTTATAGATATGCATGTTGAGGGAGTTCTGCCCTGGACAAGCGAGACACCCAATTTATATACCCTTATCCTGCAACTAAAGGATGCAAAAGGAACGGTTACCGATATACGGTCGTGTAAAGTGGGATTCAGAACAGTTTCTATAAATGACGGTGTATTCATGATTAACAACACACCGGTTAAACTGAAAGGCACCAACAGACATGACACTTATGCATTGACCGGACATGCCATATCACGTGAAGTAATGGAAAGCGACATAGTGATGATGAAGAGGCATAATATAAATACGATACGTACTTCTCACTATCCCAACGACCCGTATCTTTACTCGCTCTGCGATTTATACGGCATATATGTTATAGATGAGGCAGATATAGAGACTCACGGATTTTATTACAATGACCCGGAATATGATTTATCCGATA
This sequence comes from Clostridiaceae bacterium, assembly GCA_012838235.1. Lineage (GTDB taxonomy): Bacteria > Bacillota > Clostridia > DUPQ01 > DUPQ01 > DUPQ01. The sequence continues at coordinate 121,589 of DUPQ01000014.1, forward strand.
AACCCGAGTGGACACATCATTTTGTCAGCAGAGCGGCAAGAATGGTGCAAAGAGACAAAAATCATCCCTGTATTATCATGTGGTCATTGGGTAATGAATGCCGGTTCGGCAATAACCATAAAGCCATGATTAATTACATCAGAAGCGTTGACAATCGTCCCGTTCACTATGAACGTGCCTTAACAGACCAATCGGTGGATGTGGTTTCGGCAATGTATACAAGTCATGAAAAACTGGAAGAAATAGGTGCCGCTTCGGATACAAGACCTTTCTTCCTTTGCGAATATGCCCACGGAATGGGATGCGGTCCCGGCGGATTGAAAGATTACTGGGATATAATATACAAATATCCCAACCTCATGGGCGGATGCGTCTGGGAATGGGCGGATCACGGTCTTCTTGCCTATACCGAAGACATGGTCCCCTTTATTTCATACGGCGGCGACTTCAAAGATTTTCCCAATGACGGCAATTTCTGTCTGGACGGCTATAATACCGCAGACAGAATACCCAAAGCCGCTCTGATAGAGTTAAGAAAGGTATATGAACCGGTTAAAGTTATAAATTTCGATAAACACACCAATACGGTTATCTTTAAAAACATGCTGGATTTTGCCGATATATCCAATATAGGGGTGTATTATGAACTGTCTAAAGACGGCAATATACTAAAAGTCGGAAATATCCCCGGTCTTAACATTGCCCCTCAGGAAACCAAGACATATACACTGGAGTTTGATGCAAACATATTCGGTGATGTACAGCTGACATTCTTCTTTGAATACAACGAAAGCACTCCGTTTGCGGAAAAAGGATATGAAGTAACCAGGTCACAGATAATAATTGATGACAAGTTTGAGTATAAAAAGCCTTTGGAAAGAAATGATCTTGCCTGGGTGGAAACAAGAACGGAATATATAGTTTTAGGAGAAAGTTTCAAGGTATCCTTCTCCAAAATGTTCGGTAATCTCTATTCTTACTACTTCAACGGAAACGAAATGCTTTTAGGTACCGGAACAAGCGAGTCATTCTACAGAGCGCCCGGAGACAATGATGTCAAAATAGCGAAAAAATGGGAGGAGTACGGTTTAGACAGACTGCAGAAACGTATAGAGAGTTATTCATTCAAAGCAAATACAAAGAAAGCGGTTTTTAAAGTTGTATCGGTATTTGCCGCAACTACAAAGAAACCTGTATTAAAAACAGTTACGGAATATACCGTATATACCAACGGTCAGATTACCGTTAATTCGGGATATGAGCCGTTGAATGATTTTATAAAATTTCAAAATACAGACGGTAATCGGGAATGCCTGTATCTGCCCAAATTCGGATTAACCATGCAGATACCTTTTGAATATGAATATGTCAAATGGTTCGGAAGAGGTTTCCATCAGAGTTATGAAGACATGAACAGCAGTGCCGTTGTGGGAATATATGAGGGACTTATTGGTGATTTACAGGAGCATTATGAAAAACCTCAGGAAAACGGCAACAGAATGGACACCAGATGGGCAAGCTTCAAGAATGTTCAGGGACAGGGAGTGTTCTTCGGCGGACTGGATACATTCAACTTCTCCGCTTCCTATCATGATGCATATCAGAAGGCAAAGGCACGACACTTACATGAGTTGGAAGAAAGTGAAGGAATCACCGTAAACATCGATTACAAACAGTCGGGATTGGGTACCGCTTCCTGCGGCCCCGGCCCGGAAGACAAGTACCTGCTTTATACAAATCCGAACAGCTTTTCCTTTACCCTGTCACCTTTTTCCGACAGCGTGCTGGATGAACAGGAAATGTTCCGATTGAGACATGTGAAGAAATAGTCATTTCCGCTACTTTTACGGTATTTCTAAATATTATGTAAGACATTGATTTGTATAAAAATATCGAAACAAAAAACCGGGTATACCGGTTTTTTTGTTCTATGTACTCTTTTCTTCTTAATACTTCTTTAGCAGTTAAATACTATCTCTTTAAAAGAACATCCTGCTCGTACTGTTTTATATCATTAATCCATTCAATGCCCGATTTGGCACCGGCTTTTTCACAGTAGTAATCCCAAACAAGACCGAACGGAGCGGATTTGAACTCCTCTCTGATTGCCAATACACCGGTGTTATCATTTCTTGTTGCTACCTTGGAAAGCATTTCGTTAGGTTGTAACAGAGCCGCAAGTATCGCTTTTCTGGTATTTCTTAAACCCACAACCCATGCCATTACCCTGTTGATGGAAGCATCAAAATAGTCGGTTGCTACATAAGTGTTATTAAGTTTGCCCAATTTTACCAATTCTTCAAATATAGCTCTGGTCTCATCATCAAAAGAAACTACATGGTCGGAATCCCATCTTACAGGTCTGCTTACATGTAAGAGTATCGACTTTTGGAAAGCGAATATCGCTCCCAGTTTTGCCGATACCACCTCGGTGGGATGATAATGACCGGTATCCATCGTAAGAATGATGTGATTCTTTCTCTTGTTAATAACATAACTCAGACAAAACTCAAAACTTCCCGCTGTATAACTTTCCAATCCTATTCCGAACAATTTACTCTCTATACCGTCTATGACGCCTTTTACATCGGCTGTTTCCGCAAATATTCTGTCATAACTGTCTTTTAATCTCAATCTCGGTGACAGAGTATCATGAGGTATTTCTTTGGAACCGTCGCTCGTCCAGTGGTTTACAACGCAGGGTTTCCCTGTTCTTTCATAGAAATACTGCCCTATTCTTCTGCAGGCTATTCCGTGTCTTATCCAGAACTCCCTTACCTCATCATTGGCAGCCGACAGCGTGCCGTTTTCGCTCAAAGGATGAGAAAAATATGTGGGATTAAAATCCAGTCCGATATTTCTGTCCACAGCCCAGTCCGCCCATTTCTTGAAGTGTTCCGGTTTTATGGCATCTCTGTCTACAAATTCCTCCGCTTCCTGATAAATTGCATGCAGATTTATTTTTTTGACTCCCGGAAGATATTTCATTACAACATCCAGGTCTGACCGTAATTCATCGGCGGTCCTCGGTTTGCCCGGATAATTGCCCGTTACCTGAAGTCCTCCGGTTAAGTCCGATGCACTCTTTTCAAATCCGCCCACATCATCGCCTTGCCAGCAATGTATTGAAATCGGAACCTTGTCACATAATTTCATTGCTTTTTCCGTGTCTATTCCGAAACGTTTATAATACTCCTTAGCCTGTTTATATGCTTTTTCCGTACTGTACATATTCACCCTCCTGTTTTTCTTTATTCTATCATTTTTATAAAGCATTTTCAGCATTATCCGGTATTTTTTTGTCAGAATAAGTTATATAGTCTTGCTGCCGACCCGGCTGCTTCATATTTTACCTTCTCTTCATCAATAGTCAGCAACTGCTTATCCTTCATAAGAATCTCACCGTTTACCATCACGGTATCCACATCGGTTGCTCTTACTGAATAGACCAATGCCGATACCGGATCATGGAACGGTGTCATGTTAAGGCTTTCGGTATCGACCAGTATAATGTCGGCTTTCATACCGGTTTTAATCATACCGCACTTATCAAATCCCAATGCTCTTGCTCCGTTGGCCGTTGCCATGGTCAGCACCTGCCGTGCATTTATAACATTACTGTCACCTTTATAACCTCTGTGTATAAGTGAAGTAAGATGCATTTCCTTGAACATATCCAAAGTGTTATTACTTGCCGCACCGTCTGTGCCTATTGCAGGTTTAATACCTGCTTTAAGCATTTTGGGTATGTCGGCAATACCGCTGCCGAGCAAAAGATTACTTGACGGATTGTGTACCGGTATGACATTCTTTTCTTTCATCAACAGCATATCTTCATCATTTACATGAACGGTGTGTGCGGCGGTAACCCTGTTATCCAGAACACCGGTCTTGGCACATAACTGTAAAGGAGTCATACCGTATGTTTTGATACAGTTTTCCACTTCCGCCTTTGTTTCATGCAGATGAATATGTATAAGGGTATCGGTTTCCTTAGCCATTTTTGCACTTAAGATTAATTCAGGCTCATCTACCAGATACACCGAATGTATTTCCACCGATGTATTAAGCCTTCCTTTAAATGCATTTTTGTTGGTTAAAATAAAGTTCTTACAGTACTGCTCCGCTCCCTGTTTACCCAGTTCCTTTACCTTGCCGGATGTGGATACCCCGTAAGAAAGATTGGCCTTTATACCTGTTTCTTTTATAGCTTCCAATGATGCTTCATGGATATAGTACATGTCCAGATAGGCAACCGTTCCCCCTCTTATCATTTCCGCTATTCCCAGCATTGCTCCGTTGTAGACATCCTTGTATGTAAGATTGGCTTCCACCGGAAATATCTGTTCGTGTAACCACCTTTCCAGAGGAAGATCGTTGGAGCGGTTTCGCATCAGTGTCATGGCGCAATGGGTATGTGCATTGAAAAGACCCGGCATAACTATTTTATTCTTCGCATTAATCATCCTGTTGGGTATAAAAAAGAACGGCTCATCCTCACCGATATACACTATCTTATCCTCTTCTATGCAGATAACCTGATTTTTTAATATGGTAAATTTTTCATCCATTGTCAGAATATCTGCATTTTTTATCATTGTGTTCATAATTCACCTCAAAAAAAATGGAATATATCCAATTATATTCCATCTTAGCTATATTTTCCACAAAACATCAAAAACCTTTTATAAGGTCCTCCAGAGTCTCTCTTTTCCGTATAACCTGTAAACCGCCGTCGTTCTTTATCAGTACTTCCGCAGGACGCAACCTGTTGTTGTAATTGGAACTCATGGAATATCCGTAAGCGCCCGCATCCATAACACCTATGATATCGTCCTCCAATATTACGGGCAATTGCCTTTCTTCGGCAAGTATATCTCCGCTTTCGCATATATTACCTGCAATATTTACAAATTCATAAGCACCGTTTTTAACGGGTTTGTCATTTCTGTATATTTCTATATCATGGTGAGCTCCGTACATTGCATGACGGATGAGTACGGAAAATCCGATATCCGTTCCGATATATATTTTGTTGTAGTTATGCTTTTTTGCATATACCTTGCCCAAAAGTATACTCGATTCCGCAACTACAAATCGTCCCGGCTCGCATTTAAACAGTATATTCTTCTTCTTTTCCTTCTGCCAACTTGTTAATACATCTTTAAGTTCTTTCCCGAACTGTTTAAGATCCAACGGCTGTTGCCCCTGCTGCTTATTATACGGAATACCGAATCCGCCTCCGAAATCCAGAAACTCTATATCTTCAAAAAGCGACGATAATTGCAGTAACTCCTTTACACTTTTGATATATTCCGTGGAAGTCATAATGAAAGAACCGATATGCTGATTCAAACCCGCAATTTTCAGATTATATTTTTCAGCAATGCGTATGACATCATTTGCTTTATCGATATTAATACCGAATTTGGTAGCCTCTCCCGCTGTAACCACTTTCTTATGATGTCCCGCTCCTATTCCTGGATTTATCCTGACCGCTACTTTAGTTTTAGGAAAGTTCTTTCCGTACAGTTCCAGCTGAGACAGTGAATCCACACTTACCATAATGCCCCTGTCTACGGCATATTTCATTTCTTCGGCCGATACATTGTTGCAGACAAAGAATATACGGTCTTTTTCGTAACCGGCCTGTTCCGTTACAAAGATTTCTCCTTCGCTCATGGCATCGGCATGCAGTCCTTCTTCTTTTAATATCTTCAGAATATGCAGATTACAGTTTGCCTTTACCGAATAGGAAACGGTAAAGTTGGGCATATTCACAAAATTCTTTATCTGCCTTGCCCGCTCTCTCAGTATATCTTCATTGTAAACATACAAAGGCGACCCGTATGCCGAGAGCAGCTCCGAAGGCTTGTGCTGTTTATAAAAGTCCGTTTTTTCGCTGAAATATTCTATCATACCGTTAATTTATCTTTACCTACCCATTTTCTTAATACTTCGGGAACAGTCACCGATCCGTCTTTATGCTGGTTCTGTTCTATAATTGCCGGAAAAACTCTGGAAGTGGCAAGTCCTGAAGCATTCAATGTGTGCAGGTACTCATTTTTCCCGGTTGCTGTCCTTTTAAATCTCATGCCTCCCCTTATGGCCTGAAAGTCATATGCATTGGAAGCGGAACTTACTTCCTTGTATATACCCATGCTGGGAATCCATACTTCCACATCATATGTTTTGCCCATTGCGAAAGAACAGTCGGCTGCAGCCAGTTTACTTAAGCGGAAATGTAAGCCCAATCCGTTCATCAGAGCCTCCGCTTTGGCTACCAGTTCCATGAGTGCTTCTTCGCTTTTTTCCGGCACGGTATACTGGAACATTTCCACTTTATTGAACTGATGACCTCTTATCATGCCTCTTTCTTCCGCTCTGTAACTGCCCGCTTCCTTTCTGTAACAGGGAGTATAAGCAAAGTATTTTTTGGGAAGCTCTTCTTCTCTCAATACTTCATTCCTATGCAGATTTATCAGTGCGGTTTCCGCCGTCGGCAGTAAAAACTGATCGTTTTCGGTAAGTTTAAATACATCATCACCGAATTTGGGAAACTGTCCCGCAGTATATCCGCATTCGTAATTGAGTATATGAGGCGGCAGAATGAACTCATATCCGTCTTTGATATGCTCGGTTATGAAATAGTTAAGCAAAGCCCACTCTAAAAGTGCTCCGTCACCTCTGTACATCCAGTGGCCGCTTCCGCTGAGTTTGGCTCCGCGTTTGTAATCTATTATGCCCAGTGCTTCACATAAAGCAACATGGTCTTTTATAGTAAAATCAAACTCCGGTTTCCTTCCGTGATATCTGACAGGTTGATTTTGCGTCGCATCTCCGGCAACCACATCGTCTGCGGGTGTGTTGGGTATATAATCCATTATGTCTTTTATCTGCGCTTCAATTGATGTTATTTCTTTTTCCAATTCCGCTATGGATAATGAAATTTTCTTCATCTCATTCAAAAGATCGGTAACATCGGTTCCCTGCTTTTTAAGCTTGGGAATCTCACCGGAAACGGTATTTCTCTTGGCTTTCATCTGCTCCACTTCGAATATTTTGCTTCTGCGTTGCGCATCAAAATCCAAAAGTTCGGTAAAATCTATCTTGAAATTCTTTTTCAGGAGAGCTTTCTCAACTTCTTCTCTGTTATTTCTTATCCGATTAATGTCCAGCATTTTTCTATCCTCGTAATATTTTAGTTAATAATAAAATCATTGAACCTCGTTGTCAAGATTTTCCGCCGACTGATTATCGGTCTCTTTATCGTCGCTGTTTGCTTTTCTCTCATAAAACAACACATCATAAGCAGTCTTTATTCTGTTCATTGCCTTTTCCAGAATGCTTCTGCTGGTAGCGATATTGATTCTTTGGAAACCTTCGCCTTCCGGACCGTATTTATCCCCGGGACTAAGCCATATTTTCGCTTCATCTTTGAAAAAGTTATTGAGTTTGCTGTTTTCCAGACCCATTTCCATACAGTCTATCCAGACCAGGAAAGTACCTTGCGGTTGAACAACTTTAATCTTTGGAAGATTCAGGTTAATAAAATCGGTAACATACTCTATATTGCCTTGCAGATACTTCAGTAATTTATTGAGCCACGGTCTTCCGTATCTGTATGCCGCAACACAGGCGGCAATCCCAAGCGTATTGACCAGACCGGGTCCTCTTTTCGCCATTTCCTCATCATACAGTTTCTTCAGTTCCGGGTTGGGTATAAATATATTGGATGCTTTAAGTCCCGTTATATTAAATGTCTTACCGGGCGATGTGCATATTACACAAGACTGTTCGAAATTACTGTTCAGATTGGCAAGAACGGTATGCTTATGGGGTGCATACACAAAATCGCTATGTATTTCATCACTTACTATTATCACACCGTGTTTACAGCAGATGTGGCACATTCTTATAAGTTCCTCTTTGGTAAAGACCTTTCCGACAGGATTATGAGGATTGCACATTATAAACAGCTTTACATCATTTTCCACAATCTTATTCTCAAAATCCACATAATCCACATAATAGCTTCCGTTTTTATAAACCAACGGATTTCTGACCAACTTACGTTTATTGTTGTTTATGACACCGTAAAAAGGAGAATACACGGGTGTCTGTACTATCACGCTTTCACCCGGCTGCGTATATGCGCATACCGCTACGCTTAATGCATACACCACCCCGGGCGTTATACAGAACCAGTCCTTTTCCACTTTGAAATTATGGTATCTGTACATCCATTCGGCGACTATATCGTAGTAGCTGTCGGAGATGCCGGTATATCCGTAAATTCCCACCGCATTTATTCTGCTTATCGCACTCTTTATCTCCTCTATGACGGGAAAATCCATGTCCGCTACCCAAAGCGGAATATGATCTACCGTGTATCCGGAATCTTCATAAAAATCATATTTAAGCGAATTGGTATTATGCCTGTCGATTACCTTATCAAAGTCATAAATCATAAAATATCCTTCCTGCCTTTCATCCTCCAGGGTATTATAACACTTTTAGCATTGTTAGTCTCAAAAGAATGATGTTATTTATTGCTTCCTTGAGTGCAAAGTTAAATTCCAGTATAAAGGAGCGGCACTGGATTTTAATCTTACGGGAAGATTTATGGACTTTTCTGTTATACAATTATCAAACCGGCAGTCACAAGAGAGGAGGTCAAACATG
>DUPQ01000015.1 GCA_012838235.1 Clostridiaceae bacterium
TTTAATTTTCATTTGCATCAGCGGCAGGGCATATGTATACCCTGCGGTATCCTTTCTTAGTATATATTGTTAAGAACGCTTTTCATATTTTAGCACAACCGGATACCGGTTTCAATAAAAGCCGAAATTAAGCTTTTGTCCGGTTAAATGAAAAAAAATTCCGCATCACGCACCTAATGTTTGTTATTTGCCACTTGATAACTGCAGGCAAATTGGTATTATGGGAGAAGGGTTTCGAAAATTTACTCCGGGGGAAACATATGACCTCAAATATGAAGAATTGATACCATTTGCGGTGTATACCCTAAAAAATCTTGCATTTATGATACCATTTCCAATTTATAACGGCTTATGATTAGCTGTGTCCGATGCTATAATATAAATGACAAAAAACGAACGAATAAAAGGGCAGCATTCCTCTGTATACTGGTATAAAGATGCTATAAAAAGTAATAGAGAAATGATTAATTAACTGATTTACCTAACAACCAGTTTGAATGGAAACGAAAAAGCCTATAAGCTGCCTAACGTTAGAAGTGCTGTGCTTGTTATGAGTATTTTGCTTGGGCAAGTAATATACAAAGGGGGATTTACATGGGAGACTTAAGATTCAGGCAGGTGCACCTTGATTTTCACAACTCGGAGGCCATACCCGGCATAGGGAGGAATTTTTCTCGAAAACAGTTTCAGCAGATGCTCAAGATTGGGCATGTCAATTCTATTACTGTTTTCTCCAAATGCCACCACGGCTGGGCTTACCACCCGAGTAAGGTAAACGAAATGCATCCGGGCCTTACTTTTGATTTATTGGGAGAGATGATAGCGGCGGCACATGAAATCGGTGTTAAAACTCCGGTATATATCTCGGTGGGATTGGATGAGAAAATGGCAAGAAGACATCCTGAATGGCTGATCAGGGATGAAAAAGAAAAAACCAGCTGGGTACCGGACTTTATGACACCCGGCTATCATCAGTTCTGTCTGAACAGCCCATGTCTTGATTATGTACTGAAGCAGATTGAAGAGGTAGTGTTAAACTATGATGCCGACGGTATCTTTCTTGATATTGCCAGAATAAGCAAGTGCTATTGCCAGAACTGCGTAAAAGCAGTCCGTGAATTAGGAAAGGATCCAAGGGATATACGTGCAATGGAAGAATTATGGGAGTGTACATATGCCAATTATACCAGAAGAGTTAAGGATATTGTCGACAGGAACAAGCCCGGAATGAGAATTTTTCATAATGGAGGTCATATACGTAAAGGGAGAAGGGATCTGGCTTTCATGAACACCCATCTGGAGCTTGAATCATTGCCAACCGGTGGGTGGGGGTATGATCATTTCCCGCTCTCCGCGAGATATGCGGGCCAACTGGAAATGGATTTTCTTGGAATGACGGGGAAGTTTCACAATTCCTGGGGTGAATTCGGAGGATACAAACATCCGAATGCCCTTAGATATGAGACCGCTTTATGCCTGGCAAATGGAGCCCGTTGTTCCGTCGGAGACCAGATGCACCCGGAAGGAATCATGGATGAAGCGACATATTTGCTGATCGGTAAAGCATATGCTGAGGTTGAAGAGAAAGAAGCCTATTGTAAGGACTGTGTAAACATTGCCGATATTGGTCTGTTGTCTGCCGAGGAGGCAGGTTATTTCCGGGAAAAACCTGCCGGACGTACAATCGTTCATGACGCTGGTGCGGTAAGAATTCTTCTTGAAGGAAAATACCTGTTTGATGTTATTGATAAGCAGTCGGATTTTAACCAGTATAAGGTGATTATCCTTCCTGACAAGATCAGAATAACGGAAGATTTAAAGTTCAAGCTTGAAGCTTTTGTTGAAAACGGAGGGAAAATACTTGCAACCGGTGAATCAGGTCTTAATGAAGAAGGGAACGGTTTCTGTATTGACTTCGGTGTGGAATGGATTGGACAAAATCCTTACCAACCTGATTATTTCAGGCCCGGTTTCCCATTGAACAGTTTGGGAAGCGTATCCTTCGTCATTTATTCACAGGGTCAGAAAATAAAACTTAATGGCGGCAATGAACTTGGGAGAAGAGAAAACCCTTATTTCAACAGGGAACTGTTTACATTCTGTTCACACCAGCATTCTCCTTCATGTAATCAGTCCGGTGGGCCCGGAATGGTCGAGGGAAAAAGCGGAATCTACATTGCGTGGAATGTTTTTGAAGACTATGCTGCCAAAGGAAGCCTAACAGTGAAGGAAGCCGTTATATATGCGCTTAACCGGCTGCTGCCTGATAAAACAATAGAGACAGGGCTGCCTGCACAGGGAATTGTTACGCTTACACGGCAGATACAGGAAAATCGTCTGGTGAATCATTTGTTGTATGCTTCTCCTGTAAAGCGAGGAAACGGCATTGAAGTGATTGAGGATATACTGCCGCTTTATAATATTCCGATCAAAATGAAAATGAAAGAAAAAACGGTGAGGGTATACCTTGCCCCGCAGCTTCAAGAGCTTGAATTTACACAAAACGGTGATGAACTGGTTTATACGGTGCCAAAGCTTGACTGTCACCAAATGGTCGTCATAGATTTTATGGCTGTAAAATAGCTGCTATTTTTGATATTCCCTTCGATGACAATCGAACCAGCTACCGAAGCAGAAACTTTTAACCCCCGGTGCATAGTAAAAAACGCGCAGGGGGTTATTGATGCTATTATCAAAAATTGCGCCGCTATATCGCACCTAAATCTGAGGGGGAATGAGCCGCACTTTCAATTGGAATCCTTATGCAGATAATTGTACCATGCCGATACTTGCTTGAAATTTTTATGGTGCACTCATCTCCGTAAACAAGATGAAGTCGTTTGCTCGTGTTCATCAATCCCATGTGCTTGGAATCGGGGTACCGTCCGGAGGAAAGTTTATGTCTTACTTCAGCCAGTTTATCGGGTGTCATGCCGATACCGTTATCAATAACATTAAGCTTTAAAAACCTGTCCTTACAAATTATTTTAATTTTTATTTTACATTCGCCTTCTTTTTGTTTTATCCCGTGATAAATACAATTTTCTATCAATGGTTGAAGCGTAAGTTTCAATATTTTATAATTTAGCAGTTCGTTGTCATATTCCCAGTAAACCTCAAATTTATTCTCATATCTTAACTTTTGGATATCAATATAGCATTTGGTGTTGGCGATTTCTTCGCCAATGGTAACTGTTTGAACAGGCGCGCGCAAAGAGTATTCAAGGATGGACGACAGGTTTTCAATCATCTGGCTGACATCGTTAGGACCACGGCTTAACGCAATTGCTTTCCAGTTGATGGTATGAAGCGTATTAAACAGAAAATGCGGGTTGATTTGAGACTGCAGGGCGAGAAGCTCAAGCACCTGTGTTCGGTATTTCCGTTCCGCAAGCTGTGTTTTATAATAACTGTGCTCAATGAATGTCCGCAGAATATTCTGGATCACATAGTCATACTCATCATTTGTCTGGGGCATCATGGGGTATGGCTGGCCTTTTTCAGCAGCTTCCAGAATTGCTACAATATTCATGATTGTCGCATAGTTTTTTCTGGTCAGCCTAATGGTCAGCGTCAATTCTATAGCAACCAAAAGCAGCAGCAATCCAAACATAAAATAAGACAGTAGATTTGAAATCCTGTAATGTGCGGCTTTCGGAACCATTAAAACATAGATCCAGTTATTTTGCCCTGAACCTTTTTTTGATATGAGGTAATCCTCCCGACCAATGTTATATGTAAAGTGGGATTGATCTGAAGACGCAATTTCCGCAAGCAGAGTGTCGCTGATATCCGGAAGGTTGTATTGCAATATGATCTCATTGCTTTCATTAAGTACAAGGATGCTTTGCTTTTTTTTCCCGATGATTTCCTGAAAAATACCCTCCAGATACTGCGGAGAAAGATTCAGCACGACCAATCCGTCTCCCGTAGTCATTCCCGACGAGTAAAGCCTTTTATATAATGTCAGGATGTTTATGGGTTCTGTTTCAAAGGAGTACATTCTTACCTTGCGCAATTCGCTCCATGATGGCGAATGATCGGTCCTGTTCATGTAGCTGTCATACCACTGGTTATCGTTGTATCTGTTTACATGGGAAAGGCCTGAAACATCGGACGATATAAATCTATTATTATTGTTGCGGTAATAAAGGTATATGGAGTGAATGTAAGGCTTGGAACTGGTTTGAGAAAACAACGTGGTCTGAACCAGATTTAAAAGCTTATGATCCATATATGTCAGGGTGGAGTTCTTTAAAACTCTTTTCAGAGTAATCACCATGGTCATATTGCTATCGAAATTATAACTGAGTGCGTCAAGTTCATATAAGATCAGATCGATGTATTCGCTGGCAAGCTCCAGTGTACTCCTGTTGTTTTCGTTAAGTTCCTGTTTTATGTAGTACTGAGATATCCCTGTTGACAGCAGACCTAAAATCAGCAGAGGAATAAGGGGGAACAATATGAATTTATACATGTTGCCAATAAATATGTTTTTTCGAATTCTGTTTATTTGCAAGGCTGGTTCACCTGTTTCTAAATTCGCTCGGGTTTTTTCCGTAATACCGTTTGAATGCTCTTGTGAAATTTTTTGAATTGCTGTAGCCTACCATATGTCCGACGTCATAAACCCTGTATCGGATATCTTTTAAGAAATCCCGGGCTTTTTTCATACGTACATCCAACAGGTATTTTGAGAAATTTATACCGGTGTTGCTTTTAAAAAACTGGCTTAGGTAATTAGGATTCATATGTGTCAATGAAGCTGCTTCTTCAAGGGAGGCATTCCTATAATTCTTCTCAATATATTCAATAATAACCGAGATGACAGTGTCGTTATAGTTATACATAATGTCGTTGTCGCTGTCATTGGCGCAATTGCAGATGGGTTGTTTTTTTTTCTCAAGGTCAAGCTCATACTTCACTCGGCTGAAAACTTCCACTAGCTCTTTATATTTAACAGGTTTTAGAATATAGTTCTTTACCCCGTAACACAATGCTTTGCGGGCATATTCAAAGTTGGCATGGCCGCTGAGAAACACTAATTTTACCTGCACGTTGCTTTCATAAAGAGTTTTGGCAAGTTCTATGCCGGACATGACTGGCATGACGATATCACAGAACACAACGTCAACAGGATTATTGTCTATGTAATTTTTAGCTTCTTTGCCGTTGTCAAGCTGAGCGGTGATTTCAAATCCGATTTCATCCCAGGGAAAACAATCGCACATTGCATTCCTGGCAGGACTTTCGTCATCGACAACAATCATTTTGTACATTGTATAATTCCTTTCATAGAAACACAGGGAATATGAGTTATATGGTATGAACACCATCATTATACCATATTGGCGGATCGGAGAAAACATAGTAATGAACCACGGAACCTTAAATATGAAAAATTGATACCATTCGCGGTATTTGCCCTGAAAAGTCTTGCATTTATGATACCATTTCCAATTTATAACGCCTTATGATCAGGTTTGGCCGGTGCTATAATAAAAATTACAAAAAACAAATGAATGAAAGGGGAACATGCCATGAAAAAGATGATTAGTATTCTTTTGACAATCATGCTTCTATTAGTGGCGTTTTCTGCTTGCACCGGTAGTACACCGGCAGGTAATGACGCACCTGACCCGACAAAAGCAGCGAGTGCTCCGGAAAAACCGGAAGACATCACATTGAGGGTTAGCTGGTGGGGGCCGGAAGCACGGCATCAGGCAACACTGGAAGTGATGGAAATGTATGAAAAACTTAACTCCCATGTAAAACTACAGGGTGAATATGGAGACTGGAACGGCTGGTATGACAAGCTGCTTACACAGATTGCCGGCGGAACGGCTCCCGATGTCATGCAGGTAAACGACAGGTGGTATTATGATTTTACCTCAAATAAACAGGTTGTTATCGACATGAATACACTTACAGATTATGTTGATTTAACAACCTTTGATAAGAACTTTCTGGATACATACTGCAGCTATAACGGAATTCTCTTAGGTGTACCGCTTGGGGTAAACGGTACGGGTATGCTCTATAACAAGGATTTCTTTGCTAAATATGGCATTCCTGAAGATACTGTGTGGACATGGGATAATCTGATGGAAATTGGAATAGAAGTGCACAAGAAAGACAGTAATGCGTATCTGCTGTGCAGTGATCCAAATGAAATGATGACACTGATGCGGGCTTATATCAAGCAAAAGATAGGGACACAATTAATAGCTGACGACTATACCTTTAACCTTTCGAAAGAGCTGTTGACAGAAGTGTTCCAGTATACGGTGGATTTGCTGGATAACGGAGTTGCGGAGCCGTTCGAGTCGGCTGTTCTGTATACTAATGTATCCAATGAAAACCCAAAATGGATCAGAGGAGAACTTGGAATGCAGTTTAAATATCTGTCTTTGCTGCCAAGATACCTTGAAAGCGATTTGAATCTTGGAATAGTCACTCTTCCGGTTATGGAAGGCTTAAAAGACACAGGTGTTTTGATAAGCACCGGTAACCTGATGTCAGTTTATAGCGGCACAAAACATGTTGAGGAATGTGCCAAATTCATCAACTGGTTTGTCAATGACAAGGACGCTATCCTGACACTCGGGGAAGTAAGAGGCATACCGGCTACTGATTTTGCCAGAAAAACACTTTCAGAAGCAGGCAAGGGTAATACCTTTGTTAGCGATGCCGTGAATATAGCCCTGGAGAACGCAAGTAACATCGTTGAGAATGGCCTGAGCCAGAACCAGGAATTTGAAGCATTGTTAATAGACACCTTTGAACAGGTTGGCTTTAAAAGACTTACACCGGAAGAAGCAGCTAATTTTCTGTACGATACGATGATTGAAAAACTTGAGGAACTGAAATCCCAGAACTAAACTGTCTGGATTTAGGTGAAAACAGGATCCCAGAGGGTGTGTTCGAGGTTAATTGCCCACTGCAAAGCAACACGCCCTCTTTTTAAGGTTACATTTACTGGATAATTATTAGTATTACTTAAGGTAAAGGGTTGTGGTAACAGATGAAAATAAAGCCCCGAATCAGGGAAATAAATAAATATCAGTATTGGGGTTACCTTTTTATTACTCCGTGGATCATTGGTTTTATCGTATTACAGCTCTATCCGCTGCTTGCATCATTGAATTACTCGTTCACCGACTTCAACATGCTCAATGATCCGCGATACATTGGATTTCAAAATTATATCCGTATGTTTACAAAGGATGTTAACTTCTCCCAGTCAGTAAAGGTTACCCTGATAAGGGTTCTGTTTGCTGTCCCGATGAAGATTATATTTGCACTTATGGTGGCCATGCTGTTAAATATACGGCTGAAGGGGATGAATTTTTACAGAACCATTTTTTATCTCCCGTCTATCTTTGGCGGAAGTGTTGCGATTTCAGTATTGTGGAAATTTTTGTTTATGCGTGAGGGACTTATCAACAGGCTGCTTTCAGTATTCAGCATAAAACCTGTTGATTGGCTGGGAAATCCGGATATTGCTCTTTTTACGGTAAGCCTTGTGACAATATGGGAGTTTGGTTCATCGATGGTACTGTTTCTGGCAGGCTTAAAGCAAATACCGAGAGAGCTGTATGAAGCTGCAAAAATTGATGGTGCTTCACTGCTCAAACAGTTTTATTATGTCACGCTTCCGCTGCTGACACCAATTGTGTTCTTTAATCTGGTTATGCAAACTATTAACGCATTTCAGGAGTTTACTACTCCCTTTGTAATTACCAGTGGTGGCCCCGCAAAATCCACCTATTTGTATGCGATGCTGATTTATGAAAATGGATTCAAGTTTTTAAAGATGGGGTATGCTTCAGCGTTATCCTGGCTGATGTTTATAGCCATAATAATTATCACCGCCCTGGTGTTCAAATCATCGCCATATTGGGTGTATTACGGCGACGGAGGGAGTACGTGATGATTAGAAAATCAAAATCCGATATCAGAAATTTTTTACTTCATTTGCTTCTTTCTCTTTTGGGAGCAATTATGATTTATCCGCTTGTATGGATGTTTTTTGCTTCCTTTAAAACCAATGACGAGATATTTAACAGTGTTCGCCTTTTGCCAGCCGAGTTCAATCTGGACGGGTATATCCTTGGGTGGAAAGGAAACAGGCAGATCGGGTTTAATACATTTTTGATAAATACCTTAAAGCTTGTGGTTCCGACGGTAATTTTCACTGTAATTTCATCACCGTTAGTAGCCTACGGTTTTGCAAGATTCAGGTTTCCATTCCACAGGATTTTGTTTGCACTGATGCTCTCAACTCTTATGTTACCAAACACGGTCCTTGTGGTTCCGCGGTACATCATGTTCAGAAACTTTGGTTGGCTCGACACATATCTTCCCTTCACGATACCGGCACTGTTAGCTACCGCACCGTTTTACACCTTTATGATATACCAGTTTTTAAGAAGTTTACCGGTAGAATTAGATGAATCGGCAAAGATAGACGGGCTTGGTCCCATCGGAATTCTGCTGCGGATCCTGCTTCCGCTGCTGAAGCCTGCAATATTCTCGGCTGCAGTTTTTCAGCTCATTTGGACCTGGAATGATTTTTTTAATGTGTTGATTTTTGTGCCAAGTGTGAACAAATATACGCTGTCGCTGGGATTAAGAATGATGATGGATATTGAGGCTGCCAGCGCCTGGAACCAAATTATGGCAATGTCGGTTGTGGCTATTCTTCCATGTGCGCTGTTCTTTTTCTTCACACAGAGATATTTTGTGGAAGGTATTGCGACTACCGGGTTAAAGGGATAATTAAACCGAAAAAGAAATTCCCTGCATATATGGGTACCGTGATTGAGAAATTCAATAATAAATGATCACTGAAAAAACGGAGGGATATTATATTATGAACAATTTTGAATTCAGGGGATTGGAATTACATAATTCCAGGATGTGGAACTGGAATGCCGTTGAGCGTGCTCTGAATTTTATGCACGAATTTGGATTTAATGCACTTATATTTCACCAGAATGATTTAATGGATCAGATTGTGCTGCCAAGAGAGTATTTCAGCGAGGAAATGATGTGGGAATATTGGCCCATAAGGTTATGTGCTATTGGTACAAATGGTGAGTATATTAGAAAGGTTATCCGAGAGGCGAAAAAGCGCGGAATAGACTTTTTCCTGCAGGTAAAGGAAATCTGGTATCCGGAAGAGCTGCTTGAACGTTTCCCGGAACTCAGGACAAAAGAAGGGTATATCTGTGCGACAGATCCATTTTGGTTTCAATTCCTGGAGCTGAAAACAAAAGAGCTTCTGGAAGATTTTCCGGATATCGGCGGAATAATTGTAAGCCCTGCAACACGTGAGAGCAAGGTTTCCATTGCTGCTAACCGGTGTGAATGTGAACGCTGCAGAGCGACCGAGCAGAAGGACTGGTATACCGGATATCTGAAAGCTTTGTATAGACCGCTTGAAAAGGCCGGCAAGACACTTATTGTCAGAGATTTTTCCTATACGGTGGGAGCTCAGAACGCTGTAATTGCCGCAGTTGAAGAATGTTCAAAGGATATTGTCATTGGTTTGAAGAATACCCCCCACGATTTTTGGCCTGTATTTCCTGACAATGTAAGGATTGGTACGTCAAATGGCTTAAGGGAATATATCGAATTTGACGTAGTAGGTCAGTATTGCGGTCTTGGGGTTTTTCCATGCAGCCTTGTCGAGGATTTGAAGAAGCGTTTGGACTACTGCCGTGATAAAGGTTCAACGGGATTATGGTGCCGTACTGATTGGGAACTGCTTGACGAAGTAAGCACCTTCAACAGCTTTAACCAGTTGAACCTGATTGCTGCCGGAATGTTAAGCCGTGATCCTTCCTGCGATCTGGACAGCGTCTATAAAGCCTGGACAAATTATGGCCTTTTTTCATCGCTTCGAGAGGAAAGCCGTACAGGGGAACCTGTCAGACCGACTTCGAAACAGGCCGTCGAAAAACTAAAGAATTTTATGATAGCCTCATGGTCGGTTATTGAGAAGACCCTCTATGTGCGTGGACATGTGTTCCAGTACAGCAGCAGATTCCAGCATGCGATCCGCAGCATATACAATATCATGATGAAATATCATCAGCGCGAGCAGTGGGAGCCCGGCTCATCGGCTAATGTTGCGCCTACGGCTGAAAACATTGATGTAATTCTTGGTGAGAAAGAACAGGCAAAAGCTGAAGTAAGGAAGCTTTCGTCTATTCTTGAGGTTGACTCTCTTGGACTGCCGCGGGAATTCGCGGATGAAATCACGGACATGCTTGATCTGTACACATACTATGTTGACGGATTTGCACATATGGCAAAGGCATATTTTATGACACAAAAATCTTCTTCATCCGGAGATGAGCAGGATATTACCTCTGCGAAACTGGCAAGGGACGAGCTTGCGGAGTTTAGCCGGAAGCTTCGGGCCAGATTGGAAAATACATCATACCCGTTCTACGTGTACTGGTTGATGGATTACAAGGAACTTGACATGCTTGTGGAGGATATTGATCATCTTCTTAAATAAGAGAGCGTAATGAAGAAGGAAATCCATCGATATTTCTCCGATCATCTTTGCGTGAAAAAGTGGGAGTTTTGAATAATGAAATATGAAATTGATATGCAGCGTTTTTGGGAGATCAATAACAAGTGCCTTGATTTTTCGGGACCGGTACAACGTGTTCCAGTCAGCATTGATCTGCCGGGAGATTGGATTTGTGCGTTTTTAGGGCTTGATAATGAAAAATATTACTCCGTTTTTAAATACCAGCAGGAAAACAGAATGCGTTGCAGTAAAATCACACAACGGGAGTTGGGATACACAATTTCTCCGGCCATAGATTTTGGAGTGATCATGGATTCGTCAATCTATGGCGGACAGGTACACTATGAGTCTACTGCAACTCCTACACTGAAACCTGTAATTAACACTCCGGAAGAGATTGATGATTTTATTGAAAAGGCTTATAAAATCGATATCCTTCAAGCCGGATTGGTACCTGATTATCTGAGTTGGAGGGAAAAACTGATATCGCAATATGGTATCAAGCTCAGCTATGGTGCCAGCATAAAGGGGTGTGCCACAATGCTTGGGCAACTTTGTGGGATTACCAATTTCCTGATGTGGATTGTTCTGTATCCGGAGCAGATTCGTAAGCTTGTTCAATGTTGGCTTGATACATCAATAAGGTACATTAAGCTGATGCGGGAAATAACAGGATATACTGCTGAAAAGCAAACCTTTTCGCTGCAGAGCGATGTAACGGGAATGATGTCTCCTGACTTATATGATGAATTCATCAAAGAAAGTGAAAAGAAGCTGTATGATACATTTGCGCCGGATGCTGATGCTGTACGGTACTACCATGCCGATTCACACATGCTTCACCATCTAAATTCACTAAGAGAGATCGGAGTAAATCAGGTTAATATTGATCCATATGTCGAACCTGTGCAAATTCTAGAAAAAATGCCGGATGTCATTATCCACGGCCAAATACCGCCAACAAAAGTGCTGCTTTACGGCACTGCCGATGATGTCGTTGAATGTGTTAGACGTGACATTAATCAGGCAGGACCCGGAAAACACCTGATTATTACAACTGCAGGAAGCATTAATCCGGGTACTTCCATTGAAAACCTGAAAGCAATCTGCTACGCGGCGGAGAAATATGGATATGTGTATTAAAACCCCTATTCCGTCGATAAAGAGAATATTCAAAAAATTCGTATCAACTAAATACGAATTTTTTGATTACCAAGTGTAATAAAATCATATCAAAAATACGAATAATACTATGAGAGGCATACTATTGTAAAATAGGTCAAAAAGTAACGCTCAAACAGGCTTTTTTGTAATTTTTTGCTGAAAAGCTGGAATTGACAGGCAAATATTTTTATAGTATTATAATACTCAGCACTTAACAAATTTATGCAGGATTGTTTTATGGGTTTACATAATGTTGGCAATTTGGGTTCTGAGCCTGGATTTATTTTGAATAAATTTGCACTTACTAAGCATATAAATATATATCTATATATTTATTATGATAAATATCCTAAAATAGCTTGAAGGACAAGCTCAAATTTATAGGGGGTGCCAGTTATGTTGTTGAAAAAATGGTGGTTTTACGTTATTATTGCGGTTGTTGTTATTCTAATAGCAGTACCGCTGATAACCATCATAAACTTAAACAATTCCGTTTACGATTTAAGCTTTAATTATGTTAAACCCGATGATCTATTGACGGAAATTGCTAAGAAACACATTTACTACGACGCAGAATCAAAGATACTTGAAGTTGAGCTCAACCAGGATTTGATCAATTCTATTTTGAAGGATCAAATGGCCGAATTAGATTTAGGGCTGCCGCCTAAATTAACAATTCAGGAAGCCGCATTCAACACTTCCGACCAGCGTCTTTACGTAAATGCCAAATACGGTTCTATTAGTCTTCCAATCAGCGCTCTGGTTAATATCAAACCTGATGACACAGGTATAACAATTTCAGCGGATAGTTTTAATCTCGGCAAGAAAAAAGCTCCCGGGTATGTAACAAATATGATTCCGAAGGATCAGCTTACTTTTGTAGTTAATTACGCTGATCTTGGTGTGCCCCAGGTTTTCACCGTAAAGGATATCAAATACAGCACGGGAAATATAAATGTGTTTGTTGAGCTTAAAGTCGATGAGATTAAAAAGCTGGCAAAGGATTACAGGAACGAACTTGAAAGTTCAATTAATACTTTCAAGGCATCTCAGTCCTATGCGGTTAAAACATTTATTGATAAGCTTTTGGCCGAAGGTGTTCTTTCGGATGCCAATGTCGATAAATATGTTGAGCAGATCCTGAATAATGAGGAATTGGTTAACAGTGCTGTGCTCTTTGCACTGGCTCCTGACCTGGACAAATACTCCAAGGGGTTTGAGAATATTAGCGCGGCAATTATGGACTGGGCTGCTCCTATTCAGACAGTAAGCTTTGAAGGAAGCATTGAAGAAATAGCGGACAGCATTATTTATAATGAAGAGCTTCATGATATGCTTTCATGGTTTATTCCGATAGCCACCCTTTCCGAATACGTTGATACTGCAGATATGTATTATACTGTTTACAAAGAAGCGCAGGGGTCGTTGAATACGCTTGGCATGGCGCTTGAAAAAGGCGATATAGAAATGGCAATCCGCCAGCTTGTAGCCGACAGGGATCTCTATAAGGCTCTTACAACTGTGATGCCAAGAGAATCTGTTGACTATTACCTTGGTTCGATTCAAAGCTATTACAATCTTTATGCCGATATTACCAAATCTTTAACGGATGCATTGAACTCGATACCTGATGATGAAATAACAAAGTATGTACAGCAGGCTGTTGAGTATGCTTATATGGTTGATAACGGCAAATCGGAGCTGCTGAATATAATTACGGGAATCGACACAAGAGTTGTAAAGGAAATAGTCGAGTACTGCAATGATGACGATGGAGTAATAAAAGCGTACATAGATACAATTCATCCGGATTACTACGGCCAGTTCATGCTGTATGTTGAAAATATTGATACTCTGAAGCAGCAGCTTATAGCTTCAATCAAGAGCGCGGACATAGACGCTGTTAAAGAAGGCGCGGAGATAATTAAAGACGTTAACAGCGATTTAATTGGTATATTAAATCTATTAAGGGCTCAAAAATATGAAGCCGCTGGAGATGCGATGGGGAAAATCAGTTTTGACAAAGCAGAAGCTTTTATAAACGAGCAAGCATCAAAATTTTAATTAGCAATAATATCATATTTATAATAAGCTCCCGGAAGTTTCCGGGGGCTTCTTCATTCAATGAGATAAATTATCTTTTAGAAATGTGTACGAAAAATTATTTTATTATTTGCGGTTATGGATATAAATAATATTAGTGGAGGAGTATGTTAATGAAATCACTTAAAGACTGTTATAAATTGCATAACGGAGTTTGTATTCCCTGTATCGGTTTTGGTACATGGAAAATTTCCGACGGAGATGTTTGCGTATCGGCTGTAAAAACCGCGTTGTCTGTCGGTTATAGGCATATTGATACCGCAGTGGCATATGGTAATGAAGAAAGTGTGGGATTAGCCATAAGACAAAGCGGCATTCCAAGGGAAGAACTTTTCATTACCAGTAAACTCTGGAATAATGCGCATGGTTACAAAGAGACTATGGAAGCCTTTGAGCAATCGATGGAAAGACTTCGTCTGGATTATCTTGATCTGTATTTGATACACTGGCCTAACCCGATAAAGTACAGAAATTGCTGGCAGGATGCCAATGCAGGAACCTGGAAGGCTTTTGAGGAGTTGTATAAAGCCGGGCGAATCCGTTCGATAGGAGTCAGTAATTTCCGTATTCATCATATAGATGAGCTAATGCAAACAGCGGCAGTTGTTCCAATGGTAAATCAGATACGTCTTTGCCCCGGCGATACGCAGGACGAACTGGTGGAATACTGCAGAAAACGTAATATACTGCTTGAAGCATACAGCCCGCTGGGATCAGGCTTAATTTTCGATTCTCCTGAGATGAAAGCCTTTGCTGAAAAGTATAATAAGTCCATATCGCAGATATGTATTCGCTGGAGTCTGCAGATGGGTTTCCTGCCTCTTCCGAAATCTGCGAATTCTGAAAGAATAAAGGAAAATTCCGAGGTTTTTGATTTTGAACTATCGCAGGAAGATGTAAAAGCAATAGCCGGACTTAAAGGAGTATGCGGGTATTCAAGCGATCCCGACAAAATACCATTCTAAAGCAGGCCATACGGTTTAATTAGAGAATCATTATAGTGTACAAGAACTATTGTGTAATAGTTTATAAAGTATAGTGTGAACAGTAACAACATTGCTTGAGTTTATTGAAAAATTTTACACCGGTGCTTGTATTGACAAAACGCTTATGTTATAATCATTTTTAAATTGATTGGGCTGAAAACCGCATAGGCGGTAAATACGCTGAATCATTGAATATCGAAAAGCGATGAAAGGGCAAAGTAACCTGTCCCCGCTTCTGTCAGAGAGAGAATGTCAGCGGCTGAAAGCATTCTTCCGAATGGGATGGTGTGAATTTCACTCCGGAGCGGCTTTTAATAAAAGACGGTTGTCCCGCCGTTACTGGGTTTGAGTGTATGCGGACATAATCCGCATAAACATAGGTGGTACCGCGGAGTAATGCTTCGTCCTATTTTGGACGAGGCTTTTTTGTTTTCGGAAAGTAATATTTTTGCAGATATTACTAAACTAATATTTGAGGGTTTTGAATACCGGACAAATTTTTTGCGAATAAAAATTGATTAACGATAGAATGATTTCAGACCGAAAGGAGAGAAAAAAATGAAAGAGCAGTTGCAGTCAATTGCAGATGAAGCTCTGTCAATGCTGGAAAAGGTTCAGGATATGAAAAGCCTTGAGGAAATCAGGGTTACGTTCCTTGGGAAGAAGGGAAA
>DUPQ01000016.1 GCA_012838235.1 Clostridiaceae bacterium
CTTGAAATTGTATAAAATGGTGCGGTCATCGGGACTTGAACCCGAACGGTTGCCCATACGCCCCTCAAACGTACGCGTCTGCCAGTTTCGCCATGACCGCTTACTTAGGAATTATAACTACCATGTAATTGTTTGTCAACGCAAAAATTGACTGTCAGGGCAGGGTATGGAGGGTTTTGTTACCGTTTTGCTTGATAAATATCGGGAAAATGTATAGAATGTTACTTTGCGAGGAGTTATCTTATGAGTGACAAAAAAAAGGTAAATTACCAAGAACAGAAACCTACGGAAACCAAGTTTATGAAGTTTATGGAAATCTTAAAGACAAGGTTCTGGAATATAGCCAAATACAATATGATATGTGTGGGTATATACGCACTCTTTATAGTCTTCTACGCATTCTTTGTATCACAGATTTATTTTCCCATTGATGTTTCCGATTATCAGCAGGGATACTCCAATTTCGGTGAATTATGGGCAATACTGATTTTAAGAATCCCTTATACCTTAGTATTCTTTACAATACCTGTTGTGGCATTCGGACCCGCGGTCTCGGGGCTTGCGGTAGTTTTCAGGAGCTATGTAAGAAGAGATGACAGCTTTTCTTCCGACTTCGGTGACGGAATGAAAAAGTTCTTCTGGAAATCCCTGGCGGTTACGGCAATTTCCACGGTTATAACCGTTTGTCTGGGTATTGCAGCCAGGTTTTATCAGTTGAATTTACAGGCAGGTTTCTGGAAAACAGCCCTGTTGCTCATTATTGGCGGATTTTCGCTGTTATTTATCATGATGCACATGTACATATATCAGATTCTTGTGGAGTACAATTTATCCATCTGGAAGCTTTACAGATACTCTTATGTGTTTGCCATCCTCAGATTCTTTCCCAATCTTTTGATTATTGCGGGTATTGCGGCTTTAACGATACTTCCGTTTAAGATACATATACTGTTCGGAGCAGTGGTTATGGCCACCGTTCTTTTCGGACTGTCTTCGTATATTATTAATTTCTTTACATGGCCTGCATTGGAAAAACACTTAGATCCGATAATGAAAGAGCAACGGATTAACAAAGTTAAATTGTATTAATAGTGTCTAAAGCAAATCATCCATACCGTATAATCCGGCAGGTTTGTCTTTTATAAAAAGAACTGCTCTTAATGCACCTTGTGCAAATATATCTTTGGAAAATGCCCCGTGACTAATTGTTATTGTTTCATCCTGCCCGGCAAAGATTACTTCGTGCTGTCCCACAATGTTGCCGCCTCTTACTGCATGTATGCCTATTTCTTTTTTATCTCTTTTTTCTCTTTTTGACTGACGGTCATAAACATAAGTCATCTGGTTATTCAGCGATTGGTTGATTTCATCGGCTATTTTGAGAGCTGTACCGCTCGGAGCATCTATTTTCTGATTGTGGTGTTTCTCTATAATCTCTATATCAAAGTCATTGCCTAAGAAGGTTGCGGCCTGTTTGCAGAGTTTTATGAGAAGATTAACTCCCAGGCTCATATTAGCCGACTGGAAAACGGCAACATGCTTTGATAATTCATGAAGTAAGTTCATTTGCTCTTTATCCAGACCGGTTGTTGCATAAACAAGAGGCTTTTTGTATTTCTTACAGAACCGGACGGTAGATACAGCTCCGGAAGGATGAGAACAGTCAATAACCGCATCAATGTCCATTGATGACGGTATATCGTTTGCAGCGGTAAAAACGGGGAAGTGAGGATTATCTTTTACCGAAAGATCCACTCCGCATGCTATATTCATGTCCTCTTTCCCGGAACATGCTTTTATTATTGCACTTGCCAACTTTCCGTAACAGCCTACAAGTAATATGTTCATTTTATAACTCCCAGATTAATCAGTTCTTCTTTGAGAAGATTTGCGTTTTTCTCTTCCATTTCCACCAGAGGAAGCCTTAAAAGTCCGGTATCATAACCTGCCAGCTGCATTGCTTTTTTAACGGGTATCGGATTGGTTTCAATAAAGAGCAGTTTTACAAGATTCTTGGTTTTATAGAAAAGCTCACGGCTTTCTTTTATTTTGTTTTGCAAGAACAGTTTGTTCATTTTCACCACATGTGCGGGCAGGACATTGGACATAACCGATATCACTCCCATTGCGCCTAATGACAGAGCCTGAAGGTTTATGGAGTCGTCTCCGCTGTAAACGGTAAAGTTTTCCGGTGCAGTCTGGATAATATCCGCAACCTGAGAAAGATTACATTCCTTTACACCTGTTATGTTGCAGTTTTTTGCAAGGTGTACCATTACATCGGGCTCAATATTCATACCCGTTCTGGTAGGTACGTTATACAGTATCATGGGAACGGGAACACTTTCAGATATTACACTGAAGTGCTCAATCAGTCCTTTTTTTGATGTCTTATTATAGTAGGGAGCGGTTACAAGTATTGCATCGGCTCCCGCTTTATACGCATCCTTGGTCAGCTGAACACTGTGCATTGTGTCGTTGCAGCCGGTTCCTGCAATTACCGGTACCGTCTTTTGTACTTTGTTCACTACAAAAGATATCGCATCATACCTTTCTTTTTTTGTCATAGTGGATGCTTCGCCGGTGGTTCCGCATACTATTAACGCCTGAATTCCCGCTTTAAGCTGATTATCAATCTGTAAAGCGAAATTGTCATAATCTATTCCTTTTTTGTTAAACGGCGTTATAACCGCCGTTGCGGCACCTTTGAATAACATGTTATTTCTCCCAAAGTTTAATAAGTTCCTCGGCTATCTGTACTGCATTTGTGGCCGCACCTTTCCTTACGTTATCCGCAACCACCCATATATTCAATCCCGATTCCACGGTATCATCTCTTCTTATCCTGCCTACATATGTCCAGTCGGTATCGGCCGCTTCGGCTGCCAACGGATATTTTGCATTGCAAAGATCATCCACCACCTTAACACCCGGAGCATTATTCAGTATTTTATATACATCCTTTATGTCAAACTGTTTTTCAAATTCCAGATTTATCGATTCGCTGTGGCTTCTCATTACCGGTACCCTGACACAGGTACAGGTTATCAAAATGTCCTTGGTATGAAACATTTTTTGCGTCTCATTTACCATTTTCATCTCTTCTTTGGTGTATCCGTTATCCAGGAAGGAATCTATGTGGGGAATACAGTTGTCGGCTATGGAATAAGGGAATTTAGCAGGGGGAAGCCCTTTTAAGCAATTCTCCAAATCGTCACATCCCGCTTTGCCCGCACCGGATACCGACTGATATGTGGAAACGACCATTCTTTTCACCTTATAGGCGTCATGTAACGGTTTTACCGCAACCAAAGCCTGAATGGTGGAGCAGTTGGGGTTGGCTATAATGCCGTTATGCTTTGCGATATCCTCTTTATTTACCTCGGGTATAACCAGAGGAACCGTCGGATCCATTCTGAACGCACTGCTGTTGTCTATTACAACCACGCCTTTTTGTGCTGCAACGGGAGCATATATTTTACTTAAATCACTGCCTGCCGAGAACAGGGCAATATCAATCAATCTGTCGAATGAATGCTCATTCAACTCCTCAATGATATACTCTTTACCGGAAAAAGTAATGGTATTGCCACAAGACCGCGCCGAAGCAAAGAAATAGATATTCTTAATAGGAAGTTTTCTTTCTTCTAAAACCTTTATAAAGGTTCTTCCCACCATACCTGTGGCGCCTACTATTGCCAAGTTATATTTTTTCATTTTTTTCACCCGCCTGCTGTCATATTATATCAAAAAAAGGCTGCCTGTGCGAGCCTTTACTTAAACCTTCCAAGTGACAGCTCTCCACCGTAAATTGACGGTGACAATCGGTCCGTTATTTACGAACCGACCAGACAGACGCATACAAGGCTGCGTATTCTTCGGCGGTTGTCCCTTTTTCCGTCATCATCCCGCCTTGTACGGTCAGAACGGATACTTATGACTCCCGCGCCTCTATCAATATTACCGGAAGTATAACAGGCATTAAGGATAATGTAAAGGTGTTTTTATCACACTAAAAATAAATATCGGGATTATAGGTTAAATTGTATTGTATACAGAGTTAAATTTGCATAAATCTGATAGATGGGAGTGATGATGTGATATAATTTTAATGTATGACGGAGGGGGAAATGGGTTTTGAAATTATTTTATCAATTGTAGTATTTGTTGTTGTCATTTTATTTATCCTGTCGTTTATAGCGGGTTTGTTTATGTTCAATATAACCATGATACCCGGGTCGCCTAGGAATTATTTCAATAAAAAAGAAGAAGATATTGATGAGCAGGTAAAAGAGTTTTTCGCATCGAGTGAACAGTGGGTAAAGGAGAACACTACTTCGGTGTGGAGTCTTACTTCTTTCGATAATCTTAATCTTAAAGCCGTATTTGTTGAGAATAAGGGGAGTCATAAATGGGTAATACCGGTTCACGGATATACATCACGCGGATGGCATATGGCACAGTTTGCAAAGCAATACTATAAGGCGGGATTCAACATATTGATGCCCGATTTAAGAGGACATGGCGACAGTGAAGGGCAATATACCACTATGGGCTATTATGAGAGTGTCGATGTGATTGATTGGATAAAGGAGATTATTAAAAAAGATCCCGATGCCTTGATTGTGTTGCACGGAATATCCATGGGAGCCGCTACCGTTATGCTTACGACGGGGGAAGATTTGAGCAATCATGTTAAATGCGCAATAGAGGACTGCGGTTATACATCGGTATGGGATATTTTCAGCTATAATATGAAAAGGTTTTTCAAACTGCCGGCTTTTCCCGTACTTTATGTTTCGAATATTATTTCCCGGGCCAGAGCCAGGATGGATTTTAAGCAGGCAAGCCCTTTAAATGCCGTTAAAAAGTCCAAAACACCTACTTTATTCATACACGGTGATGCCGATGAATTAGTTCCGTTCTATATGCTGGAACCGCTTTATGACAATGCGCCCTGTGAGAAAGACATATTGGTTGTAAAAGGAGCGGAACACGGTGCCGCTTCGGCGAAAGAGCCGGATGTGTATTATAAAAAAGTATCGGAATTTATATCCAAATACCTGAATTAAAGTCTTAATAAGTATTTACTTAACTGTGCTATAATACTATCTGTTATGTACTTCAAGCGGGGAGACAATATGGAAAAGCACATTCAGAAGATTCATGACTTCTATAACTTCAAAAAAGATGCCGCCATCTTTCAGAAAGAGTTCGGTTTTTATGTCAAGGGTAAATGGAAAGAGCAAGGCTGGATAAATGACGACACCGATACCGATGAATTGTTCGGATTTGATAAGTCCGCCGTATTTTTTTTAGGCCGTTGCGGATGGTGTGAAGCACCGTTGGTTCCTTCCTTTGAAAGAAAGATTATAAGTACTACCGATGAATGTGAAATAGAGCAGGATAATGCGGGCAGACAGGTCTTATACTTTAAAGGCAGAAGAAGCGGGTTTATGCCCACATATTTAGAGCATCCGGTAAAAGACATCCGGACTTTGGAAGAAAACATCCTTTGGAGATTGAATCCCGATGACCCTAAAAGGTTTGAAGGCCTTGAAGAAAGAATGAGTAAGGCCGCGGAGTCGGAAAAGCAGGGATATATAATATGTGCCAATATAATAGGCGGATATATGTATTTGCGGTCTTTAATAGGACCGGAAGATTTACTGTATAAGTTTTATGATGATCCCGAACTTATTCACAAATGTATGGAAATATGGTTTGATGTAATGGATAAAACCTGTGAAGTTCATCAAAGATATGTAACGGTAGACGAAGTCTACTTCGGGGAGGATATCTGCTACAATCACGGTCCTCTGATTTCGCCCGATATGATAAAAGAATTTTTATTCCCGTACTATCAGCAACTTATTGCCAATGTAAAGAAAAGGCAGTCGGACAAGAACAGGAAACTTCATTTTCAGTTGGATACCGACGGTAATGCCGTAACGGTTATCGATTTATATAAATCCATAGGCATGGATTATATGTCGCCGTTTGAAGTGGCATCGGGGTGTGATGTAGTGGAAGTTCGAAAGAAATATCCCGACCTTTTAATTTCCGGCGGTATAGATAAAAGGATATTGGCTGCCGGAAAAGATGCAATAGACAAAGAAATAGACAGAATAATGCCTTATATGAAGAAACACGGCGGATATATTCCCACATGCGACCACGGAGTACCCGAAGAGGTGGAATTCTTGGATTACATGCATTATCGTAAGAGAATGCTGGAGTATTAACAAATTGTTGTAATTTATCCGTTTGTTAATTATAATAGGTAAAACGAGCGAAAAGGAGCACATAAGTGGAAGGTATCTTAGATATATTTGCAAGTAATGTATATAACGACCAGGTGATGAAGAATGAACTTCCCGCTTATGTCTACCAATCTTTAAAGAAAACAATAGAGCAGGGAGGTCCTCTGGACGACAGTATAGCGGATATTGTAGCGGAAAGCATGAAAAACTGGGCTATAAGCAAAGGTGCTACTCACTATACCCATTGGTTCCAGCCTATGACCGGTATGACTGCGGAAAAGCACGATTCCTTCCTTATGATACGCAATAATGTTCCCGTACTGGAGCTTAGGGGCAAGGAATTGATTAAAGGCGAACCCGACGCTTCCAGTTTTCCTTCAGGCGGTTTAAGAGCGACTTTTGAAGCAAGAGGATATACCACTTGGGATGCAACGTCCTATGCCTTTGTAAAAGACAAAACTCTATATATCCCCACCGCATTCTGTTCTTACGGAGGAGAGCCTCTGGACAACAAGACACCTCTGTTACGTTCCATGGATGCTCTTAACAAACAGGCTTTGAGAATAGTAAGATTGTTCGGAAATGAAACCGCTTCCAGAGTAACGCCTTTTGCCGGATGTGAGCAGGAATATTTCCTGATAGATAAAAAACAGTACGATAAGCGAAAAGACTTACTCATATGCGGTCGTACCTTGTTTGGTGCAAAATCACCTAAGGGCCAGGAATTAAATGATCACTATTTCGGTAATATCCGTGAGAGAGTGCAGAATTTCATGAGGGAACTGGATGTGGAGTTGTGGAAACTGGGCATTACCGCAAAGACCGAGCACAATGAAGCCGCTCCCGCTCAGCATGAAATTGCCCCTATCTATACAACGGTTAATATAGCGGCAGACCATAACCAGCTTATCATGGAAATGCTCAAGAAAGTGGCGGAACATCACGGCCTTGCCTGTCTTTTGCATGAAAAACCGTTTGAGAATATAAACGGATCGGGAAAACACAATAACTGGTCCATTGCCACCAATGAGGGAGAGATGTTGTTAAAACCGGGTAAAAATCCTGCCCGAAACAAGAGATTCTTATTAATCTTAGTGGCTGTTCTCAGAGCCGTGGACCAATATGCCGGACTGTTGAGGCAAAGTATCGCTACCGCGGGAAATGACCACAGATTAGGGTCGCACGAAGCACCTCCGGGCATCATATCGGTATACCTGGGAGCGGAACTGACCGAGATACTGGAAGACATAGCCAATGATAGAAAGGTACATAACAGGACAAGAGAAAAGTTTCATATAAGCGAAACGTTACCGGTACTTTTCAAAGATACATGTGACCGTAACAGGACCTCTCCTTTTGCATTTACCGGGAACAAGTTCGAGTTCCGTATGCCGGGCTCCTCCTGTTCGGTTTCCGATGCCAACACCGTTATAAACACCATTGTTGCCGATTCTTTTAAACATTTTGCCGATATATTGGAAAAAGCGGAAGATTTTGACAAGGAAGTAGACAAGCTTATCAAAGAGACCGTCAATAAACACGGAAGAATAATATTCAACGGAAATAACTATTCCGAAGAATGGGTGGAAGAGGCAAAGAAGAGGGGACTGCCCGTTCTCAATTCCACACCGGAAGCCGTGGACTGTCTTGTAGACAAAAAGAATGTACAGCTATTTGAAAGATTCGGTATTTTTTCCGAAGCCGATCTGGTGTCGCGCCATGAAATAAAGATGGAGAATTACTGTAAGATAATATCCATTGAAGCCAGAACCATGCTGGAAATAGCAAAGCGGGAAATACTGCCTGCCGCAATGGACTATGCAAGAACCGTATACGGTTCCGTATCAATGAAGACCGATATAGGTCTGGACGCATCAACGGAAAGAGAACTTGCAACATATATCTCCGATAACATTACCGGTCTTTCAAAATGTATATCTAAACTGGAAAAGGTTACGGAGCAATCGGTAGACGCATATGCTTTTAAAGATCATGTTGTGCCGGCAATGAAAGAGTTGAGACATTTCGCAGACAGTCTGGAGTGTGTGGTTGCAAAGAGTTATTGGCCTATGCCTGCATATTCCGATATTTTATACAGTGTGTAGTTTAAAGCAGAATAACTTTAGCCTCTTTACATGCCTCTATAGTATCTCTATCCCATATTGAGACCTGTACTTCGCCTATATGTGCCTTTTTAAGAAGCAGCATACATAAGCGGGATTGTCCTATACCGCCGCCGATGGATAAGGGCAGTTCATTATTCAGCAACATTTTATGGAACATAAGCTCTTTTCTGTCCTCGCAACCGGACAACTTAAGCTGTCGAGCCAGAGACTCGCTGTCCACCCTTATACCCATGGAAGATATCTCCAGAGCGGAATCCAGTACTTCATTGTACATAAGAATATCGCCGTTAAGTTCCCAGTCATCATAGTCGGGTGCTCTGCCGTCATGTTTCTGTCCCGATTTCAGTGTTTTACCTATCTGCATTATAAACACGGTCTTGTGCTGTCTGACTATTGCATCTTCTCTTTCTTTTGATGTGAGGTCGGGATACATGTCTTCCAGTTGCTGAGCCGTTATAAAAAACACTTCACGCGAAATATCCGTGTCCAA
>DUPQ01000017.1 GCA_012838235.1 Clostridiaceae bacterium
AAAGGATTTCAGCCATTCTCTTGCCACTGATGCCACTTTCTTAAGTGCTCCTTCTTCAAAGGGGCTGGGTAAACCTGCTGATTTAACAAGGCCTGTGAAAGTGTCCTTGCCGCCTCTGGAAGTCATTGTGTAATATTTATCCCAGGCTTTCTTAAAGTCTTCCTGTGATTCCGCCCAGTAAGCCAATGCAACGGTCTGTGCAAGGCAATAATCTATGTAATAGAAAGGAGCGGAGTAAATGTGGTGCTGTCTTTGCCAGTACCGGCCGTCTTCAAAGAAAGGCATGCCGTCCGTATTAAGGTAAGGCATATACTCTTTTTGCAGCTTCTTCCAAACTTCTTTTCTTTGATCGGGTGTAAGGTCGGGTTGCTCATATACTATATGCTGGAAATAGTCCACAATAGTTCCGTAAGGCAGGAATGAAAGGGCACTGCCAAGATGTGCATACTTATACTTATCGGTCTGCTCTTCAAAGAAAAGATGCATCCACGGCCATGTAAAGAATTCCATGGACATGGAGTGTATTTCGCAAGACTCCATTGTCGGCGATCTGTACTCGGATATTTTAAAATCTCTTGCAAGATAAGATGCAAAAGCATGTCCCGCTTCATGGGTCAGAACATCAATATCTCCTGATGTGCCGTTAAAGTTGGCAAATATGAAAGGCGCTTTAAAATCCGGTATGGTTGTGGAATAACCGCCCACAGTTTTGCCTTTTCTGCTTATTACATCAAATAACTCATTTTCCAGCATGAAGTTCATGAACTCCTCGGTTTGCGGACTTAATTCGGAATACATTTTCTTTCCTTGGGCAAATATGTGCTCGGGATCTCCTTTGGGTGTAGCATTTCCCGATAAGAATTCCAAAGGATCGTCATAAAGCATGAACTTATCCACTTTAATCCTGCGGCGCTGTTCTTTTTTCAACTCGCTGACAATGGGCACTATGTATTTTTTCACATATCCGCGGAATCGGGCGACATCCTCTTTTGTATAACTGTTTCTCATCATACGGTAATATCCCAATTCCACGAAGTTTTCATAGCCCATTTCTCTTGCCATATGTGTCCGTATCTTGACCAGTTGATCATAAAGGTTGTCCAAAGCATCGCTGTTTTTTAAGTAAAACCCCGCTTCGGCTTCATATGCGGCTTTTCTTACCGCTCTGTCGGTACTCTGCTTATACTTCCCTAACTGCGACAGATTGAGTACTTTACCGTCAAAATCAATCTGTGCACTTGCCAGAAGTTTCTCATACTCGTTAGTCAACCTGTTTTCTTCCTGCATATGAGGAATAATCTTGGGGTCGAAAGATTTCATATAAATCTCAATATTAAGAAACAGTAATTCACCCAGTTCCTTTTTAAGTTGCTCCTTAAACGGCGAATTATATAATGTAAGTTTAAATTGCAAATCCAGATTCTGTACCATGGGCATTATTTCATCGTAGTACTCTTTTTCCCCCGCAAAAAACTCATCTTCGGTATTCAAAGTGAATTTTATGTAAGCTAAAGAGCCTGCCGTGGTTATCTTATCGGAATACTCATTGTACTTATAAAATGTGTCCAACGCTTCTTTTGCACTCTTAGCATTGCTCAATTTTGCTGTAAGGGCCTTGGCTTTAGCTTCAATCTCCTGGTAAGTTACTCGTTTATACGGCATTTGTGAAAATTTCATTTTTCCTCTCCAATCATATATATTGCAACCTCGTAAGGTCTGAGAAACTCATTGCTGTCCGGGTAGTTGGACAGTATTTTTTTATACTTTTTATCTCTTACATCGATCTTTCTCTTCTTATTGCTATCAATCAGATTTATCTCAATGTAGAAGCGGGCATCTTTGTCTTTTCTTTCATAACAGAATGTATCGGCATCGTTATCGGTCAGGATAAAGTCTCCGTATATAAGGGTTTGATTCTCTTTTCTGAAAGATATCAGTGACTTCATGTAATTCAGTACGGAGAATGTATCCTTTATCTGACTTTTAGCATTATACCTCATATAGTCGTTGGAGCAATCTATCCACGGCCTTACTTCGGAGAATCCGCCGTAAGCGGCATCTTCCCACTGCATGGGTATTCTTGCATGGTCTCTGGTACCGGCCGATATCTTCAGGATTGCTTGCTCCTCTGATAAACCCTGCTCAAGATACTCGTTAAACATATTTATTGCTTCCACATCGCGGAAATCCGATATCTCCTTAAATACCGAATCAATCATGGCTATTTCCTGCCCCTGATAAAAATACGGGGTTCCTCTCAATGTGAGCATGAGTGTGATTATGAGTTTTGCTACCAAATCACGTTTAGATTCATCTTTTGTTATCCTGGATACAAATCTGGGGTTATCATGATTTTCAAAAACCAGTGCCGGCCAGCAGCCGTCTTTGAAATCTCTTTGCCATTTGACAAGAAGGGGTTTCAGTTTTCTAAGGTCATATCTGTAGGAATCGTGTCTGGATTTGCCGGGGTTATTGAAATGGTCGAAGTTGAATATCTGATCTAATTCTTTACGCGACTCTTCCGTCATGAGTTTGGCAGCTTCCAGTCCTATCCCGGCACCTTCTCCCACGGTAAATGCATTGTGCTTGTCAAAAGTATTTTTTCGCATTTCCCTAAGATACTCATGCAGTTTGGGTCCGTAAAACATATGCTCATACCCTATTGCCCCTACCAGCCCTTTCAATGCCGGTAAACCGTCGGGTAATCCCGGTGTTTTGGATATAAGGTTGATTACATCCAGCCGGAATCCGTCCACTCCTTTTTCCAGCCACCA
>DUPQ01000001.1 GCA_012838235.1 Clostridiaceae bacterium
ACAAATTTTATCTTGAAGGAGATCAGCGCATAAGTGTGAGAGATAAAATTTTCAGAGAGGCAATTACCAATCTGTTAATTCATAGGGATTTTGCAAATCCGTTTCCGGCAAAGTTTATTATAGAACGGGACAGGGTATACATTGAAAACAGTAACAGACCTCACGGTAATGGAATTATTGATCCGGAAAACTTTTCACCATTTCCTAAGAATCCGACAATCGCTAAGTTTTTTAAAGAAATCGGTTGGGTGGATGAGCTTGGTTCGGGAGTTAGAAAAATTTTCAAGTATAGCAAAGTCTATTCAGACACTAAGCCTCAATTCATTGAAGGAGATATTTTTAAGACAATTATTTATGTAGATCCATTAATAAGCATTATCAATGATAGTGATGTAAGTGGAGAAGAACAAAGAATTCAAATGATAATTGAGTATTGTAAAGTACCGAGAAGCAGACGGGAAATTCAGGATTATATTGGAATAAAGGACAGGAAAGATTTTACCAAAAGATTATTGAATCTACTTATTGAAAAAGGGTTGTTGCGAAGAACTTTTCCGGATAAGCCAACCAGTCCAAATCAAAAGTACGTTGCAGAAGAATATACTGAAGCTGAATAATGCTATATCATGATTTTTAGTGTATTTTTAGGATATAACTAAAAGCTATGACCTAAGCTATGACCTAAGCTGTGACCCAAGCTACCCCCCAAGCTACCCCCCAAGTTACCCCCCAAGCTACCCCCCAAGCTACAGCCTGAGTTATCGCAAAGCAGACGGGAAATTCAGGATTATCAGGATTATATTGAAATAAAGGGCAGGAATGATGCTATAACAGGGTTTTTAGTGTATTTTTAGGATATAACTAAAAGCTGTGACCAAAGCTATGACCAAAGCTGTGACCAAAGCTATGACCTAAGCTGATTATATATTCTACCGGTGAAGCAAACTTCCCCAAGTTGGGGTGGAATTTAACACATACAGAATATGCTTGATTTTCTCGATGTTGCTGAAACTGTAGAAAAGCAGAGAATTAGCCCAAAATTATCTCATTTGCATAGTATATAATACTGCTCATTTTCTATTAAAAATATCTATAATATCGCTATGCATATTTTTCAACATTGCGGTTTTGTCAGTGATTGTAGAAAAAATGTAATAACACATATTTACTTTTGTGCTAATTTGAGATATGATATTAGCGCGAAAGGAAATTGTTATGGACACTGAGTATGTTGTAAAACAACTTTTACAAGAAAATGATGGCTGGCTTACACTAAAAGAAGTCTTGGAACAGGGTATCAGCAAATATGAATTTTACAAGTTTGCTGAAAAAAGCGGATTGGAAAGAGCCGGACAAGGCATTTATGTTTCGGCTGATGTTTGGCCTGATTCTATGTATCTGATTCATCTCAGATCGGCGCAGGCTATCTTTTCTCATGAAACAGCTCTGTTTTTACACGATATGACTGACCGAGAACCGTCTTATTATTCTGTAACGGTAAGGACAGGTTATAATCCGCATCGCCTGAAGGAAGACGGTATCAAGGTTTATACTATAAGAAAAGAATTGCATGAACTTGGTAAAAGTAATATAAAAACTCCGTTTGGTCATATAGTTCCGGTTTATGATATAGAGAGAACATTATGTGATATTTTACGCAGCAGAAATGGTGTAGAAATACAGGTATTTCAAGATGCTTTGAAATCTTATGCAAAACGAAGAGATAAGAATCTTAGATTTTTAATGCAATATGCGGAGGCTTTGAATGTAAGTGCAATACTCAAACCATATTTGGAGGTGCTTCTTTAATGATTAAAACATCAAGACAATTAAAAGATAAAATCCGTAATCTTGCTAAAGAAAAATCTGCCGATGCGCAAATTTTAATGCGAACATATATGATGGAACGACTTCTGGAACGTATTTCTATTTCCGAGTATAAAAAGAATTTTATATTAAAGGGTGGCTTGCTGATTGCTTCTTTAGTGGGCTTAGATTTCCGTAGTACGATGGATGTCGACACAACAATTAAGGGTTTTGATGTTAATCTGACGAGCGTTGAGCAAATGATACAAAACCTTATTGATGTTCCGCTTGAGGACGGCGTTCTTTTTCAGATAAAAAATATAGATTCTATTATGGAGGAGGCTGAATATCCGTGCATAAGAGTCAGTATGCAAGCCTTATTTGATGGAACTATAACGCCTCTTAAAATCGATATATCAACGGGTGATGTTATAACTCCCGATGCCATTCACTATTCTTATAAACTGATGTTTGAAGATAGGTATATTCAGCTACTCTCATACAATCTTGAAACTGTTTTAGCTGAGAAATTGGAAACTATCATGAGAAGGCATCTTACAAACACACGCATGCGTGATTTTTATGATGTTTACATTTTGAAAAAGCTCTATGAATCGGAAATTTCAAAACCGCTCCTTCAAGATGCGCTTGATGCAACAGTACAAATACGAGGAAGTACGGAACTTTTAAAGCATGCAGAGCCTTCTCTGAAAGAAATAGAAAATAGCGATGATATGAGAAAATTATGGCTTTCTTACCAATCTCATTATGAATATGCGCAGAACATTTCTTGGGATGCTGTTATGGAAGCTGTAAAAGCAACATATTGACGACAAATTTTATCTTGAAGGATTGTTAAAAAAGATTATTCCGAATAAGCCAACCGGTCCAAATCAAAAGTATGTTGCAGAAGAATGTGCTGAGGTTGAATAATGCTATAAATGATTTTTAGTGTGTTTTTAGGATAAAACTAAAAGCTATGACCTAAGCTGTGACCAAAGCTGATTATATATTCTACCGGTGAAGCAAACTTTCCCCAAGTTGGGGTGGAATTTAACGCAGACAGAATATGGTTGTGAATGAGGTTAAGTTAGCCTTTACTCCTTCATTTTTGTGTGATATATTCTTTCAAGTATTCTAATCGGAGGATTTATGAAGAAGTATAACGCATTTGTTGAAAAGTTGTTCTGGCTGATGATTATAATCAATCCGTTTCTTGATGCGGCTACAGGTATTTATAAGACATTTTTTGAAAAAGAAGATGCAACTTTTTCTCTTTCTCCCAGTCTCATAATCCGTTTACTCTTCTTATTACTCTTAGTCATATATCTCTTTACCACCAAAAACAGAAAAGCCATTCTCACCCTTATACCCATAGGTATTGCGGCCGTAGCATCGGTCGGTGTGGAAGTGGTACTGAAGATGGAGTTTTCCATAATTGAAGACATGATGTATATTGCCAGATTCGCATACAATGTGGTGATGTTGTTCTGCTGGTACAATATTTTATCGGTATTGGGATATGAGAAAGAACAGCTTCTTAAGAAACTTAACAAACTGTTATGCTGGACTTTAATAATAATAGGAGTAAATGTAATATTCGGTCAGATAACCGGAACGGGGCATTACACTTATGCCGACAGATTCGGTTACAGAGGTTCCATGGGATACTATATAGCGGGCAATGATATAACGGCGGTATTAATGCTGGTTTTCCCGTTATCGATATCGGCCTTCATGCACACCGATAAAACAAACAAAAAAGAGAGAAACTTTTATCTTGTCGCTTCTTCGATGACCGTTGTAACAAACAGCCTGATAGGTACAAAGACCAGTTTTTTGGCACTGTTTACCACTTGTGCCGTAGTTATTGTCTACGGAACAGTAATACTTGTTAAGAAAAAAGAAAGTCTGTATTTAAAAAAATTCGGAGTGATAATACTTTCTTCTTTGATTTTAGCCGCCGTCATAATCGGTCTGGAATTTGCACTGTCAAAAGCATCCTTTATGGAAACCATATCCCAATCTTTAAGGAGTACCGGCATTATCTTAAGAAGAGAAGGATTACAGACGGCACTGTTGAGCGGCAGACAGGTAAAATTGA
The DNA here is from genome assembly GCA_012838235.1 of Clostridiaceae bacterium. Lineage (GTDB taxonomy): Bacteria > Bacillota > Clostridia > DUPQ01 > DUPQ01 > DUPQ01. Next base: position 3,911 of record DUPQ01000001.1, read on the forward strand.
AAGAAGCCTTCATGCAGTTTAAGGAAGCGGGACCGTTGGCATGGGTTTTCGGAATAGGAAGGGGCAGTCAGGAGTTTGTAATAGAGATGGATGTACTGGAAGTGCTGTGCTACTACGGTATTTTCGGAGCGGTTGCAATGCTGTGGATTTATGTCGCTTCGGGCTATATGCTCATAAAGAACTTTTTGAAGAATGTCAACTTCGACACCGTTATGGCTGTTACGGCCATAGTGCTTTGCACCGGCTATATGCTTATAGCAGGTCACATTCTGTTTTCCGTTACTTCCGGTTACTATTACACCATGATGTTTGCATATGCAGATATTCTGCACATAGATGACATAAGAGACCTGCCGGAAAGGATACCTTTTCCTTTTAAGAAGCTGCTTGAAAGAAAAAGTAGAGTTTAATTTTTTCTTAAGGCTAACCGATACGGTTTTTTCCTGTTTACTTTACGGACAGGATAAAATATAATAACCATAGTAGCGTTTAAATTTAATTGACAATATGGAACCTACGGTGTTTTCATTACGTCAAATAATAACAGACGTTCGTACAAAAGAAATTCGTAACTAATAAGGAGGAACGATAATAATGAGAAAGACAAAAAAACTATTAGCAGTAATTCTGGCTGTTTCGATGATTGCTGTTTTGTTTACCGCTGTTCCGACATCGGCTGCAGAACTGACCGATCCGCAGAAGCTGGCTGCTATGAATCTATTCAGAGGCGACACTGCCGAAGGTCTTACAGCAACATATCTTGCAAAGGCCCCCGACAGAAAAACTGCCGCCAGACTGTTGCTCAGATTTACCGGTCTTGAAGAAGCTTCCGATGCCTATACAGGTACGGCTACTTTCCCCGATGCCACATCAGCAACGGTATACTGGCAGCCGATGATCGGTTATCTCAAAGCCAATCCCGGTGCGGGATTCGGCGGATATGAAGACGGTACTTTCCGTCCCAACGATCCTATGACCGCACAGGCTTTCTACAAAGTTCTGTTAACCATTCTGGGATATAAGCAGGATACCGACTTTACCTGGGCACAGACAATTACCTTTGCAGCTTCCAAAGGACTTTCCAAAATAGCAGGCAAGGCAACTTTAACGAATGCCGATGCAGCAACAGCTATGGTGGAAGCTTTGAATGCAAATACCAAGTCCGGAGAAAAGTTAATTAATGCCCTTATCAATGATGAAATTGTCACACCTACACAGGCAGCTGCAGCCGGATTTACCGTAATTACTTCCATTACGGGATATGAAGCTCAGTACACAATGGGATACGGTGGAGCCAATCCTCTTCCGGCTACGGTAACGGCAGTTTACAAAGACGGAACCACAGCTTCCGTAGCGGTCGCATGGAGCGCATTCTCCACAACCGTTGAAGGAACATATAACGTGACGGGAACAATCGAAGGTTACGGAACAATTA
>DUPQ01000018.1 GCA_012838235.1 Clostridiaceae bacterium
CTGACGGACTCTTTCTATATCCATGCCTTCATCGGGGTCCAGATCAAAAACCATCATATCGGGTTTTTCAAGCTCATCTATACGGCTTCCCCAGATATGGAACTCCAATGTACCCATTTGCGCTTCAGAGAGAAGTCCCGAAACACTATCAATATAGAAATATTCCTCGGCCTCACCGCTGCTGGCAGGTACCGGTATGTTGATAACACCCTTGATTTTTGGTCCTGGATGCTTTTTGTAAAAGCATGCCTGAGATACTCCCCTGGGGCAGCGCACTATACTAAGGATCCTGTGTCTTACCAAGGGGAGCATACGCTCCGATACCTTTTGGTAGTATCTTACTACATCGGCTTTTGTAATTTCCGGATTTTCGAATATCACCTTGTCCGGATTTGTAATTTTAATACCTCCGATTATGATATTATTGCTGTCTGATTCCATTGGCATCTCCGATTCGTCTGCTTTTGATTCCCTTTTGATTTCCTTTGGATTTTTATCTTCCCGCAAACCCTTGAAGCTTGCCTGCCTTAGCTGGTTATCGTCGGTCCATTCGGTAAATTTGATTTCTGCGGCAAGCCTGGGCTCGATCCATGTTATTTTTTCATTGGTTCTTGGCTTTGGTGAGATCTTAAACGGTGACACATCGGTGATCAAGCTTTTAAATCTGGACTCAAGCTCTTTTGTATTACGCTTGTTAAAGCCTGTTCCGGCTCGTCCGACATAGACCAAATCGTCACCTTCATATACTCCTAAAAGTAGTGAGCTTATCCCGCTTGTTTTTTTATCTGAAAGAGTATAGCCTCCGATTACAAATTCCTGGCGCTTATCGCATTTCATCTTGATCCAGTCACCGTTTCGCGTACCGCTATACACCGAATCGTACTTTTTACCTATTATTCCTTCCATACCTGATTCACATGCGGCAATAAAGCTTGCCTTTCCGTTTCCTTTTACATGTCGGCTGTAGTATAAATTACCCGGAGAATCCCGCATAAGATTTTCAAGTTTTTCTTTTCTTTCAACAAGGGGACGGCCTCTTAAATCCTCACCATCAAGCGCAAGCAAATCAAAAACGATATAGGTAAGGTTTTGTCCCTGGGGATTTTTCATATGATTCTGCAGAGCCTGAAAGCTTGTCTTTCCATTGGCATCAATTATTGTCATCTCGCCATCGAGAACCATAGCTCTACCTGCTGCCAGATCAACTAACGAAGCAGCGACATCATAGAAACGTTTCGTAAAATCATTGCCATTCCTCGTTATGAGCCTTGTTCTGTTCTCCTCGACAAATGCTAATATTCTATAACCGTCATACTTCATTTCGAAGAGCCAGTCGTCACTCTCAGGAACAGAATCCACCAGCTTGGCTAGCTGTACATCGGCACTGTTGAATGGGTTTTTTTCAAAGCTTTTTTCCTGGCCTGCTTCGATTTCGGACATGGTTCGTCCAGTACGGATGCTTGTAGTAAATTCGGTTATTCCTGCTTCGGACTTTATAAATTCATCTTTTTCTTTAAGTAAAAGCCAGTTATCCTTTGATTCACCTTTTTTAGACCTTAGCCTGATTAAAGCCCACTTTCCTTTCAGCCGTACTCCATATAAGGTACATTTCAATACACCTTCATTAAGACCTTCTTCCACGTTTCCATAAGGTTCCCATATGCCTTCATCCCAGAGCATAACCACTCCGCCTCCATACTCTCCCTTAGGAATGGTTCCTTCAAAATTCCTGTATTCCAGCGGATGATCCTCAACCTTTATAGCAAGCCTTTTGTCCCTGGTATTGTAGGAAGGGCCTTTTGGCACAGCCCAGCTTAAAAGAACCCCGTTCCATTCAAGACGAAAATCATAATGGTCTTTTCGTGCAATGTGATGCTGAACAACAAACCTTAGCTGTTCTCCGGAATCATCTGTTATGCCTTCAGGTTCGGCTGTCCTTCCAAAATTCCTTTTTTGGTTGTATTCTGTTAGCTTTGTTTCCATTTTAGATTCTTCGCTTCGCTTCATGCTTAACATGTCATTCTTAGGCCATATAATGGCTAAGTAGTCTTATAGATCCTTCTACTCCGCTTCGCTCCGCTCAGGATGAACACAGTGAATGCTTCGAAGCAGTTTACCCTGTCATTCTAAAGGAGCACAGCGACCGAAGAATCTGGCATGCATGGAGGCTGTCTGTTCTGAGACATACTGTTCAGAGCTGAACTTCCTCGAAGGAGCAGTTTACACTACTGCCTTTTCTTTTTTGGCTTTTTCCACACTGGCCTTGAGTGCCTCCATAAGGTCTATTACCTTGCCGGGGCTTTCAGGTTTGGCGGCAACTACCTCTTTGCCCGCAATTTTAGTTTCTATCAGCATGCGGAGTTTTTCCTGGTATTCATCTTTATACTGAGCTGGATCAAACGGCGTATCCATTGAATTAATAAGCATTTTTGCCATATTCAGTTCCTGTTCTGCCACTTTTGGTTTTGAATACTGTTTTTGAAGCTCTTTAATATCATCTGCATAGAACATGGTTGAGATTATTATTCCATCCTCCCGGGGGATGATTGCCATAAGCGTATCCTTCGTACCCATGACTGTTTTGCCTATAGCTATTTTCTGCTCGTCCATAAGTGCAGAACGTAAAAGCTCAAAAGCCTTTTCTCCACCTGTCTGAGGTACTGCCTGATAGGTTTTATTATAGTATACTGGTGAGATCTGATTCAACTGAGCGAAGTGTAAAATCTGAATTGATTTTTCTTTTTCGGTCTTTATCTTTTCAATTTCTTCGTCTGTTATCACCACATACTTACCGTCGTCATACTCATATCCTTTTACGATATCCTCCGCTTTAATCTCCTTGCCGCAATTTGCACATGTCTTCTTATAACGGATACGGCTGTTGTCATCTTTATGGAGCTGATTAAAACGAATGTCATTATCCTGCGTTGCCGTATACATTGCAATGGGAATTGCAACCATGCCGAATGTTATTACCGATTTACGCGAAATCATGGAAAACACCTCCGACATTATTGTTTCTCGGTTTTTGCAATTAATACGAATAAATAGCGGAGGATCATATCAAGCGGCGTGCCTGCCTGCGATTTAAATGCGCAGAAGCGAATCATGCAATGATTCGTTTTGCGTGAGATGAAGCGCTAAATCGCTTAAGGTCCTTCGCTAATGCTCAGTATGACAAATGTCAGCTAAAGCCGCTATTCAATACTGTATGGCGTAGAAAAATGAGTATAGAGGATCGTCCCCTAAACTCATTCATATTCAAATGGATTTCGAGTAATAATAGAATATCAAGCTTTTTTTATCAGGCGGCCATATGGAAATAGCAAAAGTATCAAACCCACTAAATAGAAGCTTTTATTTTGGAATTCTCTTTATAGGCCTATTGGGAGTACCCATGCATTTTCTTTATTCTCTGAGCGGAAACTCACCTTTTGTGGCACTCATTGCGCCTGTAAACGAAAGTGTGTGGGAGCATTTGAAGCTGTCGTTGCTTCCTGCAATAATCTGGTGGAGTTTATCCTACATTATTTTGAACAAAAAAGTATGCATCAACTTCTCTCGTTGGTTTTTCGCGTTTATCACCGCGTTTATAGTATGTTCGCTGATAATCGTTTCATTCTATTATACATATACAGGTGCATTTGGAATCCATTCACTTGTTCTTGACGTTTTCTCATATTTTCTTGGTGTAACTCTGGGCCAATTAGCAGCTATGCATATTTATGAATATGCTAAGATCAATTCATTTCTTTTCTATATCTCTGCTTTAATATTTGCAATACTTATGATAGCTTTTATTATTTTCACATTCAATCCTCCGCTATTGCCGCTTTTTGAAGAA
>DUPQ01000019.1 GCA_012838235.1 Clostridiaceae bacterium
AAGGAGTATTGGTCATTACTTTACTAAATGGCTATACAGAAAAAATGAAAAGAAGTAAATTTTTAATAATTTTGATATCACTCATAATATTTTGGTCAAATATAGGGACAGTATGCGCTCAGGAGCAGACCTTACCATCAGGCATTAGTGCATCGGAACTTAAAGAAACAATTAATCAGTATGTAGAAGATAATAAGAAAACTACTGCAGGAATGGCTTATGCTGTTTTTAACGGTGAGCAGGAAATAGCATCAGGTTATTATGGGTATGCGGATAAAGAAAATAATATCGAAGTTGATAAAGATACAGTATTTGAATGGGGTTCCGCCAGCAAATTGATGGTTTGGGTCAGTGTTATGCAGTTAGTAGAGCAGGGAAAAATCAGTCTGGAAGCAGATATAAAAGAGTATTTACCGAGTGATGTTTTCAAAAATCTTAATTATGATGCTGATATAACAATGATTCATCTGATGAATCATTCGGCAGGCTTTCAAGAGGATTATACAGATTTGTTCGTAAAGGATGTGGATGCCTATTCAAATCTTGAAGAGGCTATTTTGGAGCATCAACCTGAGCAAATCTTTGAGCCTGGGACAATGGTTGCCTATTCAAATTGGAGTACGGCTCTGGCTGCTTATGTAGTTGAGAAGGTCAGTGGTATGGATTATGTGGAATACGTTCATGCTAACATTTTTGAACCACTAGGAATGGAACACAGTGCAATTGCTATGGACTTATCTGACAATGAATGGGTGGCTGAAAAAAGAAAAGAACTGATGTCCTACGATATTGCGGGCAATAAGCTTGAAGATGTATTCTACTATATTTCTCTTTATCCGGTAGGAATGTGTACTTCTACATTAGAAGATTTTGAGACATTTGCTAAAGGTTTGATGGACGAGAATACAGTTCTTTTTAGTAATAGTGATACATGGAAAGAAATGTTTACACCCACTGATTATTACTGCGGGACTGAAATTGGTCGAAACTATCACGGAATGTGGATGATTCCCTTAGGGGTTCAGACAATAGGGCACAGAGGAAATACAGCGGGCTGTTCGTCATATCTATTGATGAACTTGGAAAGTGGAATTGGAACTGTTGTAATGACTAATCAGGCGAACGAATCAGTATATAATATCGAAATGATGGAATTGATTTATGGCGAATATACAGATGAAAAGTATGAAATCGATAAGGGGAATCCTCAAGGTATATACAAAACAGCGAGAAATTTTAAGGTAGGTCCCTTAAAATTACTAAATCTTTCATATCAGGGTGATTTGAATGAGGAAGATGTTTTCTTTGTTTATAGTGTAGGGAATCCCTTGAGTAAAATAGAATATCCATATGTAGACTATTATGAAATTACGCCGTCTGAAATGTTCGTTGAGCTGGCAATGTTAGGTGTATTCATACTTACATTTATGATTTCTCTGATTATTATGGTTGTTAGAGGAATCCGGGAAATTGTAAAGAAACTGAAAAAAACGCCAAAAGAAAAGGGGGTTCCGTATATCTATCTTGCATTTGCAACGCAATTATTAATCCTGACATTCTTAACATATGGATACATCAGTATTATGAATTATGAATTAGCTGTTACTTATCAGTGGGCATTTGCGGTCGTTGGAATTTTGACTGTGATTTTGTGCCTTTTGTCGGTGCTCGGATGTTATAAAACGATTACCATAAAGGAACGAAAAAAGGGATATAAAGTTGTAAATATCTTAGTGATAATCAATAGCTTCTCTATGGTTGTTAATATAATCTATTGGAATTTATTTAAGTTTTGGGCTTTGTAGTTTGGGCTTAAGTACACAACATTCAGTCTTACAGAGAGATTGGAAGCAACAGAAAAATTCAGTTCTACGCATATTATGAATTTAAAACAGTCTTATCCACTATGTGTGTGGATAGGGCTGTTTTTGAGGTTGTGGGGCGATTATCTTGCCCCTTTATCTCTGTTTCGGTAAGGTTGACTGGCGTTCGGTCTGTCAACCTTTTCTTTATACCGTTGTATTTTTTCGTGCATGGTTTCGGCTTTGGGAGTGGCTTTCTCTTCGTAGGTTTCTTCCCACTTGGTACATTCCTGCTGATATGCCTCTGTGGCACGCTGTGCGGTATAGAATGCTGTGTAGAAATCCTGCACTGTTGCAAATCCATGCTGTCTGACGATACCGGACAATCCGGCTTTGAGGGTTCGGATTTCTTCGTTTTTGGCGGCAATCCTGCTTTCAAGATCCTTTTTCTTGGTGAGCCTTGCAAGTCCCTTTAAATCGCTTAATTCAAGCTCTAGTTTTGTCCGTTCACGCTCTGCTTCAGAGATAAGGTTATTGTGTTTATCAAGAGTAACCTTGACTTTTTGAAGTCTTGAGAAAGCGATAGCTTCCGGTGGCATAACGGGTCTTGACGGGATTTGTGGCTTGGGCTGTTCAGCAATCTCTGTTTCTGGAACAGCTGCAATAATAGTGTTTTCCGGTGGTTCAGGTTCTGTTATTGTTTCCTTAGCCGGAGCTATAACAACATCTGCGCTGTATTCAGCTTTTATAACAGCCTTGTTTACATATTCTTTTTCAAGAGTTTCATGGAACAGTTTGTTTTTCAGCTCCCTTGCCGCGGTAAGTACCTTAGAAATCAGAAGTGCAAGTTTTGCTGTGGCTGTTGTGATAATGCCTGCCAGCTTCTCAGGACACTTGCCGAATACATCTATGGATAACCGGATACGCTCCCTAATCCATTTCTGCTTTATCTGCCGTATTTCATCCTCTGGCACTTGGCTGACAATGGCTCGGTCTACTTCGTGATTCCACAACATACGCACCTCGTTATTTTCCTTTATCTGTTCCGCTTTAGGATTATTCTTGCCGATTTTCTTGGTGGCAAGGTACAATCCGTTTTTGTCGAATATATGGAGCTTTTCCTTATCATCCTCTATCAGAAGATTGATAAGGTCGGTATAGAAGCGTTTTGCTTCGTCCAGATAATGCTCCTGCTTGAACAGTTTGTTCTTGGCAGTAAATAAGGTTCTCTCATAGACTTCGCCTTTTTTAATTATCGTACAGCCCTTGCGGACATTCCCACTATCGTCCAGTATCTCTTTCTTGGTGCGTACATGCTTTTTCTGTTCGTTGTAAAACATATTGCGTGTTGCAATCTTTTCTATGGGTTCCGGTAACAGCTCCCTTTCGGAAAAGATGAGATGGATATGATAGTTGGTTTTGCGTTTGTTATGGTGCAGGGCTGATACACACTCCACACCATATTTTTCCTTAAAGCGGTTGGTAAACATCTGTAACAGCCTGTCAGGGTCGTACAAATCGGGAAACGATTCCGGTAATGCTATAATCAGTTCCCTTGCCTCGATACATTTCCCTTCCGTACCGCTTTTTAGAAATTCCTGCTGATTAAATCTGGCAAGCTCCGTCCAGTAGTGGCGGTCTGTGGTTTCATAAACCGCATACAGATTTTCCTGTTTGGCGTAACTGGATATATAGGTAATCCTGCCACGGACATTGTGGAGCTTGCTCATCTGAATAAATGAATTTCTTTCGATAGTGCTTCCTCCTCTCGTAAATGTTACTTAGGGAAAGAGGTGGAAGGATTATATAAGTGAGTGGATAGCTTAAGCTATCCGGTTACGAACACTATGCCGTATCCGGCATTACTTCAAATGCGGTAGCATTTGTATAAGTCACGCCTGCGTGACTTTGCTCCCTGCAAGGGCGAAATACCCAGAGTACAAATCGAAGATTTGTGCGAAGGGTGTATTTCGCTCTCAAACGCCGAGGGCTTGCAAAAGAATTGCACTAAGAGTTTTGTACCACTCACTTCAATATGAAATTGTCCTGTAAAATTCCTACTCCTTTCCCGTAAGTTTTGGTTGATACCAGAGGAAGCACATGATATAATCTATTTGCGTGTAGGTATATCATGGCTTCGGTCTGATACATACCAAAGGGTGGTTTCGTAGGAAGCCACCCTTTTAA
>DUPQ01000002.1 GCA_012838235.1 Clostridiaceae bacterium
ACTCCTTCTTCAGCGTGGCAAAGAAGCTCTCCATGCGTGCGTTTTCGTAGCAGTGATCGACTCCTGACAGGCTCTGAATCAGCCCGTGTTGGGCCAGGGCTTCCTTAAACGCTTCACTGGTGTACTGGCTGCATTGATCGCTCAGCATAATTGCACCCCCTCAAGGGCATTTGAACCCCCTCTTTGCACCTTTTAACGATTAGCCACAGCTTGTATCAAAGCCATCGTATTCATGTCTATATATATCATTTTAATCTTACCATGATAGCTTTTTTGTAAAAGTTTTAATACTTCAAGATTGTCGCCTTCAATGTAAAGATTTTGGGTTGTATCCCAGTCTTTGCTTTCTTCTTTGCAGGGTCTTAATGTGCCAAGTGAAGGGGATTGAGATAAACGCAAAGCTTGTCCTTTTCCGTTCCAAGTAAAATTATACCGTTCAGTACTATCTTCTACATAATCGCCTAATACTTGTTTAAGTTTATCGAAATCTACTTTGCCTTCAGAAAATACTTCCGGGAAGATTTGTTTTAGCATTTGAATATTTTTTTCAGCTATGTCAGGCGTCTTTCCGTCCAAGGTTGATATTTTCATGGTTTGTTTTCCTCCAAGTAGTTACTTTTATTATACTCTAAATTCTTTATATTTTTATCCAAATTCTGTTTTATGATTAGATATGTCCTCTTTATTATACATATTAGAAAGGCCTATAATATACATTTAATGCTTACAACAAGTAAATATCTGCCATATACCTTGTCTTTTGGTCAAATATGGCACTGACAACATAGCATTAGTGTCAATTTGGCACTAATGCTTGATATTATGGCACTGTTGGTTTATTATCTATACGAAAGGCGGTGATAAAAAATGAACAGGTATTATGAATCGGAATCAGTGGAATTGAAAGCCGGATATACGGATACCGTTGTGCGGGAAATAGTTTCTTTTCTTAACACCGAAGGCGGAGTGATATACATTGGTATCGAAGATGACGGAACCGTAATAGGAATAGAGAATGTAGAAGGTGTATTAAGACAGGTTTCCGACTGCATAACCGATCAGATTGAACCTAAGCCGATAGGAGAGGTTATAAGTGCAGTTATTCTTGAAGATAATCTGCCGATAGTTGTTGTCAATGTAAAAAAAGGAATAAAACCTATTTACTGTATTAAAAAGTACGGCTTCTCCTCCAAAGGCTGTCCGGTTCGTATAGGAAACACCTGCAAAGAAATGTCTCCTGAAGAAATTCAGTACCGCTATAAGTCGCTGTTTGTCGATCAAGACTATATGCTGTTGGCATCGGCAAAATATGCTCCTTTGTCTTTTGAAATGATGAAAATATTACTCACAGGCAGAGGTTATCATATCAACGAGAGTTCCTTTGAATCTTCCTTTAAGCTCAGAAGAAATGACGGAACATATAATTTGCTTGCGGAAGTTTTGGCGGATAAGAATATGGTACCTTTAATTTTTGTAAAGTTTAGCGGACCGGATAAGACCTCTATTTCTCACAGAAGCGATTACGGCGGACAGAGTATACTTCTCGGATATCAGAAAATGAAAGACAGGCTTATTGCGGAGAACATATGTAAAACCGATACTTCCGTTCGACCGAGAATAGATGAATATCTTTATGATATTGATTGTGTCAATGAAGCACTTGTCAATATGTTGGTGCATAACGACTGGACTGTTACCGAAACGTTGGTGTCCTTTTATTCCGACCGCGTAGTTTTTACATCACACGGCGGTATTCCGCAGGGGATTACCGAAGAAGAATTTTATAACGGAGTAAGTCAACCGAGAAATGCATTGTTAATGAGAATATTTCTTAATATGGGCATAGTGGAGCACACCGGTCACGGAGTACCAATGATTGTTAAAAGATACGGAAGAGAAGTCTTTGATATTCATAAAGGTTACATCGATGTTACAATACCGTTTAACAAAAATGTTTTGGCATCGGTGCCAAACAGTGTCATCAATGAAAGCGCTGTCGGTTACGGTGTAAAAGTGTATAAGGATTTGACCGACACCGAGAAAGAAGCAATTTTGGTATTAGTAGAAAAACCCGACATTACATACGATAAGCTTGCTTTGGAGATTAATGTTTCCAGAAGAACCGTTGCACGCACGATCGCTTCATTGACAGAGAAAAAATATATTGAGAGAGTGGGGAATAATAAGGTTGGATTCTGGAAAGTTATACGGTAATCGGTACCGTCTATCTTTCCAGCACCATTTCCAGCTCTACCAATGTGCCGCCTTTGACATTCTGTTCCACTGTTTTTCCGGTGAATTTAAAGCCCTGTTTTTTATAAAAGTTAATAGCCTTTTCATTGCCTTTAAGGACGAATATAATTATGGGATTTCGGGGTAAAACTTTTATACATTGCTTCAGCAGTGCTTCTCCTATGCCGTTTCTCTGATATTTCTGCAGAACATATATAGCCACAACTTCCGAAGAAGGTTTAATACTGACAAGCTCTCTGGATTCGGGTATATACAATGCGAACCCGACAACTTTTTCCTTCGCAACGGCAACAAAAGTGTTTTTCGGATATTCATATGCATTTTTTATGCACTTCTCAAGACTTCTGCCGTCTAAAAATTCCTGCGGCATCAATCCGGTATATGTTTCATTCCAAGCAGTGTAATGAACATATGCTTTTCCGTGTTTATCCTGATCGGTTACCGATTCTCTTATTATAAATTCCATCACAACACCCATAAAGCCTTAATCCGTCTTATTACCGCACAAATTTGTTTTGTGAAACCTATTATACATTGTTTTTGGCGGATTATAACATTTTATTGATAACATGCCGCTATATATGTATAATAAATATAAATAATATATATAAGGAGAATAACATGGCCGAAATCAGTTATAAAATAGAAAAAGAGATAGGTGTTCTTTCCGAAGCTCCTTCAGGATGGACAAGACAGATAAACCTGGTAAGCTGGAACGGCAGAGAAGCCAAACTGGAGATTCGTGACTGGGCTCCCAACAGAGAAAGAGCCGGAAGAGGCATGACTTTTACCAAGGATGAGGTCAGAAAACTGGTTAAGTTTCTTATAAAAGCGGAATTGGATAAATAACATATATTTGTTAAAGTATTGTTCCGGGTCTGCTGTAACAGTTAGTTAAGTCAGTTATAATATATTTATGTTTCCAACGCATTATGCTTTTGGTATAATGTTTTTTGAATAATTTACGGGAAGGACTTATAAAATGAAGATAAGTGTACAAAGATTATATGACAGTCCGAATGACTACAAAGATATGATTGTGACTGTCGAAGGATGGGTAAGAACAATAAGGAGTTCCAAAGACTTCGGTTTCATAGAGTTGAATGACGGAACCTGCTTTAAAAATATACAGATAGTGTTTGAAAATAATGTTGTCAATAATTATGCCGAGGTGGAGAAACTGCCGGTAGCCTCCAGTATTTCCGTGACCGGAAAGATTATACTGACTCCCGATGCCAAGCAGCCGTTTGAAATAAAGGCGGAAGATATTGAGATATGCGGTGTCAGTGCATCGGATTATCCTTTGCAGAAAAAGAGACATTCGTTTGAGTATCTGCGTACCGTTGCTCACTTACGCCCCAGAACCAATACCTTCTTTGCGGTATTCAAAGTGCGTTCGGTACTTGCTCAGGCAATACATACCTTCTTTCAGGACAGAGGATTCGTATATGTGCACACCCCGATAATAACCGCATCCGACTGTGAAGGTGCCGGAGAAATGTTTCAGGTAACCACTCTGGATTTGGACCGCATTGCCGGGAGTAAGGAAAAAGTGGATTATTCCAAGGACTTTTTCGGAAAACAGACCAATCTTACGGTAAGCGGACAGCTTTCGGTGGAAACTTACTGTATGGCATTTAGGAATGTATATACATTCGGTCCCACATTCCGTGCGGAGAATTCCAATACTCCCAGACATGCATCGGAATTCTGGATGATTGAGCCGGAGATGGCTTTTGCCGACTTGGATGATGATATGAGCATGGCGGAGCAGATGATAAAATACATTATCAATTATGTAATGGAAAGATGTCCGGATGAAATGGAGTTTTTCAACAAGTTCATAGAACCGGGACTTTTTGACAAGCTGAAGGTAGTGACCGATTCCAAATTCGATCATGTCACATATACCGACGCTATAAAGATTTTGAAGGAAAGTAAAGTTTTGTTTGAAAATCCCGTGGAATGGGGATGCGACCTTCAGACCGAGCATGAGAGATACCTGACAGAAAAGCATTTTAAAAAGCCGGTTTTCGTTACCGACTATCCCAAAGCCATAAAGGCTTTCTACATGAAAGTAAATGACGATAACAAAACCGTAAGGGCAATGGATCTTCTGGTTCCGCAAGTGGGAGAGATTATCGGAGGAAGCCAGAGAGAAGAGCGGCACGATGTTCTTGTCGCCAGAATGATAGAAATGGGTTTGGCTCCGGAAGACTACTGGTGGTATCTGGATACCAGAAAATACGGAACGGTAAAACATGCGGGCTTCGGCCTGGGGTTTGAGCGGATGATTATGTACATGACCGGTATGAGCAATATCCGTGATGTCATTCCTTTCCCGAGAGTTCCGAAACATGCGGAGTTTTAACAATGATAAATAATTCCGGTACCGATATAGCGGAAAGTGTAATAATAGTAAAAATAGCGCAGACAGTTGCTCTGTTCGATACCGTAAGACTTACAAAGAAGAAAAAAGCCGTAAAACTGTCCGACAGCGGAAAGCTTAAAACAGTGGAAATTTTTCTGGATATTAACTACAACATTGTAATCCCCGAGGTTGCATCTAAAATACAGAAAGCCGTTGCAAAAGTACTGGAAAAGGAATTGGATATCGTGATGGATTCCATTGATGTGACGGTTGTGGGTGTCAATATAGAAAAGTTGGGGACCGAATGAAGAAACTTTTGCTCAATCTGTTAATAGTATTGGTTGTAAGCGGTATCCTGATTGCCGTAATGTTTACAAACCAATCGGCGGATGAAACTGTAAGGATATTAAAGTCTTTAGATTATGTATATATATCAATAGCGTTTGCCTGTGTGGTTATTAATTGGGTTTTCGGTGCCCTTATAATAAAAGCCATTAAAAAAGGTATGATAGGTAAACAAAGAGATCCGGGCGGGAATTTTACGGCTTTCATGGCAAGTGAGTTTGCCGCTGCGGTAACTCCGCTTGCGTCGGGCAGTCAGCCTGCACTGGTTTATACACTTTCAAAAAAGGGACTGGATACGGGTGTTGCCACATCGATAGCGGTTATACGTTCCTTTATATATCTGGTTACCGAACTGGCTCTTGCAATTATCGGGTTTCTGTTTATGCGAAAGTATCTGGTACAGCATATCCCTCATTTCTATGCAATATTCATACCCACCATTGTTATATGTCTGCTTATTGTCATACTGTTTCTGGCATTTCTGGAAAAAGGTAAATTGGCAAACAAAATAGTGGGATTATTTTTATTATTGGTAAAGAGGTTTTTTCCCAAAAGGTATGACAAGATTGAAAAGGCGGCAGCCGAATCGCTAATAAGTTTTAAAGAGGGTGTGAGTGTTTTTAAGACCAAGCCTTGGTTTTGGTTTTTCGCTTTCCTGTTTCAGACAACGGAATTTCTGTTTTTGTATCTGGTTCCCGTTTTTATGTTGCGGGCCATAGAAGGTACTTTCGATAATGCACTGCCCTTGATGGTGTGCACATGCATCTGCATGATTGTAATGGCCTATGTGCCGACACCCGGTACGATAGGAGGAGCGGAGGCTTTTGCAAGGCTGCTTATCACACCGTTTTTTGTTTCTTCTCCGGCATTGCCGGTCATTTTCATATGGAGAGTGCTGACTTACTATGCCAAAATACCCTTCGGAGGCATATGTTTCATGGTTGCCTTAAGAGGAAAAGGTGCAAAAGGGAAGAAAATAAAGGCAAGGCGGACAGTGTGATATAGTGTGTGGCACTATACTGAAATCGGCATATAATGTCAATTAGGAGGTTATATATGACGCAACTTATACTGGCTTCTACATCATCCAGAAGACAGGAGATATTGAAAAAGGCAAACATTCCGTTTGCAATACTGCCGCCCGATATGGACGAAGAGGCTTTTGATAAAAGTGATCCGAAGTCGATGGTTTGCGAACTGGCAAAGAGTAAAGCTTTAAGTGTATTGAACAAAGTCGGTAATGACGACATAGTCTTAGGTGTGGATACAATAGTTTACATCGATAATGTTGTTTTGGGAAAACCTGCGGACAGAGCCGATGCGAGGAATATGATGAAAATGCTGAGCGGCAGGAAGCATAGTGTAATATCGGGAGTATGTCTTGTCGGCAAAAACGGTTTTATGAAGAACTTTCATGTGGAAACCGAAGTGGTGTTTAATAAACTGGATGAAAACGAGATTGAAGAATACATTAACACCGATGAACCGTATGACAAGGCGGGAGGTTATGCCATTCAGGGACTTGCTTCCAAGTTTATATCCGGTATAAACGGATGTTACTATAACGTAATGGGTTTACCGTTATCGGAAATTTACAGCGTCATAAAAAATATTATATGAGCAATTTTATAATGAAAGAGCTGCCTTATGATGAGCGGCCTTACGAGAAGCTTATGTCCAAAGGAGCACAGGCTCTTTCCGACACGGAACTTTTAGCCATTATTATAAGGACGGGATTCAACGGTAAAAATGCGGTGGATCTGGCAAGAAATCTGCTTAAAGACAAGGATTTGGGAGCGGGACTTAAAGGTCTTTCCACGGCAGGGATTCAGCAGATAATGAAACATAAAGGTATAGGCAGGGTTAAAGCCATACAGATTAAAGCCAGTCTGGAGCTGGCCAACAGGTTAAACTCAATAAAAGAGAGTAAAATAAAGTTAACCAACCCCGATGAAATTGCAAGGTTTATGTTGCCCAAATGTAAAGGACTCAATAAGGAAATCTGCTGGATTTTGTGCTTTGATGTTCGCATGAACCTTATCAGTCAATCGGTGGTATCGGTGGGGACACTGGACAGTTCCATTGTACATCCGAGAGATATTTTCACCGAAGTAATCAAGGCCTGTGCACACAGTTTTGTTGTTGTGCACAATCATCCTTCCGGCGATGTCAGTCCCAGTGAAAACGATATTTTGCTGACAAAAAGACTGAAAAAAGGCGGAGCGCTGCTGGGGATGGAGCTTAGGGATCATATTATCATATCCGAACTAAATTATTTTAGTTTTCTCTCTAAAAGCATGCTATAATGTACTAAACGGAAAGGAAGAGATAATATGTCATTATTCGGCAGAGATATCGGTATTGACTTAGGTACCGCAAATACCTTGATATATGAGCGAAACAAGGGAATTATATTAAGAGAACCTTCCATAGTCGCTATGGAATCCAAGACCAGAAAGGTTGTAGCGGTAGGAAATGATGCGAGGGCCATGCTGGGCAGGACTCCTCAGAATATCATCACCGTAAAACCGTTGAAAGACGGAGTTATAGCGGACTATCAGGGCACTTTAGGGATGCTCAGGGAGTTTATCCGCAAAGCCATAGGCAGGTCTCTTCTTTCAAAACCTTCCATGATTATATGCGTTCCCGCCGAAGTTACCAAGGTGGAGAGAAAAGCCGTAATAGAAGCCGGCCTGGAAGCGGGAGCCAAAGAGATATTCGATCCCGAAGAAAGCCTTATGGCCGCAGTAGGTGCCGGATTACCGGTATTTGAACCTACGGGCAATATGATAATAGATATCGGCGGCGGTACCACCGAAGTGGCGGTTATTTCCATGGGAAATATAGTTAACAGCAGGACCTTGCGTTCTGCCGGTGATACTTTTGATGAACTTATAACCCAATACATAAAGAGAAAGTACAGAGTAATAATCGGAGCCAGAACAGCCGAAGATTTGAAGGTGGGCATAGGTAATGCAACACCCTTTGATGAGCCCAAAAAAATGGTCATCAGAGGCAGAAATGCCGACCAGGGACTGCCGGTAAATCTGGAGGTAAGCTCGGAGGAAGTGGCCGAAGCCATGCATCCGGTTATTCTGGAAATATTGGAAGCGATAAGGGCTACACTGGAACTTACACCTCCCGAACTGGCTGCCGACGTTATGGCAAGCGGTATAGTACTGAGCGGAGGCGGTGCTCTGATATCGGGACTGGACAAATATTTAAGCGAGAAGACAGGACATATCCCCGTAAAAGTAGCAGACAAGCCGCTGGAGTGTGTGGCTCTGGGAACAGGCAAGATGCTGGATAAACTGGACTATTTTAAAGGTATTACAAAAGTATAAGGAGCAGGCTTGAAACTTCTGAAAAATAAAAAATTCCGGATAATACTGATAGTCGCGGTATTTGTTATTGTGGCGATATTGTCAATAAACAGATTCAGCGGTGTCAATATTATAAGGAATATTGTAACCATACCCGTATCATGGATTCAAAAAGGTATCTACAATATAGACCGGTATTTTACCGAGAAGAGATTTACAAGGAAGCAATATCAGGAACTGCTGGAAGAGAACAAAAATTTGCGGGCGGAAAACGAACAGCTGCGCGAAGACAATGCCGCCATGTCTTTATTGGAGGATAAAAACGAGTTGCTGAGGCAGGCTCTGTTACTTAAAGATATTTTTGAAGGTTATGACATAGTCGGAAGTAATATAATGGGATCGGATCCCGGAAATTTCGTATACAGGTATAAGATTGATATCGGTACAAGGGATAAAGTCAAGCCTGATATGCCGGTGGTTGCCGCAAACAATGCACTGTACGGAAGGGTATATTCCGCAACCTATACCACATCGGTAATTGTACCCATAATTGACGAGAATGCCGGTATAAGCGGCTGGATATCCAAGGAAAACGGCGGACATGTCAATATCAAGGGCGATATAAGATACAAAGAGAGAGGATTATGCCTTATTGAAAATGTATCGGATAATGTGGAACTGGTTGTGGGTGATGTTGTGGAAACCAGCGGTCTGGGAGGCATATATCCCAAGGGCATTCTGGTAGGAGTAATAACCGAGATTTTTTACGACGAGATAACCCATGAACGGTTCGGGGTATTACAGCCTTATGTGGATTTTAATTCCATCAGTACCGTGTTTGTCATGATGGAGAAGACGGAATAATAAGATGTATAATTACAGATGGTACGCATATGTACTTATAGCCATAGCCCTCATAATCGAACCGTTTATATCAAAATGGTTTTCCATAGGGGTTGCATACCCTGATATACTGTTGATACTGATGCTCATGCTTTCGATGGGGAAAAAAGATAATCAGATATTGATAGTTTCCGCCGCCACCGGCTTTGTATACGATATGCTGTACGGCAGATTTTTGGGACCTATGACCGTTCTTTTTTTCTTAAGAGGGTTGCTGACCATCGTAATAGGAAGAAGGTTTAAACAGGAAAATGTACTGATGCTTACCTTGATAGGATTTGCGATGGCGCTGGTGTCCAGAGTATACACAATAATATTAACCGTAGGATTTAAAGATTTCTTCAGAGCATTCGGTATGTTTATTGCGGATATAGTATTTTCCGCCCTGTATACCGCTGTTATAATCATGGTTATAACAACAGTAATGTTCTTGATATACAATTCCTACGGAAGAAGGAGCAAGAGGCTGCTATATGGAAAGAATAACCGCGATACTTAAAAATCGATATTTCATATTGGCGCTGATAATGCTTCTTATCATGGCGGTTTTTATAGGGAAACTCTATAAAATACAGATTATAGACGGAAAACTCTATATCAGTCAGGCTGCGGTCCGTATAGAAAGAGGATATGATATTCAGGCTGCAAGGGGTAATATTTATGACCGTAACGGTGTGCTGCTTGCATACAACCGGGAATGTCAGAATGTCTATCTTACAAAGGCATTTACAGCCAGTGCCAATCTCAATCCCACGCTTCTTTGTCTTTATGATCTGCTGACACAAAATAACGAAAGTTTCTTAAAAAGTCTGACATCGGTTCTGGAATATAACCAGGAATATGAGACATTCGTATTCAATGAGAACTGGACCGAGCAAGATCTTTTGACCTGGCAGACACGGCCAGACCTTTTTGCCCGTAACGAATCGGCCGTACAATACGATGCCAATGAATTCTTTAAATATCTTCGTAAGTATTTTTATGTGGACAGTTCCTATTCCGATCTGGATGCCTACAAAATAGTGACCATGAGATATGAAATACTCAAAATGAGACCGGACTATATATCGGGTTATGTTCATATAGCATCGGATGTATCGCTGGATACCGTGGCATATATAACGGAGAACAGCCATAAACTCGGAGGGGTATCATTACGGAAAAGTTATGTAAGAGCCTATACCGAAGATGCGGCAAAAGTGGCGCATATTATAGGTTATGTGGGGCTGGTGTCGGAACAGGAACTTAAAGCCGATGAAACGCTTTCGCCCGACTATATGATAGGCAAGATGGGAGTGGAGCAGTATTGTGAGAAATATCTTCGCGGTCAGGACGGATATGCCGTTGTGGAAACCGATGTTTCGGGAAAGGTGATATCGGTAGTGGAAGGCAAAAGGCCGATAAACGGCAACGATGTATATCTCACAATTGATATTGAGCTGCAAAAAGCTGCTCTGAATGCTCTGGAAGTCACTATTGAAGAAATTATAGCAAAAGCCGATAATGAAAAGAACTTCGGAGATGCCAATGCCGCAGTCGCCATAGTTATAGATGTGGATACCGGTGAATTATTGGTCTGTGCCAATAATAAATATTTTGATCCCTCATGGTTTGTCGATAATGATGAGCAATCGGTTGGAAAAAGGATGGAAACCATAACCGACGAGGTAAATACGCCTATGTTCAACAGAGCCATTCAGGCAATGTATACCCCCGGTTCCATTTTCAAACCCATAGTTGCCATTGCCGGTCTGGAGAGCAATACAATAACCGCCGAATCGCTGATTGAATGCAGAATGAAGGCGGAAATAGGGGAACACAATTTTACGTGTTTAAGTTGGCACGGAAAAATAAATGTAACCAAAGCTATAGAACAATCGTGTAACATATTTTTTAATCAACTGGGTGTGGATACAGGAATAGATACCATAGATGCATGGGCAAGAGCATTCGGATTCGGAGAAAAGACGGGTATTGACCTTCCCAATGAAAGCAGCGGAATTATCAGCGGTAAAGAGTATAAGATGCAGACATTCGGGGAAAGGTGGTGGCCGGCCGATACCGCACAAACGGCAATAGGACAGTTGTATAACAACTTCACCCCGATTCAGATAGCAAGTTATACGGCCACTTTAGCTTCGGCAGGTAAGAAATATACCCCGCATGTAGTATTAAAGATTGTGGATGAGTCCGGTGATATTGTATACGAAGGGGATAAATCCTATACCGATATAGGGATGTCAAAAGAAACCGACGCTACTATACGTCATGCCATGGAGCAGGTTGCTAAAGAAGGTACCGCAAGCAGAATATTTTCTAAATATCCTTTAAGGGTTGCAGCCAAAACAGGAACGGCGGAAACGGGATGGGAAGTGGATTCTTCTTCCAACGGTCTTTCCATAGCCTACGCACCTGCAGATAACCCCGAGATTGCCGCTTGTGTTGTAATAGAAAAAGGCGTGTGGGGTTCCTACACCGTTCCGGCTTTAATGAGAATATTCAATGAATATTTCGATATTCAACCGGAAGAAGAGATAATAGATGATACTTTGGTTACAAATGAACAGTAAAGGAGGAAAATCCGGTCACCGCGGGTGCTTGGATTATACGTTATGAAAGGTCTCATTCATGTTTATACGGGAGAGGGTAAAGGCAAAACCACGGCATGTACAGGTGCCGCAATAAGAGCGGCCGGGTCCGGGATGAAAGTATATTTTGTACAATTCCAGAAGGGATTTGACAGCAGCGAACTGAATATACTGAGAAAGACCGAGAATATTGAAGTAAACAGGATATGCACTTTTACCAAGTTCTATTTCTATATGAAAGAGCAGGAAAAAGCACTTTATACAAAAGAACATAGAGAGGCTTTCAATCAACTCGGAGAGAATATTAAAAAGCAACCTCTGAAGTATGACATGCTGGTTCTGGATGAAATCTTAGGTGCGGTTAAATTGGGTATTATAGCGGAAGATTCACTTTCGGATTTTCTTAAAACAAAGCCTGCGCATCTGGAGGTTCTGTTAAGCGGAAGAGATGCATCGGAAAATATCATTAATCTTGCGGATTATGTGTCGGATATAAAGTGTGTGAAACATCCTTACAACAGTAATATTGCCTCCAGAAAAGGTATAGAATATTAATAAGGTAATATGGAATACATGGCAGAGGGTTATAAATGATTTGCATATCGGATAAATGGAAAGATTACGAGTTATTGGAAACCGGTGACAAAGAAAAGACCGAAAGATGGGGAGAATATATCTTGCGAAGACCCGACCCGCAGTGTATCTGGCCTTATCCCGCAGACAGTAATATAAAACCCCACGGGGTATACAATCGCTCCTCTACCGGCGGAGGAAGCTGGCAGTGGAAGAAATCTGTTCCGGAAAGATGGCAGATAAGTTACGGACCGCTTAAATTTCATGTGGAGCCTACCGGTTTCAAGCATACCGGATTGTTTCCCGAACAGGCATATAACTGGGATTTTCTTACCGATAAAATAAAGGATGAGTATAAGGCAAGAGAGGGTAAAATCAATGTCCTGAATCTTTTTGCATATACAGGCGGTGCCACGGTGGCCTGTGCATATGCAGGCGCTTCGGTGTGTCATGTGGATGCCGCCAAAGGTATGGTTGCGCGGGCAAAGGAAAATGCCCGGTTATCGGGATTGGCGGATGCCAAGATAAGATACATAGTGGACGATGCCGTAAAGTTCATAAAAAGGGAAATTAACAGGAATAATAAATACGATATAGTGATAATGGATCCGCCTTCCTACGGAAGAGGGCCCAAAGGGGAGATGTGGCAGGTGGAAGACAGCTTATATAACCTCATATATTTATGTATGCAGGTGTTAAGCGATACGCCTTCGGTTTTCATGGTTAATTCCTACGCATCGGATATATCGGCAACCGCCATAGAAAACATACTGGAACTGACTGTAAACAGTAAATATCCCGGCATTATTACATCTTATGAATTGGGATTGAAACAGTCGAACAGTTCGGTTATTCTGCCTTGCGGATATACAATAAGATGGGAGAGCAAGTGAATATATTATACGAGGACAATCATATAATAGTCGTGGTAAAAGCAGCCGATCAGCCCGTTATGCAGGATGCTTCCGATGATTATGATCTTCTTACCGAGGTTAAGGACTATATTAAGATTAAATACAATAAACCGGGAAATGTTTATGCGGGACTTGTGCACAGGTTGGACAGACCGGTAGGCGGGGTAATGGTTTTTGCCAAGACATCCAAAGCGGCTTCCAGATTAAGTGAACAGATAAGAAACAATGTGATTACAAGAAAATATATGGCCGTAGTATCGGGAAGAATGAGTAAGACAAGCGATACATTGGAAAACCTTATCTGTAAAGATAAGGATAAGAGGATGTCGTTTGTTTCGGACACAACATGTAAAGAAGCCAAACTTGCCAGACTCAGTTATACCGTATTAAAGACGGTTGGCGATTATTCATTGCTGGATATTGAGTTGGATACCGGCAGACATCATCAGATAAGAGTACAGCTTGCAAATATAGGGCATCCGATTTACGGAGACATGAAGTACGGCAAAGGACCCAAAGGCAATATCGCTTTGTTTTCCTACAGTCTGGAACTTATTCATCCCGTTACAAAAGAGATAATGAAATTTACTGCCGAGCCGGACTACACCAAAGCGCCCTGGCCTCTGTTTAAATAGTCGATTTTTTCCGATATTTCTTCTTTTGTCACAGCGGTCAACCCGTTGAATTGTTTTGTCAACGCACTCTTCATCAGTCTTACGCCTTCGTCATAATCGCCTTGTGAACAGTAAACCAATGCGGCATTGTAGTATGCCTCGGGAAAATTCAGCGGCTCGCTCAATAATTCGTCATACATTCTTCTTGCCCGGTCGGTATCGCCTATAAGGAAATATGTGTATGCCAGATTATCTTTTATACCTTTGCTCCCGGAGTTATATTCATATGCCTTTTTATTGACCTGTAGCGCCTTATTCAAGTCATCGGAATATGTGAGCACGGTACCGTAAGACACATACAGGCTGGTGGATTCGAATTTTGAAGCTATCTTATCAAAGAGTGCTACCGATTGTTCTGTTTTTCCGGTTTTCCACAAAGCTAAAGCTTCATTGGAGGAAAAAGCGATATACTGATCTTCGGTCATGTAACGATTGCGGTTGTCTTCGGTTATCTCCAAAGCTTTATCGTATTTACCCGCTTTCAACAACATATATATGAATATATTGGCGGTGTCTATTGTGGAGTTTTTAATCTTATATGCTTTATAGGCGGGTTTTAAGGTTTTTTGCAGTTCACCCTTCTTATCGAAATATCCCGTCTGTATCAGATAGATATTTTCCAACTTTATATACACAAAGACCGCAAGATATATTAAAAGAACTATCCCGAATATGAGCCATTTTCCTATCAAAGCAAATACAAGACATATTATGGGGAATGCGGCAAACAGTAATATATTTATTAAAAGTTTCTTTCTGTTTATTTTTTTCTCGATTTCGCTGTCGGTATTCATTGCTATCCTTTTTCATAAACAATCTTACTATATTATACCGTAAAAATCATTGTTTATCTCATATTAATATTTTCCATCAAACTATACACAAATCAACCTGAAGGGTTGGAATATATAAATACCTTAAGTGGCAAATATTGATATTAGTTAACGGGACATATAGAATATAGATATACGGAGGAGAAACGGTGCGTTTATGTAAAAACTGCGGAACCAACAACAGTTTCGGTTCCAGGTATTGTGAAGAGTGCGGACAAAAGCTGGAGATTAAGCTGGAGTTTCCGAAAATAAAGAAACCCGTACAGATTAATAAAAATGCAATAATCACTTTATTGATTTTGGCTGTCATAATCACTCTGCTTGTACTGCTTATCTCTTCGTCCGGCAGAATCGAACAGTCTCTGGATTTATACTTCAGCGGTCTGCAAAAGAATCAGATGGAGCGATTCATTGATGCTTTTCCGCCTCAGGTGGAGAAAATATTTACACACGGAAGCAAGATAGATAATATAAAGCATGAAGATTTCCGGATGACATTCGATGAGGATTATGCGGATAATCTTGCCCGATTCGGTAACCGGTTCCGGGTCAGATATACCGTTAAGGTAAAGGAATATTGGTCTAAAGAAGAAATCAATTCACGGAAAATCCAATTATATGATATCTGGGGTATCCCCAAAACATCGGTTAAAGATATAATTACCGTTAATCTTCGGGTAACTCTCAGAGGTGACAGACAGGAGCAATCATATACAATGGCTCTGGATATGGTTAAAATACGCGGCAGATGGTATGTCTATCCCGATTATGATGCTTTTATGCATACCAAACCGTAATTTTCCGAGTAATGTTTTTTACAACGAAGCTAAAGTAGAAAAGGAAAACCAGAAGAATCTTCACTTTAAAAATAGAGAAACGTGTGCTATACTGTAAAAAGTTGATGATTAAAATAATTAGTAAAGCAAGGATAACTTAGGATTTTTCAAAACTGTCGGAAATTGTTAAACGAAAGGGTATGGTTCTATGGGGTTACTTTCACTTAAATGTCCAAGCTGTGGTGCTAATTTAAATGTAAAAGAAGGCAGAGATGATTATTTCTGTCAATATTGCGGTGCGAAACTTGAATATGCGAAACAAAGAATTGAGTTGTCCGGAACCGTAAATGTATCAGGAATGGCGAACGAAGCAACATTATTGGAAAGAGCTTTCTTATATGCTGAAGATAGTAATTTTAATGATGCAAAAGTTTATTTCAATAAGGTTTTGGATATAAATCCTCGGAACGCAAAAGCATACATGGGACTTTTGATTTGTAAACTCGGAATCAGGACAATTGATGACCTGCAAAATTATGATTATCCTATATCTCAACATGAAGAATATCAGAAAGCGGTTCGCTTTGCCGGTTTAAAAGAAAAGCAACAATATGATTCGTTAAATACATCTCTCTTGGAAAGGTATATATCAATGATGTCTTCCAGAAGGGCGGAAATAGAAGAGTTGAATAATAAGATAATTAGTGATAAAAAAATCGGAAACGATAATAGAATAAACATTTCAAGATTAAAGGCAAAAGAAACCATACTACTCACGATATTAATTATCATTATTATTCTTGATTTGCTTTCTGTTACAGGAATAATTTTGGAACCTCCTTTCGCAATAATATTCTTAGTTATATTAGGAATTCCTGCATTTTTTGTCATTAGAGCATTGATTAGAACAAAGAAAAGAATTAAAGAAGCTGCTAATGATAATATTAATCTTTTCAGATGTATAATGGATAATGAAGTAAAGATTAAAACTTTGAAAAAAGAGTATAATGACGCAAGTATAGGCATTGACTTACAGGGATAAAGAAATAAAACAGAATCGTAGAATTTAGGAGCGTGTTTTAACCATGTATTCTACAGTAAATATAATAACATGGAGTGACAACCACATGGATATTGAAAGAATTAAAATAGAGTATATGCCTAAAATTACCGACGACCAGCTGTATGATTTCTATGTGAGAAACGATATTTGTGAAGCCGGACACGGTAAGGAAGCTGCGGTGAAACCTCTGAAATATAGTCCGTATATGGTAGGTGCCTTCTACGAGGGGAAACTGGTGGGAATAGTAAGAGCGGTATTCGACGGTTTGACAGCCGTTATAATGGAGTTCTGTTTGGAGTTGGAATTACAAGGCGACAATTTGCAATATGATAACGGTTCCATAATAGAAAAAGACCGATACGGTATAGCAAAGGAAATGGGCATCTTACTGATAGACGAGTTGAGGAAAATAGGGAATACTTTTGTTTCCGCAGTAATTTTGCAACATTCCGAAAAAGCCTTATACAGTTCCATCGGTTTTAAATGTAATGAAGGACATGCGGAATATATTATAGATGAGCGTCCGTATGTGTTATCGGAAATTGAATAGCAAATCTGTTGAAATATAACGTTTTAATTCGGGACACCTTTTTAATACGGGATATTGCACAGAAACATATTTTTGTGTTATTATAAATAAGTACTTAATAAATATATAGAGAGGGGTAGCAAATTATGAAATGTGTAAAATGTGGCAATGAATTGGAAGCCAATACAAAATTCTGTGCAAGTTGCGGAACAGCTGTAGAACAGGCTAAACCGGCTGCTAAAGAAACGGCCGAGCAGAAGAAGCCTGCTGCAAAACCTGCAACAAAAGCTGCTGATAAACCTGCGGAAAAGCCTGCTGCAAAACCGGCAGAAAAACCTGCGGCAAAGAAAGCTGCTGAAAAGCCTGCTGAAAAACCTGCAGAAAAACCTGCGGGAAGTGCCGGTTTCTGCAATAACTGCGGAGCGGCTTTGGAACCGGGAGCAAAATTCTGTGCCGGATGCGGAGCGGGAGTAGGTGCTCCGGGAGCGGCAGCGGGACCGACGCCTTTTGCTGCAATGCCACCCGTTCAACCGCAGAAAGGTGCGAAGGAAACTTTTGAAGATATTAACAGGACTCCGGATACTACCGATGAGTATGATCCCGAAGAAATAGAGATGTTCAAACGTATCACCGTAGTTGCATATCTCGGCTATCTTGTTCTTATTCCGTGGATTTGTTTCCCGAAAATAAAATATGTAAGATTTCATTCAAATCAAGGTTTGATACTTGCTATTTTAAATACCATATTCGGAGCTATTACGAGTATTTTAAGTGCCCTTTCAAGAGCTCTTCTTGTTAATGTTCGTTGGCTGGGTATAATTTTTTCAATTCTTACCGCTATAATTTCGCTTGCAGGCGGAATAGTAATTATATACCTTATTGTTGTAGGTATTATAAATGCAGTAAAAGGAAGAGCGAAAGAATTACCGCTTATCGGAAAAATAAGACTTCTGAAATAATACGGTTAGTATTTTGAAGCCGTAACGGAAAAAGGAATTCCCGGTTGCAGAATTAAACTTCTGTAATCGGGATTTTTTGCTTACCGCTGAGGAGTTTCTTCTAAAATATTGACATATTTATTTGCTCATGGTACAGTTGTGGAAAATAAATTCAAGGAGTTGTGAATGGCGGATTTATCCGTGAACATCATTATAAACATAGTATCGGCACTGTCAGTCATCATTGCAGTCATTGCGTTGTATGCCGTAGGTGAATCATATAAGCAAAGTCAGGGGGAACAAACCGTATAACCCGAAAAAAGCAAAAGTGACAATCCTACAGAATACAAAGACTGTAGGATTTTTTAAAACAGGAGGAAGCTTTGAAAGCGACGGGAACAAAAGTAATAATAGAAACGCTCATAGAGCAGGGATGCGACACCGTATTCGGCTATCCCGGAGGGGCGGTGCTGAGTATTTATGACGAATTATACGGGCACAGTGACAGAATCCGTCATATAACCTGTGCTCATGAACAGGGGGCTGCGCATGCAGCCGATGCATATTCCAGAGTAACGGGAAAAGTCGGAGTGGTAATAGCCACTTCGGGTCCGGGCGCCACCAACCTTGTAACAGGAATAGCTAATGCTTATCTTGACTCGTCACCGGTTGTCGCCATTACCGGTAACGTACCTCTTTCATTGCTGGGAAAAGACAGTTTTCAGGAAGTGGATATAACAGGGATAACAATGCCCGTAACCAAGCACAACTATATAGTGAAGGATGTAAACGAGCTTGCCAATCTTATAAGGGAGGCGTTTTTTATTGCTCAATCGGGAAGACCGGGACCGGTATTGATTGATGTTCCCAAGGATGTCCAGACTGCAGTCTGTGATTTTGAACATAAGAAAGTTATAAAAAAGAAGAGAGTCTGTTCGGCTACGGAAGAGCAACTTCTAAAGGCGACCGAGCTGATTTCCCAATCAAAGAAACCGTATATATATTGCGGCGGAGGTGCGGTAATATCACAGGCGGGTAAGGAAATAGCAAAATTGGCCGAAAGAATAGATTCTCCCATAGGTTTTTCCATGATGGGTCTTTCGGCAGTATCGGCCGATAACCCTTATTGGCTGGGAATGACGGGAATGCACGGCAGATTTGCCTCCACAAAAGCACATTCCGAGGCGGATCTCATAATAGCCGCCGGAGTACGTTTTTCCGACCGTGCAACGGGTAACAGATCCAAATACACACAAAATGCTAAGGTCATTCATATTGATATCGACCCCGCGGAGATAAATAAAAATATTGAGACACATTGCAGCTTAGTCGGGGATGTCGGAACTGTTGTCACGAAGCTTCTGGACAAAGTGGAGAAAAAAACAAATACACAATGGATGGATGCCGTGCAAAAGATGAAAGACCTAAAGGAAATGCGGTCTTGCAAAGATTCGGTAATGCATCCTGAGGATATTATCGAAAAGGTAATGGAATATACGGATGCAAGCACAATTGTAGCAACCGATGTAGGTCAGCATCAGATGTGGGTTGCACAGTATTACAGGTTTAAAAAACCCCGTACGCATCTTACTTCCGGAGGATTGGGTGCAATGGGTTTCGGAATGGGAGCGGCTATAGGAGGCTGTGTGGCATCGGGAGGCAAAAGAACGGTACTGTTTACCGGAGACGGTTCTTTCGGTATGAATCTTATCGAGTTGGCCACCGCGGTAACATATAAGTTGCCGTTGGTTATACTCATATTCAACAACGGTGTCTTAGGTATGGTAAGGCAATGGCAACATGCGTTTTTTGACAGCAGATACTCACATACCACACTGGACAGAAAGACCGATTTTGTAAAGCTTGCCCAAGCATTCGGGGCATCGGGATACAGAGCAACCGATATAAAGACGCTGGACGAAGCATTAAAGAAGGCTTTTAGTACGCAAGGACCGGCGGTAATTGACTGTGTGATTGATAAAGAAGAAAAAGTTTATCCCATGATACCGCCCGAGGGATCAATAGATGATATTATAACAAGGTAGCAAGAGGTGCATTATGAAACAAGGACAATTCATATTAAGCGTATTGGTAGCAAATCATGCCGGAGTTCTTACCAGAGTATCCGGACTGTTTTCCAGGAGAAACTATAATATAGACAGCTTGAACGTAGCTGTTACCGAAGATCCGCTCTTCTCCAGAATGACCATAATAGCCAGAGGAGATCAGGCGGTAAGGGAACAGATAACCAAGCAGTTGAGCAAACTTCAGGATGTAAAGAAGATTGAGCTTCTCACTCCGGAAAAAACCGTCTTAAGAGAGCACCTGCTTATAAAAATAAAGGTAACAAAGAAGACAAGAGGCGAAATAGTGGAATCGGTAAACATTTTCAGAGGCAGGGTAGTGGACTTCAATATTGATGCACTGACCGTGGAAGTTACCGGCGAATCGGATAAACTGGATGCATTTATAAAGTTCGTGTCTCAGTTCGGAATTCTGGAGATGTGCAGAGCCGGAGCATTGGCGGTAAAACGCGGAGCCGGAAATGATAACAAGGAGGAAGAATAGGAAGCGTATTATGGTCGGAAGAAGAATTGAAATTTTAGATTCTACATTGCGGGACGGTGCCCAGAGTGAAGGCATATCTTTTTCCGTCAGCGACAAACTTAATATAGTCAAAGCACTGGATTGCTTCGGTATAGACTATATTGAAGCGGGAAACCCGGGGTCCAATCCCAAAGATATGGATTTTTTCCAGCAGGCTGCCCGACTGCAACTGAAACACGCTAAGTTATGTGCATTCGGAAGTACCTGCCGAACAGGTATCCACCCCAAGGATGATAAGAATATCCGTGCCCTTATAAACACAGGATTGGATACGTTGGTGATATTCGGGAAAGCGTGGGATTTGCATGTTAAGAAAGTATTGAACATATCGCCGGAAGAAAACCTTAAAATAGTGGAACAGACCATATCCTATTTAAAATCACTGGGAAAATACATTATTTTCGATGCCGAGCATTTCTTTGACGGATATAAATCCGATGCCGATTATGCCTTAAAAGTGTTGGAATATGCGGTGAAGGGCGGAGCCGATGTATTGACTTTGTGTGACA
The DNA here is from genome assembly GCA_012838235.1 of Clostridiaceae bacterium. Taxonomy (GTDB): domain Bacteria; phylum Bacillota; class Clostridia; order DUPQ01; family DUPQ01; genus DUPQ01. Next base: position 21,200 of record DUPQ01000002.1, read on the forward strand.
CAAACGGCGGAAGCCTACCCGATGAAGCGGAAAAGATTACAAAGGCGGTGGTGTCGCTATTTCCTCATTGTAAAATTGCGATACACTGTCATAACGACACCGGATGTGCCGTTGCAAACAGCCTTATTGCCGTC
>DUPQ01000020.1 GCA_012838235.1 Clostridiaceae bacterium
AAAGAGGGTTGGTGAGTTGCTTGGATTACTACAACGAACGCCACGCTTTGAAGTTCTGTTGAACCGCCGTATGCCGAACGGCACGTACGGTGGTGTGAGAGGGCAGTTAATTCTGCCCTACTCGATTCTTCAAATACTCTTCTTGCTTTCCTTTAGCTTTTTCAGTTCTTCTTTATTGTATCATTGCTCTACTATAACCGTTCCGTCCTGCTTTACTGTAACGGTCATTCCGTCTTTGACATAATCCAGAAAATCCTGTCCCAGTTTATCCACGGTTACAATACTGTTTTCTGTCCACACATCGGCAAGTATAACTCCTGCAGCGGCTATTGAATCTATGCTTTCACTGAACAACATAGCTTTCGGAGCAACCCCCATAGCGGCCGCACTTTGCAGAACCATTCCCCCGGTAGTGGAGCCTATGGTCTTAGGCAGACATATTGCCTTGCCGGTTATTTCCTTTTTGTATAAGTCGGGATTGTTCTGATCGCTTCCTAAAACCGTTTTCTTATTTGCCAATAAACTTTTCTGAAATGTAGCCAAAGTATTCATGCCGTTTTTTGATACTACAGCTGTTGTTTGAACCGTTCCCGCTACAACATTTCTTCCTTTAAATTCTTTTTTCATCTTGCAATATCCCCCCTTACCGCAATACCGGCTATTTCTTCATCGGTATAATATCTTGCCGTTGTGTAAGTCCTCAGTTTATTGGAGTTTGTCACTACGGCTCTTTTTCCGCAAATAGGATTGTTCATATACATAAGAGGGCATATGGAAGATATTTTTGTGCCGTAACTTATAAATCTGTCGTAGTATTCCTTGTTTTCTTTGAAATGTGCTACAACATCGGGAGCGGCGGTAAACACCGTTTCCAAAGAAACTTTTTTCTTGCCCTGTTTTTCCAATTCTTTTCCTATTCTGTCGGTCCATTCAATCAGCTGATTGTATGACAGATGCGGACACCCTATAAAACACCTTGAAGGCTTTGCATCGGCATTCTTCCATATGACAGGGTAATTTTTCTTAACCCTCTCCAGCTCGGCATCATCTATCACATAAACCTTTGCTTTGTCTTTAATAAGTGCATCTTTCAGTTCCACTGCTTCCGGCGTCAGATTTTCCACATGATAAAGACCTACCGCTCCGTTTGATGCGGTAGCTGCTCCCATATCTTTCAGATAGTCTTTTGTCTGTGCATTAAGCTCTTTGCCTATAAACTTATCCAGTCCTTTTATGTACGGTACTTCACTCATTACTTTCATGCCTATGGCACTTCCCAACACCTGAGCTTCCGGCTTTTTGGTTGTTTTTATCTGCACAATCCATGTGGCTTTTCTTCCTTCATCGGTCAGCAAATCGAATTCCGGTACTTTACCCAGTATTGCTCCGAACATTTCGATTATTCCCGAGTTTCTGTTACACCTCGCTCCTATGACCGAATTGGCATATACCACTGCGGAGGATTCCGCCCAGGAAAGTATATCTCCTTTTTTAGGTATATTGCCTACTTCTTCCATATAGCAGGTGCAGCTGAACGCATTGGAATCCTTTAATCCGGTTTTCTTAAGCTGTTCCTCATAATCTTTCTGTTTTCCGTAAATTATACCGAAAACCAGTTTTTCCAGAAGATTACATTTGACATTCTCGTAATCCAGCGGCCTCGGGTCTACGGTAAATTTGCCTATTGTAGTAACCCCCGCATCGTTTATTTCATCCATAATCGCAAATACGGCTTTCATTAAGGATATTCCGAAACTGGTTACAAGATGAGACGGAGCGGTTACCGGCACCAATCGCTTTGCATCAAAAACCTCTCCGTACATGACCACGGATTTAGCAACCTTGGCCATTACTTCTCCCTTTGAACCGTTCAGAATATCTTTTTCCTCATCGGTGAGAAACATTTTATATTCCATTCTTCTCCTCCTTAAACTGTCAACCCTACCGCATAACCGGCTTTGGTTGCATCAAATACTTTTCCTCCCTTGAAAGAGTCGCCGATATTGTACATTTCACATTTCGGAAGCTGTTTCTGTAAAGCATAAAATCCCGTATCGTCACATCTTCCGCCCGCTGCCTGCACAACAATATCCGCTTCTATAAACTGTTCTTCCAACTCTTCTTTAATGGGCTTAGCAAGAGGATTCTCTATATTGGGAGGCAGTATCGGGCTCCATGTGTTATACGGGTCGGGTACCGTCTTGGACATGTTTCTGGAAACCTTTATCCCTCCTATTTCATAACTTACCAGTTTGGTGCAATTAAACAGTTTTACTCCGGCTTTTTCCAGATAGTAGATAAGGTAGGTCCTGTTTGCTGTACATACATGATTCATGAAGTACGGCTCCATCTCTATTACGGTTACTTCTTTGCCTAATTCTTTATTCAGGAAGAATGCGGTCTCACATCCCACAACGCCTCCCCCTATAACCACCACTTTCTTGGCTGCTTTCACCAGTTCCGGTTTTTCCAACACATCCACCGCCTGCACTTTATCGGCTTTCTCATAACCCGGAAGTTTCAACTCCACATCTTTTGTTCCGGCTGCATAGATTACCGTATCATATCCTTCTTTTTTCAGCAGTTCCGCATTGGCTTCGGTATTGAGAATCACCTTGAGCTTGTATTCCTTTGAGGTTGTATCCAGAAGATTCTTAAGATACTCGTGGTAATTCTGTATATCAAACTTAATTTTAGGTTTTCCTCCCGCATTAAGTCTTCCTCCTATAACCGCCTGCTTTTCGTATACCGTTACATCATGTCCTCTTTTTGCCGCGGTTACCGCCGCCATTACTCCCGCCGGTCCGCTTCCGATTACCGCTATGTTTTTTATCTTTTCAGCAGGTTGCGGCTGTTCGCTGTATAAATGCTCGAATGCCGTTCTGGGATTGACGGCACATTGGGGATGTCCGCCTTCCACAAACTCGTTTATACATCCTTCCTGACACCCTATGCACGGAACTATATCCTTTGTGAGTCCCGCTCTTGCTTTATTGGGCCATTCGGGATCGGCAAGTAGCGGTCTTCCCAGCATTATCATGTCGGCTTTATCCTGCATCAGCACTTCCTCGGCCACATCGGGGTATCCCAGTTTGCCTACGGCTACTACGGGCACTTTAACTCCGGCATTGGAAAGTATATTGTTTTCCTCAAAATACTTCTTTACTATTCTTGCTACATCGGCAAAACAAGCGGGAGGCATTCCCTCCGGCGGATGCGGCAGCCACCAGTTATCGTAACAGCCCAAATCCACATCGAATATATCCACTCCGGCGGACACGAGATTTTTCATGTAATCCAGTGTCATTTCCACCGTTCTGCCGTTTTTAAATTTCTTAAGTGCCGGTTTGTTCATTTTCTCCCCGTATGTTTCGTTGAGAGCAAGAGAAAGGTCTATTCTGTACATGATAGGATAAGATTTACCCGCTCTTTTTCTTATCTGCTGTATCATTTCCACACCGAAAGCCTGCCAGTCGGAATATCTTCCCAGTTTCCTTCTGTTGAATGCGGGATTGGTCATCTGCTCCAAGAGATACCCTTCATGACCGTGCAGATATACTCCGTCCAGGCCGAATGCTTTTGCATCGGCAGCGGCTTGTCCGACATTCTTTATTATCTTTCTGCACGCTGCATCGGTAAGCGGCATACACGGAACTTCCGCCATATACCAGTTGGGGTTAACCGATGCCGATACCGGAAATTTAAACTGATTTGTCAGACACTGAGGATTTCCTACCCTTCCCAGTCCCGGTGTCAGCTGAACAAAAATCCTTGCCCCGTATGAGTGCACCGCATGTGCCAGATTTCTCCATCCCACATAGACAGTTCTCGAACGGTCTATCCTCGGAAAATATGACAGTTTGTCCAACTCAATCAATGAATGATCTATTCCGAAGCTTATGGGGATAAGACCGGTGGTTATCAGGCCCACTCCTCCTTTTGCGCGTTCCCGGAAATATTCAATCATTTTTTCATTCGGGCGTCCTGTTTCTTCCGCCATATTGATATTGCCCATAGGTGCCATAACAAGTCTGTTCTTAATTGTCAGACTGTTTATCTTTATGGGCGAAAACAACATAGGATAGGGAGCATGTTTGTTTGTCATTTTTGCAGCACTGAATCCGGTATCTTCTTTGAACCACGACCCGTAACTGTCAACGAGCTTTTGAATTTTGTCGTCTGTTTTCATGAATCTTACCTCCGTTTGCTATTTATATATTCAGAATGTAACTGTTTATTACTGCTTAATCTGATTGTCCTGAGCAAGAAGTTGTGTCATGCATCCGTTTACTTCATTTTCATCTGTGGTATCGGTCACTTCGGGGGTATATGTCGGAATCATTTTAGCTATAAGCAACTTCATACAGCTTACCTCATCATCCGCCATTTTTTTAAGCTTTTCCAGGTTTTTGAAAAATATCTTTTCATCAAACTGTATCGGTCGACCTATGTATATCAAATTGTTTTGTGTTTTTTCTATTCCCTCTTCGTCCATCAGAAGCTCTTCGTACAGTTTCTCTCCCGGTCTTAATCCGGTTATTTCAATCTTTATATCCACATCGGGAATACGGCCGGAAAGTTTTATCATGTTTGTGGCCAAATCATATATCTTTACCGGCTCACCCATATCCAGTATGAAGATTTCTCCGCCTTTTGCGTAGTATCCCGCCTGAAGTACCAAAGACACCGCTTCCGGAATGGTCATAAAATATCGCGTTATATCTTTATGTGTGACTGTTACCGGTCCGCCTTCTTCAATCTGCTTCCGGAAAACGGGAATTACCGATCCGTTGGACCCTAAAACATTGCCGAACCGGACCGCAACAAATTCCGTATTTGACTTCTTATTGTATGCCTGAATAATCATTTCGCATATTCTTTTGGTAGCACCCATGATATTGGTGGGTTTTACCGCTTTATCTGTGGATATCATTATAAATTTATCTACAGAGCTTTCATCCGCCGCTTTAACAAGAGTAAGTGTACCGAACACATTATTCTTCACGGCTTCGTTAGGACTTGTTTCCATTAAGGGTACATGCTTATGAGCCGCCGCATGGAATACTATCTCCGGCTTGTACTTTTTCATTATACTCTTTATTCTCTTCTCGTCTCTTATGGTTGCAATGAGTACTTCCATATCCAATTTTGGATATTTGCCGGCTATCTCCAGCTGGATATCATATATGCTGTTCTCGTAAATATCCAGCATTACAAGTTTCTTGGGGTTATGGCCGGCTATCTGTCTGCAAAGCTCGCTTCCTATAGATCCGCCCGCTCCCGTAACCAATATTACCCTTCCCTTAACGTAATCCATTATTTCATCGACATTAATATCTACAGTATCTCTTCCCAGTAAATCCTCAATCTGCACTTCTCTTAAATCGGACAATTTTACTTCGTTGTTTATAATCTGATACATGCCGGGAATTGTACGCAACGTGCATTGAGTATCTTTACAAATATCATATATCTTCTTTTTTTCCCGCGAAGGCACGGAAGGCATGGCAATTATTATTTCATCAACTTTATATTTCTTTACCGCTTCCTTTATCTTATCCCTTCCGCCGATTATCTTTATTCCCTGAATATTAAGGCCGTGAACATTTTCATCGTCATCTATTACACAAACCACTTTGGATTTCAGTACACCGCTGGATCTTATCTCCCGGATAATCATATTGCCGGCATCTCCCGCTCCTATGACCATTATTCTTTTTATATCTTTTCGCTGTGCATTTTCATGAACCAAATATCTTAAGAATCTGTAGCTGAATCTTGTTGCAAAAACCAATATTATGAGCAGTACCCATCCGAAGAAAATCGTACTGCGGGGTTGACTTATTCCCATCCAGTTTGTTACGAAGTATTTGAATGTATAAGATATTGTACATGCCACTATTATATTGAACAACTCTTTAATGGATGCATATTTCCACAGTCCTCTGTACAGGCCGAATATTGTGAAAATTATGAGAGTGAATGTTGTATCAATCCACAGGAACTGCCTTGCGTTTTCAATATATTGTACATCGATTTTTGAAAAACTCAGTTCAAACCGGACAAACAGGGACAGAATGGTAGCAGCGTTTATTGATATTATATCCAGGGCTACCAGTATTATCTTCTTTATCCATAGGCTGATGTTTTTTTTGTCTTTTTTCAAGGTCTTATTCCTCCAAAAACACCTTCAATCAGGCGGTTTCTTCCTTTTTCCTCAGTACTGATGCGAGCATACCGAACAGTATCCATCCGTACGGTGACACAATCGGAACTCCTATATTAAAAAATGCCTGTGCACAAAAGCATATACAAGCCGTCACTAAAGCTATTACCAACGGCTGATTAAATTTCTTAAAGGATCTTATCAGCAGAGAAAACTGAAAAACAAGATAGGATGTCAGTCCCAGTATTCCCGTTGTCACCAGTACCTGCAGATAGTCGCTGTGCGCTTTATCAAAAACTACTCCGTATTTTTTCGTGCTGTACATGTACTCTTCTCTCATCCATAGAGCGCGTACCGTATCGGGGCCGTGCCCTATAACGGATTTTTCCTTAAAGAATCGGTATATAACTCTCCATGCATATATTCTGTTGGAACCGTAATGGTCCTGTATATTTCCCTGTAATATCTGTCCGAACTGGTACAATACCAACTTAACCGATGAACCGGTAGGTTCCGGCATGACAAGTATTTTCTTTACGGCAAAATATACACCCGCAGCGGCAACAACAAAGTACGCAATGGGCCATACAAATTTCTTTTCCGTTTTTATAACTTTCCCGGCAAAATATATTATAACGGAAACAATAATTGCCGCTATCGCTCCTAAGAAAAGCTTATCATCGAACGGTTTTTCGAAAAATACGAAGTGTCTCGTACCTATCTTGGAAAGCTGATCCTCAAGGTATATAAGGAAAAGAAAGAGAGAAACAATATGGAATATCCTGGATGCCGACAGTCTGTCTTTTGCAATAAACGGGAACATGAAAAATATTGCGGTTGCCATTCCGACAAAGCCGCTGTCTACACCTATCAGTATGGAAAGATAGAAACAGAGTCCTGCCGAAGCGATATATAAAAGCCTGAAGAATTTCTCTTTTGTTTGACAGTACAGAACCGTACATATCATTATGGGAGTGACAAGATATGTTGAAACCACGTCAATGTTTCCTAAAGTAGTTAAGAAGGACCTTCCGTGCCTCAATATATCATAAGTAAATTTCCCTGCATAATATCCGTTTAGTTGAAGAATCCCTATTAATGCCACCGGCATGCTGGCCAACGCCCATATCTTCAATTCCAGTTTATGCACATATGTCCGAGAGAGCATAAAGAACATGGAAATATACATCAATTGAATAAGAAATCCTTCATTTCTTGCCTTATCTCCTATAAATGCAACCTCTCTGTATTCGGAAAGTATTGCAGAAATAAAAGCAACCAGCGTGTACGCGATAAGGGCTATATCGGTTACGGAAAGATTTTTGACAGCCTGTTTGAAGTATTCCGCATTTACCTTTTTTGAACGTATTTTCTCCAACAAGCCGACGCACATTAAGATAAACCATATTCCGAACATTGATATCAAAGCATACAGTTTTGTTGCCGTTATATTCTCATAAATCTTATCGCTGACTATAAGTGCAAAGCTTGATAAAAAAACATAAAGAAAAGCCGTTGTGACAATCTCAAAATATGTTAATTTTTTTGTATCCTGTTCAAGATAGAAAAAATCCTTTATAAGATCTTTCTTTGTGTTCTTTTTTTCAGTTTTTTTCACGGTCTTTTTTTTACCCATAAGTGCTTTCCCAACTTGTTGACATTTGAATTATATAGTAAAGCGCCATATTTTACAATGCTAAGAAGCCATTGACCGAGCCGTTCTTTAATACTTCATTTTCTGTCCGATGTACTCTTTGTTGAACTGCGGAATTTTAAAAAGCCGTATATTATTAACATTCACTATTAAATCGCTATGAATTGACAATATAACATGTAAATAAATACACCGATTTTACCGGTCTTGCCCTGTTTATGTGATATAATTTTAATATTGTAAAAGTCTTTCGGAGGAAACATGGATTTATCCACACTTATAAAATATTTGCGTAAGAATATAGTGTTAATAGTTATTGTTGTTTTGTGCTGTGCAATTTTGGCAAGTGTTTTTAAGATTATCACAAATTATTCAAATTACCGTAAAGAAGAAGAGAACATACAGGTTTTACAGACAGAACTGGATTCTTTAGTCGCCCGCAAGGATAAACTGTTAAAAAACAAGGCTGATTACGAAAAAAATGAACTGTATATGTATATTAAACCTATTAATTCCTCTTCACTGAAAAAATATACTGCTGTATATAACATAGAGAAGAATGTTGCTCTACTTATCGCCGTAGTGAGTGATGAGAGTCTTCTTACTGAAGTATACAAAGAAAGCGGTATATCCGTTCCTTTTAAAGTAGTGGATATTTTTGTAGATTTTACCGCAACTGTCTCATACAATACATTGACCATGCATGTGTATGCAAAAGGTGCTGATGACTTAGTAATGTTAAAGGGTATTGCAAATAAATGCTTCGAAAGAGCAATCAGTACCGTTAATTCCACTTTGGGTACCGGTAACATCACTTTACTGTATGAAACGGAAAACTTGTCCGGAAATACCGCTTTAGCCGACATTCAGAAAACATACAATACATCATATACCGACATACAGAAGGCTATCAGTGAGGCAGATAAACAAATTGCAGAGAAGCAGACCGTAATAGATGAATTCAATTATGATTCATATAACAAGGATGTCTTTCTGTATACTTTACTCGGGATTGTTTTGGGAATGTTTTTGGCATATGTCCTCATTGTCGCCAGATTGCAATTAAGCAGTAAACTTATAGATATAGAGCAGATACCCGGTCTGAACCTTTTTTCCGTCGGAAAAGATATAAATATAATTGCCGAACAGGCATTGGTACCTGTAATACATGCTTGCGGAAAAACAACGGATCCGATCGGAATAACCGGTTCGGAAAATATAGAAGCTGTAGATATTATTGCAAAATATCTCAAGGACAATACGGATTATGACTGGAGACTGCTAAACAACTTTTTTGATTCTGTTGATATTGCAAAATCTTTTCTTGACTGTAGCGGAATTATTCTTGTAGAGAAATACCGCTCTTCGCAGGTAAAAAAAGTAAACAGAATTCTGGAAGTATGCAAGAACAACAATATCACCGTTTACGGTGTTATTATTGTTGAATAAGGTTGTTTTACGGAAAAGTTTTTTCGGCTCAGCCTGTCTCCATCAGAAAGATTAATCGTCACTTACCGTGCCGTTATCCGTATGTGTCTTGCTTGACAAGCCAATTATGATACCTTATTATTATAAACGATGTATTAATAACCACTGTAGGAGATGTTTTTATGGAAGAACTTGATATACGACAGATATTTTCTTATCTGAAAAGACATTTCTGGCTGATAGTCAGTATTGTTCTGGTTGCGGCCAGTCTTTCTTTGACTGTAACGTACTTTTTTATTACACCTCAGTATGAAGCATCGGCAACATTGTACGTATTTAATAACTCCAACAGGTCGGATACAACCATTTCTTCATCGGATATAACTACTTCGCAGAAACTTATAGCCACTTATTCGGTTATAATGCAGTGCGATAATGTCATAAATAAGGTAATAGAAACTACAGGCCTGGATTATACTCCGGGACAGATAAGAAAGATGTTTTCAGGGTCTTCGGTGAATAACACCGAAGTTATGAAAATAACCATCAAAAGCGAAGATCCGGTAGATGCTATGATTATAGCCAATGCCTTTATTGATGTAGCACCGGAGGAAATACTCAGAGTCATTAAAGCGGGAGCTGTGGAAATACTGGACAGAGCTGTCGTACCGTCAAAACCTTCCTCTCCCAATATGGTTAAAAATGTTGCTGTCGGAGTTGTTTTAGGATTTATTGTCGCTGTCGCTTTTGTTATATTGTATGAATTATTTAACACCAAAGTGCGGACTGAAGAAAACCTGCTGAGGGTTGTCAAGGCACCTGTTATCGGGTACATTCCGGATCTGAAACTATATCAGGATGAAGACAAGAAAGGACACTTTTATGGCTGACATTGAAAAACGTGAGTTTCTTCTTTTTGATAACAAATCTTTTCCCGTTGCAGAGGCAATTAAAGCTGCAAGAACCAACTTGATGTTCATTACTGCGAAAGATGAATGCCCGGTTATCTCGTTTACAAGCTCACATATGGGTGAAGGAAAATCTACTGTCTGTGCCAATATGGCTTTAGCTTTTGCAGAAGCGGGATTTAAGACATTAATTATTGATGCGGATATGCGTAAGCCCGCTATTAATAAGTACTTTAAGATAAAATCCTCACCGGGACTCAGTGATATTCTCGGCGGACTTGTGAAGGAGAACTTTATATATCCCACGAAATATAAAAATCTTCATGTTTTACCGAGCGGCACCATTCCCCCCAATCCGTCGGAACTGCTTACTTCCGAGAGAATGACTTTATTGCTGAGTGAATTGCGTAATACTTTAGACTATATATTTATTGATACGCCCCCTATACTTATTGTCACGGATGCGCTGGCTATATCGGATAAGGTTACGGGAACGGTTCTGGCTGTCAGACAGAATTACTCGCGGACTAATCTTATTAAGGATGCGGTAGATGCTATAAACAAAGTAAACGGAAAGTTTTTAGGTTTTATATTCAACGATTATAACATTGAAGCAATGTCCTATAACAAACAATACAGATACGGTAAAAACGGGTATAAGTATGAAAGATACGGCGGATACGACAATAAACCTGTGACACCGCCGGTGAATCTTGACAATGATTGATATACATTCTCATATATTACCAAAAGTCGACCATGGCTCTTCCTCTTTGGAAGAGTCTTTAAGACAATTAAAAACCGCTGACAAGTTCGGTGTGTCTTCCATTGTCTGTACTCCTCATTTTTATCCTTTTAAAGAAAGCATTGACAGATTCCTTTCCCGAAGAGATAAGGCTTTTTTAGAATTATCAGCCGCTAACAACACCGATATAAAACTGTATAAGGGAGCGGAAGTACGGCTGACGACGGGACTCGGTAATAATAAGAAAATCCGCAAACTTACAATAGAAGACACAAATTATATACTTATAGAAATGCCCTTTTCTTCTTGGGACAATATGCTTCTGAACGAAATTGTAAATCTGCAGTCTATGGGGCTTATCGTAATAATAGCTCATATAGAAAGATATAGTCCCATACAGGTGCAGAAGCTTGAGGGACTGGATGTACTTGCTCAGATAAATGCATATTCCCTTTATTCTCCTCTTCAGGCTTTAAGAATACGCAGATATGTCAAGAAAGGCTTGATTAATTTTATTGCCAGCGATACACATATATACAACTATCTTTATTCTTACAGAACTTTAAAAAGGAGCCGTTTCTTTCTGGGCTCCACGTATGATAAATTCATGGCTAATGCATCAAAAATTATTGGTTAGCACCTTTAGTTTCTTATTATCTTAACGGCGCAAGTCTTCCTCCGTCCGGAAGATTAACAGTCTTTTTATCCAGCCAGGCATTGGTTGAACTTTTGGGGTCATAATATATTGTAAATCCGTTGGATTTTATGTTTTCGAAATTTGCATCCTTTAATATAACACCTCTGACATAACTGTCCGATGTAACTTCCCAAACACTGTTTTCCTCTATCTGGACGGTAACGGTTTTTGTTCTGTTCCCCTTGTTTATATATCCTTTGAAGGCCGATCCGTTCTTAATAAGCAAGTTAAGAGAAGAACTTTCATCGGTCATTACTCCGCCTTCGGCATCGGAGTTGCACAAGGTAACTGTTGCTTCGGAATTTTTTAACAACATAATATTCGATGAACCCTGGTTTAATGTCGTATCTTCAATCTTAACTGAGGCCTTTGTATCTATCATGGACAGCAGTGCTCCGTCGTCGGCGGTCAGTTTAGCTTTTTTAAGATTAAGTGAAACATGAATCAATTTTTCATTAGCATTGTCCAGAAGCATTATACCGTGATTTGTGTAAAATCTTGAATCATCCAGGGTAACTGTCGCTCCTTCGTAAAACCTCAGGCTTTCCACCGTCATTTCGCTGGAACTTATACTTACCAGCGAATCGGATTCCACGCCGGCGCCATTTGCCTTTACATTGGATTTATTTAATACCATGGATGCGCCCGAAGAAATCTTTATTGCCGCTCCGCCTTCTCCTAAATTGTTTACTTTAAGTCCTGAACCTGTAAATACAGCATTATCTGTTACGCTTATAACATAATCCCCATATGATGCGATATCGGTAGATATCACATTCATAACTGTATCTTTTTCTGTCACTTTCATGGCAAGTGTTTTGGATATTATTTCCGAATTCAGTATGGAGGCGGTTGAAGCATCTCTGACATTGACCGCTTCACTGAAATCCACGTTATATATCATGCCCTTGGAAAGTTCCAATACGGCTTTTTTGGATAAATCAATTTTGTTGTATTTCTTGTTTTTCAGAGTAACCGTTTCACTCTTTTGCTCATATGATGTCAAAGATTTGTACAGCCTGGAAGCGCGGTACTCTTCTTCGGTACACGAAACAAGTACTGCCGACATTATCAATATAATGATGATTAACTTTAAAGCATTGGTTTTTCTCATGTCTGCGAAGTTCATTCTATATCCATATTAATCAATAATCAACCTTTTTATTGATTTTTCACTTGTTTTTTCCTATACTTCAAAGTAATTGGAGCAATTATGGATATCTTGGGTATAAAAATCGACAACACAGATATGGAAAAGGCATTGGAAAAAGCATGTGATGCTTTATCCGACCGTGCTTCTTTCAGATACATCTTTACTCCCAATGCGGAAATATGTATGGCTGCAATTAAAGATAATAGTCTTATGGAGGTATTAAATTCCTCCTTTATGAATATCCCTGACGGAGACGGAGTTGTTCTTGCTTCAAAAATTCTTAAGACTCCCTTAAAAGAGAAGGTCCCCGGATGTGTATTTGTACAGAATCTTTTAGGCATGGGTAAAAGTTTTTCCGTTTACCTGCTCGGTGCATCACATGATTCCGTAAGTACCGCAGCAAAAAAAATTCAATCCCTTTACCCGCATATAACAGTAGCCGGTTATCATGACGGATTCTTTAACGTCGATCAGGAAAAAGAGATAATTGATAATATTAATACCGAAAAACCTGATTTGATTATTGTGGGATTAGGCGCTCCCAAGCAGGAGTTTTTTATATACAAACACCGCCATAACATACATTCGGGACTTGCTATCGGAGCGGGCGGAACCATTGATATTATTTCGGGCTTTTCCAAAAGAGCTCCCGAGTTCTTCTGCAAGCATAAGCTGGAATGGTTCTACAGACTGCTAAAACAGCCTGCAAGATTTAAAAGAATGCTTAACATTCCTTTGTTCCTCATAAAATGCAGGCAGCATGCAAGAAAAGCGTTTAAGAAAAAAAACAGAAGGACTTAAGTCTTTCTGCTTTTATGAGGAATATATTATGAAATTGTTGTGCTCTCATAATAAAGAAAACATGTGAATAAATTATGACTAACCTGTTAAATCTCTGTGAAATTTTATAGCGGTTTCTTTTTGGGAACCCCGTCCGGTCTGGGATATTTATATGCTGTATTTCTTGTTTTTTTAAAATACATATTATTTCTTTTAATATCGGAAAAAGGAATGGTCTGCTTGTCTTCTTTTAATATTTCAACAGAAAGTTGCTTCATGGCATTCTCGGCCGATTGCAGTTCGGAGTTATCGGTTTTCATGGCTATAAAAATGCCTTCTCTTTTTATGAAGGGTACACAATATTCCAACAGTATACTCAACGGCGCAACAGCCCTTGCTACAACAACATCAAAAAGCTCTATACGCTTCTTCTCTTGCCGCGTTTTCCGCTCGCTTATTGCATACGAAAATATTATCCAGCTCCAGAGTCTTTATAACATGCTCCAGAAAAGAAGCCTTTTTACCGTTTGCTTCAAGTAATACTGTTTTTTGTTTGTACCCCGCTATCTTTAAAGGTATACCGGGAAAACCTGCTCCGCTTCCCACATCAATTAACGATTCGGTTGCTTTTATTCCCTCATACAACAAGAGACTGTCTCCGAAATGTTTTATGTAAATATCTCTCAAATCGGTTATTCCCGTAAGATTGAACTTTTTATTCCATTCGATAAGAAGAGATGCATATGTGTCGAATTTATCGTAATGCTCCTCTTGGTATTCTATTCCCAGCTCTTTAAAAATACCTTTAAGAAGTTGCTTCATTCTTTCGCTTTCCTTTTCTTTCGCTTTTGTTGTTCGATATAAACATAAAGAACCTGTATATCTGCCGGCGATACGCCGGATATTCTTCCGGCCATACCCAGTGAAACAGGTTTCACGTTGTCCAGTTTCTGTTGCGCTTCGTTTCTGAGACCTTTAATTTTTTTGTAATCTATATTTTCGGAAAGCAGCACCTTTTCCATTTTCTTAAACTGCTCTATCTGCCTTTGTTGTTTTTCTATATAGCCTTCATATTTTATCTTTATCTCGACCTGCTCTCTTTCTTCTTTAGTCAATTCGGGAATCTCATCGTCAATTTCATACAGGTCATTATAGCCGACACCCTCTCTCTTCAGAATAGCCGCTTCGGTTGTTCCGGAATTTAAAGGTTGCTGATTTCTTTTTTCAAGAAACGGATTAACAATTTTAGGAGAAACATTTTTCTTTTTTAATCGCTCTATTTCCTTTTCTATGTTTTCCATCTTTCTTAAAAACCCGGTATATCTTTCTTCGCTTATAAGCCCCAACTTGTAACCTTTCGGTGTCAGTCTTTCATCCGCATTGTCCTGTCTTAATATAAGGCGATATTCCGCTCTGCTGGTCATCATTCTATACGGCTCGTTTGTTCCTTTGGTAACCAGATCATCTATGAGTACTCCGATATATGCCTCCGATCTGTCCAGAACAAAGGATGATTGTTTTTTTATCTTCAATGCCGCATTTATGCCGGCCATTATTCCCTGTGCCGCAGCTTCTTCATAACCGCTGCTGCCGTTGCTCTGCCCGGCGGAATAAAGGCCCGGAAATTTTTTAAACTCCAATGTGGGCATAAGTTGCAACGGATCAAAGCAGTCATATTCAATTGCATATGCACTGCGCATGAAAACCACATTTTCCATGCCTTTTACGGATTTATACATTGCTTCCTGTACATCCTCCGGCATGGAACTGCTCATTCCCTGAACGTACATCTCGTCGGTCATCAAACCCATAGGCTCAAGAAAAACCTGATGCCGCTCCTTATCGGCAAATTTAACTATCTTATCCTCAATAGACGGACAATACCGTACTCCCGTGCCGCTTATCTTGCCGCTGTACAAAGGAGATCTGTCCAGATTTTTTCTGATGATATCATGCGTTTTTTCATTGGTATATGTAAGGTAACAAGGTATCTGGTTTATTTCAATCTTATCCGTTTCAAAAGAGAAAGGCACAATAGGCTCATCACCGTTCTGAACGGACATTTTGGTTAAATCAATACTGTTTTTATGTACTCTTGCCGGTGTCCCCGTTTTGAATCTTCTTAACTTAATTCCCTTTTTTTCCAGATTGAGGGACAGTCTGTTTGCAGGCAAAAAACCGTCAGGTCCGCCTTCATATGACATGTCTCCGATTATAATACGACTCTTCATATACGTTCCGGTCGCTATTATTACAGCTTTAGCGGAGATGACAACATCGGTATTGGTAACCACTCCGGTAACTCCGCTATTGTTGTCAAAAATAATATCGGTAATCTCATATTGCCGGATGTCCAAATTTTCCTGCTTTTCCAGCATATGTTTCATCACGGTCTGATACTGCCTTCTGTCTATCTGGGCACGAAGAGAATAAACTGCAGGTCCTCCGGATCTGTTAAGCATTTTTGACTGTATGAGGGTTGCATCGGCACATTTACCAATCTGTCCGCCCAAGGCATCTATTTCCCTCACCAGATGCCCCTTTGCGGTGCCTCCTATACTCGGATTGCACGGCATGTTGGCGATACTGTCCAGATTCAAAGTGAAAATTGCAGTTTTTAATCCCATTCTTGCGCAGGCAAGTGCTGCTTCACATCCCGCATGTCCCGCTCCGACAACAACTACATCATATTGTTTCATTTTATTTACCTATACAGAATTTCTCAAAAATTCTGTCTATAATATCCGCGCTTGCGGTTTCTCCCGTTATTTTACCCAGTTCTTCCGCAGCCGTTGTTAAATCAATACTGAGCATATCTATAAAAGAACCCTCTTTTGTGTTTTCAAGATTTGTAATGGCATCCAGTATATGTTTTTTATGTCTTTCGTTTGTTATTGCGGAGTCTTTGCTCCTTATACTTCCTGCGTTAACCATATCCAGCAATTTGTCAAAAATCTCGCTGATTCCTTCTTTTTTATCTAAAGAGCAGGCAATTATTCTGTCTTTGAATAATTTTTTAAGCTCTTTCTCCATAGATTCAATATGTTTATCCTTGTCTTTTTCCAATAAAAGATCGGTCTTGTTCAGTACGCATATCACTTTATCCCTGTCTCTCAGGTAATGGAGTATCTCGTCTTTATACGGCTGGTTTATATCCGCAATGTATATAACCGCATCCGATTGCTCTATCGCCTGCTTGGATTTTTCTATGCCTATTTTTTCTATTTCATTATCCGTACTGCGAATGCCGGCAGTGTCTTTTAATGTAACACATAGTCCTTTTACATCAATTTTTACTTCCACCACGTCCCTTGTTGTCCCGGCTATATCGGTAACAATTACACGATTCTCTCCGCATGCTCTGTTTATGAATGTGGACTTTCCTACATTTACATCCCCTATAACCGCTACAGTCAATCCTTCCCGTATAATTCTTCTTTCATCAAAATCCTCAACGAATACCTTGAGTCTGTCCGCTATGTCTTGTGCTTTATCCTGTGCTTCTTTCGCCGTTATCTTTTCCGTATCATATTCGGGATAATCCATAATCACCATTATGTGTGATATGAGGTCGATAAGTTCACTTCTTATACTCTTAATCTGTAAACTCTTCTCCCCTTTCATTTGCGACAAAGCTTCCCTGTAAGCATCTTCCGCTTGGCTGTTTATAAGGTCCATGACCGCTTCCGCTTCCATAAGGTCAATGCTGCCGTTTATAAATGCTCTTTTGGTAAACTCTCCCGGTTGTGCGGGAACCGCTCCGTTGGTATATGCCAAAGCAAGTATTTTTCTTGTTACATATAACCCGCCGTGGCATTGAATTTCCACCGTATCTTCCTTGGTATAAGTTTTAGGAGCTTTCATCTTAAGAAGCAGTACATTATCCAATGTATTGCCTTTTTTGTCTTGAATATGTCCGTAAGTTACTGTATGACTTTTGATATCTCTAAAAGGAGTTTTACTCTTGAACATACTTTCAGCAACCGAAAAAGCCTTGCTTCCGCTAATCCTTATCACCGATATTCCTCCAACCCCTACAGGTGTGGAAATTGCTGCTATAGTATGTTCCATTTTTATTAATAGCTGTTTCTTTTTCCGTCTCTTTCAAAGGAAATAACTATTTTTCTATATGGCTCGTCTCCGATGCTGTATGTAGAAACGTTCTCCCTGTCTTGAAGACATGTGTGTATTATCCTTCTGTCATATGAAGACATGGGATCCAGCATAAAATCCCTTTTTGCTTTGACAACCTTATCGGCAGTTTTTCTTGCTAACTCTTCTAAGTATGCTTTGTGTCTCTCCCTGTAATTCTCCGTATCGATTAT
This sequence comes from Clostridiaceae bacterium, assembly GCA_012838235.1. GTDB lineage: Bacteria > Bacillota > Clostridia > DUPQ01 > DUPQ01 > DUPQ01. The sequence goes on from DUPQ01000020.1 coordinate 17,857, forward strand.
AACCCTTATATATGTGTCATAAGCTCTGCTTACTACCTGTGATGTTATAAACTGTAATGCCTGGAGCACTTCTCCTTTTCTTCCGATAATAAGTCCGGAATCGTTACAGCTTATTTCCGCCTTGTAAAAACCGTCTTCTTCGCTGACAAATACATCGGGAACAAGATTCATCTGTGAAAGTATATCCTCCAAGAAAAACTTTATTGTTTCTTTGGGATCGTCTTCCGTAGAGAAATATACTCTTACTTTTGCTTCTTTCCTTCCCAGCCCTAAAAGCCCCTTGGTCTCCTCCTCAACTATCTCTATTTCCACATCTCCAAGCTCCAAGCCTAATTCCAAGAGTGCTGCCTGTACCGCTTCATCAACTGTTTTACCCGTTTTTTCAATGCTAACCCTGCTCATTTTTTATCTTTACTCTCCTTGCTTTCCTCTTTAACTTCATATGTTGCTTCAATGATTTCTTCACTCTGCGATGCGGCACCGCTTCTTACCGCTTCGGCTTCTTTTTTTGCATCGTGGTTTTTCCTTATTTTCTCCATTATAAAATGCTGAATTATCTGGACAATATGTGTAAATATCCAGTATAGCGACATACTGACAGGTAATGTAAATCCTATCCATAATGTCATAGCGGGCATTAAGAACTTCATTGTCTTGCCCATCTGTTCGGACATATCCGGAGCGTCGTTCGGATTGGGAGCCTTTTTCTTAGCAGGCATCCTTTTCTTCATAGCTCTATCATTAAGATATTGTGAAAGTATAACCAATCCCACTGAAATTAACGGCAGGAACAGGATGGGAAGATATGTCCCTATAGTTTCCGCACCGAAAAGTATGGAAGGATTAACCTTCGGAACCAAGCCGAGATTCATTCCTAAAAAATTCATATCAATAAGTTTGTCGAAAGATATGAGATCCTTGACAAGCTCGAATTTAGCAGGGTCGGAGAGAAGGTCGTTGTTTATAGTGGTCTGTAAAACCGTAGGAGCATATCCCAGCCTCTCTATAATCTGGTTGATTACGTCTTTGGAAACTCCTTTAATGTAAGTAAGAGGTTGTGCAAGAACTCGGTACATTGCTATCAGCAACGGAAACTGAATCAGGGTGGGCAGACAGCCTGATGCGCAACCTACATTTTCCTGTTTATACAATTTCTGAATTTCTTCATTTTGTTTCTGCTGATCGTTCTTGTACCTTCTCTTAATTGCATCGACTTTCGGAGTGAGTTCTGTCATTCTCATTGTGGATTTTTGCCCTTTAATGGAAAGCGGCATCAAGAGAAGCTTTAAGAGCAGAGTATATACGATTATGGTTATTCCGAAATTCTGTCCGCAAAGACCGGTATAAAGCAATTCAAATATCTTTCCGAAAAAGTTATAAATAAAATCAAACATAGCCCTTCCTTTCCTTATTTAACAGGATCATAACCGCCTTTACAAAGCGGATTACATCTCAAAATTCTCCACAATGACAACAAACTGCCTTTGAAAGCGCCATATTTTTCCACAGCTTCAATAGCATACTGAGAGCAGGTGGGAAGAAATCTGCAACACGGCAACTTATTTGGAGAGATATTGATTCTGTAAAATTTAATCAATCTGATTATCAGTTTTTTCATTCTTTATTATCAATTTTGCCTTATCCAGCAAATCGACTATTTCCTTCTCTATTTCATGGTATTCAGGTATTTCATCAGTTTTTTTAACTACGAATACCATATCATACCCGTTTTTCAGATTAAAGTTACCTGTCCTTAATATTTCCTTTATTCTTCTACGGTATAAATTTCTTTTAACGCTGCTTTTGTATGCCTTGCGACTTACGGATATGCCTACCCTATTGCGCAAAAATGCATTTTCCAGAACGTTTATTGTCAAATACTTTCCGCTGAAATATTTTCCTTTTCTGTATACACGTAAAAACTCATAGTTCTTTTTCAGCGTTTCCATATTTAACCTTTCGTATAAATAAAGGCATGAGAAAGGAATCCTATGCAGATAATCTCTTTCTGCCCCCGGCTCTTCTGTTTTTAATAATCTTTCTTCCGGCAGCCGTCTTCATCCTTTGTCTGAATCCGTGGACTCTGTTTCTTTGTTTGGTCTTCGGCTGATATGTTCTTTTCATCAGTAACTCCTATATGTAAAAAATTTATCTCATTTTTTTGTACACTTTCATGCACAGCGTATTAGATTATATATATTTGAGATGTAAAATGTCAAGGTCTTTTAATTTCAGACCTTTGCATAATTATATTCCCTTTTATCTCTACTACATATAGTATACTCAGTGTAGCTAAAACACAATGACCGTTAAAAATCTCCGGACTTTAATGCAAAATATCCGACATGAAGATATTAAATTAAACAATATGCTAAGTGTTAGTTGTATATAACATTATTTCTTTGTAACTTTTTAAAAAAATTATATTAAAGAATTTTACTCTTTTACGCAAGAAATCAAAATGTCCGCAAACCCGAACCGATTTGCGGACAAATTATGGCGGAGAAGATGGGATTCGAACCCATGCTAGAGTTACCCCTACTAACGGTTTAGCAAACCGCCCCCTTGAGCCGACTTGGGTACTTCTCCGTGTGGCAGAGAGATAGGGATTCGAACCCTAGGTAGGGTTGCCCCTACGCCGGTTTTCAAGACCGGTGCCTTAAACCAACTCGACCATCTCTCCGTGTCTACTGTTCAAAGTACATACGCAAACGCGCCTAATGAATATACCAAAGTTAAATAAATGTGTCAATAGTTATGTATATGACAAATATTGTTAAATTACAGAACTTTCTTTTGCTTGTTTTATAGCCTCTTTTTCTTCTTCCACAAGAAGGACATCCGATACTCCGTTTGTTATCCTTCTTACATATAAGGAATTGCTGTCTATTAACGAGATATTGGTAAACACTATTCCGTTCTGTTTATCATCCATCAAAGCAAGTGAAAAACTGAGATTGCCTCCTGCATCATCGGAATATTTATATCTTACAAGGCCTACGTTTTTAAATGATATTGTTGTCAGTTTATTCAATTTTTCGCTCTGCATGTCCAAATATCTGATCATACGCTCATTTTCCTTAGTATTTTCATGTAATTTGTTCAACTGACGCAGTACATCTTCATATGTCTTTATATTATCTATAGAGATTTCCCGCTCTTGTTCCCGCTTTTTATTCTTTTTTTTCTTATTAACAAAAATCAGCACTGTAATTGATGACACAATCAGTGATATTCCTAAACTTATTGATGCGTATATTAGATATTCCATTACTTTGTTTCACGTGAAACATTATCTGCTTAATATGTCTATGATTCTGTTTAATCCTTCAAGCGAATAATATTCAATCGTTATTTTACCTTTCTTAATACTTCTGGTTATTGTTACCTTTGTTGCAAGTTTCTTCTGTAGTTTATTCTCAACTTTTGCAAATTCTTCATCGTTTTCTATTTGTTCTTTCTTTCCGGGAGTCCTTTTTGTCTTTTTTATGAGTTTTTCAAGGTCTCTTACACTTAATTCTTTGTTCACCGTTTCCTCGGCAAGATCCTCTCTTATGTCTTCATGGACAGACAACAACAGCCTTGCGTGACCTTCGGAAAGTTTTCCTCTTCTTATAAAACTGAGTATTTTTTCCTCTAAATTCAACAGTCTTAACTTGTTTGTGACGACCGGACGGCTTTTTCCCAGAGTTTTTGCTATTTCCTCCTGAGTTGCTCCGAATTCATCACATAATCTCTTATATGCTTCCGCTTCCTCAATCGGATTTAAATCTTTTCTTTGTATGTTTTCTATTAAAGAAATCTCTAAAACTTCTTTATCGGTAAATTCCTTTACAATTACCGGAACTGTTTTCAGCTTTTCCTGTTTAGCGGCCCGGAATCTTCTTTCTCCTGCCACTATTGTGTATGTATCATCTGTTTTCCTAACCAATATCGGTTGGATTATGCCTTTTTCGCGTACAGATTCCGCAAGTTCATCCATTTCCTCTTTCGAAAAGTCTCTACGAGGCTGCCGGGGGTCCCGCTGTATCTTATCAATATCCATTTCAATCAACTGATTCTCTTTGTTAATAACGGAAATATCGGTATAATCACCACCCAGCAGTGCACCTAATCCCTTTCCTAAACCGTATTTAGCCATTTTCCCCTCCGCATTGTATAACTTCTTCTGCTAAATCCAAATAACTCATAGCTCCTTTGGAGTCTTTATCGTATAGAATGATAGGTAGTCCGTGGCTCGGAGCTTCACTTAACCGCACATTTCTCGGTATTATTGTTCTATATACTCTGTCGGAAAAGTGCTGTCTTACGCTTTCTACTACCTGAAGTGAGATATTTGTTCTTGAATCAAACATAGTCATAACCACTCCTTCAACCTTTAAGGAGGGATTTAAATGCTTTTGTACCAAAGAAACCGTCTTCATCAACTGTTTCAAGCCCTCAAGCGCATAATATTCGCATTGTATAGGCACTAAAATGGTGTCTGCTGCAGTTAGTGAGTTTAATGTGAGCAGACCCAGAGATGGAGGACAGTCAATTATTATGTAATCATAATCATTTCTTATAGGTTTAATAGCATTTTTCAGTCTGTTTTCACGCATCATCAAACTTACAAGCTCTATTTCCGCCCCCGCTAACTGTATATTGGCGGGACAAAGGAATAAACTATCCAACATTGTAGGAAGAATCGTCTCTTTTATGTCAATATCATTAATTATAGCATCATAGACCGACTGCTTAACGGTCCATTTGTCTACTCCCAGACCGCTTGTTGCATTACCCTGCGGATCATTATCAATAAGAAGTGTCCTTTTTCCCATAAATGCAAGGCTTGCACTTAGGTTTATCGAAGTAGTTGTCTTGCCTACTCCGCCTTTTTGGTTGGCAACAGCTATTATTTTTCCCATATCGACCCCTTCATATGTTTCACGTGAAACATTATATATCTAATCTGTTCAGTTGTACATCTTTTGCGTGTCTTTCAATGAATTCTTTCCTGGGTTGTACATCATCCCCCATTAAATCGGACACCGCTATATCTGCCAGGAACGGATTATCCATCTTTATCTGTATAATTGTCCTGGTGGCAGGATTCATTGTTGTTTCCCACAACTGTGTAGAACTCATTTCTCCCAGTCCTTTATATCTCTGAAGGGTACAATCTTTACTGTCCCAGTCTCTTTCTCGTAATATTCTGTCCTTTTCCGCTTCATTATACGCATATATTGAATCTTTTCCCTTGGTTATTCTGTATAAAGGCGGTTGAGCCAGGTAAAGGTGTCCTTTTTCTATAAGTTCACGCATGTATCTGTATACAAAAGTAATCAGGAGCATTCCTATATGAGCTCCGTCAACATCCGCATCGGCCATTATTATAACTTTATGATATCTCAGTTTTTCAATATTAAAATCTTCGCCGATCCCCGTGCCTAATGCAGTTATTAAAGGAGAGAGCTTGTCGTTATTATATACTTTCTCTATTCTTGCTTTTTCCACATTAAGCATTTTTCCCCATAAAGGAAGTATTGCCTGATATTTTCTGTCTCGTCCCTGTTTAGCGCTTCCGCCGGCACTGTCTCCTTCCACTATGAATATTTCGCTCTTTGTAGGATCGGTTTCCGAACAGTCTGCCAGTTTCCCGGGAAGAGCATTTCCTTCCAGTGCAGTCTTTCTTCTTGCCAATTCGCGTGCTCCTCTTGCCGCTTCTCTGGCCTGGGATGCACGAATACATTTTTCAATAATTACCTTTCCTTCTTGCGGATTCTCTTCAAAATATGCTGCCAACTCCTCATTTACCGTTTGCTCGGTGGCGGTTCGCACATAACTGTTACCTAATTTTGATTTTGTCTGACCCTCAAACTGCGGATCGTGTAATTTTACCGATAATACTACGGTTAAGCCTTCTCTTACGTCCTCTCCGGTCAGGTTTTTATCCGATTCCTTAAGTGCTCCTATCTTTCTTGCGTAATCGTTTATTACTTTTGTCAGAGCTGATCGAAAACCTGTAACATGCATTCCGCCTTCGCTGGTCGCTATGTTGTTTGCATATGAATAAAGTGTCTCATTGTAGTCATCATTGTACTGCATCGCAATCTCCACAAGACAATTTTCCTTCTCCGCTTCAATATATATTGTATCTTTATGTATTCTTGTTTTGTTTGAATCCAGATATCTGACAAATGATACTATCCCGCCTTCATAACATAATTCGTTTGTTACTTCTTCCTCTCCTCTTTTATCTGTTAACACTATCATGACACCCTTGTTCAGAAATGCCATTTCTCTATACCTTGATAAGAGAGCATCATATTCATATTCAATAGTATCAAAAATCTGTTCATCGGCTTTAAATACGGTTTTTGTTCCGGTTTCGTTAGTATTTCCAATAATTTCCAGTTTTGAAACCGTTTTGCCTCTTTCGTATCTTTGTTTATATATTTTTCCGTCTCTCTTGACTTCCACCTCAAGAAATTCGCTTAGTGCGTTAACTACCGAAGCTCCTACTCCATGCAGTCCTCCGGATATACTGTATGCCGAAGAATCAAATTTTCCTCCTGCATGTAACACCGTATGCACAACTTCAACCGTGGGAATTCCCATTTTAGGATGTATGCCTACCGGGATTCCGCTGCCGTTGTCCGTAACCGTAACTATATTGCCTTTATCTATCGTTATTTCAATTCTGTCACATCTTCCGGCAAGTGCTTCATCAATACTGTTTGCCACTATTTCATAGACAAGGTGGTGTAATCCTCTCACGGATGTAGTTCCTATATACATACCGGGTCTTTTTCTGACCGCTTCAAGACCTTCCAGTACCTGTATCTGCGACTCGTCGTAATTGCAATCTCTTATATTATCCTGTCTTTTTTTATTATCCATATATTACTCCGTTATTTTATTGTTTTCAGCTCGTTTTCTTAGCGTTGCAGAAGATATCAGTGTGAGATATATCCGGAAATCGGACTCCTTATTTTTCTTAACAACAACAAAAGCCTTCGGAAGTTTGTCACTTACTGTTGTTATTGTTCCTTTTTTTTCTTTATCTCTGAGATAATTTTTTGTGTGCTTGGATAGTGTAGAAGTTTCAAAATCAAATATTCCTATTACCTCTTTTTCGCGCACAACCAAATTATCTCCTATGTGTAAAAACATGAAATCCTCTCTTCATTCTTCTGTTAATTATAGCATTTTTACGGTCTTTTTTCTATATACTTTTGACTGATCCCTTGCTTACATAGAAAAAACTTATTTTGTCATCCAGGGTCATATATCGTCTTTTTTCGGTGCAGGTAATAAAAGTCTGTTTTGTTTCTATTTTGTTCAACAATTTTCTTTTTCTTAATAAGTCCAGTTCACTTAATGCATCATCCAACAATAGCACCGGCTGTTTGTTTGTCTTATCTTTAATAATCTGCATTTCCGCAAATTTCAATGACAATATCGCAGACCGCTGCTGCCCCTGGGATCCGTAATCTCTTATATT
>DUPQ01000021.1 GCA_012838235.1 Clostridiaceae bacterium
TATCGACATGAAAGCAAGTCCCACAAGAAACGTCCTTTTGTAATTCAGTTTGAGTTTCATTTATTTTTCCCCCGATGTAATAATAATGATATTATAGCATAAGATAACTGTGGAAAAAATCAATTAATGGTAAAGTATTTTCCACAGTCACTTATCCTCCGCTATAGTACGACATATGAATCCTTGAAATATCAATGTCCTATCTCGGCACAATACTAATCTACTTTATAGTTTGCGCCGTAACGTTTAATCTTTCTTGTTGTAGTCTTTTCGAACTCGTTGTCCCTTATAACCAGTTTCTTGATTGCCTTGTATGTGGGCACCTGCGAATTGGCCTCCTGCACAAGTTCCATTATCTTATCATGAATGAACTTCTTGTCGGTATTGTTGAATTCCTCTTCAAATATCTGATATGCAGGATAAACCGCAGCCGTTACAATGCTGTCTCCGTCCTTATCGGTTACGCCGAATACCAGACACTCTTCCACATATTTGCTTTTATCCAGTTTTTGCTCCAGTTCTTCCGGGAATATGTTTTTGCCCGTTTTTGTGACTATTACCGATTTTTTCCTTCCTGTTATGTATACAAAGTCATTTTCATCCATGTAACCTAAGTCTCCGGTATGGAAATATCCGCCTTCAAATGCTTTTGCGTTCTCTTCCGGCATATTCATGTAACCCTTCATTACGTTGGGACCTTTAGCACATATCTCGCCGATACCGTCGGCATCTTTATCCAGAATAACAACTTCCACTCCCGGTAACGGTTTTCCTGCCGATTCATCCACAAAATCCACATCGGAATTCAGGCAGATTATCGGAGAACATTCGGTGAGTCCGTATCCTTGCAGAAAATCAATACCTATCGACCTGTAAAATTTGGCTACCGTAGGAGATATTCCGGCTGCACCGGATATCATCAGCCTCATATTGCCGCCTAAACCGGCAATAACCGAAGAAAACATTTTTCTTCTTATCTTCTTGCCGAGACGAAGTGTATCGGCTATTTTTATAAATGTCTCAAGCTTTTTAAGGCTGCCTGATTTCTCCGCTGACTTCATTATATTCTTGTATGTCTTTTCAAACAGAAGAGGAACCGAAAGAATAATACTGGGTTTTAATTCATCCAGGTTCTTTTTAATATACCTCAACCCTTCGGCATAACCTATGGCTCCCCCGAGAGACATAGCACATAAGAATCCGCATGTGCATTCATAAGTATGATGCAAAGGCAGTACCGATAAAAATACATCGGTAGGATATACCTTTATCATGCTGGACATTGCCATCATATTGCTTGCTATATTTCTGTGTGACAACTGAACGGCTTTTGCAACCGAAGTTGTTGCCGATGTAAACAAGATAATCTGTGTCTCTTCGGTATCTATTTCGGCATCGATAAAAGTCCTGTCACCTTCTTCAACCAGTTTACTTCCTTTTGCCATAAGGTCGGTAACGTTGAAAAAACGTTTGTTATCGGTATAATCTCCGTCCATATTTATGAAATATTTGATGTATGAAAGCTCCTCCGCCAGATTTCTGATTTCGGTTGCTTTTCTATCGGTAAATATGACCGCTTCCGGTTTGGATGATTCAAATATATATTTCAAATCAGTCTGATTAAGCAGAACATCCACCGGTACAACAACACCCGTTCCGCATACAACCGCCATGTAAGAAACAGCCCAGAAATATCTGTTTTCTCCCATAACAATCACTCTTTTGTCTTTAAGTCCCATATCACATAATGCGGTACCTAAACTCTTTATATCCTTTACGAAATCGTTAAATGAATGAGCTTCATATTTATCCGTTTCCTTATTCTTTTCCAATAACGCATCTTTATCTCCGTATATCTCGGCAGCACCGAAAATTGCTTCTCTGATGTCCCTTATTTCTCTTACCTTATATACTCCTTCTTTACCTATTGCCATTTTTGTTACCTCCAATTTCTACCATTATATATCAACATTCCGAATACTGCAATACTTTTTATCACCAAGTCATAAAAAGTTTACAAATTAAGACTATATGTAAATTATTATTAAAAAAGCAGCAAAAAAAATGCGGGGTTTCCGCATTCTTTTATATGTATCTCATAATTTTACTTCATACGCAAGAAACTGGGAATGGTTATGGTATCATCCCTCTGCTTCTTTTCCGGCTGTGCCACGGGTTCGGGTTTCTTGTCCTCAACCTCTTTGGAAACGGTATCAGACTCCTCATCCGTTTGCTTATCTTCCTCGTCGGGCAGATGAATATCGAATAACCTGGTTTCTTTTAAGTCATCTGCTTCTTCTTCAGTTTTCTCTTCTTCCGGTTCTTCGGGTTTGATATCTTCTTTTTCCGGTTCCTTGACATCCTTAAAGGTAAATGTCTTCTCTTCTTTTTTCGGGAAAAGAATCGAAGGTTTATATTCCTTTACATCATCATTGAATCCCGTTGCTATTATGGTTATCATTATCTGATCGGTCATATTGGGATCAATTGTGGCACCCCAGATGATATCGGCCGACTCATCGGCGGCTTCGTAAATCTTGTTTGCGGCATGATCCACTTCAAACAATCCCATATCGGGACCGCCGGTAATGTTGACCAGAAGTTTCTTGGCTCCTTCGATAGAGGTTTCCAGTAAAGGACTCTTTATCGCTTCCATTGCCGCCTGTTCGCATTTATCTTCTCCCGTGCCTCTGCCGATACCCATATGTGCTATTCCCGCATCGGTCATCACCGTTTTGACATCGGCGAAGTCCAGATTGATAAGGCCGGGTACCGCAATCAGATCGGAAATACTCTGAACACCTTTGAAGAGAACATTGTCCGCAGTAAGGAATGCTTCCAATATGGTTATTTTCTTGTCGGAAATCTGCAACAGTCTGTCATTGGGAACAATGATAAGCGTATCCACTATAGACTGCAATTTGTCTATACCTTTTTCGGCATTCTCTTTTCTCTTTCTTCCTTCAAAGGTAAACGGCTTGGTCACAATGCATACGGTAAGAATTCCCAGCTGCCTTGCTTCTTTGGCAATTATCGGTACGGCACCGGTACCGGTACCGCCGCCCATTCCGGCTGTTATGAATATCATATCGGCACCTTTAATGTGGTCTATGATAATATCCTTGGACTCTTCCGCACTTCTTTCCCCAATTTCGGGAATGGAACCTGCACCCAATCCTTTTGTCAGCTTTTCCCCTATCTGAATTTTCGTAGTTGCTTTTGAATTCATCAAAGCCTGTTTGTCGGTGTTTATGGAAATAAACTCCACACCCTTTAATCCCGAAGTGATCATTCTGTCTATTGCATTGTTTCCGGCACCACCGACTCCTAAAACCTTTATCTGAGCGAATTGCTCCATCTCCATTTCGAACTGAAGCATAATACTCCCCTTTCATGTAGAAAATTATACTTAACTAATAATTAACATCATTATATCAAACATTATATCATCTTGTATATACATTACAAACAAAACTTTTGTCAAGGTTTTTATATAACTTTTTCCGTTATTCCGAAGCAGGACTGAAGAACGGAGTGTCGGAAACGGTAAAATCTACGGTGCCTTTGCTGTTCTGATTCATGTTTGACAGTATGGCACATAAAACATTTGCATTGTATTTCACATCATCGGTCATATCCATTAAAATATCCAATCTGTTGTCATATTTAACTATTATTCTGTTATTTTCCTGCATTTCTATCTCATTTATCAGTGTTCTGATAGCCGTATAATTTGCGGTATCGTACTTTTCTATCTCGCTACATAAGACGGAAATATCCTCCAACATGTAATTACAAGTCAATATATTACGTCCCGGATAAAAGAAATCTAAATCCAATCCTCTGATAAGAATTGCTTTTTCCGCCTTCATTTGTGACGTATCTATTATCGTTCCGTCATAATCAAAATATATTACATAGTCATCGTGTGATATACACATTACGGGTTTCCTGGACTGACAACTTACGGTAATATCATTCCTTCCCGACCTTTTTATACTTAAATTCTTGATGTTGACATCACTCATCACCTGCTCTTCCGCTTTCACAAGGTGCCCGCTTAAAATATTCCCCTTTGATAACAAAAGAAGATTGATGTTGCAGCCTGCAACCACACCGCATTCACCCAGTGTGTCGGTAATATTAACGGCGCTTTCTTCAACAGTTATATTCTTCAGCTCATAATACGGTGAAAACAGAAAAGTCGCTGTGCCTGAGAGCAAAAACAGTATTATTAAGATGATTTTAAGTGCTTTTAGTTTCATGATTGAATTATATCACAGGTTATCGGAAGGTCACATGCTTGTTGAACAGGAACTGTAATACTCCCGCTATTATTACGGACAGTGCTTTGGATATGAACTTATAAATCCCGAGATTCTCATACAGGAAAACAAAAATGGAAGATCCGACCAATAAACCTATAATGCATACCGATGCGAAATAAATGAACTTAATAGCTATCCTGTCGGTTTTTTTAAAATTATATCTTGAATTGAGAAAAAAGCTTAAGGATATTCCGCAAAATACCGAAATACAATTGGAAAGAATATAGTTCAGGCTTAATAAATCCGACAGAATATACAATATTGCCATATCCAGCAAAGTTGCTATTGTACCTATCAGAACATAAGTAAAAAATATCCTGTTTTTCTTTAAAAAATCAAGCATGCAGAAAATACTCGGCAGTCTCCTTCAAACCTTTACTTAAATCATATTCGGGATACCAGGATAAAAGCTCGTGTATCCCGGTATTCTTAAGATAACTGTCTTTTATATCTCCTTTTCTGGGCTGCGTATACACAGCCTGTTTTTCATATCCCGTTTCCTTTTTCATAACATTGAATAATGTAACTATATCGGTATATACATTGGTGGAAACATTGGCCGTAAAGCTTACATGGCATTCCAGAGCTTTGACATTTGCCGCCGCTATGTCTTTTACATATATAAAGTCCCTTGTCTGTTTTCCGTCACCGTGAATATAGCATTCTTTGTTTGCCACCATCCTGTTCATAAAGACCGCAACAACACCGCCTTCACCTTCCGCCCGCTGTCTGGGACCGTAAACGTTAGCATATCGCAATATCGCATATGTCATATCGGTATCTTGGGCAAATATCCTTATGCACTGCTCCGAAGCAAGTTTGGATAATCCGTAAAAGGACAACGGATTCTTGGGGTGATTTTCATCTATGGGAAGATATACGGGATTTCCGTAAATTGCTGCACTGCTGGCAAAAACAAATCTTTTAACCTTATATTTTTCACATGCCTGCAAAAGATTGATGATACCTATTATGTTGGTATTGATGTCAAATACGGGGTTTTCCATGGATACGGCAACGGAAATCTGAGCCGCATGGTGACAAACCGCATCTATCGGATATTTCTTAAAAACCGCTTCAATATCTTCGGTATTTGTTATATCTCCTTTTACAAACTGCGCTTTACTGTTTAAGTTTTCCATGCTGCCCGAACTCAAATTATCCATAACCAGCACCTTATACTTCTTTTCAATCAAAGCATCGGTTATATGCGAACCTATAAAGCCGCAGCCTCCGGTTACCAGTATCATAGTTATATACCCAAAAATCCTTTCATTCTGTTGCAAACGTCATCCGCCTGCTGTTGATCGGGCATCTCGGCAAAAACTCTCAATAACGGTTCGGTACCGGAGAATCTGGCAACCAGCCAACCGCCGTTTTTGAAATATACCTTCAATCCGTCTTCATAGCTTAATCTTTCAACAGGAACGTCAAAATCCGGAATCAACCTGTCTTTGTAAAGTATCTTCATAAGTCGCTCTTTGTCTTCCGATTTAAACGCATAGGAGTTTTCCGACATCACCCTGTATCCGTATCTGTCATAAATCTCTTTTAATATCAGTGACAGGTTCTTTTTTGTTACAGCCATCATCTCGATAAGTAAGGAAGCCGCAAATATTCCGTCTTTACCGAATATATGACCTCTTACAGTCAATCCTCCGCTGGACTCTCCCCCTATAACGGCATCGGTCTCTTCCATCTTTGCACTTATGTGTTTGAAACCTACGGGCACTTCATGACATTTATATCCGAAATCGGCTGCCATATCGTCCAGTACGTGGGTTGTGGCAATATTGCGGATAACATCGCCCCTCCAGCCTTTGTGTTTTACCAGATAGTAGTAAAGCAGCATCAATATCTCGTTCGGATGTATAAATCTGCCCTGATCGTCGATTACTCCCAATCTGTCGGCATCACCGTCGGTACCTAACCCTATATCGTAACCTTCTTCCACAACCATGGTGGAAAGTTTTCTCAAAGTTGCAACACTGGGTGAAGGCAGTTTTCCGCCGAACAGCGTGTCATGTCTGTCGTTTATAACGTCGACATCGCATCTTAAAGTAAGCAATATGGTCTGTAATGATGTTTTGGATACTCCGTACATGGGATCTAAAAGCACTCTCAGTCGGGCTTTCATAATGGCGGATTTATCCAAAAATCCCATTATTTCATCAATATAGTCGTTAAACGGGTCGATAACCGTTAACAATCCCTCTTCCGTGGCCTTCTCAAAGGGCATACAATGTACTTTTTTCACATTCTCTATATACCGCACAATCTCGTCGGTTACTTCCAAAGAGGCATCTCTGCCGCCTTGGGTGAAGAGTTTTACCCCGTTGTATATGGCGGGATTGTGACTTGCGGTTACGGCGATTCCGTAATATGCTTTTTCCTGTTTGACCTGGAACATTATAAGGGGGGTGGGAGAATTCCTGTATATGAAATGCACTCCGATGGAGTTGCCGCAGAAAACTTCCGCAGCCCATTTGGCTCCTATATCGGACAAAAACCGTCTGTCATACCCTATTATCACAGGTTTATGCTGTACTCCCGACGCAATAATTTTGTCACATAATCCCTGGACCAGAAGCTGTATGTTTGCTTTGGTAAACCCGTCTCCTATAACGGCTCGCCATCCGCCGGTTCCGAACTTAATCATTTGCACCTCTTGCTTTCATAATGTCTTCCACTCTTTTTAAGTCCTCTACAGTATTGACGCCATATACTTCTTCGAGATCGTTAATACTGCATATTTTAATCCTCTCTCCCTCTTCCTTTAACAAAGCGGGAAGGTCGGTAAGATAATATTCGTTCTGTGCATTATTGTTGGTCATACGGTTCAGTATCCAGTTAAGTTTCTTTCCGTTAAACAGCATAACACCGAAAAATACTTCCTTTATCTTCTTCTGCTCCTCGTTGCAGTCGGGCTCTTCCACTATTTCCACAAAGGACCTTTTCCTGTCACGTATTACCCTTCCGTACGGTAATGACTGATCTTTTAGCATCACCGAGAGCATGACGCATGCCGCGGGATTATTCTTCTTTATACTGTCATTGTATGCTTTGAATACCTTTTTGTAGGTTTTTGTTGTCAGAAGAGGCATATCTCCGAAGGTTATGAGGACCGGTCCGTCGTAATCGGCAAAAAACTCACTTGCACATTTTACCGCATGTCCGGTACCCAGCTGCTCTTCCTGTACCGCATAAGAGTATTTATCTCCAAGATGCTCATAAATCTGTTCTTTTTTGTATCCTACCACAAGAATAATCTCCTCTACAAAGGAAAGCTCTTTTACCACATACTCAATCATAGGTCTGCCGTTAACAATTCTCATTGCTTTGGGCACACCTTCTTTTTCCGAACCTATCCTTCTGCCTTTACCGGCAGCTAAAACCACGGCTTTCATACAACAACCCTCCTAAAACCCCGAATACACCTTCCATATACCGTTCTCCAATACCGTTTTCCAGATAACGGTTTCATATATTTCCTCGGTACTTTCACCTTTAGTATATCGCAAAGTAACCGAAACATCAGCATTTTTTCCCGCATCATCGGTAATGATATAGGAATTAACCGTGTATCCCGATATTTTATACGCCTTTAAACCGGGCAAAGTAATATCCTTCCACATATCATAGTCGGAATCCCTTGCATCCAGCGGAGTGAGTACATAAAGCATATATTGATTGGAATCATATATATTGCTCATTACCGAAAGATACTCTTTTGCAGCCATTGCCGGAGTTCTGCCTATCGGGTCTTTATCGCCGTCTTTCAAGGGATATTTATCGGTATCCTGCGGGAAAATATATTTGCCGGGATTGTAATCCACACCGTTATTCCAGAACATATAAGTAAAATCTCCCAGCTCTCTCAATGCTCTTACCTCTCCGTATACCTGCTCATAACCGTAATAATAGATGGCATCTGCGGGATAAAGATATTTTGCGGTAAAGTCCTGAATCCATAAGCGGATTTTGGCAGGGTTTTCAAAAGCGGAATTTTTCTCAATCGAATCTTTCATTGCACCTAAAACCATTCCGTAAGGATTCTTGTCGGGATATTCAAAACCGTACCAACCGGTAGAATAATGGCTGGGATAAATCATGGGACATATATAGTCCACAACGGTGGTTATTCTGTACCAGTTCTGCCCTATTTTTATACAATCCTCCGAATCCCACTGTCTGGCTACCAGGCCGAATATGTCGGCACTGACATTTACATTGTACGGCTCAAGGGCTTCATATGCGTCTTTGAGAAAATCATGTATTATTATGTCCGACCGCTTACCTTCATGCAGCAGCATGTATTGGGTATAGTAGGCGCCCCATCTTCGTCCCTCGGGAAATCGGACATAATCAAAGTTAATCTCGTCAAAACCTGCAAGCGCGGCCTCTTTTGCCGCTGCAATGTTGTATTTCTGAACCCATTGGTTAAACGGATCCACCCATGCCGAACGGTTATCATCCAGCCATATGCTTCCGTCGGGATTCTTGATGGCATGTTGGTATTCATTGTATTTGGCAAGGGTATTGTCCTGAAAGGATGTTACCCTGCCTATTGTATAAATACCGTAGCTTTTGAATAAATTGAGTACATACCCGATGTCGCCGAATCTGGCCGGTTCGGTCTGAACCTGCTTTATGCATTCCGCCTGCATAGGCATGGTAATAACTCCGTCGCCGCTCTTTATATTCAATACCACGGCATTCATCTCGGTACCTAAGATAATTCCTATAACTCTTTCCAGAACGGTAAGACTGCCCTGAAGATACTTCAGTTCATTTATCTTTTCCGTGTTGTTAGCCGCCAATGCTTCCACATATGTTTTATATAACTGTACATTTGCGTCTTCACAACGAACAAACCTCCAGTCGGGCTGTTCTTGAGAACCGTGATTTTTTGTAAGAACCGAATCCACCAGGTATAAAGCCCGGATATCATCACCGTCGGGCTTTTGCCCTGTTTTATCCAACGGCTTTAACGGCACGTAAAACTCCTTATCCTGCTCTTTTCGCTGCAACTCCAGCTGTTCTCGCTCCAGTCTTGCTGTTTCTTCCGGACTTACAGTCTCGGTAGGCTCGGGAGAAATACTCTCGCTAGGTTGTTCAGCAGGTGTCGGACTTGCCGAATCTGTCTGTGTAGGTTCAACAGAATCGGAAGGTTTAGGGGTTACAGTCGGGCTTTGTTTATGACAAGCGGTCATGGAAAGCATAATTGCTATTATCAAAAAGATTGTTACACAGGATTTTCTCATTCATCTCTCCGTTTTACTGTTTTTTCTTTTGTACACACACCAAACAAGGCTGTGTTATCACCGCCTATTATATTACTTTTACTGCTGTTAAGTAAAGCACTTAAAAAGCTTTTCTACCTGAGACTTTTTCTTGCTTCCTTTAAAAGGCGTTCTATCTCGGTTTTATCCTGTTCGGTAAATCTTTTGCTGAAAGAACGTATCAAAGAAGCACTGACGGGAACCTTATCCGTATATTCATTCAGACCGATAAAATACTGCAGATAAGGATTCTCGTTTATTTCCTTGATTATCCTTGCTTCGGAAAAGTTATATTCCTCTTTCAGTATATATGCTCCTAAAACCTTCCTTAAAGGTTTTGCCGGGGCACCTCTGTTGCTGAACTTGGAAGCATAAATCTTTTCAATCTCATCCCAGGGAATTGCTTCGGCATACCGCACCCATCTGTTGTCCTTGTTCAGCATACCGCCGAACGGTGTTACGAAAGAATAAATAGTTATTTGTCGTGCCTGTTTCCTATACATTTTCAAATACCTGCAAATATTTCTTACTTATACTGTCCAGACTGTAATAATCCAGGATTCTCTTAGCTCTGTTTTCCAGATATTCCGTGTTTTTCTCGCTTTTCAGCACTGCCAGCATTTTGTTTGCCACTTCTCTTTCATCATCTTCATAGTTCAGGGCGGCATCAAACTGCACATTCCCCAATTCGCTGATGGAAGGTATGGGGGTACTGACTACGGGAGCCTTAAAAGCCATGGCTTCCAGCGGAGCCAATCCGAACCCTTCATATGTTGAAGTGTTGACAAACAAATCGGTATTTTTATAGTATCCGAATAATGTTTCCCTGCTGACTCTTCCGGTTACTATAATCCTGTTGGAAATATTATTATCCACGATATATCGGAATATCTCTCCTTTGCCCGATATGTCGCCTATCAGTATAAGGTCGTGTTCTATAATCGGTACAAGTTTCTCAAATGCCTTCACCGCCAACATTATATTCTTCTGGGGCTTATCGCTTCCCACCGCCAATATATTCTTTTTCTTAAAAACCACATCCACACTCTTTGTCATATTGGCCAAAGGATTGGGTATGGTGACAATCTTAGACGGATCGACACCTCTTTTTTTTACCAGCTCGTTTTTCAGAAAATCCGAAGCGGCAACCACTTTAGCCGCTTTTCTTATCATTGCCGGTCTGAGTTTATCCAACAGAAAATCATCACCTTTGATTAAACCGTGTGTTGTAATGACTATTTTGGTTTTAAGCCGGAAATTCATAAAACGCACATACTGCGGATAATATAAAACATCCACACCGTACTTTTTTACAAACTTAGGTAAAAATCTGTTGTAAAACGCGAAACCTTTTGTTGTGGAGATAACATTAAATGACTTGTACATGCTTTTTAAGTCTTTGGCATTATCTTCGTTTGCAAATATTATGAAATCCTGTCCGCCTCTATTGTTGTGTAAACCCTCAACAATACTTAAAGCGGATATCTCGTTGCCGACAGCCTTTTTGTGATCCTTGATAAATGTCAAGTCGATACCTATGGTATAGGTCATAATAGTCTCCGTTAAACATACAAAATAGGGTCAATCAGATTATATATTAAATATATTCGTTATGCAATCAAAATAAGTACAAGGTAGCGGTATAAATCACCTTAACCGACGGTTATTAAAAGTTAAATCACTGCAACAACATTCGTAAATTCCTGTACTCGTCTTTTAAGACGGGATACAGCGATTTATATATTTCATAGTACTTATTATACTCAATTGCATCGGTTTTGTTAAATTTCTGCCTGTTTTTGGTTGTAATTACAAGCTCGCATGCCTTGGTAACCGACGGATATACTCCGCATGCGACACCTCCTAAGATTGCCGCACCCAATGCCGACCCTTCGGAATTGACCACAGTGGCTATGTCGCTTTCAAATATATCGGCCTGCATGGTTTTCCACAGCGGACTTTTGGCTCCCCCTCCCGAAACCCTGACCTGGCTTACATCAATACCCATTTCTCTCAATATACAGACACTGTCTTTCAGCGAATACACCACTCCCTCCAGTATCGCCCTTATAAAATGCGCTTTTCCGTGAGTGGGCGTAATGCCGAAAAACACTCCGGAACAGAAAGGATCCAGGTGAGGTGATCGTTCTCCCATGAGATACGGTAGGAAAATCAATCCTCCTGCTCCTATTGCTATTTCCTCCGCCATTTTATCCATTATTACATACGGGTCTATTCCTTTTTTTGCTGCCGCATCGATTTCTTCTTTGCAGAAATTATCTCGGAACCATTTTAACGACAATCCCGCAGCCTGTGTAACACCCATAACATGATAACATCCGGGTACGGCATGACATAAGGTGTGAATCCTTCCTAACTTATCAATATGCAGTTTATCGGTGTGAGCAAATACCACACCGCTTGTACCTATTGTAGAAGATACTATGCCTTCTTTTACTATTCCGTTACCTACTGCACCGCAGGCCTGATCCCCTCCCCCTGCGGCAACTATTGTTCCTTCTTTAAGTGAGGTCAAAGAGGCAGCCTTTTTTGTTACTTTGCCTGCTGCATCCGCCGATTCGTGCATATAGCCCAGTAATGAAGTGTCTATTTCCAGTGCATCACATAATTCCTTGGAAAATACTCTTTTCTTTACATCCATCAGCTGCATTCCCGAACCGTCCGACACATCGGCACTGAACTCACCGGTAAGCATGTAGAGAATATAGTCTTTGGGCAGCAGTATTTTTTTGGCTTTTTTATATAAATCCGGTCGGTTTTGCATAACCCATAATATTTTAGCTGCCGTAAATCCCGTAATGGCGGGATTTGCAGTTATGCTTATCAATCTGTCTCTTCCTATTTTATCTTCGAGGTATTCCGCCTGTTTTTCCGTTCTCTGATCGCACCATATTATGGAGCGTCCCAGCAGTCGGTCTTTTTCGTCCAGCATGACAAGACCGTGCATTTGTCCGGAAATACCTACGCCCTTAATAAGTCCTCTGTCAATGCCGGTATCCGCAATGATTTTCCTGCATGTAAAACACACGGCGTCCCACCAATCATCAGGATCCTGTTCCGCCCATCCAGGATTAGGCTGGTAGAGCGGATATTCATACGATGCGGATGCGTAAGCCTTTCCGTCTTCACTGAATAAAACGGATTTTGTGGCTGAAGTACCTATATCTATTCCCAATAAATAATTCATAAATAACCTCCGTTTACATATTTATTAATTTCCGTATAACATAACCTGCAATGATAAGTCCCGCTGTCGAAGGCACATAAGATATACCGGATATGAGATTGGGGTCGCTTACCTGATTCTTACTTACGGAATACAGTACATCCACACCGGTTATGCCTTCGGAAGATAATATTTTCCTAACCTTTCTTGCCAGAGGACAGGTATCGGTCTTTTCAACAGGTGCAATTTTAAAACCAGTATTATCAATCTTATTTCCCGTTCCCATGCAGGATATTATGTTTATGCCGTTTTTCTTGGCATATACTATTATATCAATTTTTGATGAAACGGTATCAATTGCATCAATTACATAATCACAATCTAACGGTATTATATCTTTTATATTGTCTTTACTTACAAAAACATTATGCACGGTTACTTTAATATCGGGATTTATGTCTTTTACACGTTCTAAAGCAACCTCCGTCTTATACTTTCCCACGGTGGAATGTAAGGCCAGTATCTGTCTGTTTATGTTGCTTTCTTCAATCTTTTCATAATCGGCAAGTATCAAGTGTCCGATACCCGCTCTTGCAAGAGCTTCCAGAACATAGGAACCCACTCCTCCGAGCCCTATTATTGCGACTTTCTTTTGACGCAGCTCCTTCATTGCCTGCTCTCCTATAAGGCGGATTGTTCTGTCATAAATAGCATCACTCATGTATTCACCAATACTTTCATTGCATTTTTGAAGTAATCATCGGGCGGTGCGGTAAACTCCATATATTCTTTCTTTACCGGATGTATAAAGCCCAGAAGATAAGCATGCAGAAGTTGTCCCTTGTTGAACCGTTTGTCCTTACCTCCGTAAATGTCATCACCCAATAGAGGATTCCCTATAAAGGCCATATGCACCCTTATCTGATGGGTTCTGCCCGTTTCCAGCATCGCTTTTATTTTTGATGCACCGTGCATCTTCTCCAATACTTCAAAATGAGTAACTGCCTTCTTGCCGTCAGAATCCACTGCCATTTTCAGCCTGTTAAGCCTGTCTCTTGCTATAGGAGCGTTAATAAGGCCTTTGTCGGAATTCGGATAACCTTTAACTATTGCAATATACTCCCTTTTTACATCATGTCGTGCAAATGATTCGGTTAAAACTCTATGCGAATAGTTATTCTTGCAAGCCAGAATAACGCCGGAAGTGTCTTTATCAATCCTGTGCACTATTCCCGGACGTTCCACCCTGTTTATATCACTCAAACTGTTTTTTGTATGGTACAGCAGGGCGTTTACAAGGGTATCGGAATAGTTTCCGGTAGCGGGATGCACCACCATTCCCCTTTTTTTATTTATCACTATTACATCGTCATCTTCATATAATATATCCAGAGGAATATTCTGCGGTTGTATGGAAGAAGGCAAAATGTCGGGCATTATTACTTTAATAACATCATTATTTTTAACAGAATAACTTGCATTTCTTACCAGACTATTAACGGTAACCTGTCCTTCTTTGATAATCTTCTGTATAAATGACCGGGAATAATCTTCTATGTATTTGGTAAGATAAACATCCAGTCTCATTCCCCTATCCGAATCTGCTGAAAATACAAGTTCATTCACCGAATCATTATCCTGCAATATTATCTCATCACAAATATCCTTTATATTATCCATACTCACGGTGACATCTCCCTGTGAATAAAAAGCATGTAGATTATAAGAAGAAAAACCCCTACCGTTATAGCGGAATCGGCAACATTGAATGCGGGAAAATCATACCCGAAAATATACGCATCTATGAAATCCACAACCCAGCCCAACCTTATACGGTCTATGGCATTTCCCACCGCTCCTCCGATTATGAGAGCCAGGGAAAAGGCTCCGAATGCTCTTTTTATGTATAAAAGCAGGACAATAAGGGCAATTGTGGCTACAACGGAAAATATTGCCAAGTATTCGGTATGTTCGCCGAATATTCCCCATGCCGCTCCGGTATTTCTGGTGTGGGTGATATATAAAAAGCCGTCTATAATCTTTATGCTGTCGCCCAACTGCATGTTGCTGACAATAAAGAACTTGGACAGCTGATCTGCCGCTACAATCATAATACTGAGAAACAACCATAGAATATTCTTAAAATTAATCCTTCTCAACATTGTTTATTCTCTCAATGTTTATTGCTTTACCGGTCTTTTCACATAATTCCAGTATAACCGCATTGAGTTGCCCCCTTCCCTCCTGACTCGTAAAGTATGCCGGCATTCCCGTAAGAAATTTCTCTATTACCGTATCCCTTGAAGCCCCTATTATGCCTTCATGCGGCCCCGTCATTCCCGCATCGGTTATAAAAGCGGTTCCGAAAGGCAATATTCTTTCATCGGCAGTCTGCACATGAGTATGTGTTCCGATAACCGCCGATACTCTGCCGTCAAAATACCATGCAAATGCCGCCTTTTCACTGGTGGCTTCTCCGTGGAAATCCACCACTATATTTCTCGCTTCTTTCTTAACTTGGTCCAGCACTGACTCTACGGCATAAAACGGATTGTCGCAAGGCTCCATAAATGCTCTTCCCGATACGTTAATAACGCAAAGAGGAGAACAACCGTTTTTAAGTATAGTATAACCTTTTCCCGGACAAGTCTTTGCATAGTTTAACGGTCTTAAAAGCTTAATATTTTCATCCGAAAAAGCAGGTAATATTTCTTTTCTTGCATAAATGTGATTTCCCGATGTAACAACATCCGCACCCATGGATAATAATTCCTGTAAAAGTGTCGGTGTTATGCCTTTACCCCCTGCGGTATTTTCACCGTTGGCAATAACATAATCGGGAGCATATTGCTCTTTTAAGTAAGCAATGTTGTTCTTTAAGACAACTCTTCCTGTCTTCCCGTATATATCGCCGATAAATAAGACTCTCATTCAAACCTCGATTCTATTGTTTTATTATAATCCATTCACACACTTTTGAGAAGTAACCATAACAACCGGTTGCAGCACTTAACATTTTGCTATACTATTTACCTATACAACAAAGAGGACATAATGAAAACTCATAAAAAAGGCATTTTAAACAGAATAAAGCAACCCGATATACAAAAAAGTATACCTTTTCATATGCCGGGGCATAAGAGAAATGTAAACTTCAATAAACACCTGAATAAAATCGGCATCAGGTATGATTTTACCGAAATACCGCAGCTGGATAATCTGCAAGCTCCGGAAGGCATCATTAAAAATGTCATGGATAAAGCACAACTGCTTTGGAATACCAAAAAAAGTTTTCTTTCGGTAAACGGAAGCACCTGCGGAATAAATGCCTCTATAGCCACACTGGCAGACCTGAAAGACAAGATAATAGTTGCAAGAAACAGTCATAAGTCGGTATATAATGCTATTGAGCTTCTGGACCTGGAACCGGTCTTTATAGCCCCCGCATTTAACAATAAACTGAACATATCCGGCTCAATCAATCCTGAAACGGTCTATAATGCGATATTTTGCAATCCCGACGCCAAGACGGTGCTCTTAACAAGTCCCACCTATGACGGCGTTATAAGCGATATAAAGGCCATTTGCGATATATCGCATAAGATGAATATACCGGTTATCGTAGATGAGGCTCACGGAGCACACTTGCATCTTAGCAACTGCTTCGGCAACAGTGCAATTTCAGCAAACGCCGATATTGTAATCCAAAGCCTGCATAAAACACTTCCCAGCCTGACACAGACGGCGATAGCACACATATGTACGGACAGAATAGATGTTAATAAGTTTCAAAGATATCTTTCGGTTTTTCAGACAAGTAGTCCCGGTTATCCGTTACTTTCCTCAATTGAAAGCTGTATTGACCTTTTATTAAACAATAAAGACAAACTATACTCTGACTGGATAAAGAACATTGACTATATAGATAACAGAATATCCGAACTTAACAACATAAAAGCATTTTATCACGGTTTATCCAAAAACGAGGTATACGAGAATATATACGCATATGACCGATCCAAACTTTTGATATCGACAGATAACCTTAACATAAACGGCAAACAACTGTTCGACATACTGATGCAAGATTACGGTATCATATGTGAGATGTATACAAACTCCTATGTTTTGGCCATGCTGTCCATGTGTGACAAGAAATCCTCCGTAAGAAAACTGTGCAATGCTTTGGAAGAAATAGATTTAACTTACCCCAAAAATAATAAAAATACCATAAAAAACACTCAAACATATGATATTCCCAAACGGTGTATGAGTATAAGAGAGGCAAGAAACAAAAAAAGTATGAGTATCCCCCTTTCCGAAGCACAGGGACATATCTGTGCGGAATACATATGGGCATATCCTCCCGGTATCCCCTACCTCATTCCGGGAGAAAAGATAACACGGGAAATAACAGATATTCTTAAAGAAGCAATTGACAACGGTATAGATTTAAAAACCGATAATAACGACAACGAAGGCTGTATCACGGTATTGTGTAATTGACATATTACCTTATTTAATCTAAAATTATCCTGTAAAATATGATTTTGTAAAAGGACCGGTAAAGGAAATGGAAAAGACAAAAAGAATTAAAACAATAGAGACCCGTAATTTGGTAAGCAGTATTAAAAACGGCGGTTGCGGCGAATGCCAGACATCCTGTCAGTCGGCTTGCAAGACTTCCTGCGGAGTTGCTAACCAGAAGTGTGAGAATACTGATAAGTAATTGCTCTTAATTGTTTATGCGCCGTCCTATCTGCAAACTACGGGTATGACGGCTGTTTTTTTGTAAAAAAGAGAAAATGATACATCAATACAAACTTAACGGTTACAATATAGTGCTTGACGTATACAGTAATTCATTGCATGTAACGGATAATCTCGCATATGACATTATCGCTCTGTACAAAGACAAATCTAAAGAAGAGATTGTTGAAATTATAAAAAACAAATATCCCGATCTGACAAATAACGATATATGTGAGTGTCTTTCGGATATTGAGCAGCTGGAGCGGGATAACAAGCTGTTCAGCGAGGATGTATATAAGGATGTTCCGGTTAATAAAATATCTGAAGGTAACATAGTTAAAGCATTGTGCCTTCATGTTTCACATGCATGCAATTTAAATTGCAGTTATTGCTTTGCCAGTCAGGGCAATTACAAAG
This sequence comes from Clostridiaceae bacterium, assembly GCA_012838235.1. Classification (GTDB taxonomy): domain Bacteria; phylum Bacillota; class Clostridia; order DUPQ01; family DUPQ01; genus DUPQ01. The sequence continues at coordinate 17,967 of DUPQ01000021.1, forward strand.
GTAAGCGTGCTTTAATGAGTTTTGAAGTGGGCAAACAGGCTTTGGACTTTCTTATAAAAAACTCAGGCAATGTAAGGAATCTGGAAGTGGATTTCTTCGGCGGAGAACCTTTAATGAACCTGGATGTATGTAAACAACTTGTACAGTATGCAAGAAGTATTGAAAAGCAACATAACAAGAACTTCCGCTTTACCCTTACCACAAACGGTATGCTAATAGATGATGATGTCATTTCGTTTGCCAACCAAGAAATGGATAATGTGGTACTCAGTCTTGACGGAAGAAAGCATGTACATGACAGATTGCGTAAAGATATTAACGGAAACGGCAGTTATGATGTTATAGTGCCCAAGTTTAAAAAGCTGGTGGATAACCGCACAAAAGGAACCTACTACATACGGGGAACATTCACACATCACAACACCGATTTCACAAACGACATATTACATATGGCCGATTTGGGATTTAAAGAACTGAGTATGGAACCGGTAGTATGCTCTCCCGATGATGAATATGCACTTAATGAGAAGGATTTACCCGTTCTTCTTGAACAGTATGAGTTACTGGCAAAAATAATGTTGGAGCGGGAAAAGGCCGGAAAAGGATTCACCTTCTACCACTACATGATTGACTTAAATCACGGACCCTGTATACACAAAAGATTATCCGGATGCGGTTCCGGCAGAGAATATCTTGCAGTAACACCGTGGGGAGAGTTGTTCCCCTGTCATCAGTTCGTATCCGACTCCCGATACAGCATGGGCGATGTATGGAAAGGCGTGACAAATACCGGTTTGCGAAAGAAGTTTGAGCTTTGCAATACATACACAAAAGAAGAATGTAAAAATTGCTGGGCAAAACTGTACTGCTCCGGAGGTTGTGCCGCAAATGCATATCATGCAACAGGTAACATCAACGGTACTTACGAATACGGATGTATTCTTTTCAAGAAACGCATGGAATGCGCTATCATGCTGCAGATAGCAAGAGCCGAAACAGCGGATTAAAAGCGTTAAAGTATAATCCGTAAAACCGATATTACAAATGAAATGCACCCCTAAATGGTAAAACTTTTTATCACCAACCGATAAGGTAACAGATAAACAAAAAATCTGAAAAAAAAAGCATGTACCGCGGCACATGCTTTTATACTTACTTGGCATAATCTACAACTCTTACTTCCCTGATGACATTGACTTTAATCTGTCCGGGATATTCCATTTCATTTTCAATTCTCTTAACGATATCTCTGCATATGAGCACCATATCGTCATCATCCATCTTCTCGGGTTTTATCATAATTCTTATCTCTCTTCCTGCCTGAACGGCGAAAGATTTTTCTACGCCCTCGAATGAATTAGCAATCTCTTCAAGTTTTTCAATTCTCTTTACATAAGCTTCCAATGTCTCTCTTCTTGCTCCCGGTCTTGCTGCCGATATAGCGTCGGCTGCCTGAACCAGCACGGCAATGGCACTTTCCGGTTCTTTATCACCGTGATGTGACATTATTGCATCCAATACGACAGGATGTTCGTTATACTTCCTGGCTATATCCGCTCCGACATCAATGTGAGAACCTTCTGTTTCGAAATCTATGGATTTACCTATGTCATGTAAAAGGCCCGCTCTTTTCGCCAGCGGTACATCCAGACCCAGTTCCGCGGCCATTATACCTGTCAGCAAAGATACTTCCAGTGAATGCTTAAGTACATTCTGACCGTAACTGGTTCTGTACTTCATCCTTCCCAATAACCTTATTATCTCCGGATGAAGGTTGTGAACTCCGGCTTCAAAAGAAACTTTATCGCCTTCTATCTTGATGGTATTCTCTATCTCCTTTTTAGCTTTATTTACGGTATCTTCTATCCTGGCAGGATGAATTCGACCGTCTAAAATAAGCTTTTCCAAAGCAATTCTGGCAACTTCCCTTCTTATCGGATCAAATCCCGAAAGAACAACTGCCTCCGGAGTATCATCAATTATCAAATCAATTCCCGTAAGAGTTTCCAAAGCCCTTATATTTCTTCCCTCTCTGCCTATGATACGTCCTTTCATCTCATCATTGGGTAATTCCACAACAGACACCGTATTCTCTGCGACATAGTCTGCGGCACACCTCTGAATTGCTGAAGAAATAATATTTTTGGCAAGATTTTCCGATTCTTCCTTTGTCTTTGCCTCATATTCTTTCAACAGAAGGACTTTCTCATGCTTGATATCATCTTCGAGTGTTTTAAGAAGATATGTCTTGGCTTCTTCAACCGTAAGTGCGGATATTCTTTCCAGTTCGGTAAGTTTATCCTGATGGATTTGCTCAATTTCCTTTTGTTTGGAATCAATATCCGACATTTTTTTATTAAGAATTTCTTCTTTACTTTCCACAGAAGCGACTTTCTTGTCCAGGGCCTCTTCTCTCTGGATTACTCGGCTTTCCATTCTCTGGATTTCCTTTCGTCTTTCTTTGAGCTCCCTTTCCATTTCCACTCTGCTCTTGTGGACTTCTTCTTTGGCTTCAATCAATATCTCTCTCTTGCGTTCTTCCGCATTTTTCTCACCCTGTAAGATAAGTTTTTTAGCTTCGGATTCCGCGCTGCCTATTTCCTTTTCAGCAACTTTCTTTCTGTGTCGTATCCCCAAAAAAAACATTACTATTGAAAATATTATAAGAAAAGCGATAATGACGAGACCTATAATTTCTCTGAGACTCATTCCCTTTTATACCTCCTTATTCGGTTTTCAAAGTTCATATGTTAAATTAAAATAAATTATCCATACAATTTATGATTTTATTATTTTTTTACATATATGTCAATAAAAAATATGTTTAAGGCGGATTATTGAGATATTGATAATGATATTTCCATTAATTACAAGTGTTTGTATGTTTAATCTTAACCGATAATTTACCTAATACTTTTTGCCAACCGTTAATTTGTCGTTGCATTATTTACAATAAGTTGATAGAATAACTCGTGATGAATTTTATTGGAGGATTAACATGAAGTCAGCCGGAGTAGTAAGAAAAATAGATGAATTGGGAAGAATAGTTGTTCCTATAGAATTACGAAAATCCCTTAATATAGGTAAGAGAGAGGCAGTGGAAATATCCATGGAAGATGATTGTATACTTATAAGGAAATTTGAACCGGGATGCTGCTTCTGCGGTTCTACCGATGATCTTGAGGTATATCACGGCAATAAAGTATGCAACAAATGTATTAAAGATTTGTCATCTGCTACCGAATAATATCGCATAAACGTCATTTCTTGACATGTTAAACAAAACGGCAACTTTTCGCATGGCATCTTTGCGGGAAAAGCCGTTTTTTATAAGTTCCTCATATTTCTCGGCTATATCCCGTTGGGAATGAGGGCAAGGGTTTTCCGTTTCATTGTTTGTATCGGTATTACCCTCGAAAACCAGTACATACTCCCCTTTCGGCGGGTTCTGCTCCAGATATTCCGCTATACCGTCCAGACTGTCCACAACAACCGTCTCATATATCTTTGTTATTTCTTTTACCAGCGATACTCTTCTGTTTCCGCCCATAACTTGTCTTGCGACATCTATTGTTTTAATAAGTTTATGAGGTGCTTCGTATACTATGCACGTACGTGATTCATTGCGAATCTTCTCAAAGAATTGTCTCTTCTCCGATATCTTCACGGGCGGAAAGCCTTCAAAACAAAAAGAAGAAGTGTCAAAGGGCGATATCATCAGGGCACTTATTGCGGCATTGGGTCCAGGTATGACCGTTACCTTCTGGTTGTGCAGATGCATAAGTTTTACAAGCTCGTTACCCGGATCGGATATTGCGGGACAACCGGCATCGGAAACTAAACAGACATCCATTCCGTTCATAACATCTTTAAGTATACTCTGTCCGCTTGACTCCATATTGTGCTGATGATAACTTACAAGTTTCTTCTTAATGCCTAAAGCATTAAGCAGACGCAGAGTGTGTCTTGTGTCTTCAGATGCGATATAGTCGCAGTTAGTCAGAGTTTCTATTGCCCTTTTTGATATGTCGGAAAGGTTACCTATAGGTGTAGCAACAAGATAAAGCACCGCTAATTCCTCCCGTACAGTATATTAAGTTCTTCGGTATAACTGCCGTCCGGTTTATGTATTATAAACGGAGGCTCCACGGTTATTGAGGGATTCATGTCTTTTAACCCCTGTATCAGCACCAGAATAGCAGGTGATTTCACATTGGCATGCACAAATCTTATTGTTTTAGGTTCAACCGAATAAGTTTTCATCAGTAACAATATCTCGTCCAGCCGCTGAGGTCTGTGAACCATTGTAAAAATACCTTTGGTCTTCAGAAGATACTTGGTAGCCTTTAATATGTCCTCTAAGGTACACAGTATCTCGTGCCGTGCATATGCCATTGTGTCGGCCATGCTTATTATACCCGTTCCCGTCTTCAGATACGGAGGATTTGTTACGACATGATCAAAACTGCCGGTTTTGAAATACTCCTTTATATTCCGTATATCGCCGTTTATAACGGTTATCTTATCCTCAAGATTGTTCAGTTGAATATTTCTTACGGCAAGATCATATGCATCCTTCTGTATTTCTATACCGGTTATATGCTCCGGTTTATACTTACCGTACAGAAGAAGAGGTATTACTCCGTTTCCCGTACCCAAATCAATAACACTCGATGTGCTTCTTACGTTGGCAAATGAAGACAATAAAACAGCATCGGTTCCAAAGCAGAACTGTTTTTTGTTCTGTATAAGTTTTAAACCCTCCAGCTGAAGATCATCCAGCCTTTCATCTTCATGTAACATATGTATACATTATACATTTCGGAAAGTGCTTTATACAAATAAAACTTTCATTTTAGTGGATATTTGATGATTTTTTATGATATTTAATAATATCTTGATATGTATCAAGGAAAAGCCGTTATTGAACCTTCAGAAACAGTTTGTTTCTGTTTATGGAGAGTTCTTCAACTTGTATTCCGGTGTACTTTTCCAAGGCTTTAAGCAGAAGTCTGGGATGCAGATTGCCTTTTGCGCCGGCTTTGCATAACACGGTAAATCTGTTTTCATCGTAATAATCTATCTTATACAGATAGGGCAATATATTCACAAGACCTTTTTTATTGGATTTCTCCACTTCAATACTGTCCAAAGAAATAAGTTTATCCAGTGCTTTTTTCAGATTTCCGTTGCAGTTGACTCTGAATCCGTAAATGGCCGATCCCACATCCTCCATTAAAGTGGATTTTTCTATCGTGTAGGCTTCCAACAACTCAAACCCGTCAGGCAGTGCCTGAGAAAACTTATTCAAAGCATACCGGCATTCGTATTCGGTATTAAACCATATATCTACATACTCACTGTCGGACGACACACCTACCGGCAGCGGTAATGCAAAAACCATTCTGATGCTCGGGTTGAATCCTCTTGTGTAATATACATCCAATTCCGCTCTTCTGAGGGCACGCGAAAAAGCATTGATCATATCAACGTGTGCTACATATTTGACCTTTTCGGTTTTTCTGAATTTAAATCTTATTATCTTCAAAACATACTCCGCATCTGTATTTTGCTATCCCGCAGTTATTACAATGCTCCCTGCAATTTTCGGTTGTTTCTTCCCTCAGCGCCTTTTGATATTCGTTCTTAAGAAAACTCTTTTTTACGCCTATGTCAATAAAATCCCACGGCAACTCCTCATCTAACGCAATCTGTTTGGATGCACACTCGTAAATGTCCAAAGAACATTCACTAAATGCCTGTTCCCATTTTTCCATATCGAATAACTCATTCCAGGAATCGAATTTACATCCTTTTTCCCATGCTTTTATAATAGCCTGTCCTACTTGCCTGTCTCCTCTGGATATAGCCGATTCCACAACCGAAGTGTTGAAATCATGCCAGTTGTACTTTATTTTCTTCTCCTTTATATGACTTCTGAGCAGTCTCTGCCTTCTTATCATTTCCTCCACGGTAATCTGAGGGCACCACTGAAAAGGTGTGAAGGGTTTCGGTACGAAGAAGGAAGTGGATACCGTTATATTTATTCTGCTTTTTCTTCCGAATATATCTAAAATTTTCCCGGCTAATTCGGCAATTGCTATGACATCCTCGTCAGTTTCGGTAGGTAATCCCAACATAAAATACAACTTTATGTTGTCATAACCGCCGGATTTTGCTATTTTTGCGGAAGTCAATATCTCCTCTTCGGTAATATTCTTGTTTATAACATCCCTCAGCCTCTGACTTCCCGCTTCCGGTGCAAAAGTCAGCCCCGATTTGCGGACCTTCTGTATTCTATTCATAAGTTCTATGGAAAAATTATCTATTCTCATGGAGGGAACGGATAAATTAACCATTCTTTTCTCGGTGTGCTCCAGCATTCCGTCACATAAAGTCTTCAGGTCGGTATAGTCCGATGTGCTCAGCGAAACCATCCCTATTTCATTGTAGCCGGTGTCGGCTAAAATCCTCTTTGTCTGCTCAATCAGCGTAGAGGCTTTCTTTTCTCTTACCGGTCGGTATATATAACCGGCCTGGCAGAACCTGCAACCTCTTATGCATCCTCTGAACAATTCTAAAGAAGCTCTGTCGTGAACAATATTCATATAAGGAACTATGGAGTCGGTAGGAAAAGAAACAGAGTCCAGATTCTTTATTATTCTTTTTATCACCTTTTTATCGAAATCATGATATTTCGGTACATAAACTCCTTCGATTTTCACGGATTCTTTTAAAAAGTCCTCTTTTGATTGCCCTGCACTTTTCCCGTCCTCATAAAGGTCTAAAACCTCATTCATAACCTCTTCACCCTCACCGATAAGAAAGATATCTATGACATCCTCCAAAGTGACGGGATTTGCCGCACAAGGCCCTCCCGCCATAATTATCGGGTGCTCATCTGTTCTTATACTTCGTCTTATCGGTATATCGGCCAGATCCAGCATGTTCAGTACATTGGTATAGCTCATCTCATACTGTAAGGTAAAACCGACTATATCAAACTCTTTCAAAGGCTTTTTGGTTTCCAGAGAGAATAACGGTACTTTATTTGCACGCATAAGTTGCTCCATATCGGTCCACGGAGCAAATACCCTTTCGCATACGGTTGTTTTCCTTCGGTTTATAACATGGTACAGGATACGCATTCCCAGATGACTCATTCCCACTTCATATATATCGGGAAAGCAGAATGCATAGCTTGATTGCATTTTGTCATGGTCTTTTACTATCTCATTAAACTCCCCGCCTGTATACCTGGCGGGTTTTTCTACATTTATGAGATCAATCATAAACCGTTATTCCTCTTCTTCATCAAAGTCCGAATCCATCTTTTCCATAAAAAGTTCGAAAAGTTCATCCAGCAACTGCTCGTCTTCAACCGGTGTCAGTATTGCATCATCCTTGTCCTCTTCATATTCAAATATGTATGCATCCTCTTCCGCTTCATCGGCCGGCTGCATCAAAACATAGGTTCTATCATCATAATCCAGCATCTCCAGAACCATCATCTCTATAGGATTGCCGTCATCATCTTCCATCACAATTATGTTGTCCCTTTCGTCATCCATTGCCTTTTCTCCTTTAAACTTTTTATATGCTAAATATATATATCTATTATTTCTTTTTTTTATTCATTTCATCAAGATAGGATTGCAGTATCACACAGGCGGCTACCATATCTACTCTTTTTTTGTCTTTTCCCGTCTTCTTTCCCTGCATGTGCATTATGTCATGCGCTTCTACGGTGGAAAGTCTTTCGTCAAACAATATTACCGGTAATTTGCACCGCTCTTTTAGCATGGATGCAAAGGTACGGACTTGCATCGCTTTTTCACCCTCCGAGTCATCCATATTGAGAGGAAGACCTACAACTATACCGCTTGCTTTGTACTCGTCAATAATCCCCTCCAATATATCCAGAGGTCTATTTATGTCACTATTCCATTCTATTGTTGTAACACCGTGAGCCAGCAAACCCAAAGGGTCACTCTTGGCAACCCCTATTCTTTTGTCACCGTAATCAATTGCAATAATTACCATCTAAGTTATTTTGATGCGAAATAATACTGAATAAGCTCAGTCATTATTTCATCCCTTTCCAACTTTCTAATAGCATTCCTGGCGCCGTTATGGCTGGTTATATAGGTTGGATCCCCTGACATAAGATATGCGACCAGTTGGTTAACGGGATCATACCCTTTTTCGGTCATGGCACTGAAAACAAGTGTAAGTATTTCTCTTGTTTCGGCATGATGACCTTTCAGAAAGTCAAGATTAATTGTTGATCCTCTATCCACTTTACATATCTCCTTTGCAGTTCATATTTGTAGTTTACTGTAAAACAATGTATTTTTCAAGGATAAATATGTAAATTCAATCTATAGTTTTTTAAATTGACCGCTTTATCGGACAGTTTTTTTATCAACAACCGTACCCAGAAGTCCGTCATTCGTCAGGCCGGAAATCAATACATCGCAAAATGTATTGATATAGTCGTCCGTTACATTGTTATCCGTCGGAGCCTGCACTTTTATATAGTTTGCCGTATGACCGGTAATGAAACCGTCTTCGCCCTCTTCAATAAGTATCCGTAATGTTTTTCCGAGATACCCTGAAAGTCTTGATTTTGATATTTCCGATGCATAATTTATTAACTTTTCGCTTCTTTCATTAAGAGTTTTACCGTTAAGAGGCTTGAGTTTATCCGCTGCGGTACCGGGTCGTTTGGAGTATTTAAAGACATGCACTTTGATAAACCGGGCTTTTTCCACCATTTCCAGACTTTTATTAAAGTCCTCTTCCGTTTCGGTCGGATATCCTACTATTATGTCGGTGGTAAACTCCAGATTGGGAATGTTGTTTCTCAACATGTTTATTGCACTTAAAAACATTTCCGAATCATACCGTCTTCTCATATCGGATAACACCGCATCCGAACCCGATTGCAATGACATATGAAAATGTGGACATAATTTGTCGTATTTCTTTATTTCTTCCACAAAAGTTTCCGTTATTATCTTGGGCTCCAGAGAGCCCAGCCTTATCCTTTCAATACCTTTTATGTCATTTATCTTTGCAATAACATCAATAATACTCAGATTACCTTTGTCTTTGCCGTAAGAGTCCAAATGTATGCCTGTAAGTACAACTTCTTTAATGCCCTTTGATGCCATATATCGGGCTTCTTTAACGATATCGTCAATATCCCTGCTTCTGGCTCTTCCCCTTACATAAGGTATTATGCAGTAAGAACAGAAATTATCGCATCCGTCCTGTATCTTAAGATACCCTCTGGTTCGCTCCCATTTATCGGGAAAGCAACCGTGTATATATTCTTTTTCACGGAAAATATCCGAAACAACCGTTAATTTACCGGTTTTTTCCTTTAAATATGATGAAAGTATCGTATCAATGCTGCTCTTTTCGTTATTTCCCAGTACTATATCCGCTCCGCTTTTTATCATAGCCTGTGCATTGGCTTGAGCCGAGCATCCGGTAGCGATAATAATGCTGTCAGGATTTGTCGTTCGCGCTTTACTTATCATCTGTCGTGATTTTCTGTCGCTCATAGCGGTCACGGTACATGTATTTATAACATAGATGTCGCAAATATCGGGAAACTTTTTGTATTGAAAACCCATTGCATCAAGACTTGATGCAATGGTCGCCGATTCATATTGATTTACTTTGCATCCCAAGGTTGCTATTGAATATGTCTTCATCATTTTTTCAGTTGATGTCCAAATCGGGATTATTCATCTGCATTTCCGCCCACTCGTCTCTGGAGATAAGTACCGCTCTGGGTTTGGAACCTTCAAAAGGTCCCACTATGCCTCTTAACTCCATCTGGTCCACAATTCTTGCGGCTCTGCCGTACCCCAGTTTCAGTTTTCTCTGCAGATAGGAAACCGATGCCTGACCTGCTTCCACCACAAGGTCTATTGCCGCAGGCAGCAGTTCGTCTACTTCATTTTCCAAGTCGCCGTCCGCACCTTTTTTGTCCGCTTTTTCTATATTTTCCACTACATCTTCATCATAAGTTGCAGAGGTTCTTTGTTTAATAAAATCCACCACCTTGTTTATCTCGGCATCGGATATATATGCACCCTGCATTCTGACCGGTTTGGACAAGCCCATGGGATGGAAAAGCATATCTCCGTTTCCTAAAAGTTTCTCCGCTCCGCCCATATCCAATATGGTTCTGGAGTCTACCTGACTTACCACCGCAAAGGAAAGCCTGGACGGAATGTTTGCTTTGATAACACCGGTTATGACGTTGACCGAAGGCCGCTGTGTTGCGATTATAAGATGGATGCCGGCAGCTCTGGCAAGTTGTGCCAGTCTGCATATGGATTCTTCCACTTCGCCCGGATTGGACATCATAAGGTCGGCCAGCTCATCAATTATTATCACGATATTGGGCAGTTTTTTCAGTTGCGGATCGCCTTTTACCGAGTCGTTGTATGTATTGATATCCCGCACTCCCCTTTTATTGAACATGTCATATCTGTTGGTCATTTCCTCTACCGCCCAATTCAAAGCTCCCGCGGCTTTTTTAAGATTGGTGATTACCGGAATCAACAGATGCGGTATCCCGTTATAATTAATCAATTCCACTTTCTTGGGGTCTATCATTATAAAGCGCACATCATCGGGAGTGGCTTTGTATAAAATACTGGTAATAATACAGTTGATACATACGCTTTTTCCCGAACCGGTTGCACCGGCTATAAGCATATGAGGCATGCGTCTGACGTCGGCAACCGTGCAGTTACCGGCAATATCTTTACCTATTGCTATGGTAAGAATGCTCTTGGAACTCTGGAATTCCTTGGAAGCAATGACTTCTTTAAGTGAGACCACACTCTTTTTGGTGTTAGGCACTTCTATACCCACTACGGACTTTCCCGGCACCGGAGCTTCTATCCTCACATCCCGTGAAGCAAGGTTTAAGGCTATATCATCGGCCAGAGCCACTATCCTGCTGACTTTTACACCTGCTTTGGGTTGCAGCTCATATCTTGTTACGGTGGGACCGCACATGATATTGGTTACCGTTACTTCCACACCGAAACTCAGCAGCGTATTTTCCAGCTTTCTTGCTATCTGTTCATGATTATCGGTATTACCGCTGTCCACATAGGAATCCAGAAGCGAAAGAGGAGGAAATACGTACTCACCCTTAATCTGGGGTTTTTCCGCCGTTACCGAAGCTTCTTTTACCGGCTCCTCTTTCTTTATAATTATCGGACCGGTATATTTAGGTACCGTACTCTTGGTTTCTTTTACCGGTTTGGATTTGTTTATAATTATATTTGCAGGCTCTCTGCTTATTGTTTCTTTAACAGGTTCGGCAATATCATTAATCGTGCCTTGTACATACTGCTGTTTTTTCGATTTGACAGGTTCAGGCTCTTCTTCCTGCTCCTCAATGGGTTTGAATGCATCTTTCATCCAGTGGAAAAACTTGACAAATAAGTTTTTTATCTTTACCAGAAAATCCAGAAAACTTTTGTTTGTAATGTATATAAGCAGAGTGAGTGAAGCGGTTACGGCAACTATATATGCACCCGTTACTCCGAAAAAGGCTACTATAGGTGTCATAATTATACCGCCGAACACACCGCCGTTATAGACCTGTGAAATACCTATCGAATACATATGTGCTATGAACTTCCAGACATTCATGTCAACGGCTATATCCGCCATATTTTTGGATAAATAGGCTATCTGGAAAAAGCACGGTACCATGAGGATGAGAATTATAAGGTACATGGTTTTCCTGCTTAACCACTTTACCCTCCCCGCAAGCGCCACATACACTCCGAAGAGCAATATGACTATAGGTATGAGGTAATGAGCCCAACCGAATAAGCCTGCGGTCACCTGTTTAAACGGTCTTCCGAATGCACCGGAATTACTGGTAAAGAATATGCAGATGAATGCTAAAAGAGCTAAAGCGATTATTACAATGCCGGTTATTTCTTTTGCCAGTACATTATTTTTAGTTGAAGTTTCGGGTTTTTCAGTTTTCTTTTGAGTAACAGATGTTCTTTTCTTTTGTGCCATGTAATCCTCCGATTGTTAAAGACATTTTATCACAATAGATTTTGCTATGCAAACATGATAAAATTGCCGGAATTGACACCGATAAAACGATGTGATAGACTCATAGGAAATTTTGAGGTGTAAAAAAATGAGCGTTACATATATACCGAAAGGATATCGTTCGAAATTAAATCTGTATGAAACACAGCTGGCAATAGGCACATTAAAAAGAATATTCGAGGAGCACCTGTGCAAAGCGATAAATTTGAAAAGAGTCTCGGCTCCCCTGTTTGTCAGAGCCAATTCGGGACTTAACGATAATCTTAACGGTATAGAGCGACCGGTTGCATTTGAAACCAAAGAAGGCGGTATGCAGGCGGAAATAGTGCACTCACTGGCTAAATGGAAGCGACTTGCACTGCATAAATACGGATTCCCCGCAGGAGAAGGCCTTTATACCGATATGAATGCGATAAGACGTGACGAACAGATGGATAACATCCATTCAATATATGTCGATCAGTGGGACTGGGAGCGGGTAATAACAAAAGAGGAAAGAACGGTCGCTTTTCTGAAACAGATAGTAAGCGACATAGTAAGCGCCATATGCGACACTTACGAAAGAATGCGCGATATATTCCCCGCTTTGGACACGGATATTTCGCGTGAAGTGTTTTTTATAACGGCTCAGCAACTGGAAGACATGTATCCCGACCTCACATCAAAAGAAAGAGAAGATGCAATAGTCAGACAGCACAAGACCGTGTTTATAA
>DUPQ01000022.1 GCA_012838235.1 Clostridiaceae bacterium
AGCTTCAAAGTACCTTTAACGATATGGCTGCCCGCATTGAGCATGAAGTTTCGATGCGCAAAAAGTCTGAGGAAGACAGGCGGCGCCTGATTCTTGATATCTCCCACGACCTTAAAAATCCAATGTCCAGCATACAGGGCTACGCTGAACTGCTCATGAAAAAGGCAGGCATGACCGAACAGGAACGAGATGAATACCTTGAGATCATTCTCAATAACAGCAAAAGGGCGAATCAACTGCTTACCGAGTTGTTTGAACTTTCACAGTTGGACAACCCGGAATTCTCATTAAAGCCTGCTAAAACGGATATCTGCGAATGCATCCGGCAAATATGCGCCGAGCTTGTGCCCCAGTTGGAGCGCGAAGGGTTCAAATATGAATTCGATATTCCCGAGGAAAGTGTTTTTGTAATGCTGGATACCGACCGGTTCAGCCGGATCATTCAAAATCTCGCGAATAACGCAATGCGGTACAATCCTAAAGGAACCCTCGTTTCCGTAAGTCTTACCGTACGAAACAGCCAAGCGGTTATTGATTTCAGCGACGATGGGATTGGAATTCCGGCTCATCTTAAGGAAAATATATTCAAGCCTTTTGTTCGCGTCGATGATTCCCGCAATTCCAAAACCGGCGGCAGCGGATTGGGGCTTTCCATCGCCAAAAAGATCACCGAGGCGCACGGAGGGGATCTGAAGCTGTGTCCTGGTGAAAATAAGGGCAGCACCTTCCGGATAACGATTCCCACGATTTAAGGTAAATTTAAGGTCCATATCAGCCGTATGAAAGGTTCGATTGCTATGATAGTGATGAACCTGTTATATGGCTGATTTTTTTATTGGGAGGTGATGAACAAATGAAGTATGAACCGGCTTGTTTGGAAATATTTTTGACCAGGCTTGCGTTTCTCCTTTTCGGCAAATCTGTCTACAAAACATTTGCCGACCGTCTGCCCCTTGAAGGCGGAGAGAAGGTGCTTGACTTCGGTTGCGGTATGGGAACGGTTGCGTACTATGTCGCAAAAAAGATTCCTCACGGGCAATTAACCTGTCTGGATATTTCCAGGCGGTGGTTGAATGCGTGCCGCAAAACTCTGCACAGCTTCCGGAACATCATTTATATGCATTGTGAATTTCCGGAACTTGAAAATGAAAGTTTTGATGCAGCATACTGCCACTTTGTTCTGCACGATATTCCGGAAAGGGAATTGGAAAGAATCATTCCGGCACTGATTAAATCCATAAAACCACATGGGTTATTCATTTTCCGCGAACCGCTGAATGATACGGAAAATATAAGTGTTATCAAACGCCTTACAGGGCAAAACAATCTGATTCTCAAAAATAGCCGTATCACCGATATTCCGGTGATGGGCAACGCCCTTGAAAGTATATACTATAAACAATAATGGAGGTTTACTATGATTCAATTAGTTTTATTCCTTATTTTGATTGTTTTATCTGCTGCCGCACTCGCGGGGATTATACTCCAAATAGTTTGCTTCGTCATTACGCATATAAAGAAAAAGACGAAGCCAAAGCAGCTTATGCGCCTTAGAAAAATGGTTATATTCTTTGCCTTGACGATGCTAATGAATACGGGGCTGATTACCGTTTCGCAGCTTACCGCTTCTACTCCGCGTATAGTTGATGAAAATGGGAACACACTCGAAAACAGCATTGCGGAGCTTATAAAAGTTGAACTGAACGGCAGGAAGCAGTGGATCAGCATAAGAGGCTGGGATAAAAACGCGCCCGTCCTGCTCTTCCTGGCGGGAGGCCCCGGCGGCACGCAGATGGCTGCAGTGCGGTATGAACTGACAGAGCTTGAGAAGCATTTTGTCGTTGTAAACTGGGATCAGCCCGGCTCCGGAAAGTCATATTATTCGAAAAAAACGAAAAACATTACAGCCCAAACCTATATTGAGGATGGTTACGCTCTGACCGAGTACTTAAAGGAACGCTTTTCGCAGGATAAAATTTATCTGACAGGGGAATCCTGGGGCAGCGCGCTTGGGATTTTCCTTGCTGAAAAGTATCCGGAGTCCTATTACGCATTGATTGGCACAGGGCAAATGGTGGACTTTGCCGAAACTGAGCGGATAGATTACGCTAAGGCTCTCGAAATCGCACAATCCAAAGGCGATACTGCTCTGATTGAACGGCTTAAGGCAAACGGCGAACCGCCGTATTACGGAAAGGATGTAACATGGAAAAGCGCAGTATACCTGAACTATCTAAGCGCTTATATGGCGAGCAATCCAAAGATTCAAAATCCGGGCTACAATACCTTCCGTGACGTCGGTTCATCGGAATATGGATTGTTTGATAAGCTGAACTTTTTCCGCGGAATCGTCAACACATATAATCATGTGTACCAGCAGCTTTATACGATTGATATGAGAACGGATTACACGAAACTTGATGTGCCTGTCTATTTCTTCCTTGGCCGGTATGATGTCAATGCACCTACGGCGTTGGTCGAGGAATATGTGCAGGTTCTGGATGCGCCTGATAAAAGGATTGTATGGTTTGAGCATTCAGGCCACAGTCCATGGATCAACGAACCGGATAAGTTTGTAAGGGAGGTATTGTCATGTTTTTCAGAAAATTAAGTTCAATAACAATAAAAAGGAGGATTCATAATATGCACCCAATTGTTTTTCTGCCGGTGTTTATTGCAATTATTATAGTGTTCTCTAATTGCTCCGCGTCAAAGGGCAGTATCGTGATTCTTGAAAATCCGGATGGGACAGGATTCACAATGGATTTCAAGCAGTGGAGCTCAAAAAACAAATGCGAATTATCGCTTAAAGAAGGTGATGTACTGCAGATTGAAGTTGAACATGAAGACGGAGAAATTGACCTTATGATAACAGGTAAAAACGGCAGCGAACCTTATGTGGGAAATAACCTTAAGTCAATTTTATTTACTGTAACAGTATCCGAAACGGATAAATATGATATATGGATCACCGGTAAAAATGCAACCGGAAAGGTTACACTCAAATAATTTGTCAAGGGGACGGTTCGAGACTACTGAAAAAGTCTAAATAAAAAATGTTAAATATTCAAGAATATTCTATAAAATTATATCAGAAAACCCCCGAGTATGGTATAATGAATGTACGGCAAACACTACCTATTAGGGGGCTTTCCGATGCTTAAGAATGAACTTAAACAATTAAGCTTATACTCCATATTATACAACAAGTTGTCCGCCAATGTGTAGAAAAAGGGATTATCAAAGGAACAGGCATTAGTGTTGATTGTACTCATAGTAATGCAAATACGGTTAAATTAGTTCCTGAACGAGTAATGAAACGCTTGGCCCAAAAGATATTGAAGAATCTAAAAGATGAAACCGGTGATATTCCTGAAGATATAAATCAGGATATTCCAGATTACAAGCAGATTGAAAATCATAAAGAAGCTAAAGCAACTATGAAGGTTTGACTTATAAATATTCCATTGACAAAATTTATTGAGATGTTTAAAATGCAGATCTGCAATGGGAAAAAACAACACAGGGATATATCATGTAATGCTATGAGTAATAAACAAAATTGATATATTTTAACGCACCAGGCAGCGAATATGACCCTCAGCCGCTATACATAGGCTCCTCTTTTTTTTTGAATATCATAACTGCTCCGTTGACAAGCAAATATACCGCGACAGCAGCCGATCCTGCTATGTCCGTAAAATATGCGGCTAAAGAGCCCGGAAAAACAGCAACAACAATTAGTGCGATCGCAACACAGGTGTCAACCAATGCCTTTACACGGTACAATTTGCTCTGTACGGCAAGTATTGTGTTGGGATTTGCTTTGTCGAGCCTTCGGTAGCGTATCCAGAACCATGAATTTGTCGTAACTCCCAATAAGGCTATTATAAGGCCCGGTATTACATTACCTTTTTCTTCGGCGGGGTATAAGAACGTTACCAATAACATTGCAATGCCGCTCAGGCACATAGCGAAACCGACGCAATGGTTGGCAATTCGCTCGAGGCGCAGTTTGCGATTTGCATCGTACCCTGTGTTTTTATGCGTAACTCGGTATATCGCCCAGGATACAATTATTGCAACAAGTTCTGCCGTCCGGCGAATAAAATCCGCAAGCTGTGTGGATGACCTGCCCAAAAAAAGACCGATTCCAACGACAATGGGCCCGGGCGAGCTTAGAACAACGGATGCAAGCAGTGTCCGTTCACCTGATTTTTTTTTCATAGCTGAGCACCCCATAGATATAAAAGTGGCAAAAGCACGGCCGCCGCAGCAAACGGACAGGTGATCGTATCCATACCGTTACGGGTGAAAAGCTCAACAACTGAGCTTGCAGCTGCGGTCAGCACCGCTATCGTTAAGCTGGCATACCAAGCTATATTTCCGTTGATTAAAAGAACGATGAAAACCGCAATGAAGGACACAGTAAACATTGCAAGCGTACCTTCTACACTTTTACGCCCTTCTATAAGCTTACCTTCAAGATAGCGCCTGCCGTATTTTTTCCCGATAAGAGCGGCAGCCGCATCGCCAAAACCCCAAGCGCATATGCATGCAAGAACAAGCCATCTTTCGCCCAGCCATCCCCAGCAAATACTGTTTAGCACCGCGAACATACTGAACACAAGAACAAGGCTGTGTTTAATCTCGCCGCTTTTTCGTTCGGTGAGCAACTCGGAATAACAGTCCAACTTCTCAGCCAGGAACAGCAGCGGATATACAATTGAAGTAAAAACCAGAGCCGCCAGGGAGGCGATCCACCATGTACGGAAGGCATAGATCCATACGAACAATGAACACAGTAATATAATGTGCAAGAGCTTGCGAAATACTTCCGTGGGAGTACGGACAAAACGTCTCAGCAGTAACGCTGCCGATGCGCATACAAAAAAGTATCCGCACAAGATCCCAAAACCACTTAAAAAATCAATCATATATCTGACTCCTATGAGTTCAAGTTTTTGTATACTTTACCAAGCAGCCTGTCAAAACGCTGGAATTCCGATTCGCCGATTCCCTGCAAGGCGGTTTCATATACCACCTTGTAGGCATGCTCTATCTTTTCGCTGGCGTCCTTTGCCGTATCAGTCAGTGTAACGCAATAGGTACGCGAATCATCTGCCTGCCGTTCACGATGAATATAGCCCTTGACGTCAAGAGAATTAACCGTTCTGGAGATGGCAGCTTTGCCGATATCAAGACGCTCGGCCAGATTCTCTTGTGAAAGGCCACCACTTTTCGATAGAAGGTGAAATATGATGTCACCTTCCGCACCTGTCAGATTTAATGATGCCAGTTCGGAATTTACTATCTGTCTTGCTGAGCGTAATATAGCCTTCATGTGTATCCAAATATCTATTATATCCGGCATAATTCAACCTCTCATTCATAATAAACAATATAAATTAAATCATAACACAGAACAGTTGACTAATCAACTGTTCAAGAGTCAAGGGGACGTTTTGTTTGACTTCTCAATACTTAAATTCAAGAAAAAAATTAAGATACCATAAATGCCGCTCTCAAAGGCTGTCATCTTTTCTGAAAAAAAGTCGGATTGCATAGAAGAAAGCAGCATAATAATATTAAGCTAATAATTTTTTATCGATGTGATAATACTTGAGGGAATACATGCGTAATTCCATGAAAATACTCTGCCTGATTATTGTTGCCGTATTGATTCTGCTTGGTCTTTCCTCAGTTTTCTCAAAAACTAAGGGCAAAAACCTTGAGGAACATGTTTTTCAACTTCAGATATTCTTTGTTTCCTTCCCCATTACTTGCGAACGTAAAACCATCTCCGGAACCGGCAATTGAAACTGAACCACTGCAGGAAGCCATATTGTACTAATTTGAAATATTTGATTTTGGGCGTTACTTTAAACCGCTATGGCTGTTCGCTATACTCACCTTTCCAGAACGTTTTGGATATACTTGGAAGTCCGTCTATCATATCCTTTATTTGCTGATCCTTTTTTAATGTATCCAGGAGTGGATCTCCTGTAAAGGCAAGCTCGGCATACTCCTTTGTACCCCTTAATGCGGAAGCTTCTATTCCTGTTTTAAAGCTAATAAAACCTAAATTGGCTCCTGCCTCTACACCGACTCTTGTATGAAAATCATCAAGAGAAAACTGACCATCGCTTCCTACTTTACCTGTAAAGCCGAGGTATGCTGCAAGACCTACACCTGTATCTTTAACCTTTTTTCCATACTTAATCCCCCCATCGTAGGTGGTCGTATTCTGTATATGATGTGTCTCGGATTTAAATTTCAACCCAAGATGAAAAGCATCCACGCCGAATTCAAAGTTGGACTTATATGGGCTTATTTTCCCCTTTACAAATCCAAAATTACAGGGAACCTCATATTTTTTAATATACTCTTTGTAGTATTTGGTGTTTTCATCCAATTTGCCCGCAAGGAAATTTGCCCTGTCCTGCATGGCTTTTTGAATTGCCTTGTTTGCCGCTTCTTCTCTTTTCTTTTCTCTATCCTTTTTTCTTTCCTTAATTTCATCAAGCTCTTCTTCGTCACATCCGCATGCATTGATATCCAGGGGGGACGCCATGTTATATGCGTCAATAGCGTTTTGCAGACCCATTTTTATATAACCGGTAACCTTGGCAATCAATTCGTCCTCAAGGGTATCTCTAACCTTCTCATCGGATATAAGCATAATGTGCTTCATGCAGTCATTATACATTTGTGGTACGTATTTTTCTATTTTTCTATATGCTTCTGCCGCAGCCATGGTTGCCGGACTCCAAAAACGAGCGGCTAATTGGTTAAACTTTGGATAATATTCTTCGTGCAAATGATGAATATTCATACGATAATCATCTTTAAGCTCCTCAATTTGTTCAAAGATTTTCGCTTCTTGCTCCAATGATGTTGTTTTTTTAAGCTTATCGAGTAATTCCTGAAGTTTTTTAAAATGCTCATCGTGAACCTTCTTCATTTCCTGATCATATTCTTCTGAGAGCTCCAATTCTTGTTCACGGTATTGGTTTAATAAATCCACGATTATTTCATGCGGCTCTGTGGTTACCTTACCCATGTATCGTTCATATGTAAGCCGTTTGGTTGATAATAGCTGTATGTTTTTCTGCTGGATAATCACATCGGTTGGATTGTTATGTGAAAACGGGTTTATCAGCATAATTTTATATTCCGGTCTCGTTTTCGCCAGCTCTTCATATATCCCTCTGGGCTCTCCGGCTTTGGAATCGGACATTCCTTTTTTTAGACCCGCCAGTATATCTTTTGCTTTCTGTTCGGCATTTTCCGTACCGGAAACATTTACATTGGGCTTATAATTTTCATACTTCCACGGGTTTCTCATGGCATCCTTTATTAGTTCATCAAGGTTTTCCACATCAAAGCCAATGTCCAGATCGATGCCTAAAGACTTCATCATCTCCATCTGCTTTTTTACAGCACTTTCGGTTGTTTCAGGAAGCATCTTTTTCGCTAATTCATTGTAAAAATGAATAGCGGTTGACTTTGCAGCTTGTGCCGGCACGGAGGACATTACATCAAAAGACTGATACACCAACAGAGAATCTATATTGGGACAATTAAAACGCATTTTAACCTGCAATTGTTCCATATCCTTTTCTATTTTTTCGGCAGCCTCCGAATCAAGCATTTTGACAAAATCTCCGGCAGTGACGGCAGGAACCTGATTTAGTTCTTCCATTCTTTTTTCCAGGAAAGCCTCGGAAGCTTCTTCACTGGATTCGCCCGGTTCTTCCGTTTCCTCAGGAAACCTCTTGTTAATATCTGAAACAGCCCGTACAAAAACAGGATATGCTTCCGTATTTTCCGCAACCAGCTTTAAAGCTCTATCAAATTGCCTGACAGCCATGTAGTAATTATAAAGTCCGGTAATAGCTGGCCAGTTTTTTGCGTTTAGTTCCAATGCCTCTTTAAATGCGGCATACGCTTGATCAAACCTGTTTGCATCCAGAAAGAGATTTCCCAGATTTACAAGGACTGTATCCTTTATATCCGTCATATTATTTGCTGTCGCAGCCGCAAGGGCATAATAATGCATGCTTATTGAATCATCGTAAAATTCGTCTTTCCTGAATTTAGATACATTTGCGTTTTCATATTGAAGCTCATCACAATAGGTGGCTATAGCGGTTGCCAGATTGGAAGCGGCATTCGCATCCTGGGGGTTTGTTGAAAAAATGGCAGATGCAAGAGCTAAATAAAAGTTTTTTGCGTTGGTATAGGTTACCATGAAAGCAACATTCATTGAGTTACTGCTGCAAAGCTCAGGATCAACATTGTTTCCGTCAAATTCCGGTTCCCAGGTTACTATACTGTTGAAATCCCCGCGCAGATCTTCTTCAATATAGGGAAAGGCCAGGTCGTAATATTTTTTTGCCAGCGCCAGCGCCTTTTCGATGCCTGTTTCGACAATAAAATCTTCAGTACTGATATCAGGTTCGTCAGGATAATCCTCTGCCATAATTTCTTCCAAATTATCCGGCAGCTCGCCCGTTCGGGAATAGTGTATAAACGCCGCAGTGACTTTTTTTGCCTCCGAAAGACTTGGAATACGAAAAGAACAGCCTGTTAGATTCAAGCACAGTATAACGAATATCAAAATTAATGATAGTCCTTTTCGTGAGCAGTTCAAATTAAACAACCTATGCAATTTGCATGTTTTTTGAGGCTTATTGGGCTTTCTCCTCATTATAATCACCCCTGTCCATATTCGTTTTCAAACGTTTGATCATACGC
>DUPQ01000023.1 GCA_012838235.1 Clostridiaceae bacterium
AAATGAGCAGGTTGGGATATACGGATAAACCGGTAGAAAAGCTAACGGAAGATTCTTTTGGTATAGGCACATATATTAACGGTTTATGCCAATTTATTGTAAGCTGTGATACACCGATGACCATATCCATTCAGGGTGATTGGGGAAGCGGAAAAACCAGTATGATGAATACGATAAAACGAGAAATTGAGGGTGAGGTATATCCCATCTGGTTTAACACCTGGCAATATTCACAGTTTAATATGGGTAATGATTTGTGTTTATCTTTTTTGGAAAACCTCATAACCAAACTGCAATCCAAAGCGGAGACCGCAACTTCCAAGATTCTGGAAACCAGTTTAAAGATATTGAAGATAGGAGCCAAAACAGCCATCAGTTCGGTCGGTCTTGACGGCGCTGCTATAGTGAATGTATTTGATAAGCAAGACTCGGATATAGCAAAAGCGGTAAACGATTTGAAAGACGCATTCCAGGAAAGCGTAAACAACAAACTTAAAGACAATAAAAAAGATCGTGTTGTCATATTTGTGGATGATTTAGACAGATTAAATCCCGGCAAAGCGGTGGAACTTCTGGAAGTACTTAAAGTGTTTTTAGACTGTGAAAACTGTGTGTTCATTTTAGCCGTCGACTATAGCGTGGTAACGGCCGGTGTACGGCAGAAGTTCGGAAATCTTGTGGATGAAGACAAAGGCAAGAGCTTCTTTGATAAGATAATACAGCTTCCGTTTAAGATGCCGGTGGCGCAGTATGATATAAATAAGTATATATATGACATGCTCAAAAAAATGAACATGAAAGCGAATTCCAGAATAGTACAGGACTATAAGCAACTCATAAGAAATTCCATAGGATTCAATCCCAGAAGCATAAAAAGACTTTTCAACACATATCAGTTGCTGAATCTGATATCGGACAGCAAGAAAACCAGTGTCAGGGAAGATTTACATCAAAGACTGCTTTTTGCAATAATCTGCATGCAGATGACCTATGAACATCTGTATGCTTTCATTGTAACAAGTGCTAAAAATGACGAACTTACGGGAAAGGGCCTTCGGACACTTGCCGATCCCGAAGTGGTTCGCAACTACAAAGGTCTTCCGGAAGAATTGCGTTTAATAGGTAAAGACGGGAAGATAGATGAAGACGAACTCATAAGAATGTGTGCATTTATGAAAACATTTGTCTCCATAGTGGATATAGACAAAGACAAGCTCTTATCCGACGAGGAATTGAATGATATGAAAGAGATACTTTTCTTCTCCTCGGTTACTTCCATAATGGAAGAGGCAAAGACCGGCACCGGTATGGAAGCGGATCAGAAGATAAGGGCGCGAAACAGAGCTATCATAGATGACGTAGACGCAAACCTTACCAATCTGATAGGAGATTTTGAAATATGGCAACCGCTGAAATCCGAGAGCGACACTAAAATGTCCGATGTAAGATGTTCCATTAATCTTATTACTGTAAGCGGTATACCTTTTAAATATGAGTTTTCCATATCTTCCAAAACCCTGCAGGATATATGCCTGTTTATTAAATTCACATGTGTACAGGAGAATCTGGAAAGATTAAA
>DUPQ01000024.1 GCA_012838235.1 Clostridiaceae bacterium
AAAGAGGGTTGGTGAGTTGCTTGGATTACTACAACGAACGCCACGCTTTGAAGTTCTGTTGAACCGCCGTATGCCGAACGGCACGTACGGTGGTGTGAGAGGGCAGTTAATTCTGCCCTACTCGATTAACGGTCAAATGTATTGAGGCTTGAGTAAAATAAGTTATAATAAAAGCAGGATAAATAGGGATTTGCGGAGGTAAACCTATGACGAAAAAACTGTTCTTTCAGGCAATCGGTAAATTTGTCTTCGGGTTGGTTTTTGTGGCATTGCTTCTTTTTCTGCCTGCCGGAACCTTACGATTTTGGAACGGGTGGCTTTTTATCGGTATTCTTTTCCTGCCGATTTCTATAACCGGAATCGTGATGATGATACGCAATCCTGAACTGTTGAAGAAGCGACTGAATGCAAAAGAGAAGCAAAAAGAACAAAAAACAGTAATTTTCCTAAGCGGACTTATGTTTGTTGCCGCTTTCATTGTTGCGGGATTGAATTTTCGTTTCAGCTGGATAGTGCTGCCCGATTGGTTGGTATATACTGCATCCGGTATATTCGTAGCTGCCTATCTTATGTATGTCGAAGTGCTGCGTGAGAATGAGTATCTGTCGAGAACCGTGGAGGTTCAGAAAAATCAAAAAGTAATTGATACTGGGCTTTACGGAATCGTTCGTCATCCTATGTACTTTGCAACTCTGTTTCTGTTTCTTTCAATGGGATTGGTGCTCGGATCTCCTATTTCATTTGTAATCATGTTGTTCTATATCCCCATAATAGTCAAGAGAATAAATAACGAGGAAAAGATTTTGGCACAGGGACTTGAAGGTTATGAGGAGTACAGAAAAAAAGTAAAATACAGAATAATTCCGTTCATTTGGTGATACAAACTCAGATTTAATCTATAGATTATGTTATAACGCCCCCTAACATGTATTTCCTATGCACTAACAATCGTATGAACATATACATAGAAAAATTCAGGGCATTGTTGTACAATAATAATTAGATTTATACACATCTTTGCGTAAAAGCATACGTAAGTTTTATTTAAAGTTCAAGAGGTATTGTTTATATGTTGAAAAACAAAAGAATCAGAATAATAATCATTTCAACCCTTGTTGCATTGGTAATAAGTGCCTTGTACATGCTGGGCATAATATCCGATGAAATAAAGCTCTATAAACTGGAGGCAACTTCCGTACTGGATAATCAGGTCTCTTCCATAAGAAATGAGTTTATGGTCAATATAAATTCCGTTTATGAACTAAGAGCTCTGGTGTACGGAGCCCAAGGCAAGTATGTGGATCCGCAAATAATAGGTGAACGGATATTGAAAAATCCCAATATCCGCAACATTTTGTATGCGCCCGACTCTGTGGTAACACATGTTTATCCTTTGGAAGGCAATGAAGCCGTTATCGGATTGGACTTGCTAAGTCCCGAAAACAAAAGTTATGAGGATGCTAAATTGGCAGCACAGTCTGATGATGTAATTCTTACGGGACCGTATGAATTAAAGCAAGGCGGACAAGCCTTCTCCGCAAGACTGGCGGTCAGGATTCCCGATAAAAATTCCCAATTGAAGTATATCGGATTGGTATCGGTAACCATGAATTTCCCCGATTTAATATCCGAAAGTACAAATAATTTGCATAACAGTTTAAAATATGATTTTATACTGGAAAAAAGACTGAATGACAGTGATGAATATATCGAAATCCATTCGGGCAGAGTTTCGAAATATGACGATTATATATCTTCCGACTTTTCCGTATCCAACATGGACTTCAGATTATCCGTAGTACCGCAATCCGGTTGGTATGATAAGTCGGGAATAATGATTAAAATATTTGCCTTTGTTGTCGTGTCTCTTGCTGTAGGTATAATCATGGGCTTTATCTTCGCCGCCAGGCAGAAACTAATAGAAAAATCCAGAACCGATGCACTGACGGGAATATATAACAGAGCGGGCGGAACTCACGCAATAAATACTATAATTAAAAACAATCTCTATAAAAGCGGAGCCTTTATAATGATGGACTTGGACAACTTCAAGAGTGTCAATGACAAACTGGGGCATCAGATGGGGGATGAGGTACTTATAACCACGGCCGCAATTCTGAAAAATTCCATCCGTGCCACGGATATATTGGCCAGACTGGGAGGAGATGAGTTTATGCTGTACCTTCCGTTTGAGGGCGACTCCGATTTCTTAGATAAAAAGCTTGAGGAAATTCGTATTAAGATGCACCGCGACATCAAAGGCACGGAGGGAGTCGTGACCGTAAGCAGCAGTATAGGCGTAACCTTTTATAACAAAGACAAAAATTTTAATACCCTTTATGAGCAAGCCGATAAAGCCCTCTATCAGTCAAAGGAAAGCGGGAAAAACCGGATAACGATATATGAAGCAAAATCAGACATCGGATAGCGATTTATCGGGGATTAGTCTCTTTATATAAGTATAGATTACATGCTTTTAAGTTATGTTTTTGGGCTTGTATTATAAACCGCATTATGATAAACTGTATTACGATAAAGTTTATCGTGATACAGCAAAGGAGGGTTCGTATGTTTATCGGAAGAGAAAAAGAGTTAAGTACACTCAATCAAAAAATTGATTCAGATAAATTTGAATTCGGTATTGTTTACGGTCGCAGGCGAATCGGGAAGACGGAGTTACTTAAGAAAGTTGTGGTAAAGCACAAAGCAATTTACTATGTTGCCAATGAAATGGGTCTTGACTATAACTTTAAACAGATAAGCGGTGTAGTGGCGAAATATTTTGATGAACACTTTACTTTCGAATCATTGGAAGCATTATTTAAGTATCTTGTTCAAAAGAGCAAAACTCAAAGGATAGTAATAATAATAGATGAATTTACATATTTGATAAAAACAAATCCTGAGATTATGTCTATTCTTCAGAATATCATTGATCATTTATTGATAGATTCAAGGTTGAAATTAATTATTTCAGGAAGCCATGTGGGAATGATAGAAGATGCTTTAGCATATCAAAAGCCGTTGTACGGCAGGGCCACATTCAAAATGAAAATAGAAGCTTTTGACTATTATGATGCGGCAAAATTTTATCCGAAGGTCTCGAATGAAGATAAGGTCAGGTTATACAGCATTTTTGGCGGTGTTCCGTTTTACAACAGCAAGATAGATGATAATAGAAGTGTTGAAGATAATATTAAGACTCTTATCATTGAGAAAGGAGCTGTTTTTGAAGATGAAGTTTCTTTCTTCTTAAGTCAGGAAGTCAGAAGTGTAGCTACATACGGCAAGATTATTAATGCTATCGCATCCGGTGCAACACGGCTTAACGATATTTCTACCAAGAGCGGTTCCGGTAATACCGGTACAACATCCAAGTATCTGGACCTCTTGATACAGTTAGGCATAGTAGAGCGGGAATATTGTTTCGGTGAGGGGGCAAATTCCAGGAAAACAATCTATCGTATAAAAGACCGTTTGTTTAATTTTCACTACAGTTTTATTGAGAAGCACAAGTCACAGAGAATAATAATGACTCCCGACCGCTTCTATAACACTGTGGTTAAAAACCATCTGGACGAGTATGTTTCATTGGAATTTGAGCAGGTTTGTAAAGACTTTTTGAAGCGGAAATATAAAGAAACTATTGAAGAAATCGGACGTTACTGGTACAACGACAGACAGGAAAAGAAAGATATCGAGATAGATATCGTAATGAGGGCGAACAACTTGTTATCTGTCTACGAGTGTAAATGGACAGATAGTCCTGTCGGAACCAAAGTCGTGAATGAGCTTGCAAAAAAAGCTAAAAGTTTAGACTACCGGAGCTTAGGTTTTTTCTCGAAAGCCGGCTATGACAACCAGGAATATAAGGCGGACTGTTATATTGTTGACGATCTGTTTTCCATAAATTAAAAAGGAGTGACAACCACATGGATATTAAAAGAATTAAAATAGAGTATATGCCTAAAATAACCGATGACCAGCTGTATGATTTCTATGTGAGAAACGATATTTGTGAAGCCGGACACGGTAAGGAAGCTGCGGTGAAACCTCTGAAATATAGTCCGTATATGGTAGGTGCTTTCTACGAGGGGAAACTGGTGGGAATAGTAAGAGCGGTATTCGACGGTTTGACAGCCGTTATAATGGAGTTCTGTTTGGAGTTGGAATTGCAAGGCGACAATTTGCAATATGATAACGGTTCCATAATCGAAAAAGATCAATACGATATAGCAAAGAAAATGGGTATCTTACTGATAGACGAATTGAGGAAGATAGGGAATACTTTTGTTTCCGCAGTAATTTTGCAACATTCCGAACAGGATGTATACACTTCCATAGGTTTTAAATTCAATGAAGGGCATGCGGAATATATTATAGATGAGCGTCCGTATGTATTGTCGGAAATCGTATAGTTAATTGCTTTTACCGATGCCTGCAAGTGTGGAAAACAATGGATAGTATCTGCGGAAGCTATGAAACGGTATACAAGCAACCTAAAAACACATTACCCGGAAAGTAAAATTAAAAAATCGCAGAAAAGTTTAAATGAGTAAGAAACAGGAGCAGATTTAACTGTTTATGAATGCTTCTCAAATTGAATGTTAAGTGAAATACTCTTGAAAATGCTATGTTACTATCATAAGATAGAGTTGTATTTTTATTATTTAATGCTTGGTTGGAGTTTATGAGGTAGTTTATGAAAATAGGAACACAAAGTGCGGCAGTAGACAGAATATTCGGACCGGAAAAGGCTCTTTCCGTTTTAAAGGGTGCAGGTTTTGAGGCGGTGGACTTTCCGCTGGATAATGAGGTACGGCTTAATCTTCCGTATCCCGCTTTAAAGAAGTATTTTACAGACATAGGGAAATATGCTGCCGATTCGGGTTTGGAGATAGGTCAGACTCATGCACCTTTTTATGGTCCCGACAAGTATATGACACAATATGACGAGGTTATCGAGATTCAAAAAAGGGCTATAGCCGCAACAAGTTTTCTGGGGTCTGAATATGTAGTCATACACCCCATAATGACCAAAGAGCGAAAGTATAATAACGACTATGAGCGTAATAAAGAGATAATTCTCAAATATTATACCGATTTGATTCCCACACTGAAAGAATATGATGTATATCTTGCAGTGGAGAATATGTTCTCCTGGGATTCCGTGGAGAAATGCATCTGTCCGACCGCTTGTACCACAGCGGAAGAAATGGCGGAATATATCGATGAGTTGGGGGAGAGGTTTGTGGCCTGTCTGGATATAGGGCACATCAACCTTATACATCAGAAAGGATATGAGCATGTCAACTTCGCTCATATGATAAAGACTTTGGGACATAGGATAAAAACATTGCATGTACACGATAATGACGGAATAAATGATGAGCACCTTCCTCCTTTTGCGGGGAATATTGACTGGAATCTTGTAATGACTTGCTTAAAGGGGATAGGTTATAGCGGGAATTTGAGTCTTGAAGCGGATAATTTTATGACATATTTCCGACCGGAGCAGTTTGAAAAAGGTCAGAAGGTTATGTATGCCAATGCAAAAAGACTGTATGATATGTTTGTTCAGGGAGGTACAAAATGAGTAAGATAATCAGAGGAAAAGAAACACTGACTTCTAAAGAAAGAATACAAAGAACATTTGCTTTTGAGCCGGTAGACAGGGTAGCTATGGGTTATGATACCAACCCTATAGCACATGAGAACTTATGTAAAGTACTTAATATGGACCCTAAAGAGAAATTCGCTTTTTTGAGATATATAGGTGTCGACCATGCCGGGGCATGGTTTAAATACATAGGAGAGAAAATATACCCCGATATACCTGACAGAAACCGCAGTTCCGAACACGGTGCGGTTATGAAATATGTCAAAAACCAATACGGAGGATATTGGGATTACTGCGATTTTCCGCTTCTGGATGTAGACGATGAAGTAATATACAATTACCCTTTTCCTAATCCCGATGACTTTGACTATGAATTTTATAAGCAAAGGGTGGATTATCTTTGCGATATGGGATTTGCCATTTCCGCCGGAAATGCCGGAGTTGGCGATATTATGAACACAACCGGTATGTTGATGGGTGTGGAACAGGCTTTGATAAATATCTGTATCGATCATGAGGCCACATTGCATATGATAGACAAAAGATTGAATATGCAGTTGAAAAGACTGGAAAGAGTATTGGAACTTTGTAAAGGTAAACATGATTTCATGTGGCTGGGAGAGGATTTGGGCTCACAACATGCCCCCCTTATATCCATGGATTTATACAGAAGGGTATTAAAACCCAGGCATCAGAAATTTATCGATTTGGCTAAGGCATATGATCTGCCCGTTATCATACACACCTGCGGCAGTTCTTCATGGGTTTATGAAGAATTTATAGAAATGGGTATGAACGGAGTGGATACATTGCAGCCGGAAGCTGCCAATATGAGTCCTCAGTATCTTGCAGATCATTTCGGGGGAAGACTTGTGTTTCGAGGTTGTATTTCCACAGCCGGTCCGCTTGCTTACGGAACGGTGGAAGAAACAAAAAAAGTATGCCAAGAGACTCTGGAAATAATGAGTAAACACGGAGGATATATATTCGCTCCGACACATGCGATACAGGATAATACGCCACCGGAAAACACAATAGCTATGTATAATACGGCACATGCGTTTAGGAAATAAAGGGAATAACATGAAAAATCTTTCAATCAGTGATAAGTCAATGAAAATAATCATTAAAGCGCAGAAAGACGAAGAAACGGGTGCTTTATTGTATGATTATCTTGCAAAAAAAGAGAAGGATCCCGAGAATAAAAAATTACTTCACAGAATGGCTTCGGATGAATTAAGTCATGCAAAGACATGGAAGAGTTATACCAAGAAAGATATTAAAGCCAACAGGTTGAAACTTTTCTTTGTCAAAATTGTAAGCACCATATTGGGATATACATTTACTCTTAAGATGATGCAAAAAGATGAGCAATTTGCACAAAGAGATTATGAAATACTGAAAGTTGAAGTTCCCGATGCCATAAAGATACAGGAAGATGAACACAGGCATGAAATGGAACTGATTGCCATGCTGGATGAAGAACGGCTTCAGTATGTCGGAGCAATGGTCTTAGGTCTTAACGATGCACTGGTGGAGCTGACCGGAGCCATTGCGGGTCTGACCTTTGCTCTTGCCAATACCAAGGTAGTAGCATTGTCCGGAATAATAACGGGAATATCGGCAACATTGTCCATGGCGGCATCCAACTATCTTGCGGAAAAGGCTGACGGCAATCCTAAAGCACTCAAATCCAGCGTATTTACCGGAGTGGCTTACCTTATAACGGTGGCACTGATGGTTTTGCCTTATCTGCTGTTGCCTGCGGATGCATATCTGGAAGCTTTCCTGACAATGATAGCAGTGGTAATACTGATAATCCTTGTTTTCAACTACTACATTTCCGTAGCCAAAGACCAGCCGTTTTTTAAGAACTTCCTTAAAATGGCCCTTATAAGCATATCGGTAGCGGGAATATCCTATTTAATAGGAATACTTGCCAAAAACCTGTTGGGCATAGATGTAATGTAGTATAAAAAACTTAGTATATTTGCTTATTTAATCTTTTATGCAGTTATTCATCAATTCGGTAACTGATTAATTGTTTTGGAAACTATTCCGGTAATAGAAAATCTTCCATCCTGAAAGAATATCCTCTTATCTGTCCCTTAGGCGAATCGTCTAAAAGGTAAGTGACCACATATATTGTACCGTCGTCGAACTGAACCCATCCGGAATAGCCCAAATCGGATTTGGGGTTTCTGTCGTAGTCAATGGGGAATATCCTGGTCTGTTGCTGTCGCCGTTCCTTTGCCAGAGCGGTATTCTTATCAAATATACATCCCATGAAGTTCTGGGTAGTTTTGCCCCAGCCCTGTTTTCCGCCCTGTATGAACCTGTATGTCATAAGTATGGTACCGTCCTGCAAAAAGCCGGCAACCGGTCTGTGACAGCCGGGAATGGGGATTCTGTATACACCGTCCCATGTTACTCCTCCGTCATAGGAAAATGCTTTGAAACAGTCGTATCCTTCCCACGAGTTCTCCCGCAAGAATGCAACCAATACATTATCTTCCACTTCAACAATGCAGGTCTCGCATAAATTGTATCGTTCGTCTTTTGCAACAATTACCGCATCCGACCAGGTTTTTCCCCGGTCATCGCTGTACCACAGATACTGCACCAGTTTATTTATTTCTCTGTCCAGAAAATGCGAGGATATTATCCAACGACCGCTTTTTAATACCCTTATCTTATCCGGAACAATTCCCGATGAGGGATTGTCAAAAGGTCCTTGCCATGTAATGCCGTCATCAAACGATTTCCATATAAATGTCTGTGCTTTATGGTTTTCGTTACCGAAAATGTAGTCGGCAACAATAATCAATGAATCATCGGGCATTACACAAATGCGTGCACAGTTAAAGAACTCTTCTTTTGTGCCTTTTTTTGTAAGTGCTGTTTTCTTTGACCAGGTATTCCCTCTGTCAAGGCTGTGGCAGTATACAATTCTTGCATTATCCCTGTTGCCGTGGTGCTCGCACTCGGAGAATACGCATATCAGATTTCCGCTTTTTGTCAATGCTATATCCGGCCATGCTTCATATATCGAATCGTCTTTGCTTACTATGTATTTTTGCAGAGCCATATTGTCCTCCCGTTATTTCGGTAACTCCCAGATTGTTCCGAATATTTCACATAAAGAATCGGAAGTCTCTTTCTGATAATATATCGTTAAAATGCTGTTGTCCTTCAATTCCACCGAAGCCGGATATCCCAGATCGTTGTCCGGTCCGTCATCTCGAAGAATTATTTCCTCGGACCAGGTCTTACAGTTATCATAAGAAATCATAGCCCTTTGTCCGAAAGGCTTTTCTCTGTAACCGTATGTCAATATGACCGCGCCGCTACTATGTAAAAGAGCATGCGGGGGAGAGCCGTGTTTGTTGATTCTTACGGGATTGGACCATGTTTTGCCTTGGTCGTATGATTGGGTCATAAGGGTTGCGAAGAGACCTCTTTGCACCCTGATGAAAGCAACAAGTTTGTCCTTCAGTTCCAGAATATACGGTTCGCAATGATAATACTCATATCCTTCTTCTGTCACATAGGGGACATGCGAAAGATACTCCCATTTAAAACCGTCTTTGCTGTAAAAAACCAAAAGTTCTTTTTCGAATGTCAGTTTTTTATCATATTTGGCGGGATTCTCATCGGCTTCTTTATAAGTACCCATGTAAATAAGTCCGCCGTTTTTCAATGCGGTCGGTCCGTGCGGGGAGGTTACCGGTGCATGCATTACCTTGCTCCAAGTAAGTCCTTTATCGTCCGAGATAACATATGTGGAGCCGTAATATTTCTTTTCCATCTCTTTTGTGATGTGATTATTGGAGAAATATGCATCTCTCATGGCAAGTTTAAAGCCTTCTTGAGGGAATTTACTTTGCCTTTCGATAAAGTGATTGAAAGATGTGATAATTATCTTGTTTTTGTTG
Source organism: Clostridiaceae bacterium (assembly GCA_012838235.1). Lineage (GTDB taxonomy): Bacteria > Bacillota > Clostridia > DUPQ01 > DUPQ01 > DUPQ01. The sequence goes on from DUPQ01000024.1 coordinate 9,556, forward strand.
AAAACGGTGATACCCGCATCCCTGTCATCCAAAGGTGTGTCCATTATAATCTCGGGGACTGTCCAGGTGCGTCCTTCATCATAACTTCTTGAAAGAAGTACCTTGCCGAACGGACATACATGCCCTAATCTGCTACCCGAACAAACCGCTAAAAGTTCACCGTTTAAGCCTCTGCATACCGAAGGCCATCCGTGATATCCGAATACCGAATCCTTTGAGCGGAATATCTTTATATTTTCGGTTTTTGGTTTAATCATTGTAAATACCTCAATTTGAATGATATAAAAATTATACCATAATTACCGTTCATTAAGGCGTATATTCGTAAATAATAAATTTACATTAATATGAATAAAAAATAATCTAAAAACTATATTCATGTTGTATAATCTTGTGTATTAGGCAAACGCAGATATTTATATGCGTTGAGAAATGAGGTTGCACATATGAGACTGACCAATTTTATTGAAAACGGCAAATTCTATAAAGCCAATTACCACGCACATTCGACAAGAAGTGACGGACAGCTGTCTCAGGAAGAAGCTGTAAATGTTTTTAAAGAGCACGGCTACAATTTTTTATGTCTATCCGAGCATAATATAGTGACAAAGACCGATAAGTATAATACCGATGATTTTATACTTGTTCCCGGGGTGGAATTACATTCCAATCGTGATTACCCCCTTACTATCCATCACCTGTTGGGACTTACAACAATGGATAATGATAAGATTTATGACGGTATGAGACTGGAGGATATACCTTTTACCGAGAGTAAGGAATCGTTGCTGAAACTGGAAAAGACATTGCTGGATTTGGACCTCCTGACCGTTTATTGTCATCCCACATGGAGCCGAGTGGAACCTCATCAGTATGATTTCTTAAAAGACACGCATATTGTGGAAATATGCAACTGGGGAACGGTATATTCGCAGAATCATGATAATGACCGTGTGTACTGGGAAATGCTGTTAAAACAGGGAAAACAGATATGGGGAATGGCCAACGACGATTCGCACAGAAGAGAACAGTATTGCGGAGGATGGAATATGGTCAAGTGTGAGGAATTTACCGTTGAGTCTATGCTGGACAGTTTAAGAAAAGGCAGTTTTTATGCAACTACCGGACCGGAAATATATGATTTCTATATCGAGGACGGCTACGGATTTGTTAAATGTTCGGAAGCTAAGACCATAACATTCATCACGCTGAGCAGATGGGGAAAATGCTATCGAGATCCGGCTGCTAAACTTACCGAAGCTTCATTAAATCTGTCCAGCAGCGCATATATGGTCAGAGTGGAAGTGGAGGATAAATACGGCAATATAGCCTGGTCCAATCCCATAATGAGAATGGACAGATTTGAGTATTAGTAAGCGGTAAATAAAGGCACAAAAAAAGCGGCTACGAAAGCCGCCTTTTTGTGTAGTTTACTTTGCTTATTCGGCTATAAGGCCTGCTACTTTTTCCAATCCGGTATCTTTCTCAACCATAGCAAATACAACAGTGTATGTGCCTGCTTTGAGTACTACGGGGTTTCCGTTCCAGTCCGGTCCTACTGCCGGGGTTTCGGTAAATCCGGGAATCCAGAGAAGATCGGGTGTCAGGGAAGTAACCGGGCCGCTTTCGGGACTCTGTGCCCACCAGTCGGGAGCTTCCTGTCCTTTTGCAACCTGTAACCACTTCATTGTCTGGTTTCCGTCGCAATCCTTAACAGCGCCGTTCTCTACATATTGAGCTGTCCAGCCTGCACCGGAGTCGGTGATTACTACGTGCTCAAGGATATAGAGATATTTTGCGCCTTTAAGCTGTGCTTTCAGAGCAGCAACACGTGCATCCTTTAAGGAAACAGCGGTCATCCTGAACTGATCTTTTCCTACTGCATCGCCCCATCCGGCGAACTGTCCTGTTACATAATAGTCTTTCTCTGTGTTTTCCAGAACGGTATCAGGTGTGCAAGCGACAAGTGATCCGAGTGCCAAAACCAGTGTCAGAACAATAGCGATAACTTTGATTTTTTTCATAAATTCCTCCTGTTTTTAGTATGTTGTACTACTTATAATGAACAATCCTATTCTATCACAACGATTAATACAGTCAAGGGATTTTAGGCAAATTGTGAAAAATTTGTGAACTTTTCCCTCAATGTAAATCTTTTGTAAACTTTTATCATTTAAGTATGACCGAAGTCATGCCGTCCAGTGTCAGAGTATTCTTTTTTATGCTTGCTTTTCCTTGTCCGATATACCCGCTTATAGAGTTGAATGAAGTACCGGCATTCAAATACGGTGACAAATCAATGGTTATGGGTTTATCGGAAAGGTTATGGAAGACTCCTTTAACTACATTATTGTGCTCAACAAGAAATCCTCCGAAAAGGTTATAACCTTCAAAATACAGAGGAGTATAATGTCCCACCGCAATTTCGGGATTTGCTTTTCTTAATGCTAACAGTTTCTTGTAATGAGTGTATAAACTGTCGGCCCGCTTTACCTGTTTCTTAACGGTACCGTTTACCTGTCTTTCAGCCGGGAATGTTGTCCCCGGAGGATCTTTTACGGTATCGTTATCTCCCCACAGCATTGCCAGACGCCTGTTGGCATCGGTTGAAGAGGTGGCTCTGCTTCCGTACATACCTATTTCTTCTCCGTAATACATAAAAGGATTACCCGAAGTAAGTATATACATATTTGCGGCCATATGCATTCTGTACTCTTTGACCGGTAAGTATCCTGCACATCTGTCCATATCGTGATTGGAAATGAAAGGTTTTAGTACAGCATCAGGGTTGGATTTTTCCACATTTTCTTTGTAGCGGCATATATTTTTGACAAAGTCGTTCAGATTGAATATGCCGTTTACAGTAAGTGCCACCTGTCCGGCCGAGCCCGACATACCGAAATCAAAGCAGTCCAATGCCGCATAATAATCGATTATGCTGGTATTACCTGACCAGTTTTCCGCAACTAAGAATACATCCTTGTCATACTTTTTGCAGGTATCGGCAAACCATTTCCAGAACTCGATATTGCGGGTATCATCGTTCAGATAAACATATTTTACGGCATCCAGCCGGAAACCCTTTACGCCTTTTCCCAGCCAGAATTTAACGATATTTTCAATTTCGTCAAGCACTTCCTTGTTATCCATATTCAGCTCCGGCATGGAAGGAGAGAAGTTGCCTTCGTAAAAATAGTCGACACCGTCGGGGTCTGTTGCAAGTTTATGCCATCCCTTGGACGAATCGGTTGTAATACTGTACCAGTCTAAATATTTATTATCTTTATCTCCCTCTTTAATTGCTTTTTTAAGTTGGGTAAACCATTTGTTGTATTCCGATGTGTGGTTGAGAACCAGATCGATTATCACATCAATACCTTTTTCATCACAAACGGCTATGAGGTTCTCAAAATCTTCCATCGTACCGTAGTTGTAATCAATACTGTAATAATCTACGGTGTCATATTTATGATAGGAACCTGCCTGCATTATCGGCATAAGCCAGATGCCGTCTATTCCGAGACTTTTACCGCTTAAAGGGTTACCGTCATTGAGGTAATCGATACGGTTAATTATTCCCTGTATATCGCCCGTTCCGTCTTTATTGCTGTCGGAGAAACCTCCCACGAATATTTCATAATAAACGCCGGGGATATTATCCGCCGGCATTTGCTCTATTTTTATGGCTTTTTCGCCTCTTAACGCATCAGTACTGCAAGAAACAAGGGTAAGCAGTATTAAGATGCTTAAAAGTATGCATAATATTTTTTTTGTTATGTTTTTCATCATCCTTTTACCGAACCCGCCGTGCTTCCTTCTATGTAGTATTTCTGCAGGTACATGAATAACGCAACTATCGGGATGGCTACACATACACAGCCTGCTGCAAAAACCGTAAACCGGGATGTGTCGACAATCTGTCCGTACATCATGTAATACAACCCGACTGCAACGGTATGCAGATGAGTGTTCTGCTCACCCAGTATAACACGGGCAAATATGAAATCCATCCACGGTCCGGTAAAACTCATTAAAGCGGTATATACAATTATGGGTTTACTTATGGGCAGAATGATGGTAGCGAATATTCGTGCTTCTCCTGCGCCGTCTATGCGTGCCGCTTCAATAAGCGCATTGGGTACGGTATCGAAAAAGCCTTTGCCTACATAAAATCCCAATCCCGCACCTGCCGAGTAGCAGAGTATCAAAGCAAACAGTGTCTGTGTCAGTCCCAGAGCTTTCAAAATGTAGTAAATAGCTATCATGGACATAAATCCGGGGAACAAACCCATTACCATGGCTATGTTCATAAACGGTTTTCTCATTTTGAACTTTACCTTACTCATAACATAAGATACCGACATATTGAGCATTGTGGACAGAATACAGGTGAATACAGCCACAACCAAAGTATTTCTGAACCATACGGGAAAATATGTGTTTGTAAAAAGTATCTTGAAATTATCCCACCCCACCTGCTTGGGCCAGTAGTGGGATACAACGGTACCTACCATTGTTCCGTCGGGATTGAACTCCGTACGGAATGCATTAAGCACTATCCACACTATGGGATAAAGCCATATTATGCACAAAACGATAAGGAGAATATATGCGCCCAATCTGGAAATTTTTTCACTGCTGGAAAGATTCAAATAATTCGGTCTTATTTTCTTTACCTTTACATTTTCATTTTTTTCACTCATTGGAATGCGTCCTCCTCTTTATAGGATTTGGATCTGCGGTAGGTTATCAGAGTAACCGTCGATGTTAAGAGGAAGGTAAGAATACCTATCACAGCTCCTAAATTGTGCTGTTGTTCATCAATGGTAAGTTTGTAAAGCCATGTAACAAGAAGATCGGTACCTCCCGCAATATATCCGCCGGTAACTTTGGGCATACCGCCTGTCAGGAGATATATGATATTGAAACTTGTAATGTTGCCTATAAATGAGGATATAAGGTAAGGTGTGGTGATGAACACTATATAAGGCATGGTTATTTTTCTTAATATTGTAAACTTGCTTGCACCGTCTATCCTTGCCGCCTCATAAAGGCTTTCGGGTATATTCATAATGGCACCTGAAGCTAAAAGCATGGAGTAGGGAATACCTACCCATAAGTTTATAAGTATAATGGTTATTCTTGCAATCCACACATTGGGAGCGTTTGCAAGGAAAGACATAGGTTCGCTCATAATTCCGACTTTAATTAAGAAGCTCTGCAGCGGACCGTATTCGCCTATTAGGTTTCTCATTGCAAGCAGTGAAATAAACTGCGGTATCGCAATGGTAAGAACGAAAATAGCACGGAAAATAACTTTGCCTTTTAAACCCTTTTTGTTGATAAGCAGTGCCAGCAATATTCCTCCGTAATAATTGAGGAATGTCGCAAAGAACGCCCATATAAGAGTCCAGCCTAAAACAGGCAGGAATCGCGCAGCAATTTCTCCCGAAGGATTGGTAAAGAAAGTAGTAAAATTATCCAGTCCCACCCAGTCGAAAAGTTTTAAGCCGGCTTGCCTTTCCTTATCAAAATTGGTAAAAGCTATAAGAATCATGAATAAGGTCGGCAGTAACGTGAACACAACAGCGCCCAGCGTTGCCGGTGTAAGCATTGCAATGTAGAAACGGTTGCCGAACATTTCCTTTAAGTCATGTCTGAATGTTGTGACCTTTCCGTAGTTTTTAAGGTCTTTATCCGCTTTGTAGCTGCTTTTTATCGATGAATTGTATGCAAACAGGTACATAAGTGTAATACCGAATGTGACAACTCCGAAAAGCAGCATCAGCATGGAATTGTCCGCGGGAGTGAAAATATCTCCCTCCTGTGTGCCTAATGTAACGAAGTTTATGAATGCTTTATAGCCCAAAGGCGTGTTGTTGACTTTGGGACAGGTTACCATGAAGACGACATAACCGACCTGAATAAGAAAGTATATTAAACCTTTTATTATCTGACCGTGGTATATGTTTCCCGCACCCATTATGAAGTGAGACATTTTGGTGCCTATACTGCCATCCATAAAACGTTTATAGAAATTTATGAAGGGTTGCGCAATTCTTTGAAAAAATCCGCTTATCCCGTATTTTTTCCTGTCCATATTTTAGCCTCCGTTCGACCGACTTTTATTCTCTTTCTCCGGTTTTCCAAATATTCTCAACTTTCTGCAACTGAGTCCTTATAGCCTCCGTTGTACCGAATAAACCGTCTTTGTTCTCCAATATCTCCCTTATAAGATCGGGAGCGCCTTTGGAGTAGTAATAGAATTGAGATGTGGGAGTACCGAAGGGCTGGGGAATTCCGTAATCAAACATATCCAACTGTCTGGCAGCCAATTCGGTTTCCAGATTATCGGTCTGCATTGAGGCAAATTCCTTGGCTGCATTTTTGTATGCGGGCAGATTGGCACATTCAATGAAGGACTGTTCCTGTACTTCCTTGCTTGTCAAGAAAAGCAATATGTCTTCCAGATAATCGGCTTTATCACTTCCTTTTTTCATAACAAAGACTTTACAGTCGGCAAAGGTGCCGCTTCTGTATACAGTACCCGCCTTGACATTTGTTCCCTTGACATCCTCCGACGTCAGTGTAAAGGAAGGAAGTGTGGCTATTCCGAGATTTGCTCCCAGAGCAGCTTTTGCCGCATTGAATTTCCATGCACCGGTTATTACGCCTAAAGAAATCTCGTCTCTCAACTCTATTTCCCATCCCGAGTCGGTGGGCATCTTGGCGCCGTTAGCACCGGTAAAGAACCGTTGGCCCCACTGCATTATTGCCACTACTTCATCGGAAGTAAAATTGCAGTTTTCGGTAATGCCGTCTTCATACAATACGGTAGGCATTCTATTTGTCGTCTCGTTTTTGGCAAGAACCAAAAATGAGTTATTGAATCCGTCCGATCCCGTAAGAGAGACCGACTGCATATTATGCTTTTTCGCTGCTGCCCATATTCCTTCCCATGTTTTTACATCGTCTTTTGTCAGGTATTTTGTGTTATACATCAGAATAAGCGACTGTGCGATATACGGAATACCGAAGGTATACGTTGTGCCTTGTACATTCATATCGATAACATCCAGGAATGCCTGAGGATTATCGGATTTTATCTGAGTCAATAAGGCCTGGCTTCTGACCGGAGCTATTGCCGATGCACCTGCCGTAAGCTTGGGCAGATTGTCATGTGCAATGGTAAAGATATCCGCGCCGGCATCTATGTCATCCAGCACCTTTGATGCTGCCGAACCGGTATCCACTCCCTGTACCGCAATCTCGTAAGGGAAATCCTCACCGGTTTTGGCTTTGTAGTTTTCCACATACTCCGCCATCTTGGCAGTGTAAAAATCTACCGATTCCACACCCACCCATATAGTGAGAGGGTTGGCCTTTTTTGCACATCCGGCAAATAATGCCATAATCATACATATGGCCAAAAGCAATGCCAATGACCTGAACGATTTTATTCTTCTCATATTCACTCCTCCTGTAAAGATACAAATCTAATTGATTTTATGTTCTATTAACATACAAATTATACATCCATTGAATAGTAAGTGTCAAATATTGTTGCGGTTTTAAATTTACAATTATTTGAAGAGAAATTTATATAAAAAAGAGTAAAATAAACGGCATTTCACATTAAAGAAAGCAGGGCCGCCACATCAAAAACATCGGTAATGAGGTACAGGGTGACTATGGATACCAGTGTGGAAAAAGCCACGATTGAAGAAGCAAGTTTCTCGTCATTATTGTATTTCATGGCCAATATTCCCGTTATTGCCGCCGACGGCATGGCATTTATTATAAATACAACATAAACGGATATTCTCGGTATTGAGGGAAAAAGAAGGAATATCAGTACGAATGCGGGTATTACCAGCAGGCGCAAAGCCGTTACAAGGTATATTTCTTTGACTTTTATTATTTCCTTAAAGTTGACCTGTGAAAGTGTAGCTCCTATGAGAAGCATGGAAAGCGGGGTGGTCAACTCACCCATCATTTTCAAAACCGTCCGTATAGTATCGGGTATTTCCCAACCTGTCAGCATGAAAATAACGGCTATTATCACCGCTATAAAGCAGGGATTAAGCATTTTTTTAAGAGAATCCTTGAATTTGCCCGATTTAGTGAACAGTGAGATACCGTATGTCCATGTGAAAACATGAAAAATCATCTGAAATATTGCACCTAAGAATAAGCCTTTTGCACCTAAAATGGAGTTAAGTACGGGCAAACCCATGTAACCTGCATTGGAAAATACGGTAGCACATCTCGGTACGGCTTTTTTAAATATCAGTTGAGCCAGCAGAATGGAAAAGAAGAAAGTTATAACCGACATTATGGTCAACCACATTGCTTCGTTCGTAGTCTGCCGGTCAAACACCAGATTGCTGGATACGACTATGAGCATGGGCATGGAAACATTTATGATAAGGTAAGAAATAGCACTTCTTGATTCGGAATTCAGTACCTTCATCTTTCCTAAAAGCAACCCTATTAACATAACAATAAAAAGTACAATAACCATAATATCGGTATTATATATCAAAATATTTTACATGCAACATCAATAAGCTTATCTCTCATCAATATCGATGTATTCGCTGCGGTCTGCAACCGCTATATATGCGGGACGTATTATCTTACCGTTGTTTGCCAACTCTTCTATCCTGTGAGCAGACCAGCCCAAAATTCTGGAGATTGCAAAAATAGGAGTATATAATTCCTCGGGAATATCCAGTTGTCTGTAAAGATATCCGGAATAATAGTCGACATTTATCGCAATATTTCCCGTTACATTCCTTTTTTTCCGTATTACTTCGGGAGCTATGTACTGTAGCTTATCGTACAGGGTGTATAATCTGTCTTTCTTTTTGTCGGACATGTATTTTACCAGCTGATCACGTAAAATCAGTGCCCTGGGATCGGATACCGAGTAGACCGCATGCCCCAGTCCGTAAATGAGACCGGATTTATCAAATGCTTCTTTGGCAAGAATTTTTTCCAGATATGCTTCAATATTCTTATCCGAAAGTACTTTGACATGTTTTAATATGTCATCCATCATGTGTACTACTTTCAGATTGGCACCTCCGTGACGGGGACCTTTCAGTGAACCGAGCGAAGCGGATACACAGGAATAAGTATCGGTACCGCTGGATGTTACCACATGAGTGGTGAATGTGGAGTTGTTACCTCCGCCGTGCTCCGCCTGCAGTATCATACATATATCCAGAATGTGCGCCTGTTCCTGAGTGTACCTGTCCGTACCCTTAAGCATGTACAGAAAGTTCTCTGCAGTGGAAAGTTCCGGTTTGGGTTGTCTTATGTAGAGATTCTTTCCGAGTATATAGTGGCGATATGCCTGATAACTGTATACGGCCAGCATGGGCATTACCGCTATCAATTGTACGGCTTGTCTGAATACATTCTTTACGGATATATCGTCTGGATTATTGTCATACGAGTAAAGGGTAAGTATGCTTCTGGAAATGGCATTCATAACATCCTTGGAGGGAGCTTTTAGAATAATATCCCTGACAAAACTGTCGGGTACCGAACGAAAATCGTTAAGCAGTTGAACAAATTCCTCCAATTCCTTCCTGTCGGGTAGAGATCCGCATAACAACAGATAAGCACACTCTTCATATCCGAATCGGTTATTCTTCATAATGCCTTTGATTATGTCGAATATATCAATACCTCTGTAGTACATTACGCCTTCAATGGGAACACGTATACCGTCTTCATTTGTTATATACCCGTTCATTTCGGATATCTCGGTAAGTCCGGTTATTACACCTACTCCCTTATTGTCACGTAAGCCTCTGAAAACATTGTATTTTTCATATAATTCATTACTAATAATGTCACTTGCCAATGCTTTCTCGCTGAGTTGCTCTATTTTTTTGTCGTTTGAGGCTAATATATCCTCGAATCTGGTTTTTAACAATGATTGTCCTTCCTTTTTTCGTATGTAATAATAACATAAATCATACTTCTAATAAAGTTATTTATAACATCTTCGATTGCCCGACACTCTTTTTTGCTATTCTTTATGTCTCAGGATAATTGACTCGGTTATGATAAAGGAATATAATTGAACTTGTGGATACTTTGCCGTCAGGTTATATGGGGTTAACGCTGATTTGCATATTAAGAGTATTCGGACAGGAACTTAAAAATGAGGATAGGACAGTTTACCGATTCATTTCTGCCGATAGTTGACGGAGTAGGGCGGGTCGTTTACGGCTATGCGGATGCATTAAGCAGGAGAGGACACGAGTGTTATGTTATTACACCCATTTCCGATGCCGGTTTCCGAGGCAAGTATCCGTTTGATATTGTGGACTTTTACGGAGTTACGGTACCTGAATATACACAGTATAAGATGGGTATACCCGCATGGGATATCCATTATCATGAGAGAATTAAGACAATAAAATTGGATATAATTCATGTGCACAGTCCCTTTCGTTCGGGTTTTGAAGGGTTACGTTTGTCAAAAAAAATGAAGATACCGTTAGTCGGAACCTTTCATTCCAAATATTATGAAGATTTTCTGCAGGCTTTGAAAGTACAAACTCTGGCAGAAGCCGGAGCGATGATGGTGGGAAATTTTTATAAAAAATGTGATGAAGTCTGGGCGGTAAGCGATATTTCGGCTGAAGCCTTGAAAAGTTACGGATATAAAGGTGATATCAGGATAATGCGAAACGGTACGGAAGTGCGAAAACCCGACAGAAAGAATGTCAACTATGTGAAGACACTTTTCAATTTAGATGATGTGCCTGTAATTCTTTTTGTGGGGCAGATGAACTGGAAGAAGAATATACAAAAAGTACTGGAAGCGGTCAGCCTGCTTGATAGGCAGGGATACAAAACAAAATTGATTTTAGCGGGGCAGGGACCTCATACTGAAGAAATAAAGAGAAAGATAACGGAACTGAATATATCCGACAGTGTGGAAATGACAGGGCATATTTCCGATGTCAACATACTGGACGGTTTGTACGGATTAGCGGAAATATTGGCTTTTCCGTCATTGTATGATAACAGCCCCATGGTGGTAAGAGAAGCGGCAGCAATGATGACACCTTCGTTATTGGTGCGCAGCAGCAGTGCATCGGAAGGCATTACGGACGGATATAACGGATATTTATGCGAAGATAATTCAAAAGACATAGCAAGCGTTCTGAAAAGGGTGTTGTTTGAAGAAAAGAACGGGATAAGACAGGTTGGCAGGAATGCACAGATGACAATACCTGTTTCCTGGGACACCGTAATAGAGGACGTTGAAAAATGTTATTTTGATCTTATTCGGATGAAGAAGAACAAGAGGGCAGGCAGAAAGGAATATGTATAGGAAAGGTGATAACATGAAACCGAATATTAAAACTCCGTGGCTTACAAGCTATAAGGATTTGCCGTTTTATCTGGATTATCCGGACATTTCCATGTTTGATATGATGGAAAGAGCGGCAAAAAGCACTCCAAATCTTTATGCATATGATTTTCTGGGAGTAAAATGCACATTTAAGAACTTTGTGAAAAAAGTCCGGCAGTGTGCAAAAGCATTAACCGCTATCGGGATTAAGCAAGGTGACAGAGTAACGGTCTGTCTTCCCAACTGTCCGCAGGCATTGTTTATGTTTTACGGATTGAATCTGATAGGAGCATTGGGCAATATGATTCATCCTCTGTCTTCCGAAGGGGAGATAGAATTCTTTCTTAACGATTCAAAAAGCAAGGCTGCAATAACCCTTGAGCAGTTTTACGGTAAATTTGCTGCGATAAAATCTAAAGTGCATCCGGAAATACTGATAATATCCTCCATAAAGGATGAGTTAAATATTCCTCTTTCAATCGGATATGAACTTACTCAGGGCAGAAAGATAAAAAAAGTGCCTAAAGATGCAAAAATACTTAAGTATAAAGACTTCATGAAAAAAGGCAAGGCTTTCAAAGGCAGTTATGAGGTGGAACGAAAGGGTAATGATCCTGCGGTAATACTGTACAGCGGGGGAACTACGGGTACTACCAAGGGGATACTGCTGTCCAACCTCAATTTTAATGCTCTTGCCATGCAGACAATGATAATGGGAAATTGCAATAAGCCCGGTAATACCATGCTTTCCATTATGCCGGTTTTTCACGGATTCGGGTTGGGTATATGTATACATACCGCGCTGTGTGCTTCCTGTACATGCATACTGGTTCCCCGCTTCAATGCGGCTTCCTATGCAAAACTGCTGAAAAAGAAGCAACCGAATTATATTGCGGGTGTACCCACTCTGTTTGAAGCTCTCTTAAGAAATCCGTACATGGATAATGTAAATTTAAGCTGTCTTGAAGGAGTATTCTCCGGCGGAGATTCTTTATCAATCGAGCTTAAGAGAAAGTTGGACAAGTTTTTGAAAGAACACGGCTGCAATGTTCAGGTGCGGGAAGGATACGGTACCACCGAGTGTGTTACCGCAAGTTGTCTTACTCCGAAGGACTTCTATAAAGAGGGAAGTATAGGAATCCCTTATCCCGACACATATTATAAGATAGTCAAAGTGGGGACAACAGAGGAAGTTCCGTACAATGAAGAAGGAGAGATATGTATTCACGGTCCGTCGGTAATGATAGGTTACTGTAATAATGAAAAAGAAACCGCCGAAACACTGAGAAAACACGATGACGGTTATATATGGCTTCATACCGGTGATTTGGGCAAGATGGATGAAGACGGATTCGTGTATTTTTCTCAAAGAATAAAGAGAATGATTATTACTTCGGGATATAATGTTTATCCGTCCCGGCTGGAGAACATACTTGATGCCCATGAAGCAGTATCCATGTCTTGTGTAATAGGTGTCAAGGATCCGTACAAAATCCAGAAAGTAAAGGCATTTGTGGTATTGAAAGCGGGATTTGAACCGAATGATATTACAAAACAAAACATATTTGAATACTGTAAGAAGCATATAGCAAAATATGCCCTTCCGTATGATATTGAGTTCAGAGAGGATCTTCCCAAAACACTTGTGGGAAAAGTCGCTTACAGGGAACTGGAAAAAGAAGAGATGAACAAAATGGGAGCCTAAGACTCCTTTTTGTTTGTTGTCGGTTGCAAAACTTCTTTGTCGGATTATGCAAAGAAGTTTTTATATCTGTGGAAAGTTATGTTATTTGCGTTATGGAAGTTATACGGTTTATTGATTGCGGTTCTGTTTACATAAACTATGTCTTTTTCTTCAATAAACCAGTCGGGATATTGCAATGCGGCTTTACTTCTGTCCGCTGTGCCTAAAAGATCGGCAATGTCCTTACAGAATTCCCAGTCTATAAGATTTTTCGAGCGATATACGCTGAGTATTTGTCTGATGTTTTTGCAGCGCTCGTCTATTCTGTTTCCCATTGCGTAATGATATCCGTCGCTATGGGTTCTGACAACAAATTTACTGTGCGAAACGGGAAGATCCACCGCTTTTATAAACTTCAACGGTGCCGATATGTCCTGCTTATTCACTTCACATAAGACGGCGGATATGTTTTGTATTAAATTACATCGGAGAATGTTATACAGTTTACCGTCAAAACCCTGCACAAGATTGCCCTCTATGCATACGGGATCTTCCTTTGCAATTATTCCCTCATCATTTTTTGTAATGTATAAAGGTTTTGTGATTGTCCAGTTGGCCGGGTTCATAATGTCGTCGTCAATACCGCAGGAAAGGGCATGTATTGCAAATTTGTGTTTCCAGGTTCCGTATTCAACATTCAACCACAGTCTGCCGTCTGAAATAATCGCAGGCATGGGTGCTTTGTGAAATCCTTTGATATCATCTTGACACTTTGCAAACAGACATACCGATTCCGGCCAGGTTGCGCCTTTATCATAAGACTTATGCAACATTATATCCCCGTATTCTGTGCTTATTCCGTACATATATACAATTCCGTTTATCAAAAAGAGACTGCCCCAGAAGCAGGGAGACAACTGGCTTAAGTACTCCCAAGTTTCTCCTTTGTCTTTTGACTTAAAAAACAGTGTGAGATTCTGAGCGGTATATTGCCAGAAGACATCGTGTGAACAGATATAGGTGTTTTCATCCAGTTTCAGTATACTCGGCGAACAGGTAGATTTACCTGAAGGATAGTAATAGTAGTCATCTTTATGTATGTAGTTTACCGTTTTGAACTTTCTTTTATTCGGATAAGGGGTAAAAAGCCTGGTGCACGACGGTTCTTTGATTCTTCCCGAATTGTCAACTGAAGTGAGGCTGACAAAGTAGTCCAGGTTGTTTATGAGATTATTAACGGTTACCTTTGTTTCGGATTTGTCCAGTTTCTTTTGTATCAAGGGCATACTTGTCGTCAACGGTTTTACGGTCATTACAAGCTCATATTCCGAACTGCATTTGTATTCAAATACCAGTCCTTTATCTATCGGCTCCATTCTGGTTATTGTAATCATGTCATCCTCCGCTAATGCTTATTTTAATCTTACCAAACAAATTTGCCTTATTCCAATATATAACAGGTAGGAAAGAGCAAAAAATATTGAAAAAGAGAAAAACAACCGAGCATTTAACCAATATTTTATATTGCAATCAGCAGTTCATGTGTTATACTGAAATAAGTTATGACTAGCTCATAAAAACTTTCAAAGGAGAGTATATTATGCCTACAGGAATGAACTTTTGGGATACCGGAATGTGGTCGTTTATAATAACACTGACGATTTTGCTTACCTGTATGATGGTAGCAAATTTTTTAAGAAGAGTTATAAAGCCGCTTAGAAGATCGTTAATACCCAGCTCGGTGTTGGGAGGTTTTCTCGCACTGTTTGCCGATTTCATATTTAAGAAAATTACAGGTAATTCCATGTTCAATCCTGTAATGCTGGAAGCATTGACTTATCACGGTTTGGGCTTGGGATTTGCGGCCGTGGCATTAAAAACCACCGAACGTAAAATTGTCGGTGACAGTAAAAAAGATATAATGAATTACGGCTTGACAACAGTATCCGCTTATGTGCTTCAGGGAGCAATCGGTATTGCCATTATGTTGATTTTAGGATTATTCTTGTCCGACACATTCCCGGCTGCAGGGCTTCTTTTACCTATGGGATACGGGCAGGGACCGGGTCAGGCATATAACTGGGGACATACCTATGAGGTCCTGTGGGGATTTGAGCACGGTACAAGTTTCGGTCTTACTCTTGCCGCTACCGGCTTTATATCGGCCAGTGTAGGAGGTATTTTTTATCTGGAAAGATTAAAAAGGAAAGGGTTGGTAAAAAACACGTTTGAAGATGAGATAGTGGCATCGGAAGAAGATGAAGAAAATAAACCGGCTAAAGGAGAGATACCGTTATCCGAATCCATGGATAAGCTCACAGTGCAGGTTGCTTTAGTTCTTATTTCCTATGCTCTTGCTTATCTTTTCATGTGGGGAATCAACAAAATAATAGAAGCCGGCATATTAGGTACTTTCGGTACGAATACATTGCAACCTCTTATATGGGGATTTAACTTCCTGATTTCCACTGTATTTGCCGTCCTTGTTAAGACTTTCCTCAGATTTCTCAAAAAGAAGAAAATAATGAAGAGGGAATATACATCCAATTTCATGCAGAACAGGATATCGGGGTTTATGTTCGATATAATGGTGGTGGCTTCTATAGCCGCAATAAAGCTTTCAGCTTTCCAGCATCGTTCATTTATAATACCCATCATCGCATTATCCGTAGCAGGGTGTGTGTTTACTTACATACAGTGTGATTTTATAGCTAAAAGACTGTTTAAAGGTTATGAGCATGAGTCTTTCCTTGCTTTGTACGGAATGCTCACAGGAACGGCAAGTACCGGAATAATCCTTCTCAGAGAGATTGATCCTTACTTTTCGACTCCTGCCGCCACCAATCTTGTGTACCAGCAGTTGTACGCTATTCTGTTCGGTTTTCCAGTTCTTTTACTCCTTGGATTTGCCCCGCAGAGCAATACAAACTTATGGATAACATTTATAGTCCTTATAGTATTGCTGGCAGTATATACTGTACTGCTTTTCAGAGACAGCATTTTTAAAAAGAAGAAAAAGACTGCTTAGTAAACCTGAGCAGTGAAAATGAATAAGCGGGGAATAAAAACAGTTCTGTTAAAACGGACTCCGGATGGTATATAATAAAATGGTAAGGATTTTAAATACAATTTGATATAGAAGGAGAGGGGTATGGAGAACGATAAGATATTTAATCGAAACAAGTGGTTTTACTCTTTAGGCGGTATAGGGCGTGATATGGCATATCAGCTTTTCTCGGCGTATTTGCTGACTTATGTCATGTTTACAAAGACGTTGACCAATGCCCAATTCGCCGCAATATCGATTATTATGGTAATATGCCGTATATTCGATGCTTTAAATGATCCTGTTATGGGAGGTATTATTGAGAATACCAGAATGAAATGGGGAAAATTCAAGCCATGGATTGTAATAGGAGCATTGACAAATGCCGTAGTCATGGTGATATACTTTTCCTCTCCGTTGGAAGGTTGGCCTTTTGTTATCTTCTTCGCATGTATGTATCTTTTATTCGATATTACGTTTACCATGAACGATATCGGATACTGGGCAATGCTTCCGTCTTTAGCAAAAGATCAGAAGCAAAGAGCTACATTGACGTCAATGGCAAACCTGTTTGCATCCATAGGAGCAATAATTGCTTTTGCAACAATACCCATTCTGACAAACGGTCCCAATGCAATAGGCGGTAACTCCATTACGGGATATATGTGGGTATCGATTATTATTGCAATACTCTTTGTAGCCTTCCAGTTGATGACGGCAATCTTAGTTAAAGAAGCACCGGTCTCCTATCGCAGTGAAGGTGAGAAAATAGGGCTTAAAGCAATGTTTAAGGTGGTTTTCAAAAACGACCAGTTGCTGTGGACTTCGCTTGTAATGTTGCTGTATAATCTCGGATCTTCACTTATTAATGTTTTCGGTATTATTTATGTCTACATGTATTTCGGCTATGACGGAATTAATATAACAATGTTTGTGGGGGCTTATGCTTTAGGGAATCTGTTGATTAATATAGTGTATCCTCAATTGGTTAAAGTCATGACAAGAAAACAGATTGCTACCACCGGACTTATAGGAGTTATTATCGGCTACGGATTCTTCTTTATAATAGGTGTGCTGATTCCCATGAATTATCTGCTTTTATGTGTATCCGGATTTATTCTTTCATTCGGTCAGGCAATGATATATATGGTTACAACCATAAATCTTACCAACTGTATCGAATACAATGAGTATAAGACCGGTAACCGTGATGAAGCCATTATATTCTCAATACGTCCTTTTATGGCTAAAATGAGCTCGGCGTTGCAGCAGGGTATAGTCGGTGCAGCGTATCTGGCTCTGGGTATAACTGCTATTACCAACGGTATATCGGAAGCCGAAAGATTAAGTAACATGGGGCTTATCAGTGCGGAAGAGAAGAGTACAATGATAGAACAGGCATTGGCACTCGGAACCGATTCCATGAAAATGAATTTCAGAATATTCATTGTGGTGGTTCCGATAATATTGATTTCGTTGGCATATCTTGTAATGATGAAAAAGAATAAGATTGACGAAGAAACGTATGACCGGATGATGTTGGAGATAAGCCAAAGGAAACAGGCCGAATAGACTTAAAGAACATATATTGCAAAACAGCTTCCGTAACGGAGGCTGTTTTAGTTGATATCGGATAAATGTGTAAAATGTAAATGAATAAATGAAACTGAAAGTAATAAAAATGTTAATACTGCAATTATTGTATTGCAATTATGCAAAAATGATTATATAATGCGGAATAATTTATGCTGATTAGCATATTAATGAAAGGAATGAAAACAAATTATGCAAAAAGACACAAATCCGGTACTTCAGTTCTCCGACAAGAGCAACCTTTTGGAACAGTCCGCATATAAGTATCAGTTGCAGGACAGAGAAACACCCAACTTATACAGATACCTTTATGATTATAAAACGGTACCTAAAGTACCTTTTAATCACAGAAGCGTACCCATGAATATGCCCAAGGAAATATGGATAACCGATACCACATTCAGAGACGGGCAGCAGTCCACTTCACCGTTCAGTGTGGAGCAGATTGTGCATCTTTTTAAGTTAATGCATAAGTTGGGAGGACCTAAGGGACTTATAAGGCAAAGCGAGTTCTTCGTTTACACGGAAAAAGATCGTAAAGCCGTTGAGCAATGTATGAGTCTCGGGTATAAGTTTCCGGAAGTAACAAGCTGGATAAGAGCCAATGAAAAGGATTTTGACATTGTAAAAAGTCTCGGTTTAAAAGAGACCGGAATATTGGTGTCCTGCTCCGATTACCATATATATAACAAGATGGGGCTTACCAGAAAACAGGCGATGGATAAGTATCTGGGGATTGTAAAGAGTGTTCTGGATAAAGGAATTAAGCCCAGATGCCATTTTGAAGACATCACAAGGGCGGACTTTTACGGGTTTGTCGTGCCTTTGGCATATGAGCTGACAAAGTTGTCGGAAGAAACCAAAATACCCATAAAGATAAGAGCATGTGATACCATGGGATTCGGTGTGAGTTATCCGGGTGCTGCATTACCGAGAAGCGTGCAGGGGATAATATACGGAATTTATCACTATGGCGGAGTTAAGAGCGAACTTATAGAGTGGCACGGTCATAATGATTTCTATAAAGTAGTAACCAATGCATCAACGGCATGGTTGTACGGAGCATCCGGTGTGAACTGTTCATTGTTGGGGATTGGAGAAAGAACCGGTAACTGTCCTTTAGAAGCTATGGTAATAGAGTATGCTTCATTGAAAGGAACGACTGACGGGATGAGCATTCCCGTTATTACCGAGATTGCCGAATTCTTTGAAGAAGAAATAGGTTATGAAATACCGCCGAGAACTCCTTTTGTAGGCAGAAATTTCAATGTTACCAGAGCGGGAATACATGCGGACGGTATGCTTAAGGATGTGGAGATATACAGCATATTCGATACCGAAGCACTGCTTAACAGACCGGCTTCGGTAGCCGTGGATTCTCACAGCGGATTGGCGGGAGTCGCTCATTGGATCAACTCATATTTCAGGATAAAAGATAAGGAAATAGCTGTAAAAAAGACCGATTCCGTTGTTGCCAAGGTAAAGGAACTTGTGGATAAGGAATATGCAGACGGCAGAAATACCGTTATGGGTGACGGCGAGTTGGAGAATATATTAAAGTCCGTTGACTATGATGAGTATGAGAAGTTAAGTCGCAAGCATGCAAGGAAGAGAAAATAGCGGTGTAGCTGCCGTATAATCGTATGCTGTGGCAATGTTATTTTGAAAAAAATTGTATTAGTTGTGGACATTTATCCCGTTTTTTATTATCCTACTTACAGTGACATAATAACGGGCGATGGTTCCTGCTATATTATGTCAAAGAGAGGTATTTATGATTAAGAGAGTTGTTGTCGCATTGGGCGGTAATGCGATTTTAACTAAGGATCCAACAGCGGAAGGGCAGATTCAGGCACTTCGTGAAACATCGGAGAAACTGGTCGAATTGATAAAACACGATTATGAGCTTATTATCACTCACGGCAACGGTCCGCAAGTGGGAAATTTGCTTTTACAGCAAGAGGCTGCACACTCAAAATCCAATCCTGCCATGCCGGTAGACACCGCTGTCGCCATGACACAGGGAAGCATAGGGTATTGGTTGCAGAACACATTGGACGAAGCAATATGTAAAAGCGGTATGGAGAAGTCGGTTGCCACCATATTAACGCAGGTAGTTGTAGCAGAGGATGATCCGGCTTTCAAAAATCCCACAAAACCGATCGGACCGTTTTTCTCAAAAGAGCAAGCGGAAAAAAGAGCTGAAGAATCGGGTGATACTTATATGGAAGATGCAGGTCGGGGTTATCGTAAGGTTGTTCCTTCGCCCAAGCCGGTTTCCGTTATTGAAGCCGATACAATCAGAACACTTGTAGAGAACGGAGTCATCACAATTTCCGCAGGCGGCGGCGGCATTCCCGTTGTCAAACGCGGTTCAAAATATGTAGGCGTGGAAGCGGTTATTGATAAAGACTTTGCAGCTGCAAAACTTGCAGAGATTGTAAAAGCTGATTATCTGGTAATATTAACCGGTGTGGAAAATGCTTACATAAACTTTAATAAACCTGATCAGAAAAAACTGGAACATGTTACCGTTGCCGAAATGAAACAGTATATTGCGGAGAAGCAATTTGCCGCAGGCAGTATGTTGCCGAAAATCCAAGCTGCTATTTCCTTTGTCGAAAGCGTAGAAGACGGTAAAGCATTCATTACTTCCTTGGATAACGTCAATGCCATTGCAGGTAGCGGCTCTGCCACAGTCATTACAAAAGACATATAGCATCAGGGTACCGAATAAAAATGCGCCAAAAGCCGTGTCGGTTATTGTGATATTTAAAAAGTAAAAATTAAAATACAGTGTGAATCTGCAATCTTGCGACATTGTCTGTGGAATATTTTGGCAATATCGATATTGACAAATTCAATTTTTTTTGTAAGAATGGATATAGATGAAAGGGGGGACCTTTCTTTCTAAAAATATCAGGAGGATAAAGTTATGAAAAAACTAATTTGCGTATTATTAGTTGTTGTTTTTGCACTGAGTCTCGTTGCATGTGGTGACGTCGGAAAACAAGGCAAGAAGGATTTTATCGGTATCATTCTTCCTACAAAAGAAGAATCCCGCTGGCTTAATGACCAGAAGTATTTTGAAGAGTACTTCAAAGGCATGAATTATGAAATTCTGTTCAGCCAGAATAACTCCGCTACCGAAAAGACCAATGTGGAAACCTTCATCAGCAAGGGTGCCAAGGTTATAGTTCTCTGTGCGTACGATGCTGCAGCTGCCGCATCCGCAGTCAACGAAGCAAGCAAAGAAGGCATCACCGTGATTTCTTATGATCGTCTTATCATGGGCACGGATAAGCTGGATTACTATGTAACCTTCGACAGCTGCTCTGTAGGTAAGGCTCAGGCTGATTACCTCGTTGAGAAAGCCGGTTCGGAGAAGGGCATCAATCTTTACATGTACTCCGGCGCTCTGACAGACAACAACTCCGTTCTGTTCTTTGAAGGCGCTTGGAAGGTTCTTCAGCCCAAGATTGCTGACGGTACATTTGTAGTAAGGAATTGCGAAAAGGCAATCCAATTCAAGGATAAGAACAATCTGACCCGTGAAGAAATGGTTTCCATTATGCAGACCATTGACTCCGAGTGGAACATGGAGCGTTGCAAATCTTTGGCAGAAGCTAACCTGACCGCCGCAGGCGATAAGGGTAAAGGTAAAGTATACGTTCTGGGACCGGCTGACGATGATTGCTGCCGTGCTCTTTCCGATGCTTTCTTAGCTGACCCGAAGGTAACCGAACTGAAGATTACCGGCGCTGACGGCGTTGAGGCTTCCGTTCAGTACATTATTGACGGCAAACAGTCCATGACCGTTTATAAAGACACCCAGGCTCTGGTTAAAGCTACCAAGCAAATCATTGAAGCTCTGCAAAAGGGTGAGAAACCGAAGACCGATACCGTTTACAACAATGATGCGAAAGACGTTCCGACCATACAGGCCGATGTTGTCACCGTTACTGCAGACAATATCGCAGAGATTTTCTTTGAGTCAGGCGTTTATGACGGTAGTAAATATACCGGTTGGAAATAATAGTATAATTCTGCAATAATTTTACCGGGATATGTGCCTTCGGGCGTATATCCCGGTATCATTAAAGGAGGACATTAGTGAACGATTATATTTTGGAAATGCACGGTATTTCTAAGTCATTTCCCGGTGTTAAGGCGCTGATTGATGTTAATTTTTCGGTAAAGCGCGGAGAAATTCACTGTCTGGTCGGTGAGAACGGAGCCGGTAAAACTACCCTTATGAAGGTTCTTTCCGGTATTCATCCGTATGGAAGTTATGAGGGCGACATCGTTCTGAACGGCCAGATCATGAAGTTCAATACCATCCGTGAAAGCGAAAATACCGGAATTGCCATCATCAATCAGGAACTGGCATTGATTCCCGACTTAACTGTCGCCGAGAACATCTTCTTCGGCCACGAAATCATGAAGAGGGGATTGGTTGACTGGAACGAAACCTATAAACAGGCAGATATTTATCTGAAAAAGGTAGGTTTGAATATTAATCCCAGGTCGCTGATGAGAGACCATCGTGTAGGCACACAACAGTTGGTGGAAATCGCTAAGGCGCTTTCAAAGAATGCCAAGCTGATGATTCTTGATGAACCTACCTCATCACTCAATGAAGAAGACAGTGCTAATCTGCTGCGTCTTTTGAAGGAACTTCAGAAGCAGGGTGTTACGATTATCATGATTTCCCATCGCTTAAAGGAAGTGGTATCCATTGCGGAAACCATTACCATCTTGAGAGACGGCGCAACCGTCTACACCATGAGAGCGGATGAGGAAGAAATCACCGAGAACAAGATTATCAAATACATGGTCGGACGTGAAATGGACAATATCTATCCGCATCGCGAGAGTTGTGTTACCGATGAGGTTTTATTCGAGGTGAAAGACTGGTGTGCATATAACGCTAAGAGCGGACAGACCGTTCTGAAGAACATCAATCTGAAAGTACATAAAGGGGAAATTATCGGAATGGCGGGCCTGATGGGTGCCGGCAGAACGGAATTGGCCCTCAGTATTTTCGGTAATACGCCGGAGTACAAGATTACTACCGGTGAGCTATATCTTGAAGGAAACAGAGTACGTTTCTCCTCGCCTAAGGATGCTATAAAGAAAGGTGTTGCGTACGCTACCGAAGACCGCAAGAAAAACGGTCTGATATTAATTCAGGACATTAAGTTTAATACATCCTTCGCAAATCTGGACCGCATCCGTAATAGAGGAGTCATTAATCGGAATGAGGAGGTTGTTCAGGCAAACAAGCTGAAGGAGAGCATCAATATTAAAGCGCCTTCCGTGCAGCAGATTCTCAGGAATCTTTCCGGCGGTAATCAACAAAAGGTTGTTCTGGCAAAATGGATTTTCGCCACTCCCAAACTTATGATTCTGGACGAACCTACACGTGGAATCGATGTAGGTGCGAAGTTTGAAATTTATACATTGATGAATGAGATGGTGAAACAGGGCATGTCTATCATCATGATTTCCTCCGAACTTCTGGAGGTCATCGGTATGAGCGACAGGATTTATGTCATGCATGAGGGAAAAATCACCGGCGAACTTAGCAAATCGGAAGCCACTGAACAGAAAATCATGCATTTTGCAACCAATACGGAGGAATTATCATGAGTGAAAATAAAAAAACGGGCAGAGAATATGGAAAAACGCTGGTGACAAACCTACGTAACTATCTGATGTACATTGCTCTTGCAGTCATTTTTATAGTATTCCAGATTTTGAGTAACGGATCATTTTTGACAGCAAGAAACATTACCAATCTGATTAACCAGACCGGTTACATTGCTGTTATGGCCGTAGGTATGACATTAATCTTAATCATCCGCCAGATTGACCTTTCGGTCGGTTTCGTGGCAGGATTCTTAGGAGCTGCCGCAGCCAGACTTCTGAAAGCCGGTGTTGCGGTACTTCCTACGATTCTTATTGTTTTGGCGATGGGTGTCATGATAGGACTGGTACAGGGTCTGATTATCGGTAAGGTGGGCGTTCCCGCTTTTATTACCACACTGGCATTCGAATTCGGTTTCCGCGGTCTTCTGACCTTAATTACCGAGGCCACAGGTACCATCCCCATTCAGAGCGATGTGTTCTATGAGTTGTCCAACGGCTTCATTCCCGAATTGTTCAAGATTGGAGACCTAAGCGGCAGTTGCCTGATTGCAGGTGCGATATCGATGGCACTGATTGTCTTCTCGGAGATACGAAAAAGAAAAGAACTGAAGCGTTACAAATTCGAAGATATGCCCGTACTTCTCTTCATACTGAAACTTTTATTCTTTGTAGCTTTGATTGGAACACTGACAGTTGTTCTTGCGGGCTATCGCGGCATCAGCTGGACCATCGTCATCGTCGTTATAGTGGTAGCCATCTACAGTTTTGTAATGAATAAGACCAAGGTCGGTCGCTATATTTACGGTATGGGCGGCAATCCGGAAGCAGCGCAGCTTTCCGGTGTAGATATAAAGAGAATACTCATCGGAAGCTTTGCTTCAATGGGTTTGATGGCGGCACTGGGCGGTATCCTTTACACATCACGTCTGGGTTCCGCAACTCCGACCGCCGGCATGGGCTTTGAGTTGGATGCCATCGCATCCTGCTATATTGCAGGTGTTTCCACAAGCGGCGGCGTAGGAAGTGTCGCGAACTCCGTTATCGGTGCATTTGTTATCATGTCACTGACCAACGGACTGAACCTCATCGGTGTCGGTATTTCATACCAGTATCTGATTAAGGGTATTATCTTCATTCTTGCAGTTGCTTTGGATGTAAGATCACGCGGAAAGAAGGCTCTAGGCTGAGTATAGGAGAATATAAAAAAACTAAAGCGGTTCCGGAAGATTCTTCCGGAACTGCTTATTGCCGAATAAATATATTGACAAATAAATAGCGAGCCATTAGAATAGTAAAAGGCTTCGTTTGGTCATGGTGGGTATAGCTCAGTTGGTTAGAGCGCTAGGTTGTGGCCCTAGAGGTCAAGGGTTCAAATCCCTTTATTCACCCCATTTTAGGAGATGATGGGATGTAGCCAAGTGGTAAGGCAACGGACTTTGACTCCGTCACCCGTAGGTTCAAATCCTGCCATCCCAGCCAGTCTTGCGGGACATTAGCTCAGGCGGTAGAGCACTTGACTTTTAATCAAGGTGTCCGGAGTTCGAGTCTCCGATGTCTCACCAGAAGGCCCCATGTATATGGGGCTTTTTTGTGCCCGTTTTTTTCGGTTGTATTGCTGATCCATACTATTTACACATAAATGTCTTGCATATGGGTATGTTTTAGTATATTATTGAAGTGAAAGTAAAACGAAACCATAATGTAACCAATCGAAACCCTGAAGCAATGGAAGTAACTGTGGAAGAGAGAAAAGAAAAAATATTGGATATGCTTAACAGAGACGGCAGAGTCAAGGTAAACGAGTTAAGCAAATTATTTGATGTTTCGGAAGTAACCATAAGGCTGGATCTTTCCGACCTGGAAGAAAGCGGCCTTCTTTCCAGAGTATACGGAGGAGCGGTATCATCGTATAAAAGCTACTACAATATGAGTTTTAAACAACGCTCGGCTGCAAACAGCAATGAGAAAAAAGCAATAGCTTCCAGAGTGTCACAAATGGTGGCGGAAAACGACACACTGATGATGAACTCCGGTACCACGACATTGATTACCTATATGGCTTTACCTAAAAATATGCACCTTACCGTTATAACCAACTCTGTGGCTATAGCTCAGGAAGCATCAGGTAACGACAACCATAAAATACTGCTTCTCGGAGGTAACGTGAATACCGATTACCAGTTCACCTGGGGAGAAGATTCGCTCAACCAGCTTTCGGCGTATCATGCCGATAAAGCTATACTTTCGGTAGACGGAATAAGCGTAAAGTCCGGTCTTACGACATATTATCATCAGGAAAGACATATTACCTCTCAGATGATTTCCAATTCCGATATTGCGATAGTAACCGCGGATTATACCAAGATAGGCAGAGCGGCACTTTCCAAAATAACTTTTGCAGACAGAGCCGACTGTATTATTACCAACCTGAATGCATCGGCAGAAGAAATACGGATGTTGTCGGGTAAAGGAATAAAAGTGCATTTAGTATAGAGAGACGACCATGAAAACATATATTAAAGCGGGATGGCGGGAAAACAGCATAACACCTACAAAAAGAGCAAGTCTTGCGGGGCAATTTTATGAGCGCATATCCGAGTATGTGGAGACCGATATAACGGTTACTGCTTTGGCGGTATCTTCGGAATATGACCATTTTGTAATCTGTTCCTGTGATTTACTGTATGTTCAGGAATCTCTTATGGATAAGGTAAGACAAAAGATTGAGGGAAGATGCGAAGGGTTGGATCCCATGAAGGTAATCTTAAATGCAACACATACGCATACTTCAATAGATTACGGTAATCCGCAAAGCAAGTACGGTTCCGCTCTGGATGTGTTGAAAAAATATGTACCGGAAGATTTTACCTATACTGAAAAAGTGCGTGATGACTCCATAATACAACCTGAGGAAGCCGAGATTTTTTTAGCGGACAGTATTGCCGATGCCGTAATCAATGCATGGAATAACCGAAAGAAAGCATATTTCTCCAATGCCTTCGGAAGAGCTCCCGTAGGTATGTGCAGAAGAGCGGTGTATAAAGACGGAACCGCTTTGATGTGGGGAGATACCCAAAGAGGAGATTTCATACATTTAGAAGGCGGTAATGACTCGGGAATAGAGTTGATATATTTCTATGATGAAAAAGAGCACCTTACCGGAATTGTTGCCAATATAGCCTGTCCAAGTCAGATATTGGAGCACAGAAGCTTCATATCTTCCGACTACTGGGGAAAGGTCAAAATACTGTTGAGAAAGCAATTGGGTCCCGATATATTCCTGTTGGCTCTTTGCGGTGCAGCGGGTGACCAATGTCCGAGAGACCTTATACGGTGGGTACCTCCGATAACTCCTATAGATGATCCGAATATTACGAGGAAAGATACCGTCAAAAGGGTTGCAGACCCTTCCATGTTTGATATAGAGGGTTCGTGGAAAGCGGCAAAAAGGATAGCCAACGAAATAATCGACGTGTATTCCGAAGCCAAAGAACATGTTACCGTCAATGCGGTTATAAAACATGAATGTATTGATTTACAGTTACCGTTGAGAAAGGCGACAGAGAAGGAATATGAGTATGCCCTTTTCAAGATAAAGGAATTTGTAAAGAATAAAGAAAGTACTACATATGATTTTAACGATAAGGCAAAAATGCATGTGCACGCCGGTACCGTTGCAAGGTATATGTATCAGCAGAAGGAAGATAAATGCAATATCGAGATGCATGTAATACGGATGGGGGATATTGCCATTGCCACCAATCCGTTTGAACTGTTTCTGGATTACGGGAATATTATGAAGGCACGCTCAAGAGCATCGCAGACATTGATAGTTCAGCTTGCTTGCGGATGCGGTAATTATCTTCCTACCAAAAAGGCGGAACAACACGGTCATTACAGTGCATATATATCCAGCGGGATAACAGGGCATGCCGGCGGCAGGAAACTTACCGAAGTGACTTTGGAAACTATAGATAAATTATGGGAAGAGGAGGACAAATGAATTTACTGGGACTGGATTTCGGCACAACTTCATTAAAAGCGGCGGTATTCAATAAAGAAGGTCAATGTCTTTTTGTCCACGAAGAGGCATATGAACTTATACATAATGACGGATTTATCGAATTTGATGCAAAAGAGTACCTTAATATACTCAAAAGAGCAATAAAAGCGGCGACCGATAAGTTTTCTATATATGCAATGGCCATAGACACGCAGTGCGAGACAATAATATTAGCCGACCAATCGGGCAATCCGCTTTGTAACGCCGTGGTATGGCTGGATGACAGAGCGAAGCAGCAGGCTTTGAAGATAAAAGAAGATTTCGGTAACAGACAGGTATATGAAGTTACCGGCCAGTGCGATATATCCGGTATATGGCCCGCCTGCAAACTGCTGTGGTTCAAGCAAAACCGACCGGATATATGGAAAAAGACGGGAAAGATTTTTCTTTTGGAAGATTATCTGTTATATAACCTTACCGGAAAGTTTGTCACACAAAAGACTTTACAATCCTCCTCTCTGTATTTCGATATAGTTAACGGCTGTTGGTGGAAAACCATGCTGGATTACATAGGTATAAGTGAAGATATGCTTCCCGCTTTGTACGACAGCGGAGCATATGTTGGAGATTACAACGGTATACACATTGCAACATCGGCAATGGATCAGGCTGCAGGTGCAATAGGAGCGGGTGTATACAAAGAAGGAGTTATAAGTGAGATGACAGGGACTGCAATGGCCATATTCAGCCCGACCGATAATATGCCTTTATACCATGAAGATATAATTGTTCCCTGCCATTACAATGCAACGACTAAATATGCCGTAATGCCGTGGATGCCTACGGCGGGAATGGCATTAAAATGGTTTAAGGATTGTTTTATGTACGATATGACTTATGCACAATTGGATATGCTTGCAAAGGATGCGCCTCCGGGATCGGACGGACTTATGTTTTTTCCTCATCTTTGCGGCTCCATTCATCCTATACTCAATCCTCATGCCAAAGGTTCATTCTACGGAATCGGACTTGCGCATAAACAAGAACATTTTGTTCGGGCTATATTGGAATCTATAGCATATATGCTGAAAAGCTGTATAGCTTCTCTTGAATGTGATTTGGACGCAATACATTCCATTGGAGGGAGTGCCAAATCCGATATATGGTGTCGGATAAAGGCCGATGTTACGCAAAAAAAGATTATTACTTTAAAGGAAAGAGAACCTGCATGCAAAGGAAGCGCCATACTTGCCGGTCTTGCAACCGGTGTGTACTCGTCGGTAGGGCAAGCATGCGAAAAAACCCTTGCAACCGACAGGGTGATACTGCCCGAAAGAGATGTATATGCGGGATTATATGAAGAATATATGAAAATAAATGAAAAAATATATGGAGGAGAGTGTAAATGAGTAAAGTAGCATTTTTAGGATTCGGTGAAGTCAATACTCCGAGAGAATTGATTGTGAAGAAGTGTAAAAAAGCGGAGAATGCGTTAAAGAAAGAAGGGCTGGACCTTATAAGCATATATCCGATAACCGATGATTCCGAAAGAGAGGATGTGCTTAAAGCCATCGATAAGCTTTCAAAAGCATCGTTCGGTACCATTGTTTTGTGTGTTGCCGGATGGATTCCCTCACATGCAATAATCGATATCATCGAAAGATTCCGACATATCCCTATGGTATTGTGGGGGCTTTGCGGCTGGATGGAAGGAGACAGGTTGGTTACCACTGCCGACCAGGCTGCAACCAGTGCGATAAGAAAAGTAATGGAAGATTTGGGATATTCTTTCAAGTATGTGTATGATATTGTCGGAAAACCCATGAATACCCAAAAGGTTGCGGATTTTTGTAAAGCATCGGAAGCGGCTGCCAAATTGCGCTCTTCCAGAGCGGGAATGATGGGTTACAGGGATATGAATCTGTACGGTACAATGTTTGATGCAATCAGACTTAAGAAGTATATCGGAACGGATATTGAAAGCTTTGATATGCTGGAAGTGAACAGAAGGGCGGAGAAGGTTACCAAAGAAGCGATTGACAATGTTATAGAGCAGGATATGTCTAAGTGGGTTTTCCTTAAACCGTGTGATAGAGAGACAAAGGAAAAGGCGGCAAAATATTATTTAGCCATTTCGGATATATGTAAAGAAAGAAAGTATGAAGCCGTTTCACTGAAAGATGTCGACGGAATGAAAAAGTTTCTGTTCTATCCTCCGGCGCCCATATTCATGCTGCTGTCCGATGTGGACAGATTAAGTACAATTCCGGAGAATGACTCTTACGGAATGGTTACTCAGCTTATGGTTAAGTATCTGACCGGTCAGTGCGGGGCATATCTGGAGTTCTATGAGTATATGGAAGACTGCGTTATAGCGGGAGTACCCGATTATGTGCCCAAGGAGATAATAGACGGAGATACTCTTGTCATGCCTGCGGCTTTCGGACTGCTTTCACAAGGTATACTCAATGTTTCCAAGGTAAAGCAAGGTAAAGTCACACTTTACAGACTTGCGGAAAGCAAAAACGGTTTCTGTATGCACATAGTGCAGGGAAGAGCGGAATCACCGGGCAAGTGGGAAGAGGCCGGTTGGACTCAGCCTGCACCGCAACTTCCCGGACTTAAGGTTTATATGGACGATGTGGAAGCATTTACCTCAAAAGTAATGAGCCAGCACTATATAATCGCATATGAAGACAATGCAGACAAGATGATAGATTTATGTAAATTATTGAATATAGAGGTAATAAAATGAGTAAGGATGTTTTGCAGGCTGCTTATTTTTCTTTAGATACGGAGAAAAAGGAAATTTCAAGGCTTAAGGACTATCTGGATGAGCAATGCTTTTTAAAAGCGGTGGATGCTCTGGCAAACTGTAAGAGCATTATGACGGTAGCTTCCGGTTCATCCGGAATTGCGGCAAAGAAATTTGCACATTCTTTATGCTGTATAAACAAGCATGCCATGTTCATGCCCCCGAGCGAGGCGGTACACGGCGGATTGGGTGCTCTGGATGAACAGGATGTAATGGTTATGGTGTCCAGAGGCGGAAAAACAGTGGAGCTTCTTCCTATTATTACCGGATGTAAAAAAAAGAAGGCTATGCTTATAGGGGTAACGGAGAATGATCAGTCCATACTTGCAAAAAACTCCGACATATTGCTGAAACTGAGTATAGAAAGAGAAAGCGATCCTTTGGGACTGATGGCGACATCCAGCTATGTGGCTACAATTGCATTATTTGATGCATTGTTGGCTTCATTAATAGTAAAAACAGGTTTTACCGCCGAGATGTTCGGGGTTATTCACCCCGGCGGAGCGGTGGGGGAACTGCTGAATAAATAGGAGAGAATATGTATAAAGGACTTAAAATTTCCGCACCTTTTTTTGAGATAGGACCCAAAGCATATCTCTACGGAGAGAAAATGCTTGCATTGGCAAAGGTCATAGACAAGGTTGCGACTAAGTATGATGTGGATGTAATAGTTACACCGCAGTATACCGATATATCCTTACTTGCGCACAATACCGAAAGAATATCGGTTTTTGCACAGCATATGGACTATCTGCCGGTAGGAAGGGGATTAGGCTCGGTTTTGCCGGAGGCTGTAAAAGCGGCGGGAGCGGTGGGAGTAATGCTCAATCATGCCGAAAAGCCTTTGACCATGGAGGAAATAGACAAGACAATCAAGCGTGCCGACGAGGTAGGCTTGGGTACGATAGTCTGTGCCGATACTGTGGAACAGGTTAAACAGATTGCCGGAATGTCTCCCAATCTTATTGTGGCGGAACCTACACAACTGATAGGAACAGGGCAGACTTCAGATATTTCCTATATAAAGGAAACCATTGAGGTGGTAAGGCGCATCAATCCCGATATAATGGTGCTGCAGGGTGCCGGTATTAAAGACGGGAATGATGTGTACAACATCATTAAAGCGGGAGCTATGGCAACGGGTAGCACTTCGGGGATTATGAAGGCGAAAGATCCGTACGCAATGGTGGAAGAAATGTTATACAACCTGCGTAAAGCATGGGATGAAATAAATAATTGAAAATAAAGGAGAATAAAAAATGACTGTTTACACGGGAACAATTGAAATGCAATCAAAGGACCATATGCCGGATTTTCACAACATCACCGATGAGGTTAAGAAGATAGTGGAGCAATCGGGGGTAAAGAACGGTATCTGTGTGGTTTATTCGCACCATACCACATGCTCGGTAATGACTCAGGAGTGTTCGCATGACACGACATATTTCGGCAGAGAACACTTACAGCAAGATCTTATAAACATAATGGAAAAAATAGTGCCCACATGCAGGCATGAAGGCCAGTATCTGCATCCGGGACCGAAACACATAGAATTCGCTTTAACCTGGCCCGGCGAAGAGCCCAAAGGAAGCCTGAATACCGATGCTCATTTGCGGTCCTGTTTCTTCGGACGTTCGGAAACAATAGTAATAACCGACGGCAAACTGTCGCTCGGTGATTTCGGATTCATATATTTCATAGACTGGGATCAGGTTCGTGAAAGAAAAAGAGTAGCCGAGGTACAGATAATAGGGGAGTAGTGCCGTATCCGTTTATCTCTGTATATAAAGGATTTTATTCGGCTTTCAGGACATATAGCCAGTCCTGGAAAGCATCCGCTCTGGGAAATTTCCATTTTCCCTCATTGTCGGGTGTTACATCTGCGAGATATGTTTCTTTCCCCGTTATGGGATTGAAGCGGTATGCTTTGTAATTGATGCCTTTTTCTATTTTCAATATATTTATATCACCGAAGAAGCTGCCTCCGAAGAAAGGCTTGAATATGACACGCACCTTTTTGGGTATACCGGCTGCAAAATGTCCGTCACATGCATTCAATGAGCAGGGGGTTTCCAGCCATTCGGGATGATACCGAAATTTCCACCATTCAAAGGAAGTGAGATATTTCATGCAGAGCGATATCTGCTTTGCTCCTTCAAAATTCATCGCCTCCCTCCAGCTTATATTCCCCCAGTGAGCGCCGTGAGGAGAAGCTCCGTACGGCATCTCTTCGGAATTAACCTGCCATATACCGTTTGCTCCGTATGTATGACCGGCCGCTCCCAACAGAAAATCCGACAGATACACATACCTTTGGGTATCGGCATAAGATGCTCCGCATATACCTTCAAAACATACTTCGGCATTTATTGCGGGCAATACTTTTCTTTCCACCGCTTTTCGCACTTTTTTCATCTGCTCCGGTAACGCCGAGAAACCGCCGTGTCCCGACTGCAACATATTCAAATCCAGAAGGCTTCCGTCCTCAATCTGGTCATAACCGTCGCTTGCGGGGAACGGGTGAATGGTGATTAACCTAGCATAAGGATCGGTCTGCTTTATAAATACCGTCATATCGTTCCAGTCTTTTTTTGCCTTCTTGATATGCTCTTCATAAGGTACATTATGGTTATAGAAAGGCATGTCGGCTTCTCCTGCAACACACCAGCACACAGGCATGGCTCCCCATCTGGCAATGATATACCTCCAGTGTTTTTTAAGTATTTCCTTACCCGCAAAAAACATGTAAAAACCCCAGGTGCCTACGATACAAGGCATAATGCCGTTCTCCACCAGTTTTTCTATACGTTCATCGGCTCTGTCAAAATACTCGGGATTTATTGCCGATAAATCTTCTTTCCAGGGAAAACCCGCTTCGTTTTCTCCTCTCGGATCGAACATGGTCATATCGGGATACAGTCCCGCAATTATCTGAATAACATTAAAGCCTTTTTCTTTTCTGTCGTTAAGAAGAGTGCAAAAATCATCGGGAAACGGAAGTCTTTTTGTAAGTCCCATCAGCCAGGTATCGCCGAACCAGTAGAACGGAGTGCCGTCACTATGCGAAAGATACATGTTTTGCCCTTTTCTGCAGACCGGACCGTGCAGATAGTACGGATTATCGGTTTTTTCTTTCTCTATTACCAGTTGACCGGATATGCCGTTTAAAGACTTATCATTGCTAACGGTGACATAGCCGTGTTTTCCGGGAACGGATATATCATATCTTGCTTTAAAAGTATTTCCTCCAGCCCAGAAGCCGGGTATTAATAAATTGCTGCCGTCGGGACGAGTAAACTTTACATCAAAAGTAACATCATTGAAGAAATCCGTGCAAACGGCTTCCGATTTGAACACCAATTCTTTGAACAGTTGTTTCATAGTATTATCCCCTTTTTGAAAACTTACAGTTAGATATTATTATGGAAGACATATCAAGTCAATTGAATTGCATAATATCCCGCGAAATTATCCGAAAACTCCCGCGGTGAATGTAATTATTTTGATAAAAAAAGTTAAATATTCAGCATATTTCCCACACAGGGAAATAGGTGGTTGACAAAAGCGTAGTAAAGCAATATAATCTCACAATCCTAAGCATGAGAGGAGACCGTTGTATGGCAGAAAAAAAGGTTTTGATGACTTATGAGGGTATCAAGGAATTGGAAGATGAGCTTGCTACTCTTAAAGGTAAAACACGGATGGAAGTGTCCGACAGGCTTAAGAGTGCAATATCATTCGGAGATATCGCTGAGAACAGCCAGTATGATGAAGCCAAAAACGAACAGGCACAACTGGAGGCCCGGATTATGTATCTTGAGAATCTGCTTATGAATGCCGAAGTAATAGACAGCGAGAATATTGATACCACCAATGTAACTATCGGATGCAGAGTAAAAATATTGGATTTGGAATTTAAAGAAGAGGAAATATATCAGATAGTCGGTCCGACCGAAGCCGATCCGTTCAATATGAGAATTTCCTATGAATCTCCGATAGGTAAAGCCATACTCGGTAAGGAAGCCGGAGAAACAGTGGAATTTGAAAGTCCGGCGGGCCCCGTTAAGATTAAGATACTGGAAATAACGGAATAATACCCGTACTCCGGTTGTGTAAATACAATAAATAAGTTATAATTTAACAGCAGTTCCTATACTAAGGGCTGCTGTTTTGAAGGAGAGACAAATGGATAAAATAGTGGAAAACACCGAAACCGATCTGAATGAAATATTAAGAATCAGGAGAGAAAAGCTGGAAGCTCTTAAGCAGGAAGGAAGAAATCCTTTCGACATTACCCGTTTTGACAGGGAATATACGGCAAAAGAGATACTGGACAATTTTGATAGTCTGCAGAATAAGGAAGTCTCTTTAGCCGGCAGAATAATGGCTAAAAGAATTATGGGAAAAGCAAGTTTCTGCCACATTCAGGACGGTCTTGACAGAATACAGCTCTATGTCAGAATTGATGAACTGGGTGAAGATACATATTCGGAATTCAGAAAATACGATATCGGAGATATTGTAGGCGTAACCGGATTCCCTTTTATAACTCGTATGGGTGAAAAATCCATAAGAGTGAAAAGCATTGTGCTTTTAACCAAATCACTGCAGGTTTTACCGGAAAAATTCCACGGTCTTAAAGATATGGACTTGCGGTACAGGCAACGATATGTCGATCTTATTGTCAATCCCGACGTTAAATCGGTATTTATAACAAGGGCTAATATCATGAAAGCCATCAGGGAATTCATGCACAGCTTGGGTTATCTTGAAGTGGAAACACCCGTACTGCATAATCAGGCTACAAATGCAAATGCGAGACCTTTTGCCACATATCACAATACCCTTAACATTGATATGTATTTAAGAATTGAGTTGGAACTGCACCTCAAAAGACTTATTGTCGGAGGTTTGGATAAGATATTTGAAATAGGCAAAGTCTTCAGAAATGAAGGTATGGATACAAGACATAATCCCGAATTCACTCTTATGGAGTTATATGAGGCCTATGCGGATATGTACACAATGATGGAAAGAGCGGAGCAGATATTCTGTTATATAGCGGACAATGTCTCAGGTACCCGTAAGATTGACTACCAGGGGCAGATTATCAATGTGGAAGCTCCGTGGAGAAGACTTACCATGATTGAAGCGGTAAAAGAATATTCGGGTGTGGATTTCGATTCTTTCACACTGGATGATGCCGCAGCAAGGGCAGCCGCAAAGAAGCATAATGTGCGTATTGAAAAGCATTGGAACTGGGGAATGATACTTAATGCATTCTTTGAAGAGTATGCGGAAAAGAATCTTATTCAGCCTACATTTATATACCAGTATCCGATAGAAATTTCGCCGCTGGCAAAGAGAAACAAGGAAAAACCGCATCTTACCGAACGTTTTGAGTTCTTTGTGCTTGGAAACGAGATGGGCAATGCCTTTTCCGAGCTTAACGATCCCGTAGATCAGAGAGAACGCCTTATAGCGCAGGCCAAGAGCAAATTCGGGGAGTACGACTTCACCATTGATGATGACTTCATAAATGCACTGGAAGTGGGAATGCCTCCGACAGGCGGAATGGGACTGGGGTTAGAGCGTATGATAATGCTGTTTACCAATTCCACATCGATAAGGGATGTCATGTTCTTCCCGACAATGAAACCGGAGTCCAATGGATAATCTTTAGCTTGTTTTATTATGAATCAGTATATTTATTAAAAACAATGAATTAGGGGGTATAACTTGACGAAAATCAATTGTATACCCCCTAACTTGACATATTGCAAGGTTTTGTGTTATTTTTTTTTCAGATTGGAGGTGAGAATTTGAATCAAATTTTTGACGAGTTGCTATATTTTCGTGAAAAATACCTAAGTAAAATTCGCGGTTTCTATCATGAGGGGGAAATTATTAAGGTTCTGACCGGTGTCAGACGATGCGGTAAGTCATCAATCTTGAAGATGATTGTTCGTGAGCTGTTGAGTCAAGGAGTAAAAGAAGAGAATATTCTGTTTTTTAATTTGGACAGAAGACCGTATACAACAACAAATACGGCAGAACAGTTGGATTGCTTAATTGAAAAGAACAATAAGGCAAGCGGGATGAAATACCTTTTTATTGATGAGATTCAAAATGTTAAGGGCTTTGAAACAGTCATTAACTCATGGAGAGAAGAAGGAGATTATTCAATTTTTATAACCGGTTCAAATTCATATCTGCTAAGCGGAGAGCTTGTAACAAAACTTACAGGCAGATATTTGGAATTTAATATTTTGCCGCTAACTCTTGAAGAGTTTGTGGGAATGAAAATGTTTTTCGGGAAAGAGGTTCCGGCGGATAAACAGGATATCCTTTCTGAATACATTTATGAAGGAGGATTTCCATATGCAGTAAGATTGGATTCTCTTAAGGACAAAAGAGCCTATGTGACGGGACTGATTGAAGAAATCTATCAGAAGGATATCCGAAGCAGAATTCAGATTAGAAACAGAACCGTTTTTGATGCGGTATTAAAGTATATTGTTAACAATTACGGAACTACTACCAGTATTGAAAATATCGTTAAGGATTTTCGGAAAAACAATGTATCTGTCAAAAGAGAGACAATTGCCCGATATATCAAGGCTTTGGAAAACGCTAAAATCATTTCGGAATGCAGGCGCTTTGATATGAAATCCAGGAAGTCTCTCCGTGGCGAAAAAAAATACTATCTGTCGGATTTATCTTTCTTCTTTGCGATGAATACCGACAACAGAATCAACTTCGGTCCTGTACTGGAAAATATCGTATATAACTATGCTTTCAGCATGGGATATAGCATAAGTATAGGAAAAATCGGCAAACTGGAGTGTGACTTTATTCTGCGTGATACGGAATTGAACTATGCATATGTTCAGGTAGCATATACAATCTTAGAGAGCAAAGCGACAGAGGATAGGGAATATAGGAGTCTTGAAGCAATTACCGGAGACAATTATCCCCGTTATGTGATGACAACCGACAGATTGATACAATACCGAAATGGAATTAATCATGTTAATCTGATTGATTTTATATTGGAGAACAAAAGTTTTGAATAATATAGAGAAGAGTAAAATCCGTATTTAGTTGTCTCTTGATTGTTTTGAACAAACAATGCTTTAACATGTTATAATGCTCGTAGCATGTTCTTAGGGGTATTCTTCTAAGGATGTGATGTTATAAAGCAGCAGTTTGACAGAAGGGAAGACAGAATAGTAATCTTAACTTACGATTATGGATGATCTGAGAAAAAAATATTTAGAATTACTGGAGCTTAATGAAGATTGCACCGAGACTGAAATAAACAAAAAGTACGACAACCTGTCATTACGTGCGAAAACCGACAAGTCAATAGATATTGATGAAGTTATCAAGGCGTACGATTATCTTATGAATCGGAATCTTGAAGAACCCGAACCGGTAAAACCCATTGTTAAGAAGTTCCGTAAAGCATGGTTCAAATATATAGGTCTGGCGGCAATTCTGCTGATAATATTAGGTACCGTATTGTCAATTGTCATTCCGTATATTACCAACAAAGATCCCGACCTCGTAATTTCCTACATAGGTCCGTATACACCGAAGAACAATAAAGACTTGGAGAATTATCTGTATGACAGAATGCCGAAAGTAAAGAAGATACTTATGGAGACAATATATGCTACGGCAGCGGGCAATTATGTGCGATTCAAAGAAGATTCATATGATGCATCCAGTGTGGAAAAGCTGAGCCTGCTGCTTATATCGGGTGGTTTGGAGTTAATAGTATGCGATGATGCCGTGTACAGATATATACTGTCATATAACTATCTTCTGGAATTGGATGAAATCATTGAGGAATATGGTATTAAGATAGATAAGAAAAATATAGTTTACGGTATAAAGCCTTCCACGGGAGAGAGAGTCATATACGGTATCAATATACAGGATTATCCGATTCTTTCGGAGCATGTGTATATAAATGAGGAGTTTCCCATGATACTGTGCGTATCCAATGAAGCGGTTAATATTGAAAACGTAAAGCAGGCCGTAAGAATATTGTTGACTGAAGAATAGACCGTATTTGTCAAAAATATGTTGACATTATATATAAAGACATGGTAAGATATCCCTTGCTATAAGAAGGCTCTTTTTTTTTGTGGAAAAGTCTTCAATAAGAAAAGGCAGGAAGAGAAAATGAGAGATAAGATTATACTTGCATGTACAGAGTGTAAACAAAGAAACTACTCGACAAAGAAAAACAAGAAGAATACTCCTGACAGACTGGAATTCAGCAAGTACTGTAAATTCTGCAGGAAGCATACCCCTCATAAAGAGACGAAATAGTAAGGTGACGGCAATGGCGGGAAAAGAGAAAAAAAGTTTTGGATCAAAATTTACGGGATTCTTTAAGGGAATCGCCCAGGAGCTTAAAAAAGTTACATGGCCGACAGGCAAACAGCTTTTCAGAAGCACGGTGACGGTTTTGGTTGTATGTGCCATTGTTGCCATTATTATAAGCTTGTTTGACTGGGGCTTATCCTCCCTTATCAAACTGCTTGTTAAAGGATAAAACGGGAGATTGTTTTAATGGAAGAGAATTTGAATACTGAAATAACCGAAAAAAGGGAAGAACAGGATTTAGCAAGATGGTATGTAGTGCATACTTATTCCGGTTACGAGAATAAGGTTAAGGCCGACCTGGAAAAAATAGTGGAAAACAGGGAAATGCAGGAATATATACAGGAGATTGTTGTACCCTTGGAGGAAGTTATTGAGGAAAAGAACGGAAAGAGAAAAATAACCTTCAAAAAAATCTTCCCCGGCTATGTTATTGTAAAAATGATTATGAATGACCAGTCATGGTATGTCGTAAGAAATACCAGAGGAGTTACCGGTTTTGTAGGTCCCTCCGCGCGTCCCGTTCCGCTGACTGCCGAAGAAGTCATTCAGATGAGATTGGAAGGAATGGAAACAGTTATTGACTTCAATGTAGGAGACAATATCAGGGTTATCGAAGGACCTTTTGAAAACTTTGTAGGTATCATTAAAGAAGTCGATAAAGATAAGAGAAAAGTTAAAGTTCATATTTCAATATTCGGCAGGGAAACACCTGTTGAATTGGACTATGATCAGATACAGATTATTCTTTAAGCTTGAAAAAATACATTTGGGAGGTGGATTGAATGGCAAAAAAGATTATCGGATATGTAAAATTGCAATTGCCTGCAGGTAAAGCAACGCCAGCACCGCCGGTTGGACCAGCACTAGGACAGCACGGTGTAAACATTATGGGATTCTGTAAAGAATTCAATGAAAGAACAAAAAATGACATAGGAATGATCATTCCAATAGTGATGACGGTCTATGCAGACAGAACCTTTTCTTTCGTTACGAAGACTCCGCCCGCAGCGGTACTGCTTAAGAAGGCATGCAATGTGGAAAGCGGCTCTGCGGTCCCTAACAAGACCAAAGTTGCGACAGTTTCCAAAGCTGACTTAAGGAAGATTGCGGAACAGAAGATGACAGACCTCAATGCGGGAAGCGTTGAAGCTGCTATGAGCATGGTTGCCGGTACTGCACGCAGTATGGGCATCAAGGTAGAGGAATAGGAGGAAGTGTAAATGAAAAGAAGCAAGAACTACAGAGCAAGTTTGGAATTATACGATAAAACCGCCTCATATGAGCCTTCGGAAGCCATAAACCTTGTTAAATCCACAGCTAAAGCTAAGTTTGATGAAACAATTGAATTGCATATCAAACTGGGTGTGGATTCGAGACATGCCGATCAGCAGGTCAGAGGTGCTGTTGTATTACCGCACGGAACCGGTAAAAACGTCAGAGTATTGGTATTTGCAAAAGGACCCAATGCAGACGCAGCTGAGAAAGCCGGAGCCGACTATGTGGGAGCGGAAGAACTTGCGGATAAGATTAAGAACGAGAACTGGTTTGATTTTGATGTTGCTATAGCCAGTCCCGATATGATGGGTGTGGTAGGAAAGATAGGACGTATTTTGGGTCCCAAAGGATTAATGCCTAACCCCAAAGCAGGTACCGTAACAACCGACGTGGCAAAAGCCGTAACCGAAGCCAAAGCAGGTAAGATTGAGTACAGACTGGACAAAACAAACATTATCCACTGTCCGATCGGAAAAGCATCGTTTGAACCGGAAAAGTTGATGGACAACTTCAGAACACTTATGAATGCGGTTATTAAGGCAAAACCGGCCGCAGCAAAAGGACAATATCTGAGGAGTATTACATTGGCTTCGACCATGGGCCCCGGAATCAAGGTAAATGTACAGAAAGTACTTGACTTGTAAGAGCTTTTGGCTTATTATTGGAAAAGTTGCGGATTATATCCGTAATGAAAAGTAAATAAAGTAAATCTGCCGCAGACAGCAGGTGCAATTCGTAAGAAAAGCGTAAATCCCGCCGAGGAAGATACAAGATTGATTTATTATCCAATCCTCGTATGCGTGCAGTATGCGAGGATTTTTTATAAGGAGGTAAATAATGGCTAGTGAAAAGATATTGGAAGTCAAGAAACAGCAACAGGCGGAATTGAGAGAAAAGCTGTTGTCCATGGGATCAGTCATACTGGTTGATTACAGAGGACTTACGGTTGCTCAGGATACCGCAATGCGTTCTGACATGAAAAAAGCTGATATCGAGTATAAGGTCATCAAAAACAGGCTTCTTATTAAAGCTATGGAAGGCACCAAATATGAGGGATTGATACCTCATTTGGAAGGGCCCACTGCAGTTGCTATGAGCGAAGATGAGATTATGGCTGCAAAAATGGCGGCTAAGTATGCCAACATGAAAGATTATTCCAAATTTCAGCTCAAAGCCGGTGCTATTGGTGATCAGATAGTAGATGTTGACGGAATTCAGGCATACGCCAAGATTCCTGCCAAGAATGATTTGCTTGCTATGTTGTTGGGCGGTATGAAAGCGCCTATTACTTCATTGGCACTGGTTCTTAAGGCAATCATGGAAAAGAAAGAAGAAACCGCTGCATAAGCGAAATTAAATAATCGGAGGATAATTACAATGAGTGAAAAGATAACAAAATTAATAGAAGAAATCAAAACATTAACGGTACTGGAGCTTGCCGATATGGTTAAAGCTCTGGAAGAAGAGTTCGGCGTTGTCGCTGCAGCTCCCGTAGCAGCAGCCGCAGCAGCAGGTCCCGCAGCCGCTGTTGAAGAAGTGGAAGAGCAGACCGAGTTTAACGTATTGCTTAAGGAGATAGGGCCGGAAAAGATTAAGGTTATCAAGGTGTGCAGAGAAGCTACAGGTTTGGGACTTAAAGAAGCAAAAGACCTCGTGGATAATGCTCCCAGTACAATCAAAGAAGCTATATCCAAACAGGCTGCCGAAGAACTGGTTGCCAAATTCAAAGAAGTCGGCGCTACAGCGGAAATTAAGTAATTTGAAAAACAAAAAATCCAAGCATGGAAACCCCTTTAAAAGGGGTTTTCAATTGTAGTATAAATATATAAGAACATATTAATATATATAATGTATTCTATATGTTGACAATCAAAGTAGCTGTTAAAATAAGAGCATGACTATTATATATAGGCCGCAAAGGCTAAAAAATCAGAATAAAAAGTCTGCTCAAACCGGATGAGTATATTCGTGGTGGCGAACACGGATACAAGTTTGAATCGCTCAAAAATATCAACCGCATATACTATATTACATAATTTGCGATATGTTATCATGGACTTTCTGTGTGTAATCTACTAAAATTTTAATATAAGCAAATAGGTTAATTAACAAAGATTCTTAGTGCAAAAGGCGGTAGAAGACAATGCCGGTAAATGAAGTTATTAACATAAGCCACAAAATATTATTGATACCTAATAACAAGGCAATCACACATTTCAGAAAGGCTTTCGGTTGCTCCCGCTTAGCATACAATTGGGGACTTAACAAATGGCAGGAATATTACAAACAAGGCATTAAGAAGACACATCTTGAATTAAAGAAAGAGTTTAACTCTATCAAAAAAGAAGAATTTCCCTTTGTCTATGAAGTGAGCAAATACGCTACTCAGCAGCCCTTTCTTCACTTAAACGCCGCATTTAAGAAGTTCTTTAGAGATTTAGAAAAAGGTAAAATCTCATATCCCAAGTTCAAAAAGAAAAGCAAGAATTCCGGCTCATACTACATAGGCGGCGATCATGTTGTAATAAAGGATGAAAAGTATTTAAAGATACCCAATTTGGGTCTTGTAAAGATGCGGGAAAAACTGAGGTTTGATGGGAAAATAAACAGTGTTACCATAAGCCAAAACGGAGATAAATTTTATGCAAGTTTCAGTATGCAGATAACAAAGCAGACTTATGCAGACACACATAAGAAACCCAAACGAAATAATATAGCACTTGGAATTGATGTAGGTTTAAACAGCTTTTTAAGCTTATCAAACGGATTGGAAGTTAAAGCACCGAAACCCCTTAAGAAACTGGAACGCACTCTTATCAGACGCAGCAGACAACTGAACAGAAAGCAACATGCGAAAACCAAGCAGGAAGCACTGGACGGTGTTGAAAGC
This sequence comes from Clostridiaceae bacterium, assembly GCA_012838235.1. Classification (GTDB taxonomy): domain Bacteria; phylum Bacillota; class Clostridia; order DUPQ01; family DUPQ01; genus DUPQ01. Next base: position 52,297 of record DUPQ01000024.1, read on the forward strand.
TCTAAGAATTTCATAAAAGCAAGCCGTAAACTGAATAAGTTGTATAGCAGGATTACAAACATCAGAAAGGATTATCTGCATAAGCTTACTTCTTCACTTGTTGCAAATGCGGATTACTTCTGTTTAGAAGATTTGAATGTTCAAGGCATGATGCAAAATCATCGTTTGGCAAAATCTTTAAGTGATGTGAGCTTTTATGAGTTTAAGAGACAACTTGAATACAAAGCTGCCTACAATGATAAACAGATTATTCAAGTAGACAGGTTTTATCCGAGTTCAAAAATGTGCTCAAAGTGCGGAAACATAAAAACAGACCTATCTTTAAAAGACAGGGTGTATTACTGTCAAACTTGCGGTACCATCATTGATAGAGATTACAATGCAAGTTTGAATATGCTTTCACATTTACAAAAAGCAATAGGGCAAGTTCGACCCGAATTTACGCTTGCGGACTTGACGGCTCTGCAATTGGATTTAGCGATAAATCAGATTGTAACCAGCAAGGCAGAAGCAGGAATACAACAGAAATATTGTGCATAGGTTTTTTCCTATATGCGGTATTTTATAGGTTTGTAGGAACGGTTTCATTTTGCCTCTGCTCTACTCGATTATTTATACCGAAGGTCTGATATAATATATACTTGTAAATGATGATACATTTTACTGTTTACTACGTTAAGGAGAAATGTTATAAATGGAACAATATTTGGATGATATGATTGAAGATTTAAGAGGGCTGATAGCCATAAAAAGCGTTAAAGATGAGCCTGCTCCTAATGCACCGTACGGAGAAGGTACACTCAAAGCTTTGGAGTATATGCTGAATCTCGGTAAGAAATACGGTATGCAGGCTGTAAATATTGACGGAAGAGCGGGATATCTTGAATACGGTGAAGGAAAACACATGATAGGTGTTCTTCTTCATCTGGATGTGGTTCCCGAGCAGGACGGTTGGACAAGCGACCCGTACACGTTGACGGAAAGAGACGGCTTCTTATACGGCAGAGGAGTGTCGGACGATAAAGGACCGGCAATTGCCGCATTTTATGCTCTTGTTGACCTTATTAAAAAAGGTGAGATAAAAGGGTACAGGGTTCGCCTTATATTCGGTTTGGATGAGGAATGCGGCTCTTCCTGTATGGCTCATTATGTAAAGACGGAGGAACTTCCGACAATGGGATTTGTACCGGATGCGGATTTCCCCGTAATTTATGCTGAAAAAGGCATTCTCACGGTGGCTATAGGAGGAGAGGGGAACAAAGACATATCGTTACAAGCGGGAGATCGCCCCAATGTTGTTCCGGGAAAATGTCGTGTGGAGTATGAAGGAAAAAAGTTTGTTTATGAAGGTAAACCTGCTCACGGAGCGGCTCCTTTTAACGGCATAAACGCAATTAAGATAGCCATTGAAAACAATCCGGTTCTTACCGGTATACCGATTATTGAGTTTTTCAGAGATGCACTTGCCGATAAGCATTACGGAGAAGGACTGGATATTGACTGTAAAGATGAGACAGGAAGACTTACGGTAAACCCCGGAGTTATGGTTATAGACAAGGAAAAATCCGTCTGCGTACTTAATATACGCTATCCCGTAACTTATGACTATAAAGAAATTGTGGAGAAAATAGAAAAGGTTTGCGGCAGATATGATTTAAGAGCGGTTTATACGGATAATAACCCTCCGTTGTATGCCGATAAAAACTCGGTACTGGTATCAACATTGCTTTCGGTATACAGGGAAATGACAAATGATTATACCGAACCTATAGCGATAGGCGGAGGCTCATATGCAAGAAGTATGCCCAATCTTGTGGCTTTCGGAATGAACATGCCCGGTGATCTTGAAAGTGCTCATCAGGCAAATGAGTGCATAAAAAAGCAGCGCCTGTATGAAGGCGCCGCTATTTACAGAGAGGGTATAAAAAGATTAGGAGAAACGCTTATCAATCAAAAAGGACATTGTCAATAAACTGTAATGTAGTGTAGTTATACGAGTAGATGGCATTTTTAGAGATTGTTAACAGGGTGTTCCCGATATACATACCTCTTTCCACATAATTGGACCAGTTGGTAAAGTAATCCTGAGACAATATATCCAGTACTTCAAACCGGTTGTTTTGCATATCGATTTTACATACAACCAATCCTTGTGTCTTCATCTCATAGTTGTTGCCGCTTATTGAAGCGGGGAATGTGAATATGTCTTTTTCACGGTCAAACATAAAAGCCTTATGGTTGTAATTCAGTTCCGACCATGTGCCGCGTCCGCCGATAGAAGTTGTGAAAAGCTGTTTGGGATTGGCTCTGTCCGAAACATCAAACATTGCGATTTTAATACCCTGATTCAATGCTCTGCCATCCTGCTCCGTTGTATCCATTCCGAAGCCCAGTATGAGAGTATCGGAATACATGTGCATATAGGTCGAGTATCCGGGAATCTTGAGTTCTCCGTCTACTTTGGGATTGTACGGGTCGGAAAGATCCATTACGAATAGAGGGTCAACCACCACGAATGTAACCATATAACCGATATCACCGTTAAATCTTACGGAATATATCCTTTCACCGGGTGCCATATTCTGTATTGTGCCTGTCTGAACCAGATTTTCATCAAAAACATATACGTTATTGACCGATTTGCCTTCCAAATTATCGGTAACCGCTATTCTGTAGAATCCGTTGTATTCATCCATTGCAAACTGATTGATGGGGTATCCCGTAATCTTGGCGGTGGCAACATAATTCAGCACTGCATTATCTGCACGGAATTTATGTATTACGGTTTCTTCCTTGTAATAATATGAGTCCTCTTCGGGTAATATTTTTCTGACAGGTTTGTAAGGATACTGTGAGTAGGTAACATACAGGTTTTCATGGGACATATATACGGTCTGGCCGCTTCCTAAGTAAGTATTAAGGTTAATATCCTTTGTAAGATCGGATAAATCAACAGCACCCAGTATCAGATATGATGAACATTCGGTCTCGTCGAAATAGAAGATATCGGAAGGTGACTGGTATGTGGTTTTACCGTTTTCAATATAGCAGGGCAGAAGATCCGTATCCTTTAAATAATAGTAATAGGGGGTGTAGTTGCAGATTAAATAAAGAGAGTTGCCTATCTTTCTGGAATCGGAGTAGTAACCCTTTATCATTACATCCTTAAGTAATTTGAGTTCCGCTATATCGGTTTTGTCATATATGTATGCTGCTGAGTAGGAGCCTTCCATGTCGTAGGATGTTCCGATTACTATAAGGAATTGGTCATCAACATATATCTCAGCGGGACTGAAGTTTTTACCGAAATCCTTTATTTGTTTTACCAGTTCCAAATAGCCGTTAGAATCGACAGAGACTATATTTACAAAACCGTAACTGCTGATGGAATATATAAACTTACCGTCGGTCTTTACGGTATCCGCTTCATCCACTCCCGCCACCTGTGTATTGGTCTCGGAGTGCGATTGGCTCGCATCACCCGTCGCTGTTACCGATTCTACTGCATAGTCCGGTCCGTTTGCATCCTTGGCTAACAGAGCGCTGCCTACCGATCTGTACCATCTGGAGAAAATATTGTCTTTGGATGCATCCAGCAGTGACTTGAGTTGAGAAAGACTTTCAATGCTTTTAATACTTTCATCTCTCACAACAGCCGACGGTTGCGGTGAAGGTTGAGTAACATCGGTGCAACCGGTCAGCAGTAATATGAGAATTAACAAAACAGCTATCAATTTTTTCATTTTTATATACCGTCCTTTTTTAACTTACAGCATTTAGACGGGCAGGAATCTGTAAAAGTTCTATAAAAGTTCCAAAAGAGTCAGTATTGGTTTAAAAGAACTCAGGGTTCTTTGATGAATTACTGTTGTAAATGATATAATTAAAGTAGAAAGGAGAAGAGAAGTGGATATAAACAAAGTATTGGACAATTTGAGGAAGAACAACATGAATGCTGTTTTTGCGGAAAACAGAGATTGTGCCAGAGAGTTGGTTAAAGAAATGCTTTTCGAAGATGCTTCGATTACAACAGGCGGATCGGTTACTCTCGACCAATGCGGAATAACAAAAATGATTCGTGAAGACCGGTATCGCTTAGTTGAAAGAGGCGATAAAGCTGCCATGTTCAGTGCGGATTTCATTCTTTCCGGCACAAATGCCATAACCGAAGACGGTAAACTGTACAATGTCGACGGTTACAGCAACAGAGTGGCTTGTATATGTCACGGGCCTAAAAAGGTAATAATAGTTGCCGGTGTAAATAAAATAGTTAAGGATATACAACAGGCTGTTTTGAGGGTAAAACACATTGCGGCACCGAAAAACTGTATCAGATTAAGCAGGAATACCCCCTGTGCCCGTACGGGAAAATGCATATCCGATGATATTAACAAAACCTGTAACACAGCCGACATGATATGCTGCAACTATGTAATATCGGCAAAACAACGTGAGCAGGGAAGAATAACGGTAATAATAGTTAACGAGGAATTGGGATACTGATATGTTGAGAAAAGTGTGGGAGCGATTGCTTAAGGATATAAAAAAAGCATGGATTCCCGTTACGGCATGTATAGCATATGTGGTAATAATGACGCTTACGGTAGGAGAGGTATGTCCGTCGAAATTACTTTTCGGAGTACCGTGTGCCGGATGCGGAATGGTGAGAGCTTTTGAGCTGCTTATCACATTCAGGTTCAAAGAAGCCTTTATTATGCATCCCGGGATATATGTTATATTAATTGCTTTCATTATATTTATCGTCATGAGATACTTTCTTAACAGCAACGTAAAACAGATTAAGCTTTTGGCAACCGTGACTTTGTCGCTCCTGTTTGTCATATTTGTTGTAAGGGCAGCCACATCATTCGGTACCGAACCGTTAACCATATACAACAATGCAGTATTATTGCACTTTATAAGATTGTTTTATTGACAATATTTCATCTCATAATATAATTTAACTTGAAAAGGAGGGATTAAAAATGACTGAAACTAATAATCAACAGAATAACCAGGACATTCAGGAAACTGCGGAAATGGAGAACAATAATGTGGTAGAAGAAACCATTGTTGATGATGTGCAGCAGGATAATGAGCAACAGGAATATCAGCAGGAAACTTATCAGCAACAAACGTATCAGCAGGAAGCCTATCAGCAACCGGTCTATCAACAGCCTGCTGTTACCAAATCGGACACATCAAAGACTATTTCCATACTGGACTGGATATTAACTATTATTGTAATGTCCATACCTGTCGTCAATATAATAATGCTCTTTGTGTTTGCTTTTGCCGGAGAAAAGGAAAGTAAGAAAAATTTATTCAAAGCCCAGATTATTCTTATGGCTACAGCCGTGATTGCTTTTATTGTATTCCTGATAGTGTTTGTAGTGTTTATGGGACACAGACTTCCGGAGTTATTGGATCAATTGAATCAATTCAAAGAGCAGTACGGTTACTAATCAGCATCTGCTATTGTATAGCATAAAGATAATGCTGATAAAAGCTAAAGATGTAAAGGCAAAAAAAGAACCCGGGTTACCGGGTTCTTCAGTTCTAATTTTTTTACTTGATAAATCAGTTCAGGCTGTTCCATACCTCATTATAATTCTGATTGGAAGTCTTTCCTAATTTAGCATTCATGAAGTCCAATGTGGCCTGAGGATTGAACGCCATAACCGTCTCAAGATAAGCCTTGAGAGCTACTTTGGGTTCAACTTGGTCAACCATTACGCTGGATACATACAGCATTCCTGCTTTTGCCCATTCGCTTATATGATCGGTATATTCCGGATTTGTGGGCTGTTCGTATTCACCCGTAAGTATGTATAATCTGCCGTCATTGTACTCGTGGAACACATCGTATCTTCTCTTAAGATTTGCGGCATTTATCTGTACCTGGTCAGCATCCCATTGCGGGTTTCCGGAATAGTATGCCGATTTGTATCCGTATTCACCGATATCCAGAGCATATCCGGGGTGTCCGCCGACTATAGCCGGGCATGAGGTGCTCTTTACATTACCTTCATTATCGGCTTTGTAATGAAGCTGATATACGTTCATGCCGTCAAGCATGAAACCGGTTTTTGCATTTTTGTCTGTCTGAGGTACACCGTATCTGAATGTGAAGAAACCTTCCGCAGAACCGTATGCCCAGTTAATAAACCAGTTAATAACTTCCTTGGGCTGCTGTGTATTGGCCATCAGTACATAAGGAGATCCGATTTCCGTCTTCCAGCAATTTATCTTCTGAGTTACATAACCGGAAAGTGCACCGCATGCTACCATATAAGC
>DUPQ01000025.1 GCA_012838235.1 Clostridiaceae bacterium
TGTGCTTACCCGAAGAAAGTTGCTGCGTCTCATTCCTTCGGAAATGGAATCGGTGGATATAAAGATGAGGGATTTGTTGAATACGGGCAGTGAAACAAACGGTTTCGGCGATTTGGTCATAGAGGTGGAGCAATGAAAAAAGATATAGTCTGTATAGTATGTCCCAGGGGATGTACGATACAAGTGAATTATGACAAGAACGGCATTATAAGCATGGAAGGCAGCAGTTGCAAAAGGGGCGATGAATATGCCAGAGCCGAGATACTTTCCCCTACAAGAATGATTACTTCCTCCGTTAAGATAGATAACGCAAAATATACGGTCTGTCCCGTAAAAACCGGCGCTCCCGTAAGTAAGAGTAAGATTTTCGATGTAATGGAAGAGATATATAAAGTAAGAATACAGGCTCCCGTTCAGCAGGGAGATGTGATAATTAAGGACGTATGCGGTACGGGTGCCGATATAATTGCCACACAGACTTTTGAGGCGGAGAGCTAAGCATGAAAGCCGGATTTTTGCAGGGAATCAAACATGTGCATTTTATAGGTATAAACGGTACTTCCATGTCCGGTCTTGCCATATTATTGTCGGAAAAAGGCATAAAGATAACCGGCTCCGACATAGAGCATACCGCTACAATGGATAAACTGTTATCCATGGGTATTCATGTATATATACCACATGATGCCTCCAAAGTGGGAAAACCCGATCTTGTGGTATATACCGCGGCGGTGCATCCGGATAATTGCGAATATGCATATGCAGTGTCTAAAGAGATACCTGTAATGGACAGAGCGGTACTTTTAGGTAAGATAATGGAGGAATTCAAGTACTCGATAGCCATATCGGGAGCTCACGGAAAAACCACAACCACCACTCTTGCAGCATACTTATTGGAAAAGATGGGATATGATGCCACCATACACAACGGCGGGGAAGCGGAGTTTCTGAACGGTAACGTAAAAAGCGGCAACTCCGATTACTTTCTGACCGAAGCCTGTGAATTCAACGGCAGTTTCTTAAAGCTTAAACCGTATATCGGAGTTATACTGAATATTGACTTTGACCATGTGGACTGGTTCAAAACCTTCGACAATATGAAGCGGTCTTTTTTGGAATTTGCCGACAAAATAGATAAAGACGGTTTTCTGGTAGCCTGTTATGATGATATTCCTACAAGGGAAGTAGCAAAAAAAGCTTCCCGTAATGTCGTATACTACGGTCTGAATAATTTATCTTTAGACTATACCGCTATGAATATGACAATAGATACACAAGGTAAGCCGTCATATGATCTGTATATCAAAGGAAATTTTATCTGTCATGTGCAATTGGGAGCCGAAGGGCAACACAATGCACTGAACTCACTGGCCGTCATTGCGGTTATGGGGTTATTAGGGGCGGATCTTACCGAAGTGTGTACTCATCTGTCATTTGTACACGGAGCCAAAAGAAGATTTGATCTTATAGGAGAAGCCGACGGAATAAAGGTGTATTCCGATTACGCTCATCATCCCACCGAAATAGCGGTAACGCTGGAAACGGCAAGCAGGATGAAACATAATAAACTTTATGCGGCTTTTGAAGCTCATACCTTTTCCAGAGTAAGGGTGTTGTTTGAGGAATTTGTGCAAAGCTTTGCCCTTGCGGATATCGCTATAATCGCCGACATATACAATGACAGGGAAAGTCCCGACAGTGAAGTGTCGGGGAAAAGGCTTGCCCAAGCAATAAACAAAAATGTTACAAAAGCGATATATCTGCCGTCATATCAGGCGATAGAGGATTATCTTTTCGAGCATGCGAAAAGCGGTGATATAGTCATGGTGCTGGGCTCCAAATATCTGGAAACAATATGTAAACCTTTGTTGAAAAGACTGGAAAAAAGGTAATAAGAATAGTATTTTAAGTTAAATATTTATTTAAGTTAAATTAAATCAATTAAAACAGCTTTATGGAAGTAAAGCCTGTTGTTATTTTATTCCTTGAATAATATAATCTAAACGAGAGAAAAAGAGACGAAAATGAAGCAGGTTTTGCGACAGAAAAAAAAGTATATCATATCAAAGACCGATTACATAAAATATTCGGCCGCTTTTAATACCTACCTTGCTCAGGACGAGAACAACGGAGAGCACGGCTATATGGTGCGTTCTTTATATTTTGATACTTTATGGGATAATGATTTTGTCGAAAAAGAAGACGGCGTGGAAATAAGAAGAAAGATACGGTTGAGAATATATAAGCCCACCGATCAGTTTGCCGGTCTTGAGATGAAACAGAAACAGGGCTCCCAGCAGCTGAAAAGGTCTTTGAAGATGACAAGAGAAGATGCCATACTGCTTACAAAGGGAATATATACACCTTTGCTCGGCTACAAAGACCCTTTTGCCAAAGAATTGTATGCGGTCATGAATATGCGTTTTTACAGACCCAAAGCCATAGTGGAATATAACAGGAAGGCTTTTATTGCCAAAGAGAACAGTATAAGGATTACATTTGACCATAATATTAGGGCGACCGAGAGTTGCTTTGACATATTTTCCGAAAATCTTAACACATATCCGGTTTTCAGTCAGGACGGGGTGATTTTGGAGGTAAAATACAACGGTTTTTTACTTTCCTATATTAAAGACATGCTGGACAGAGTGGAGCAATCGGAGTTATCGGTAAGTAAATATGCACTCAGTCGTACTATATGCCTTAATTATGTATTTTAAAAAGGAGAAGGATTATGACTAAATATTTATTGGAATTGCTGGAGCAGGGAAAAACTCTGACCGTACAGGAAATATTGTCGCATCTTGCCGTAGCCGCCGTTGTAGGAGTGGTAATATTTCTGTCGTACATGTATACCCACACGGGTACTATATACAGCAGGAAATTTAATGTATCTCTTTTGATGCTGACGCTGCTTACGACAATGGTAATGACGGTCATAGGAAACAACATAGCCTTGTCGTTAGGTATGGTAGGTGCATTATCCATTGTAAGATACCGTACGGCGATTAAGGATTCCAGAGACACTGCATACATTTTCTGGGCAATTATCGCAGGCATCTGTTGCGGTGCCGGAGACTATCTGGTAGCCGCTATAGGAAGTACCGTTGTGTTCCTGCTGCTTCTTGCTTTCGGTAAGGTAAGGAATGACAACAGGATGCTGGTAATCGTAAAAGGAGCACGAAACTCCGAGCGTCAGATTGAAGCCATTATATTCAACTACTATTCGGCAAAAGCCAATCTCAGAGTAAAGAATACCACCGAGCTTACCGTGGAATATATTTACGAGGTATCCAAAAAAGTAATGAGAAAAGCGGCTGCCAACGAAAAAAGCATAACCGAAAGGCTTTACGAGTTGCAACACATCGAGTATGTCAACATCGTGGAACAGAACGACGAGATAAATAATTAAAAGGAGAGGTCTTGCGTAGGAAGTTAATTATCAGTTCAATAGCCCTTATATGCCTTATTGCCGTAGCCGTTTCGCTGTCTTACTTAAATTATGGCAACAGAAGACATCATCAGCATATTGACGATGTAAAGCATGTGAAGTGTAATCATACGGACGGTCGCTTCTGTACTCATCTTCCTTTAGTGCATATAAATACGGACGGACAGGACATACCGGTTCTTGCCGATAACAGCATGGTTATCGATGCGGACCTTTCGATATTTGACAAGGACGATAGCAACAATCATCTGGACGATCAGGCGGATTTGCACAGTCTCATTACCATAAGAGCAAGAGGCAACACTTCCTTATGGTTTGATAAAAAATCCTATCTTATAAGACTTATAAAAGAGGACCGTACAGAGAACGCCAAAAAAGTAATGGGTATGGAAGCCCATGATAAGTGGATTCTCAACGGACCTATACTGGACAAGACACTCATAAGGAATTATATAAGCATGAATATAGCCGGAGAGATAATGAGTAATGCTCCCGATGTCCGTTTTTGCGAGGTATTTGTCAATGATGAATATATGGGGGTATATGTCATGATGGAAGCAATCTCACGCGGCAAAGGCAGGGTGGATATTTCCAGATACAGAGAAGACAGACCGTTTACAAGTTATATTGTCCGGCTGGACAGAGGTACCGTTCCCGAAGAGGAGATAGACCCGTTTACCGGATATACATACAACATGAATTCCATATGTAATATTGTCTATCCCGCAAGAAAAAACATTAACGAGCAGATAAAGACATATATTGAAAACGATATATCGGCATTTGAAAAAGCTTTATACTCCTATGATTATGCCGATAAAGAATCAGGCTACCGTAAACATATTGATGTAATGTCTTTCGTGGATTATTTGATTATAAACGAGTTTACGCAAAATTATGATGCGGGAATTTACTCCACATATCTTTAAAGAGATACAAAAGGGAAGATAGGAATAGGTCCGGTATGGGATTTTAACAATGCTTATGATAACTATATGGAAACACCCATGAGTGCTACCGGATTTTCCTTCCAGAATAAAGTATGGTACATCATGCTCATGAAAGACGACTATTTTACAGATTTGGTAATTAAAAGATATAAGTTTTTAAGAAAAACGGTGCTGAGCGACGAGTATTTAATAAACTATATCGACAAGACCGTAAAATATCTCGGACCTGCTATTGACAGAAATTTTGATAAGTGGGGATATACTTTCTTAATAGATAAAGGATTGCTGGAGCCTGCAGAAAGAAATCTCAAAAGTTACGATGCGGCATTGAATCAGCTTAAGAACTATATAACGGCAAGAGGGAAATGGATGGATGAGAATATTGATTCGATAAAACAGTACAGCCACGATTCCAGAAACAAGTCCTTCAATAATTAGGCATGTAAAGAGGTTAAATGAAGAAGTTTTTAATAGCAACGGGTATTATATTGATTCTTGCATTAGGTATAAACTATGTGCTGTTCTCCACGAACTTTTTCATAGATTTACACCCTAAGACACCTGTTACGACGTCATTCATTACCGATGAGGAAAACATATACATTCTGAAAAACGGACAATATGAGAAATTTCAGATTAAAGGTGTAAATATCCGAAGTGCCATACCCGGCAAATTCGGAACCGACTATGCCATAGAATATGATGATTACCTCAGGTGGTTAAAACAGATAAAAGAAATGGGCGCCAATACCGTAAGGGTGTATCAGATAATGAATGTAGACTTCTATAATGCGCTGTATGATTTTAATAAAGATAATGAAGACCCTCTTTATCTTCTTCACGGCCTTACCGTTTCCGATTATGTCCAGAACAGTCATATAGATGCGAAAGATGAAGATTTTTATAAAGAGATAATAAAGCAGACATATATTCTTGTGGATATAATACACGGAAAACGCCAACTGGTACTTAATCAGCAAAGCGGTTACGGATTCTATATGAAAGATATCTCGCCCTGGGTGTTGGGATATATATTGGGGTCCAACTGGAACAGCAATACCATCGCATATACCGACAGGTTGCATAAAGTACATGAAGGATACAGCGGCAAGTATATGTATACTACGGAAGATGCGACGGCATTTGAATCGGTGCTTGCAATGATAGGCGATACCATAATCACTTACGAATCGGCAAGGTATAAAGAGCAGAGGTTGGTATCTTTCTTTAACTGGCCGTCTACCGATCCTTTCGTATATCCCGATTATATAACGGAATTTTTCAAAAAGTGTGCCGAGGTGGATGTGGAGCATATAAGGACGACCGATGCATTTATATCCGGTCATTTCGCATCCTATCATGCTTACCCTTATTACCCCGGTTACCTTAACTATTTTGAAAATAAGGATTTCTGGTTTAAGGATGCGGAAGGTAATGTCAACACCTATACGGCATATCTGAAAATGCTTAAACTCCATCACAGCATTCCCATAGTTATAACCGAGTTCGGAGTGCCTACCTCCAGAGGGATGGCTCATGAGGATACAAACAAAGGGTATAACCAGGGCAGGAATACGGAATATGAACAGGGACAGATAATAGTTAATACATATGAGCAGATAAAATCGGTGGATTGTGCCGGAAGCCTTGTGTATGTCTGGCAGGATGACTGGTCGCTGACCACCTGGAACACACAACATTCGGTGGATGAGAGAAGGTGTGTGTACTGGTCGGATGCACAGTCTTCCGATCAGGGATTCGGTATATTGGCTTTTGACCCGGGAGAGAAAAAAGTATTGTGTCATGTTGACGGGGATTTAAGCGAATGGTTCGGTATTGTACCGGTTGGGGTAAACGGTGATATGAGCATATCAATGCAGTATGACGAAAAGTTCATATATTACCTTGTATATAAAAAGGATTATGACCGTGAACGCGATATTCTTTACATACCCATAGATATTACCCGAAAATCCGGGAGCAACTACTGTAAGCAACATGATGTGCGGTTTGATTGCTATGCGGACTTTCTTATAGTATTAAACGGGATAAATGATAGCAGGGTACTGGTTCAGGAACGATATGATGTGCTGAGAGCGATGTATAACCAGTATATAGCGGGAGAGAATCCGCATTCCCGTCCTCCGCACATAAACAGCCCGGTATTCAATAAGATAAATCTCATACTTCAGCTGGAAGCATTGGAAAAAGTCAACCATCCCGGCATTAAGGCGCAAGTTTATGAAACGGGAATATTGACACACGGAAACAGCAACCCCGCACATAAAGAATACAATTCGCTGGCCGATTTCCATATTGCCGGCAACTATATAGAGTTGAGAATTCCCTGGAATCTTCTGAATTTTTCCGATCCGTCCAATATGTTTATTCATGACGACTATTATGAGCATTACGGGGTGGAAAGCATAGGTATAGATAAGATGTATGTGGGTATAGGGTCAGCGGACAGCAGAGGGCATATAATAGAAATGTTCCCGTTCAGTTTAAAAGGATGGAACAAGGTAACATATCATGAAAGACTTAAAGCATCATATTACATGATACAAAAAATGTGGACAGACGAGGAGCGGACAGCGGATGGCGAATGAGGTAAGGATAGATCTCATATTGATTATATACACGGCAATCTGTGTGATGATGATTTGTTTCAACACGGTCTTTCTTCTCTATCTGCGCTACCGGGACTTTATATTCAAAGATAAAAGAGAAAAAATCAGGCAGGCAATAAAAGATCAGATTGAGCTTGTAAGTAAGAATGAGGAGATTGACAAACAAAAGCAGCAGTATCTGTACAGGAATTTCACTAAGATACGTTTCTTAAAAGCATTTCATGAGATTGTAAAAGAGCAAGCGGCTGTAGATTATGAGAGCACATTCACATATCTTAAACTGTGTAAACCGCTGTTTGAATATCTTATTATAGAGTTCGATAACAAGGAAAATTCTAAAAAAGGTTATCTTGCTTTTCTTGTCGGCGAGTTCAAACTGTGTGATGAAACGGTTTATGACTTCATTGTTTCGGCAATGATATCCTATACAACCAATAAATCGGTATATGTAAGGCAGAATGCTCTTCATGCACTGTATACATCCGATAACGGCGAAGCCATACTTACCGCGATGCTTCGGATGCAGGAAATGAAAATAAAACACAACAACAAACTTATATCCGACGGATTAATGCTCTTCCATGGAGACAGAGCACGCCTTGCATCGCTTTTGTGGAAGGAATACAGCCGTTTCGATGTAAGCACCAGGGTTGCCATAATTAATTTCATAAGGATGTCCACTCTGGATTACAGCGAAAAGTTCTTAAAGTTGTTAAAAGACGAGCATTCCCACAAGGAAATAAGGCTTGCAATAATAAGGTACTTCGGAAGGATGACTTATGCTCCCGCCGGGCAATATCTTGTGGAGCTTCTGAGGCAGAAAAATGCCGAGTGGGAATACAGGGCAATAGCCGCAACCTCTCTTGCATCATACAAAAACGATGAAACGGTGAATGCACTGAAAGAAGCATTGACATCGGACAACTGGTATGTGCGATTCAATGCGTCGGAAAGCCTTGTAGAGCTGGATGTGGAATATGTGGATTTGGTGGATATATATAACGGACCGGACAGATACGCAAGGGAAATACTGGAGTACAAGATGGAAACCGAAAGGCTCAAGAGAAAAACGAGAAAGGAGAAACGGGATGTTTATTGAGACAGCAAGAGCAATACTTATATCAATAGGGATTTTTTACTCTCTTTACCTTTTTGCATATGCTACATTTTTGCTGGTATCGGTAACCATCGGAGCTTCGGAATTGTACAAGAGCAAGCAGTTGAACACACTGCATAATGTCATTTCACATGATTACTATTTCCCCGTATCCATCGTAGTACCCGGATACAACGAAGAAGTCACCATTTGCGATACCGTACACTCTCTTTTAAATCTTGACTACAGACTCTATGAAATTATCGTTGTGGATGACGGTTCAAAAGACAACACTTCCAAACTGCTTATCGAAGAGTTCAAGATGACCAAGGTGCGGAGAAAAATAAAGAAAAGCATACGGTGCCAGGACGAGGAATTCATATATGAAAGCTATGCATATAAAGTTCCCATCGTACTCATAAGAAAGAAAAACGGCGGCAAGGCGGATGCTTTAAACATGGGTATAAACGCATCGAGATATCCTTATTTCGTGTGTATGGACGCCGATTCCATGCTGCAGTCGGACGCTCTTGAGAGAATAGTCCGGCCGGTACTTACCGATGAGAATCTTATTGCATGCGGAGGAGTTATAAGGATAGCCAACGGGGTGGTGCTGGAAAACGGAAAAGTCAAAAAGTACGAAATGCCGGACAATATGGTTGCGGCAATGCAGGTTTTGGAGTATGAACGGTCTTTTCTGGCATCCAGGATACTGTTTGATATGTTCAACGGAAGCCTGATAATATCCGGGGCATTCGGATTATTTAAAAAGGATATGGTAATTGCGGTCGGAGGTTATGATCACACCACCATGGGAGAGGATATGGAACTGGTTGTGCGGCTGCATGTGTTTTGTCTTAAGAATCAAATACCGTATACCATAAAGTATGCCACCGATGCGGTATGCTGGAGCCAGGCTCCCGATAACATGAGAGATCTGAGAAAACAGAGAAGAAGATGGCATCTGGGACTGTATCAGAGTCTGACCAAGCACAAACAGATACTTTTCAGCAGTAAATTCGGATTGGTCAGAACGGTATCCTACATGTATTTTCTTATCTTCGAGTTGCTATCTCCTTATATAGAGATATTCGGTATATTGTCGGTTATAGCCATGTTTCTTCTGGGCATGGTCACTACAAGGGTTGCCATAGCATACACGATAATATCATTACTTTACGGAGCGGTATTGACATTATCCGCCTTTTTCTCCAGGATACATACACAGAGCATAAGGTTGACCGCAAAGGATGTGTGGAAGGCAATCGGTGCATGTATATTTGAAAATATCGGATTCAGAGTAATATTAGCCTATACCAGAATGGTCGCATTTGTAGGTTATAAGAAGAAAAAACTGCAGTGGGGTAAAATAAAAAGGGTAAAATTCAACCGATAATATAAAGTGTGTAAAGCAAAGTATGTAGTACAATGTATATAAACAAGATAAAGGATAACAGATATGATTGCATTCAAAGGTATTAAAAAAGTTTTATTCGGATATTCAAAAAAAGATGTCATTATGTACATAGAACTCTTGCAGGAAGATCTGAACAGTCGCATAGCGGAAAAAGACAGGCAGGTCAATCTTATACTGGAGCAGAACAAAATGCTGCTTAACAGGCTGGAACTGCTGGAGAAGAATAAGGATGATATTGCTCTTTCTTTGATTCATGCAAGGAAAAAGGCGGACAATATATTGGCCGATGCAAGAAAGCAGGCCGATATAATACTGAAAGACACAATGGAGGAAAAAGAGCGTCAGGTCGAGCAATATAAACAGGTAGAGGAAGAGTTCGAGGAATTCAGGCAATCGGTATCCAAAGTCCTTAAAAGCTTCATAAGGGGAGCGGAAGGCATCAAAAAGGACTGTGATAAAGCACATAAACTGAGCATAGGAGAGTAGATGAAGAAGAGATTTTTAGTTTTATCAATCATATGTATTCTGGTAATGTCTGCAATATACGGATATGCGGCCGAGGAACAAACCTTTGTGCTGACAAAGGAAGAACAGGCCGTTGTGGCATCTTACCCCGTTGTCTATGTGGCACTGGACAGAAATAGTTTTCCTTTTGAATTCTACAACTATGCGGAGAAACAATATGAAGGTGTTGTCGTACGGATTTTAGACCATGTACATCAGCTGACCGGATTTCAATTCGAATATCTCAAAACAAAAGATTTTGAACAAGCCCTGCAATACGGATTTAACTTTCAGGCGGATATTACCGTATCGAAAGTAAACAGGTATGCCGGCTTCATGCAAAGCAGACAGTTGGTAAAATTCAAAGGTTATGATGTGGGGATGCAGTTTACCCAAAGAATGCCGCCCGATGTTGCCGCGTTGATTAACCGTGCCATAGATACGATTTCCGAGGAAGATATAAAGACCATTATCGCAAGCGAGGCCGTGCAGTATGAAAAAATGTTCAACAGAACCGAACTGCGTGTCACGATTGCTCTCTCGGTAGTTATATCCGCAATACTGACAGGTGCTACGATACTTATTGCATATTTCAAGTATAAGAAGAATAAGAATCTTTTTCTGAATACCGACAGTCTTACAGGGTATCCCAATATAAGGGGGATGAAAGCGGTAACCGATGTTTCCATCAGTATGTTGAATATAAGTACATACTGCATGGTTAATCTTGTTGTGTATAACCTGAATTACATAAGGGAGGTTTACGGATATACAGAGGCGGACAAGGTTCAGAACGATATAGCCGTACTGCTGGATAATCATATTTACAACAATGAGATTCTTGCAAGAGCAAATAACGACGATTTCATATTGTTGCTTCAATTTACCGAAAGAGAGGAAATGATAGGGAGATTATCCAATATAGTAGAGAAGGTAAATGAAAAGTACAATCTTAAAAACTCCGATTATCCCGTTGTGCTGAGTATAGGAATTTATAATCCTAAATATGAAGAACTGAATATGGATGTCCTTATGCAGAAATCTTTGCAGGCCCGTCAGTTCGTAAAGGAAAAGGATGATGTTAGATACAAGTTTTATGATGATACCGTTCGTATTATGACCGTAGAGGAAAAACTTATGCAACAGGAATTCCTTGCAAGCATGGAAAAAGACGAATTCCTCATATATATACAGCCTAAGATACTGCTTGCCGACAACTCAATATACGGCGGCGAGATATTGTCCAGATGGTATAACCCCAGACGCGGACTTATCCGGCCGGGCGAATATATACCTGTTTTTGAAAAGAGCGGTATTATTACGACATTTGATATGTACATGTTTGAAAAGGCTTGCCAACTGTTGCAACAGAGTCTTAAAGAAGGCAGACAGGTTGTTCCCGTGTCGGTTAATTTTGCACGTTCGCACTTTGCAAATATCGATTTCTGCGACCGGATATTTGCCATAGCGACAAAATACCAAGTGTCTCCCAATTATCTGAACATTGAAGTAACGGAAAGTCTTATTGCGGAAAATGCGAAGATGATGAAAGATATAGTCAATAAACTAAAAGAAATGGGCTTTACCATTTCATTGGACGATTTCGGAACGGGGTATTCCTCCTTCTCCGATTTGCCCAATTTCATGTTGGACTATCTCAAACTTGACAGAAGCATGATATACAACTTAGAAGACAGTAAAACCAAAAAGATGATAAAAGGCATAACCGATCTTGCACATAATATGGATTCATTAATTATATGCGAAGGTGTGGAAACAAAAGAGCAAGCCGATATACTAAGGTCGCTTGATTGTGATATCGCTCAGGGTTACTACTATTATCAACCCATGCCATATGAGGAATTTGAAAAGTTATTACAGTCAAAACAAATTGACTAAGCAATTACGGACTGGTAATATAACCGTTGAGGAGTTTCTATGAATCAAAGAGAGAGATTTTTAAATGTTATGAATTTCCAACCCGTGGACAGGTTGCCCATGATTGAATGGGCCGGTTGGTGGGATAAAACAATCTTGCGTTTCATTTCCGAAGGTGTTCCCGATATGCCCAATAAAGAAGACATAAAGCATGAATACTTCGGGCTGGACAGGTTGAAGCAGTACTGGATAAAACCCAGGGGGAGAGGGTATTATCAGTTATCCGATGAAATTAAGAAAGTAACCGACGATGAATCCTATGAAAGATTAAAACCGTATCTTTATGATAAGTACAGAGCACAGGTTGCTGTGGAAGATGCGGCGCAATACAAAAAAATGCATGATGACGGTGATTTGGTGATGTGGATAACGGTGGACGGATTCTTTTACTTTCCCAGAACACTTTTCGGCATAGAGGAGCATTTATTTGCCTTTTATGATAAACCCGAGCTGATGCACCGCATGAATCAGGACCAAGCGGATTTTATAAACTATATAATTGACGAGGTAAGTGAAACAATACAGCCCGACTTTATGACATTTGCCGAAGATATGTCATATAATTTGGGCCCTATGCTTTCCGAAGAGATGTTTGACGAGTTTCTGCTTCCGTACTACAGGCAGACCGTTCCGCGTGTAGAAGAAGCGGGAATCATACCTATAGTGGATACCGACGGACAACTGGAAGCAATGATTCCGTGGCTGAAAAGGGCGGGAATCAGAGGAGCTTTGCCATTGGAAAGAAAAGCCGGAGTGGATATCAACAGAGTAAGAAAGAATTATCCCGATTTTCTCATAATCGGGGGATACGACAAGATGGTGATGAGTGTTTCCGAACAGGCTATGCGGGAGGAATTCGAGCGTCTGCTTCCTGTTATGAGGTCGGGAGGGTATATACCCAGTGTGGACCATCAGACACCTCCGGAAGTTTCTCTGGATAATTACCGGATATATCTTAAACTTCTGGAAGAGTATTGTATAAAAGGAGCTGTCAAGTGAGCAACACAGGACCAATTACGATACTGTCGTTATTAACGGCACTTACGGTTTTTTTTGCAAAACCTTTAGCCGTTAATCTTCAGGTTATAAAGAAAGGGGCGGAATTTGTTTCCATTGCCAAGTGATTAATATGAACCAGAGAGAAAGATTTTTAAATGTTATGAATTTCCGACCCGTGGACAGGTTGCCCATGATTGAATGGGCGGGATGGTGGGATAAAACCATTCAAAGATTCATTTCCGAAGGCGTTCCCGATATGCCCAATAAAGAAGACATAAAGCATGAGTACTTCGGGCTGGACAGATTGAAACAGTATTGGATAGGAGCCAGGGGGAGAGGATATAATCAGTTATCCGAGGATATGAAGAAAGTAACCGACATACAGTCGTATGAAAGATTAAAACCCTATCTTTATGATAAAAGGAAAGTACAGGCTGCGGCGGAAGATGCGGCACAATATAAAAAAATGCATGATGACGGTGATTTGGTGGTATGGATAACGGTGGACGGCTTCTTCTGGTTTCCGAGAACGCTTTTCGGTATAGAGGAGCATTTATATGCCTTCTATGATGAGCCCGAACTGATGCACCGCATGAATCAGGATGAAGCGGACTACATAAACTATGTAATTGACGAGATGAGCAAAGCCATACAGCCCGACTTTATGACATTTGCCGAAGATATGTCATATAATTTGGGACCCATGCTTTCCGAAGAGATGTTTGATGAGTTCCTGCTTCCGTACTACAGGCAGACCGTTCCGCATATTGAAGAAGCGGGAATAATACCTATAGTGGATACCGACGGGCAGCTGGAAGCAATGATTCCGTGGCTGAAAAGAGCGGGTATAAGAGGAGCTTTGCCTCTGGAAAGAAAAGCGGGAGTGGATATCAACAGAGTAAGAAAGAATCATCCCGATTTTCTCATAATCGGGGCATACGACAAGATGGTGATGAGTGTTTCCGAGCAGGCTATGCGGGAAGAATTCGAGCGTCTGCTTCCGGCCATGAGGTCGGGAGGGTATATACCCAGTGTGGACCATCAGACACCTCCGGAAGTTTCTCTGGATAATTACCGGATATATCTTAAACTTCTGGAAGAGTATTGTATAAAAGGAGCCGTCAAGTGAGCAACACAAGACGAATTACGATACTGTCGTTATTAACGGCACTTACGGTTGTTTTAGCAAAACTCTTAGCCGTTAATCTTCAGGTTATAAGGATAGGGACGGAATTTGTTTCCATTGCTATGGCATCAATATTATTCGGCCCCGCCTACGGAGCATTATCCGCCGTGCTTGCCGATTTGCTGGGAAGCGTTTTATTTCCTACCGGACCGTATTCTCCGGTAATAACCATTGTGGCCATGGCTAACGGCCTTATATACGGCTTATTTCTTCACAATAAAGAAATAACCGTAAAAACCACAATTTTTGCCGTACTGACCAAAGCCCTGATAAGCGACTTTTTTCTTATGAGTATAGCATTGTATATGCTGTACAGAATACCGATTAATGAATTATTGGTAGCAAGAAGCATTAAGACCGTAGCGGTGATAGTGATAGAAACGCTGGTTATTTTTTTAGTTATCAGACCGGTTCTCAATATCTTCTATAAAAAAGGATGGATTGTACCGGAAGATATAATTAAAAAGGATTAGAGGAGGAATTACACAATGGAAGTAGGATTGGTTACGAGGAGTCTTGCAAATCATACACCGGAGGAAACGGTAGACTTATTAAAGAAATTCGGTTTTACCTCTACAGAGATAAGTTTTGCATTCAGTAATTTATATGTATACCAGTACAACGGTTACAAACCGATGGATGCGTTGACCGATGAAGCCGCTAAAGACATAATCAAATTGTTCAGGGATAATTCGATAGATGTAGTTGCCATAGGTGCATTTTCCTCACTGTTCGAGCCGGATAAGGAGAAGCAGGAAAACAATTTTAAAGCATATGAAAGATACATTCAGGTAGCCGCAAACAACGGTATTGAGTATGTGGCAACCGAATCGGGATTTGTTCCGGGAAAAAGAGGCATAGACTTCTTTACCTTTGAGGCGGATTTTGCCTATTTCAAATCCAACATGATAAGACTGTTGGATATCGCAAAGCATTACGGAGTATCCATTGCATATGAGCCCTGTATATTTGATTTTGCACCTTCCGCAAAAAGAACCAGAGACTTAATCTGGCAGTGTGAAAGAGATAACTTCAAAATATTGTTAGATCCCGCAAATCTCATTGCCAATTCCGATGAAGAAGATATATTCAAATATCTTAAAGACTATATTGCGTATTTTCACGGTAAAGACAGAAAAGTAAATGATGCAAAGGGCAGGAATGTGGGAGAAGGCGATATAGACTGGGTGAAGTTTCTGTCGCTTCGTAAAAAGCATACCCCCGATGCCGCTTTCATATTGGAATACTGTAATAAAACCAACTGCGAGATGGTAAAGGAAAGAGTATTGGAGTACGCAAAACAGGTGGTATAGAAACCGATAAAGGAGTTTCCGACATGAGCAACAGCACAATTATAAATAAGATTGTAGAAAAAGAGCGCATTTATTTCAATGAAGGACACACTTTGCCGATAAGTGCAAGGATTAAATCTCTTAAACTGCTGGAAACATCCATAAGAAATAATGAAGATATGATTCTTTCCGCTCTGAAAAGCGATTTGAACAAGAGCCGTTATGAAGGATATATGACCGAACTTGCAATTGTATTTTGCGAGTTGGACCATACTTTAAAAAATATAAAACATTGGGCAAGACCTGAAAGAAAGAAAGTTGCTCTTTCACAGGCTCCGGCTAAAGCGAAGATAATAAAGGAGCCTTACGGTACTGTTCTCATAATGGCCCCTTGGAATTATCCTTTTCAACTTTGCATGGTTCCGCTTATAGGCGCCATAGCCGCAGGTAATACGGCTGTCGTAAAGCCTTCGGCATATGCTCCTGCTGTATCAAATGCAGTTTGCTCCGTTATAAGCGAAGCATTTCCTCCGGAATATGTATCCGTTGTGGAAGGAGGCAGAGAGGAGAACAACGCTTTATTGGAGCAGCATTTTGACTATATCTTCTTTACCGGATCACCCGCTGTAGGAAAAACCGTAATGCAACAGGCTGCAAATAATCTTACACCCGTTACTCTGGAACTGGGCGGAAAGAGTCCCGTAATAGCGGAACAAAGCGCGGATATTAAAAAAACGGCCAAGCGGATACTCTTCGGAAAACTTCTGAACGCAGGGCAAACCTGTGTAGCTCCCGACTATCTTTTAGTGCAAAACAGCATAAAGGCGGAACTTATCAATGAAATAAAGAATCATTACAATACAATGATTCCCGACACAAAATACAAAAGAGAAAATTTCCCCAAGATTATAAACAAAAAGCATTTTGATCGTATCAGGCAACTTATGGAAACCCAAGACATTTTGATTGGGGGAAATACATATCCCGATACTCTGCAAATAGAGTTCACTTTAGTAAACGAACCGGATACCGAAAGTTCTCTTATGCAGGAGGAAATTTTCGGTCCTGTTCTTCCTGTAATAGGTTTTGACGATATAAACGAGGCTGTAAACTTTGTTAAGAGCCGTCCCAAGCCTTTGGCTCTGTACCTTTTTACAAAAGATAAATCGGTAGAGAAAACAATTCTGAAAAATCTTTCTTTCGGCGGCGGTTGTGTCAATGACACGGTTATGCATTTAAGCAGTCCGCATCTGCCGTTCGGAGGGGTGGGAAACAGCGGAATGGGCAGATATCACGGTAAAGAGACCTTTGAGACCTTCTCACACACAAAGAGTATACTTAAAAAATCATGGTATTTGGATATTCCCGTACGCTACCATCCTTTCCAATCTCCTGATAAGAAACTGCCGGAATGGTTGTTTAAGAAGTAAACAGAATTAACCGGAAATATAATGAATTAGAATGTTGAATATAAACATTTGATTGCATATGCATGCATATGATGATATAATCAATATGCAAAGGAGGGATGCGTTATGGCAAATACACTGGTCCAATTTAGGATAGATGAAGCTGAAAGAGCAGAGGCAGCACAGATATGCATGCATCTGGGCATTGATCTTCCGACTTACTTTAGAATGTGCGTATCCAGACTGGTTAAAGAAGGCGGTATTCCATTCAGTATGAAACTCGAAGACATAAATGTTAATAAGGGAGTTTTAGCTATGAAACGAGCAAGTAAAATTGCAAAAGAGAACAGAATCTCCGATATGACTTTGGATGAGATTAATGCAGAAATTGCAGAGGCAAGGAAGTGAAATGGCTGTTAGAAAATATTATGCTGTAATTGACACAAATGTTTTGGTATCAGCAGCACTAAAATGGGATTCTATTCGCGGAACAATTTACACTAAATGATTCAATGTGGTACGGCTTATTTCATATAGTCTTATATACAAGCACCTTTATTTTAGAGAGGCGATTTTGACTTGATAGCAACCTTTCATAGGAAAAGCTGTTTATTTGTCTGCGATAATGTGTCCAGCTCAATTCGCCACGCAGTGCGTAGCCATTTGGAAATGTTAGATAAAATTGACGCATATTTTTTATTTAGGTCGGTATAGTCCGTATTTTCATTTAAGCTGCTACTTCAATATCCACTAACACCGGGATAATTACCCTCTAATAGCTTTTGTTGCAAGTTATCCATATCGGAATTAGATGCCAAATCATTTGAGTTCCGGAATATGCGGGAGTGGTAGAATTATCTTGTAAAATCAGTATTTCTTGGATATAATATAAACAAAGAAACCCATATTTCTTTACTGTTTGCAAGTTTACATAAGGAGGATATGTTGTAATTATGATCAGTTATTTGGAAAACAATCAACGAAAAAGGAAAATCATAAGCGTTTCAAAGAAGAGACAGATAACCATTCCCCAAAAGTTTTTTGAAGCCTTGGATTTAGGCAATGAGGTCGAATGTGTTTTACAGGAAGATTCAATATTGATTCGTCCTATTAGTGTGAACATGGCGGATGAATATTCGGATTTTATTCTTTCGGAGTTAGTTGAGCAAGGTTACGGAGGACAGGAATTGATAATTAAATTCAAGGAAAAGAGAAAGAAAATTAAATCCGCATTGGAGAATCTTTTAAAAGAAGCTGACGACATAGCAGCCGGCAAGAAAAAAGGCGCTACAATGGAAGAAGTATTCGGGCAGGTGGACGAGTAATGTATGAAATCCGTTTTACTTCTGCAGCAGAGAAATACTTTAAGAAAGTTAAAGAAAAAAAGCTATTGAACGAATACCGTGAAGCTATAAACAAAATCAGCAAGAATCCTTATAGCGGAGAGATTAAGAAAGGAAATTTGGCAGGAATATATTGCTATAATGTATATTATAGTAGTGTAAATTATGAAATTGCGTATAGGATATTTGAGCAGAACGAGAAGTTTATTGTTGTGATATTGGCAGGAACACGCGAGAATTTCTATCAGCAGCTGAAAAGATATATTGATAACCATCAAATATTATAGTTGCAATCAGCCATATGTGCTTTTATAGTCTCAGGTCCGTATCTCCATCAATATACGGACAATAATCCCTCAAGAGCTCGAAATTACAGTGTGGAGAGACTACAATTCTCATCGCATAAGCGGAAATGTAAGGATTCACAATGTAACAAAACCAATTTATGAACCGGGTGTTACGGAATGTAAAACCGTTTTCGAAAAATCTGTAAAAGTCTATGATTTGGAAAGAGCGATTTGAGACCTTGCTAAAAAAGGAATGAAATAGAGACGGAGTGGTTTTCTAAAATCGTAAACAGATATGTCCGTGATAAAAATAAGGATTTGAATAAGCTGTATGAGTGTTCAAGTTTTTAGAAAAGGTAGTGGCAATTTGTTGACTGTTGTTTTGCGTAAGTAGGAGTTTATCAGGGTTATATAATTTTGTTGTTGGTTAATATAGTTATATATAAGGTATTTATATAAATTTTATATAATATATAAGGTAGAAAAACGGAACGATTTCTCGTTCCGTTTGATTTATCTTTTGTGAATTACCGTTTCTCTTATGCGCCTATGGATGTGCCTGCACAGCAGACCAGTGCCATTATAGTGGCATTTACAAGACCGGCAAGCCATGCATTTCCTGTACGTACATACAGACGTCTGGAAACAATAGTTGCGGTTGCAACGCATGGAATGATGGGATATGTCCATATATTCTGCATGCTTAACGTGCTGTTTGTGAATGCTCCTACATTGATGAAGTAGCTGTTGAAGTACCACACACTTATAATCAACCAGCCTACATTGAATACTACATTTATGAGAACGGTTGCCCACTCGGGCAGATCCTTCACCCTGTAGTTTATATTCAATGCCGCATTGGTCATGTAGAATACAAAGAAGAACGGCACATATCTTAAGTAGGACAGCAGTCTGTCGGTCTTAAATATTCTGAATGCAAATGTCCATGCTCTGAAGTCCACAACCAACACATTCCAAAGCAGTTGTATGGTTCCGAAGAACACGAAGCAAAGTATTGCTGCAAGTGCAAGCGTCTTGAAGATATTACCTACACTGCGAATTCTGAAGCCCAGGAACGGTCTCTCTTCATGTGCAAGATAATCATCTTTGTAAACAATCATGTTGATGACTCTGTTTATGAGCCAGATGACCGCCGTTATTATCAGTGCAAATGTTGCACAGCATATACCCCAGTAAGCAATGGTACCGGCATTTGCCCAGCTGGTGTAGGTCTGACCGGTGATTTCGCTTGTGGTGTCGGTAATCAGTGTTCTCCAGAAGCTGTTTGCATACCAGTTTTTACCCCTCACTATATTCTCCCAGGCATAATATCCGTACCATGCAGTCAGAATACCGCTCAGCCAGTAGAATACATGTTTGCGGGGCTTCGTAAGAAGAACCGGAGCCTCGGGAATATCGCCTTCGGCAGCTGCCAGTGAAGCGAATGCTTTTGTCTTAAGCAGTAAATCTACCAGTATGACAAGCAGTCCGAACAGACCGGCAATTCCGAAAATGGCGAATACTTCTTTAATCCACCATGTTTGGTTATTAGGTGCCTTAAATGTTGTGCCCTCGGCAACTCCGAATACGTTGTAGCAGAAGTCTATTATTCCCGCTGCACTCATTCTGGAGAAGTGATTCATCGGGTGATTTTCTTTGGCCTCGTAAACTGCACGAATCTGAACAGTATCACTTGCCTGTTGCGCTCCGCCGGTCTGTGCCGACAGGTATTTGTTGTCTTTAGGCTGACCTATCAGGGCTCCTTCTTTATTGAAGTCATAGATTCCGCCGTTAATAACTTCATATTGTTCGCCTGTTGCCGATTCCAGAGGTTTGCCCACAAAGTTCATGGCCTGCGAGGACATGAGGTAGAACGGAGAATTACCGTTCTTTGTAAATACATAGTATTGTGTTTTCTTGTGATAAGTATCGGAAGAGGTTATTGCTACATAATCATCCCCCTTCTTCACATACAGTTTACCGTCTAAACTTCTGTTTGTTGTAACCTTTTCGTTTATACCTTGTGTGAACAACAATTCAGTGTTTTGGTTGAGGTTGAGCGGGCGATAAATTCCGTTCTTGGTTGTGCTGGCAAAGAAGAACTCGTCGCTGGATGCCTTGAGAACCGAAACACCTTTAAGGTTGGTACCGTAACTGGCGTTCTGAGCATTGTTGGCCTGGACGATACCTGCGGAGATAATACCCATGTGGTATCCTTTGCTCAATGCTTCATCAACCTGGCCTTCCCATGTGTACTTGGTGTCGCCTACGGTGATAGCGGTCTTATTGGATACACCGTCAAGCATCAAAGCACCGTTTGTGGCGCTGCCGCCCATGGAGTGACCGGAAACCAAAATCCTGCTGCCGTCGACAATTCTGTTACCTTGCGGATCGGTCAGGTTGTAAAGGTACTTGGCTGCGGACAACATCGAATCACCGTAATTGTCATAAGTGGTTGTGTCGTTGTGTCCGTGAGATTCACGGTCAATCAGCAATACGACATAACCTCTGCGGGCAGCCTCGATGCCGTTTTGCAACTGCATTTCACGGTTGTTGAACAGACCGTGTGTAAAGACCACACCGGGTGCCGGATGATCTTTTGTGGCATTTTTAGGTGTAATCAGAATACCGGAAACAACTTTACCGTTGACCGTATAGTCTTTGGCCTCCTCGCTATCCGTAGCCTTGATAGTGATGGTGCCGGTGTTGGTTTTGTTGCGCAAATCTTAAATCTTCGCTGTCCAGCCGGCCGTTTGAACAAACGATCCGACCAGGGCGCTAATCACAATCAGCGCAACGCAAATGGCAAGCTTAACAAGCGTTGCTTTTCGTCCATAAAAATCTTTCATAGTTACCCTCCTTTTGAAATTCCGTGCATTATTAAATTAGTACAGTTCGACTATATATATAATATCATTAAATATTTATCTAATCAATGTTTTATAAACTACACGTAAAGAAAATGTTAAATCGATGTAAAACAGGCTTTTATAAAAAAAGGTGTTGCAAAAAGCTGAGGGATGTAGTATTATTTGTAGGCTGCGATATTTTCGCAAGTACCATGATCCTTGAGATTGCCGCATTTTGCGGGTAACTTAAGGGGAGAAGTACCAATCTATAAGGTTGGGCGGAAGCGATTAGACAAAGGTCACGGCCCGTGTCATACGGGCATATATAATGGGAAGGCGCGATACACCCGGGACCATGTGCTAATAGGAATGGTAAAAGAATTAAGGAGGAGCTAACAGAATGGCTAGCAAACAGAGAATAAGAATAAGACTTAAAGCTTATGACCACGAATTAATCGATCAGTCTGCCAACAAGATTGTGGAGACTGCGAAAAGAACGGGTGCAAAGGTATCCGGTCCGGTACCCCTTCCTACCGAGAAGGAAATAGTGACCATATTAAGAGCACCGCACAAGTACAAAGATGCAAGAGAACAGTTTGAAATGAGAACGCACAAGCGCCTTATTGACATATTGAACCCTATGCCCAAGACAGTGGATGCATTAATGCTTCTGGATCTGCCGGCGGGAGTGGATATAGAGATAAAGTTGTAAAAGTCAAGTTCAACTAAAAAAAGTTGAACCAATAACTTAGGAGGATAGATATACGAAGTGAAAAACTTTATGTTAGGAAAAAAAGCGGGAATGACACAGTTGTTTCTGGAAGACGGACAGGCGGTACCTGTTACGGTAATAGAAGCCGGTCCCCTGACCGTGGTGCAGATAAAGACCAAAGAGCACGACGGATACAATGCCGTTAAGGTGGCTTACGGTGATGTAAAAGAAAGCAGAGTAAATAAGCCGGAAAAGGGACTGTATGAGAAATCAAGTCTTACACCCAAGAAATTTGTAAGAGAATTCAGAGTGGATTCAACCGAAGGATATAAAGTCGGTGATGTAATAACAGTGGAAACTCTTAAAGAAGGAATGCTTGTCGATGTAATAGGCACATCCAAAGGAAAAGGATATGCCGGAACGACAAAGAGGTACGGAACAGCTATCGGTCGTGCTTCGCACGGTTCAAAATACCATCGCGGAGTGGGAGCTTTAGCAATGTCAAGTACTCCGAGCAAAGTATTTAAGGGAAGACAGATGCCGGGACATATGGGAGCGGAAAGAGTTACGGTTCAGAATCTTGAGGTAATGAAGGTTTATGCGGACCGTAATGCGGTTTTAGTTAAAGGCGCAATACCGGGACCCAAGGGCGGACTGATAATGATTCAGGATGCCAAGAACGCATAGGAGGACACGGTAAATGTTAAAAGCAGATGTATATAATATAAAAGGGGAAGTTGTCGACACTATGTCATTGAACGAAGATGTATTCGGAGTCGAAGTAAGTGAAAGTGCGATACACTCGGCAGTGGTTCAGTACCTTGCAAACGCCAGACAGGGCACACAAAGCACAAAGACCAGAGCCGAAGTAAGAGGTGGAAAGACAAAACCTTTCAGACAGAAGGGAACCGGTCGCGCACGTCAGGGGTCTTCGGTAGGACCTCATCAGATAGGCGGCGGAGTTGCGTTTGCACCCAAGCCGAGATCTTACAGGTTCTCGTTGAACAAAAAACAGAAGAGACTTGCTCTGAAGTCGGCTTTGTCGCAGAAGTTCGGCTCAGGCTCCTTTATAATTCTGGACAGTCTCAAAATGGATGAGATAAAGACAAAGAAATTTGCAGAAATTTTGAACAATATCAAAGTCGATACATCCTGTCTGGTAGTTCTTGGAGAAAAAGACGATATAGTAGTCAAATCTGCAAGAAATCTGCCTAATGTAGCAACCGCTCTGACAAATACCATTAATGTTTATGACATTATTAAATATGACAAATTTGTTGCAACAAAAGAAGCGGTGGAAAAGATTCAGGAGGTCTATGCATAATGAAATATTATGAAGATATTATTATAAGACCGTATATAACGGAAAGAACCAATGAACAGGCCATGCTGGGAAGATATACTTTCATGGTGGACAAAAAAGCTACCAAGATTGAGATAAAGCAGGCGGTGGAGAA
>DUPQ01000026.1 GCA_012838235.1 Clostridiaceae bacterium
TGACCGAATAGAAATTGCAAATTTAACCGAATAGAAATTGAAAATATGACCGATTCATGTTATACTCGTGTCGGAGGTAACTATGGATAAAGAGCTATATAAACCGAGATTAGTTGATAAACAGGTAAAACTGGAGCTTGAAGCCTTTGGCGCCGTTTGTATTGAAGGAGCTAAATGGTGTGGCAAAACATGGACTTCCGGATACCATTCCAAAAGCGCCATATACTTAGGAGATCCGTCGAGAAATTTTCAAAACAGGGAATTGGCAAAGCTCGAACCAACAACTGTTTTAGAAGGAGAAGTACCCAGATTAATAGATGAATGGCAGGAAGTACCTTCTATTTGGGACGCAGTCAGACATGAAGTAGACAGAAGAGGTAAAAAAGGACAGTTTATTTTAACAGGCTCGTCAACACCGAAGCAAAAAGGAATTTTGCATAGCGGTGCCGGCAGAATATCTACGATAAGAATGAGACCGATGTCATTATTTGAATCGAATGATTCATCGGGACAAGTATCATTGACCTCTTTGTTTGATGGTACTTTTAAGGCAGTAGCCACCGGCAATATAGATTTGGAAACCCTTATAAAATTAACAATCCGAGGCGGTTGGCCGGAAAGTTTAGGATTGGATTATGAAAAATTCAGGCTACTTCCGAAAGAGTATATTAAGTCAATCATAAATCATGATATTTATCGACTGGAAGGAATAAACAGAAGCTCGGCCAAAATGCAACTCCTGTTACAATCTCTTGCAAGAAATGAATCGACAACAGCTTCTATTGCTACTCTTAAAAAGGATATTTCCGATTTTGATAACGATACTCTTGACAATGATACAATCTCAACATATTTAAGTACATTTGAAAGACTGTTCTTAATAGAAAACCAAAAGGCCTTTTCAAGTAATATAAGGTCATCAACACGCATTAAGCAATCGGAAAAGAGACATTTTGTTGATCCCTCTTTAGCTATAGCGATACTTGAAGCAAGTTATGAGGATTTATTAAACGATCTGCACACATTCGGTTTTATGTTTGAAGCGCTATGTGTAAGAGATTTAAGAATATACGCAGAATCCTTGGAAGCTCAACTGTACCATTATCAAGACTACAAGGAAAGAGAAATTGATGCAGTTGTCAAACTTAGAGATGGTCGTTTCGGGGCTTTTGAAATAAAGCTCGGTGCAGATGCTATTGAAAAAGCTGCACAATCACTAATCAAAATCAGAGATGATTTAAAAGCTGAAGGAGCAAGAATTCCGGATATTTTGGTGGTCATATGCGGATTAAGCAATTTTGCTTATCAAAGGGAAGATGGAGTTTATGTAGTACCGATTACCGCGCTGAGACCATAAAGCCGTTGAAAATTGTAAAATGGTTACATCCGAGCATTTATCTTCAAACACCGAATAGGCATTACATATACACATCATCAGTTCCTGACAGCAACACGAATGTGCAAGTCGGCGCTGTTTTGATGTGCAAGTCGGCGGAACATGCCCGTGTTATATATCCTTTTTCAATATTTCGATATCCCCTTCTATTAAAGGTTCATAGGAAGCATTCTCTTTTACGGAGCCTTTAATCTTTAACGTCGCTTTTCTTCCTTTTTCCGCATATACAAGGCTCTGTTTGCCGTCACCTTTAAAAGTTGTGTTGGATATAAGCACATGTGCGGGAATATATGTTATTCCCTCTTCTTCAAGATATCTGAGATAAATCCTGTTATTACCTATTACCGAATCGGTAAGTTTTATTGTATTTACCGGCGTTCTAATACCTAATAAGTCGATAATTTCATTCTGTACATATATACGCTCGAATGTTATATCTTCCTGCACGGGAGGTATTGAGTTGGGATAATAACCTCTGGAATATTCATTCCTATCAAAGGTCAGAGCAAATGCCATATGTCTTTTCTTTTTTAAGAAGATATTCCTAAAATGTATATTCCTGCATCCGCAGTTATATACAATTTCTCGGTCCTGTAACATTGTCCACCTTATACCGTCATATTCCTTTGTTCCTTCGCTGTGATTTGGAGCGGTGTTTGATGTATATATTTTGCCGTCCGGCTGCATGTTTACCCTGTATATCTTATTGTTGTATACGACGGTATCCGATTGCTGAACTTTCATTCCTTTAAACCAGTCAAGCCAGGACCCTGCAAGCAGTCTGCAGAAATAGCCTGTAGTCTTTTCCTGATCCAAATCATAACAGTCTTCAATTATGCCGTCTTCAATCCAGCCAAGTTCCGGAGCACAGCTTGTGTAATCATGGGCATTTAATGCTATGGGATCGTCGAATGTTTTAAATACCCCGTGCCTTATTGTAAACTTGCTGCCCTTATCTATATGTATACCGTCTTTAAGCCCTTCTATGTGCACATTCTCTATTAAAAGATTCTCAAATGTACATATATGAATGCAGAAACTGTGTTCCGTAAGATCTAAACAGAGAAGGTCACGTATAACCAAATCCTTAACATAAAAGAAACATACCTGCCCCCTAAGGCCGACTATGAGATTACCCTCTTTGGAGTTGTGTCCGTTACATAAAAGATTAAGTCCGGTTATAGAAATATTATAATCATATTCTCTTGTGTAAGCTCCTTTATTGATAAATACATATCCTTTATCGGTAGTCCTTCTTATATACACACCCTTACCGAATACCAGTGCGGTATCGGAAGGTATATAGACGGTATCATCGATATCGTATATGCCCGGTTGTTCTATTCTTATAGTTCCTGTTTTGTCGACCGCTTTTTGTAAAGCTGTTGTGTTGGCTCTTGCATTGTTACCCGGTAAAAAACCGAAATCTCCGGTACTTTTCATTATATCCTCCGCACTTTATGTATGGTAATCATGCCCGAAAACCCTTCCCTATAATCTCCGAGGTATTGGTGATAAGTATAAAGGCTCCGGGATCTACCTGCTTAATATATTGTCTTAACTGCACCGCCTGTGCTCTATTCATAACAGTGATGATTATTTTCTTGTCCTCATTGGTAAATGCACCTTTCCCGTCAAAAACGGTGGCACTCCTTTTTATGTGATTAAGTATATAGTCGCATATCTCTTCCGGATGCTCGGTTATGATTGTAAAGTATTTATTCAGATTAAGATTCTCTATTACACTGTCAACAAGAGTGGATTTTATCAGCAGCCCCAATATGGACAACAGTACCGTCTCCACACTGAAAACGGCAAATCCCGCTAATGTAAGAATACAATCGGAAATAAACAGCGATCTCCCTATATCCCAGTGTGTAAATTTCTTCAGCAACATTGCCACAATATCGGTACCGCCGGAAGACGCCCCTATATTAAACAAAATTGCCTGACCGAATGCGGGAAATATTACGGCGAAAGCCAACTCCAATAAAGGCTGATCGGTTATGGGAGCTTGCATGGGTACTATTCTTTCCAAAAGGCTTAAGACCAATGAAAAAAGCAGGCTTCCGTATAAAGTTTTATTACCGAAATCTTTCCCCAATATCAGATAGGCAATGATAAGCAGAATAACATTCATAACCAGCACTATAGTCGCCGAACTTATTGCACCGCCAAAAGCTTTACTCAGAATCATGGCAAGTCCGGTAACTCCGCCTATAGCAAAGTTATTGGGAAATTTGAAGAAGTGAACACCTATTGCGACAAGTAAAATCCCGAACGTTACCAGGGCATAATCTTTTACTGTTCTTTTCACATTCTCAGGTTTAAATATCTCGCTTTTCTCTGTTTTTTTCCTATTATCCATCACAAGTAAATTATCAGCCTACCGGTGCAAATAGTCAATACATACATCGGTTACCGATTACTTGTAAACAAAGAGGCAATACAATATAATCAAATACATGGATTACAGAACGCGATTTGAAAAGACAGTAAAACACATTAAAACCGACAGGCCGCCGTTGGATCTGAACGGCACTCCTTTGACATCTTATCATGAGGAATTTCTGAAGGCTTTTATAAAATACCACAACATGGACGCTTTGGATGTTGCCGATGCGGAAGAGAAGATAATGCGTCATTACGATATTGATTTTCGAAGAGTGGGATATATTTTCAAGCCTCCGACGGTACTTACCGACAATTCAAAAATGTCACAGGGAGAGTTTACCAACTGCTGGGGTATAAAATGGCAGTTATTCGGGTTATATTGGGAAATTGTGCATAATCCCCTGAAAGATGCGACATTTGAGGAAATAAAGGCTTTTCCCTGGCCTGATGCCAAAGATATTGACAGAAACCTTATCAGGGAAGAAACGGAAAAAGCAAAAAGACTGTATTACGATACCGACTATGTGGTAGTAGCGGGACATCCCGTTTACGGCTATTTTGAGCTGGGCTGCTGGATGTTCGGTTTTGATGATTTTCTCTACAGGATTGCGGCGGAACCGGAAACAGCCGAATGGTTTTTTGAAAATTATCACAAATACGTTACTGATGTGAATGAATTGTATTACGGAAGCTTGGGAAAATATATTCATGTAACAACCAGCGGAGATGATTTCGGAATGCAGAACGGTCCGTTTATTTCACCGGATATGTTTGAAGAAATGATAGCACCTTGGTATAAAAAGCGAATCGGTCAAGTCAAATCAATGAGCAATGCCCTCTTCTTCCATCACTCCTGCGGCTCGGTATACAGGCTGTTACCCGCAATAATAGACATGGGAGTGGATATACTGAATCCCATTCAACCGGGAACTGCAGATATGGAACCGGAAAA
>DUPQ01000027.1 GCA_012838235.1 Clostridiaceae bacterium
CACCTCTATGACCAAATCGCCGAAACCGTTTGTTTCACTGCCCGTATTCAACAAATCCCTCATCTTTATATCCACCGATTCCATTTCCGAAGGAATGAGACGCAGCAACTTTCTTCGGGTAAGCACATTATCACCGACAGAAGCCCTTACATATACTTCGCGGAATCGCGCCCTTGAACGGAAAAATATCTTTATCTTTTCCTCCGTATCCTTTAAATATATATGCTGCGGCAACACATATCTCAATCCGTTTCCGGCAACCACCGCTATTTTTTGTGCAGACTTTTTTTCTGTCAAAGTTTTATCCAGATAGGCTTTTGCACTCATAGCCGCTCTTTGACCTTCCATCGTTACATAATCCACAAGATCATGCACATGCAGCACATTTCCGCATGCAAATACTCCTTCGGTATCGGTTTCCAGGTCCTGATCCACAAAAGGACCCCCCGTAACCTGATACATGCCCACGCCCATCTGCTCACTTAATTCGTTTTCCGGTATAAGGCCGACCGACAACAGCAGCGTATCACATTCCACATATTGTTCGGTGCCTTTTATAGGTTTCATGTTGCTGTCCACCTTGGCGGTGGTGACTCCCGTTATCCTGCCTTTTCCGTGTATCTTGACCACCGTTTCGGACAGGTGTAAAGGAATATCGTAATCATCCAGACACTGCACTATATTCCTGGTAAGACCTCCGGGATATTCCATTATCTCATAAACACCCATAACTTTTATGCCTTCAAGAGTCATTCTTCTTGCCATTATGAGACCTATATCCCCGCTTCCTAAAATTACAACCTTTTTACCCGGTAATATACCTTCGATATTTACAAATCGCTGTGCCGTTCCCGCGGTAAACACACCCGCACAATTGGAACCGGGTATGCGCAATGCTCCTCTCGGCCGCTCCCTGCATCCCATAGCCAGTATTACGGCTTTCGCTTTTATAACCATGAAACCGTACTCGGGATTGACGGCATAAAGAGTCTTATCCTTTTCCGCCCCTATAACCATGGTATCCAACATAACGGTAATATTTGTTTCTTTTATCTTTTCCGAAAATCTCAACGCATATTCGGGACCGGTCAGTTCTTCCTTGAAAACATGCAGACCGAAACCGTTATGTATGCACTGATTGAGTATTCCGCCTAAGGAATTGTCTCTTTCCAGTATAACTATATCTTTTACCCCAAGCTCATAGGCTTGTAATGCCGCAGCCATTCCCGCCGGTCCTCCGCCTATTATCGCCAAATTAAATTGCTTAATCACGTGAATGCCTCCCTAATATGCACGAATCGGCATCTGCTTTTGCTATTTTATTCACCGCAATTCCTGTATGCTCGGAAAGTATCCTCATAACATGAGGAGCACAGAATCCTCCCTGACATCTTCCCATTCCCGCTCTGGTACGTCTCTTTACACCGTCTACCGTTCTTGCTCCGCACGGAGCATAAATGGCTGAAACAATCTCTCTTTCCGAGACGGTCTCGCACCTGCATATTATCTTCCTGCACAATTCATCGGATTTACAGGCCGCTTCTTTCTCTTCATTGGTCATTTCGGAAAAAGGCTTGTCATGTCTAACTTTCATGGTGTATTGATCTTTTGCTTTTTCCTTCATTTCCATCAGCGATTTAACAATATCTTCAACATATACCGCTATGGCGGGAGCGGCAGTCAGCCCCGGAGATTCTATACCGGCCACATTGATAAAGTTTCCGCACTTTTTACTTTCTTCAATGATAAAGTCCGAAGTGTCGGGAGTGGCGCGTATGCCTGCAAAAACCGTAATGGATTTTCTTATGTTAAGTCGGGTGTAGGTTTGCGAAGCGGTTTTGAATACATAATCCAGATTCTCGCTGTTGGTACACTTGTCATCTTTATGGTCGGCAACGGTGGCATCGGGACCTATCATAAGATTCCCGTCCACGGTGGGTGTTACTAAAATTCCTTTACCTTTTTCGGTGGGAGTCTGGAACAGTACGGTATTTATTCTGCTGCCTTCGGTTTTGTCAAACAGTATATATTCACCTCTTCTGGGAATAATATTAAAAGAATCATCTCCTGCCATCCGACTTATCTCATCCGCATGCGCTCCAGCACAGTTTATTACTATTTTCGCAGTTATATCAGTTCTGTCCTCTTCTTTTATCCTGTCCAATTTGCTGATTGAGCAGATATCGCCGGTAATTTCTGTGGAGATATGAAACAATCCGTCTTCCTTTTCTATGCCTGTCACTTCGGTTTCCCGAAGAAACTTAACACCGTTCATTACGGCATTATCCATAGCCGCTATATTCAGTTTATACGGCGATACTATTCCGGCATTTTTTGCATACAGGGCTTTTGTGACCAGCGGATTTACATAAGGTTCTCTTTTAAGTATAAAGTCTTTGTCCACAATAGCCATATCGGTAACACCGTTTTTGATACCGCTGTCATAAAGCTTCTGCAGAACCTCTTCGCCCTCTTGGTCGAAAGCCAGTACAAAAGAGCCGGTCTTCTTAAACTTTACGGAGAGATTGTCACACAGCCCGGGCATCATATTGCAGCCCGAGACATTGAATTTTGCCTTTTTTGTACCGGGTTTGGCATCATATCCGGCATGTACTATACCGGAATTGGCACCCGTAGCATCCATCGATACATCGACATGTCGCTCTATTACCGCAATCTTAACTTTATACTTGGACAATTGTCTTGCGATGAGGCTGCCGACTATACCGGCCCCGATAATACATATATCGTAATACATACATCCTCCGTTATCTATACAATACGCCGCTCTGTAAAATCATTGTCAGAATCAGGGAAAGCACCAGTATTGCGGCCAGTATGATTGCTATTGCTTTCTTCATGTGATCTCCCTTCCTTACTGATTAATTTTATACCCGAGCCGTCTTTTTTGCAATGATACGCTACCTTGCATAATCTTTAAGCAACTCTCTGAAATACACATAGTTCTCAAAAGGAACTTCCGGCGGAACCCCGTGGTCGCAGGTGGGCAGATAGCCTCCCTGTTTTTTCATAAAAGGTAAGATTCTGTCAATTTCCGCTTTTATGGCCTCTTTGCTGTGAGCCAGTATTCTCTTATCTATACCGCCTTTTATACGTATGTCGGGATAATCTTTTCTTATCTGCACCACATCGCATCCCGAGGCCACTTCCATGGGAGACATATAGTTCATACCTATCTCTTTATACAACGGAATGACCGGTCTGCAGTCACCGTCGGTGGCAACATGAATTATAAGGTCATAGGTTTTGGGTTGTTTGTACGCACACTCCTTATCACTCATTGCAAGTCGCGCATTTCTGCTCCTTAATCCCTGTATAAGTTCTTTGTAATAGGGAAACAGAAAGGTGCGTATCTGCTCGGGAGATATTAACGGGCCGTGATTGTAGCATATGTCTTCATCCAGCAGCAGTTCATCTATTCTTACATGGTCCTGATATTTTGCCGTTACATAATCGGATAATTCCAGCCACTTTTCCATGCAGGTATGAAGCAGTCCGGGATCGTCATAAATCATATACAGTATTTCTTCACCGCCAACGAGCGAACGCAGATACATAAAAGCACCCACAATATACATGACCGAATGATACCCTTTCTCTGCCAACGGTACGGAGTCGGATATAAACTTTTTCAGGTCCTCGTTTCTTTGGGCATTTGCATAATCCAGTCTCCACTTGATTTCCTCCCATGTGGCCATATCCTTAACGGGAAAATCCAGATATTGGGGCATAAACCCGTCTCTTCTTCCTTTGAAATATTTGACCGTCCTTCCGGCTTTGTCTATTGCTATTTCATATTGCTCATCGGAATGAATAACCTCTTCTTTGAATCGGGGAACAAACGGGGCTACAGTTCCGGCAAGACCGTGAAGGTAATAGTTTGTAAGTCGTTCAAAACCGAAGAGTGCTACCATGTCTTCACCTTCTTTAATATATCCTTGGCTTATCCACTGCTCTTTGCTGTAATAACCGAACTCTTCCAACGGTATGGGAGCATCGGGTTTCATGGAATAGAAATCTGCGGTCATTTTTTTAAGTTGCTCAAAATCTCTCATACTGTATAAATCAACCTTTCCTGTATTCTCTTACCGTTTCAATCATATTTATATAGTTTTCGGTAGGCACATAATCGGGAACGGAATTACCGGTACCTATTGCTATACCTTTTTCGTTACCCACCGAGTAAAGCAGATCGGTAATATATTCCTTCAACTGCTGTTTATCCGTTCTGCACAATACATCGGCATCCACCCCTCCGAAATTACCTATACGGTCTCCGTACCGCTCCACCCACACGGAAAACGGTGCTATCTGGTCTTCATTGGAATGCTTGGCATTTATCTTTGCCACATTGATAATATCCTCCATCACATTGAAAATATTACCGCAGGAATGTAAAAGAAACGGCAAGCCGTAGCTGTGGGAAAGTCGTACAATATCGGCATAGCCCGGAACAATATACCTCTTTATATCTTCGGCTGAAAGCATGGTGTTGGATTTATATCCCAAATCGTCGCCCATTCTTGCTACGGCACACATATCGGCATATTTATCCAGGAACCCTTGCCATATATTAACAAACAGTTTTCTCATTGCCAAAAATATATCGGCATACAGTTCGGGGTCCTCATAGGACATTATGCAAAGATTCATGTATCCCGTCAGGTCCTGAACACATTCGAATATACCGTAACCGGGACCGCCTATCATTTTCATACCCGGAGGGAGCGATTGTTTCAAAGCCATGTAGAATTCATCCGCCCTTTTAAGAAATAACTCCGGTATTTCCTCCCACGGATAATTGATAAAATCCTCTCTTGATGTTATGGCGGGAGTAATATGTTTATCCAGAGCTCCGCCGCCCGGAAAAGACTCTCTTATCGCCACTTCAAAAGAAACGGTATCATATCCCATGGTTTTAAAGAAAAGGCAATACCGATTAAAGAACTCGCACTTATCGGAAAAATCGCCGTCAATGAGAGCTGCAAACTTTTTATTGAGTATCTTTTCCATGTGGTCGGTACTGATACTGTGTTCATACATCGGAAGCCTTTTCGCCTTTTTATTAAATGCCGCATCCTGTATGTTTCTGTAATCCGGTGTGAATTCCATAACCGTCCTTTAATACTTATCTTTTTTCTAATTATATCATCAAATACCGCTTTAAAATATAACTATCACCTATACATATATTCAAAGAATACAATCACTACATGGTATAATGAGATGAAACTATAAATTCAAGAGGTACATCATGACAACACTGAAAATGACCGTAAACACAACCGTTAAAAAAGGACACATAAGTCCCCTTATATACGGAAGCTTTGCCGAGCATCTGGGAAGATGCATATATGACGGCATATATGTAGGAGACAATTCCGATATACCCGATACCGACGGTATAAGGAATGATATAGTGGAGGCTCTGAAGGCAATTAAACTGCCGGTGTTGAGATGGCCGGGAGGATGCTTTGCCGATGAATATCACTGGAGAGACGGTATAGGAGATAAGTCAAAAAGAAAGAAGATGATTAATACCCATTGGGGTATGGTCATAGATGATAACAGTTTCGGTACTCATGAATTCTTAAGATTGTGCGAACTTATAGGGTGTGAGCCGTATATTGCCGGCAATGTAGGCAGCGGTACCGTTCGTGAAATGGCCGAATGGGTGGAATACTTAAACTGTGCCGCACCTACATCGGTTGTGCTGGAAAGAGCGGCAAACGGACGCATTGAGCCGTGGAAAGTAAAATACTTCGGAATAGGAAATGAAAACTGGGCATGCGGAGGCAATATGAGACCCGAGTACTATGCGGATCTTTACAGACGATATGCGGTCTACTGCAGAAACTACGGTTCCGGCAGGTTATATAAAATAGCATGCGGACCCAGTTCTCATGATTATAACTGGACCGACAAGCTAATGGAAAGCATAACCGCCACCAAAGACTGTTCGGCTATTTCTCTGCATCACTATTGCTTAATGACCAATGTAAGAGCAACCGAGTTATCGTCAACCGATTATGCAAAAACAATTGCCAAAGCACAGGCAATGGACAAAATAATAGAGAAACACTGGGAAATAATGGGCAAATACGATCCCGATCGCAGAATCAAGCTGGTTGTGGATGAATGGGGCACCTGGTACAGGTCCGAACCGGGAACCCATCCGAGCTTCCTGCATCAGCAGAACACCATGACCGATGCCATAGTAGCAGCCGGAACGCTGGATATATTCAACAACAAGTGCAATATTGTAGACATGGCCAATATCGCCCAGACGGTAAATGTTCTGCAGTCGGTAATTCTGACAAGCGGCAAACAGCTTATTAAAACACCCACTTACCATGTGTTCGATATATACAAGGAACACCAGAACAATATGCTTCTGGAAAGCAGCTGTGAGAACAGAATATTTAACAGTGACGAAGAAATTTATGCCGTATCTCATTCGGCATCGTTAAAACCCGACGGTTCGGTATTCCTTACACTTTCCAATGCCGATCCGGATAAAGCATACGAAACGGATATTAATCTCATAGGAAACAACTATGACAATATATCCGCCGAAATACTGGTTTCGGACAATTATCTTTCCCACAACACCTTTACGGAGCCGGAAAAGATAAAGAAGCAAACATATACACAGTACAAACTGAAGAATAACAGATTGCTGTTAACGCTTCCCGCATGCTCGGTTGTAGGTATAGCTTTGAAATAGCTTTATACTGCCGGAACAACTGCCTCCTTCTTGCTTATATCCCCTTATTATGGTAGATTGTCGGAAGGAAAAGAAACAAACAATGCCGGACATGTTCGGATATTAATATTAAAAACTAAAAGGGAGTAAAAATGGACAAGTTACAAAGCCTTTATGATGAAATTAACGGAAACACGGAAAGCCCGGTGGCATATATGCCCAAGACCCCTATAACCAGCAGATTCGTATCTCCGTGGGATACTTGGGGATGGTATACGCTGAAAAGCAATTTCCGAAAGGGAGTTGCACTTTATTCCAACAGTGACGATTATGTAAAAAACATAGATGACTGTTACGCAGGTGCCGACTATATCCAAACCTTCAATTCCAAAGCCGTCAACTTAAATGACCACCCGGAGCTGGATTTCTTTGTGGAAACCGATGCGAGTGTTACGGTTGCAATGGAAGAAGGTTGCATGCCGGAATGGCTGAAAGACTGGACAAATACAAAGAAAAGCATGACATCAGGTAAAGGTATAAAATATCTTCTTTATACAAAGGAATTCCCAAAAGGTGCACATGTTCATGTACCGGGCTTTGAAACCGACCACAACCATTACATAGTTATTATCCTTCCTTTATCCAACCGGGAGAAGTTAAGTAAAACAGACAAAATACATTACCCGAACACACAGTTACAACCTCACAAAACCCGTCTTTATCAAAGCTATATAGTGGAGGTTTTCAATTACAAGAATGACGGTATATTTGTAAGTAACGACTACCGATCCTTCGGTTGCTGCCATATTAAAACAGATGATAAAGACAGGAAAAACAAATACCTTGCGCTGGAAACAACCGACAAATGTGATAAAGCATATGTAAAAAAGAGTGTCGGAATAAACATTGAATACCCTATCGTTTTTGAGTGCAAACTCAACATTTCCAAAGATTCCGCAATGCAGGCATTACTTACGGGAAGTAATGAAAAAAGCATCGGAGCGATATTCAAAAAAGACGGTTTTATCTATGACGCCGAGGGAAAAATAAAGGTATGTGCTTTTACAAAGAATACCGATGTTTGTTTGAAAATAAAGGCGGATACGCAAAGTAAAACATATGAAATATGGGTAAACCACGTCAAACAGGCAAAGAATATACCGCTTGACATGGAAGACATACAGCATATGTGTTTCCATGTACAGAGTGATAAGAGTTTATCTTATGCATACGTGGACAATATATATCTTTATGATGATACGGAAATATATGCGGTTAACGAAACCTTTGAAACCGATACCCTTAACAACTGGACATCAAATGGAAAACTTGCAATCAAACCCTATCCGTTTGACAAAGACAGAAGCTTAACCTTAACGGGAGCATCCTATGCAACATATGCATTTTGTCCTGTAGACGACATAGTGTCGATAGAAACCAAGGTTAAAGTAGCCGATGAATCTTTTACTCTTGCTCCCGAGATTGCAGATAAATGCGGCAATGTAGCCGTTAAAGTTGCTTTGTATAAAAACAACCTGTATGCCTCCGACGGAGAAGTCTGGAAGAGAATATATGAAGGACTTACACCGTGGATGTATTATCCTCACAATAACTGGTTTAATATAAAAGTGACGGCGGATATTAAGAAGAACACATACGACCTTTATGTGGACGGAGCAAAAAGAGCGGTCGGATTCAGGTTTATTAATAAGACAAATAATCTCGGACAGTTAGCCTTTACTTGTGAGAAATCTTCAAAAGTATATATCAACCGCATAAGAATATATGACTGTGCGGACTTTTCCAGAGGAGTACTGCCCAATGCAAAAGTATTTGATGTAAAGAGCGCTCCGTATAACGCTAAAGGTGACGGAAAAACACTGGAAACGGCCAAGATACAAAAAGCCATCGATGACGCGGCATATACCGGAGGAACGGTGTACATTCATGACGGTACTTTCTTTACCGGCGGTCTCATACTTAGACCGGACATGACGCTGTTTGTCGACAGAAGTGCAACAATAATAGGTACACAGGACCACAGCCAATATAAATTGGTATCACCGGGAATTTCTCTCTGTGCGGTAAGACAACTGGGAAGGGGTCTTTTATACGGTGAAAACATATCTAATATAAGAATTACCGGCGGAGGAACTTTAGACGGTAACGGTACTTACAGATACAAGATGAATGATCCTTTGCAAGACAGAGAGGCGGATGCAAGACCGGATATAGTTTACATATCCTATTCCAATGATATTGTTGTGGAAAATGTGGACATGAAAAGCTCCGCATTCTGGACGGTTGTCCCGCTTTCTTCGGGGAATATAACTATAAGGAATCTGAATCTGGACTGCATGAACACGCCCAACCGTGACGGCATAGATCCTGTGGACTGCCATGATATGACCATTTATAACTGTAATATAATGGCGGGAGATGACGGACTGTGCTTTAAGAGTTCGGATAATGTAGGCTGCTATAACATAGATGCATATGACATGATGATACAGAGCCTTGCAAGCGGTATTAAGTTCGGAACCGATACATATTACTGTCTTAAAAACGCAAGGATAAGAGACTGTGCCATAAAGAATGTCAACAGATGCGGAGTGTCACTGGAATCGGTAGACGGAGCCGCAGTGGAAAATGTAATCTTTGAGCGTTTGGATATGACCGATGTGGGAGCCCCGTTGTATATATCCACAGGTATCAGAAACAGACTTCCCAGAGGTAATCAACCGGTAAGAAGAAGCTACATGAAGAATGTAACCTTCAAAGACATTCGCTTTGAACAACCTTATCCGTTCAGTTTTGAAAGAGAAATTCGCGAGAACATGGTTATAGGTCAGTCCAAGGACAACTTAATTGAAAATGTAAACTTCATTAACTTCGACCTTAAGCTTCCGGGCGGTGTAAAAACCCTGCCTAAACCTCCCGTAGTCATTAACGACAAGTATCCCGAATATGACAGACACGGATTATCTTCAGGTTATGCCTTTACAATAAAATATGCCAAGAATGTTAAGTTCAAAAATTTAAAAGTAACACTTGAAAATGAAGATATACGGGATGAAGTGGCATATTTTGATTATGAGGAATAGATAATATCTAAATTAGCCATATAGGAACTATAAGGTTATCTTTGTCAAATGCACCGAGTTTCTCGGCAAGACAAAGTATCGCACCTGTTCCCCTTTTAAGAGGTGACTTGTCAATAATTG
Source organism: Clostridiaceae bacterium (assembly GCA_012838235.1). Taxonomy (GTDB): domain Bacteria; phylum Bacillota; class Clostridia; order DUPQ01; family DUPQ01; genus DUPQ01. The sequence goes on from DUPQ01000027.1 coordinate 9,952, forward strand.
AAAAACTTTTAACCAGCCGCTTGTCCGGCATGGCTGCCTTTTTTATTTCCACGGGACACAATTTTCCGTCACCTTCGATAATGAGGTCAATTTCCTTACTATCCCGGTCTCGGTAGTAGTATATAAAAGGTTCACGCCCGCAGTTTTGGTAACTCTTAATAATTTCCGCTATTGTATAGTTTTCCAACAATGCCCCGCTCATAGCACCGTTCATAGCTGTTTCGGAGCTGGACCATTTGGTAAGATAGCAGACTAACCCAGTATCGAAGAAATAGAGCTTTGGCGTTTTTATAGTACGCTTTAGAACATTGTTTGAATACGTATGTAAATAGAAAATAATACCGAGGGTTTCTAAAATATTAAGCCAGTTCTTAGCCGTATATTGGTCTATCTCGGCATCGTCCGCAATTCCTTTGTAGTTAACAAGTTGTGCCGTTCTTGCCGCAACTGCCGTAATAAACCGCATGAATTTCATTGCATCTATCGCTTCGGAAAGATCACTTACATCACGTTCCAAATAGGTTTTGATATATCCGGAATATACAACCGAGCGGTCTTTATATTTGCCGCTTACCAAAGCAGGCATTCCGCCTTTCCATATGCGCTCAAACAATTCCGGAGCGGACACCGATGCAACTGCTTTCTGTCGTTCTAATAATGTATCAAAATCAGTGGTAAAAGGAACCGTTACACCTCCGGTTATCTCACTTTGAGACAACGGTAGCATCTGTAAAAGTGCTACACGTCCTGCCAAAGATTCCTGCACACCTCTCATCAGTTTGAATATCTGTGATCCCGTCATCCAGAAGTCACCGGGATTGCAACCTTTATCAATCAGTATTTTTACATACGGAAACAACTCCGGAGCATACTGAACCTCATCTATAAATATCGGAGGTTTATGAAGCTGAAAAAACATTGCAGGATCGGTTTTGGCAAGCATACGATCGCTAATATCATCAAGAGTAACATAAGTACGGTTTTCGGGCTCACTCTTCATCAATTCTTTAAGCATGGTGGTTTTCCCGACCTGTCTCGGACCTGTAATGAGGATAGCGGGAAATTGCTCGCTTAATCGCAGCACCACTTCTTCCATATGTCTTTTTATATAGTTCATTTCATCATCTCCGTTTCGGCTAAAATATGGCTATATTCATATTATAGCCGAAAAACTAAAATGTCAATAGCGTCAACCTTAACTTCCAGCAATTTTGATAGAGGAAAGTATTACCTGAAGTTAAGGATGTAAAGTTGATTTTTCTTGATGCCGTAATAGCAAATCCCGATCGTCATACAAACAATTTCGGGCTTTTAAGAGATATAAATACCGGCACAATAATCGGTCTTGCTCCCATATTCGATCACAACATGGCTGTTACAGCACGCGGTTATCCGGGAAACCCCAAAGCAACCGACCTGCTGATATCTCTTTTCAATGACCTTATGAAGAAATATCCTGAATACACTACTCACATACCATCCGTTACCGAACAGACGGTAATCAACATTTTAGATAAGATAAACATGCGTGTTAAGAGACAGGTAATAATAGACCTTGTTATGGGGCGGTATGGGTTTATTGAGCAGAATAATATAGATTAGTAGTTAGATTAAATATGAAATATATCATTACGCCCCTGCACTTGCGGTACGTGCAAGTTGAAGTACAGTTTTTTGATTATAATATTTATCTGCAAGTGCAAGTAAAACATCGTACCTCAAATTCTGTTTTTTAATATGATTGGCAACAACACTATACGGTTGATCTTCATCAAGCGGAGCACTGTCCATCATATCTAAGACATCAAGTATTTGAAGATACATTTTATTATCTGCCGTTACCTTTATCTTAGGAACCTTAATAGCCACACCTAACTTTTTATCATAACGCATACAATCTCTTGCAACATTTGTTGCCAGCACAGGATGCTTAGGCATTTGTGAGGTTAAACCTAATCTATGAAGCAGTGCAGGACCTGTTTCATACCCGTTATTATTCGCCAAATACTTGTCAGATATAAGTTTGTTCTTATTAATTCCTTTTTCACCAAAAACCGTTTCGGTTGTACGATAAAAGATGCCTTTTTGATAGCTTCTTAAGTCGGGAATTGTTCTGTTTTCAATAATACGTTTCATGGCAACAGCTACTGCCGCTGATGCGTCTTTGTAATTTAATTTAAAAGCATCCTTAACAGATTCTGATAACTGCTTTGAATAAATAGGTTCTCCGGGCTGTATTTTACGAATAATCTTACACAAGTATTCAATATATGTCATAAAATGCTCCTTTCATGTGATATATTATATACGTATTTAGCAATTATATACCGTTATTATTATATCATCTGGGAAGAATGTGTCAATAGCCTAATTGGATAGATAAAAATAAGTTTCTATGCACAATCTTGCTTTTCGGCTTTCTTTCGAATGTTAAAAAACGTATAAGTCTCCCTATACGTTTCTTGTTGGTTATTCTTTTGTTTTTCCCGCTATATATTACCGCTAAGTTTAAGAATGAGCAGGATTATTGCAATTACTATACCTATTGCTAATGCAACACGTGCCGGTGAAACAGGTGAACGTCCGCCGACCTTTCCTGTTCTTCCGTTGACCATGAACCGGTAAATCTTTTCTTTATACTTGAATGATGAAAGCCATATCGGCAACAGCAGATACTTGTACTTTATATCATTGTACTTTATCTTCATATCCAGTTTTCTTACATCGTCCGCATCGTTTTCTTCTTCAATTTTATCGGTTATCTCACTATGAAGTATACTTTCTATATCCTCCTTAGCAATATTCCATCCTTTCTGAAGACCTACGGAGTATCTTTCGGATATGAATCCCGCAACATATTCCGGCTTGTAAGGTATGCTGTTTTCCGTGTCAAACGGTTTTATCATGTTAAGAGTTCCCTGATCATATCTTTCCGTTGCCGGAACGGGATACTCGTCAATGAATTTTTCGTATGTTCCGCGTGTCGGATACCATTCCATAACCTTCTTGGTTTCGCCTTCGTCGTCCTTTACTTCTTTTTCTTTTCCGTACTCGGCAGTGTACTTTACATCCGCTTCAGTATCAAATGTCCAGTATGGCAGATAAACACCCTTGAAAGACTCCGGTTTGGCACCTTCTTTTGCAGCTTTGGGACAGAACAGTTTTCTCTTAAGCCAGTTATGGAAGTTTGCCCCTGCTTCTTTATCGGTTACGGTGAAAGGGCACACTCCGTCGGGAGCCAATGAATCCGCTCCCTTTTCCTCGGTCACCTGATTTGAACCGCAATACGGACATACATCGGATATCTGAAGAGCATCATATACCGATACAGCAGCACAGGATTTACATACTACTGTCTTTTTCTCAGCACCCCAGTTGAAGTTTCCTTTTTTCTCCTCGGCAAGAAAGTCCTTTTCTTCTACTTTTCTGTCTTCAGCTTCTTTAACAGATATTTTTCTCGTATAACCGCAATACGGACATGTAAGACCTCCCGTTTTGGGATTAAAGTCCATGGTACCGCCACATGAAGGACATTTTTGGTCCGTTTCCCGTTTTGTATCTACTCTTTTATCTTCATACATTTTATATTACCTATTTTACCTCATCGGCATCATTAAATGCGTCACCGCATTCCGGACAGAACTTAGGAGGGGTAGCACCTGCAGGTAAATCCCATCCGCATTTATCGCATTTATATGTTTTAGCTCCGGCAGGCTTGGGTTTTCCGCACTCTCCACAGAACTTACCTTTATTAACAGTACCGCATTCACATGTCCAACCGGCTTGTTCAACAGGCTTGGGTTTCCCGCATTCTCCGCAGAATTTTCCTTTATTTACGGTTCCGCACGAGCATGTCCAGCTGTTGGGGTCCGGAGCATTCGGTCCTTGCTGATTTCCACCCATAGCATATAAGTTTGAAGCATTCATTCCGCCTGCCTGGCCTGCTAAATTCATTCCTGCAAATGCCATAACGGGACCTGCACCTTCATTCTGTGCCGCATGAACCATTGCTTCGGACTGAGCTCCGACCAATGTTGCTGCCGCCATAGTAGGATCTCTCATAACAGCGCTTCTCTGCAGCTTCTTGATTAATTCTTCGTCCTCTTCCGATGCCTTTAATGAACTGATACCGAAAGTACCTATTGCAATTCCTCTTGTCTGAGTCCATTTTTCCGACAGCACCTGATTAAGAGCATCTGCAAGTTCCATTGTGTGTCCGGGTAAAGCACTGTACCTTATACCCATTTCGGAAATCTTTGCAAATGCCGGTTGCAGTGCGGTCATAAGCTCGGTTTTTAACTGTCCGTCTATGACTTCACGTCTGTATTCATCCACTACATTACCCGTTACATTGGTATAGAAGAGTACCGGGTCAACTATCTTGTATGAATATTCTCCGTGGCATCTGATTGCTATATCAATATCCAACCCTATGTTTTTGTCTATAACTCTGAAAGGTACAGCATTAGGTGTACCGTATTTGTTACCGACAATCTCTTTCATATTGAAGAAATATACTCTCTGATCTTTCCCCGGATCTGCGCCCATGGTAAAACGCTTTCCTACTTCTTTAAAGCTGTTTAAAAGACCTTCTCCGAAGTTGCCGTACAACATACTCGGCGATGTGGACGTGTCATATATGAATTCTCCCGGTTCTCCGGAAAAATCCACTACCTGACCCTGATCCACTATCATCATGAACTGTCCTTCATTAACAGCCACTATGGATCCGTTGGAGATTATATTATCCTCTCCCTTAACATTAACACCTCTTTTGCCTGTTCTCTTCTGTCCTTTTTTTACAAGAACATCGGCATCCATTGACTCGCAGTAGAAAAATTCACGCCATTGATCAGCAAGTACTCCACCTGCGGCACCTACAACAGCTCTTATTAATCCCATAATTGTTCCTCCTGATATGTATTTGATAGTAAAAATGTTCAATAACAGTATAACATTGCAAACAAAGCGATTCAATAAGGGATTTGTTTTGTATATAATTATACGTAAGCCAAAAGAGCGTTTTGAGGCCTAAATTTTCGACCTCAAAACACCCCTTCGTTTTTGTAGTTGAACCTAAAGTCATTCAAAACCGTTTTACCACCATATAGGATTACACCATTCTCAAACGAAAGCACAGTAAGTCTTTGTTTTTACTGTGCTTGCATGTATAATTTTAATATGTATGGAGGCATAAAATGAAAAAAACAATCTTACTATTCCTGTTGGTTTGTATCATTGTTTTAGCCGGTTGTCAGAAGCAGCCGATAAAAACCGATCAGCCAACAACATCTATACCCAGTCAGACACAGACACCAACTCCCAGTTCGGAAGTCACACAGACTGAAGAGCCGCCTGAAAAGTTTAACCTTTATGAGGATACAAAGGGAATGGCTGTTGTTAAAATTCAGGACGGAGAGGCAAGTATAGCAATTAATCCGAAGAATTGGTCGGATGTTCCGGAGAATCTTGATAGAGATAAACAAACTGCCTTCTGTAAGATAAACGGCTTAGCAGGAAAGATATCAACTGCTTGTGTGGGTGAAATATCCGATTTGTCACAAACTTTCGGGGGAGATGGACCCTTTACTACACCGATTGCGGTCTTTCTAATGGAGGACGGCAGCTTGGAATGGGTAACGGTAAATCCCTGGTGGTATGTATCCGGTGCAGAACAGGGATACGATAAGGTAGCTCACAGTTGGGGAAAAATTCCCTGGATGGAGAATATAACATCGCTTTCCTTCGGTTCGGAAAATGATGGTGACGGCAGCAGAACTACCATTTATGCCACAGACAAAGACGGTTTGCGCTATAATCTTAAATACCCTTGTAACTTTCAATCTCTTTTGCACACAACATGGCGATATACCATTGACCCTGAGGACAAAGATGCTTTGTATCTGACTTTTGAGGATTTTGAAAGAGTGGATTTGGATCTCAGATGGGGAGCCCAGCCGCTGGAAAACTTTTTCGGTACTTATAAGCTTTACTTAGCCGAGGACGGAAAACAAGGAAAGCAAGCAGGCTGTATTGAGTTTGATTTTACTTTAGGATGGTGGATTTATGAAGGTGAAGGCGAGATAGATCGTCCGACAGCAATCAAAGGAACTTTCTTTACACAATTTGCAAGAGATTGGAGTCTTTCCTTAACCCTTTGGCCGGCAGACGGAGATCCTTTGTATGCAACACGCGAAAAAACACCGGATGAATATCGTTTCTTGTCTGCAGATATGCTCGAAGCAATTCCCGAATATACAATGGACGATGATGAACTGGTAATCTACCTTATGTATATAGTTCCGGATGTAAACGCGATGATAAAGGAAAGCGGAATGTCCGCCTTGGTAACCGGTGAGACTACGGAACTTGCAGGTGGTGTAGTATGCCGTAACATCTGGCTCGGTACAAAGAAGGATGATTCTTTTACCCGCGAATTGCTTTATGGTGTCAGTCCCGACGGTTCGGTTTACAGATATGATGCATTGAGCGACAGCTGGACAATGTTACATTAATGACTATAACAAATTTTATACTACAAGGTCCTTACATACAGCTATACAATACGAAGTAGTCGATTCCGTATAGATTATAAAAGGAAAGTGTCAGAGTGCCATAATATGGATGGCATTCTGTTTTTCTGTCTTTTTAAAAAGCACCGATTACATCGATGCTCTTTGGTCGGAGTGACAAGATTTGAACTTGCGACTTCTTGGTCCCGAACCAAGCGCGCTACCAAACTGCGCTACACCCCGTGCTTAGATATTATAACCCGTCTTTTGTGTTCTGTCATCTGCTATTTTTTAATATTCTTTATGTCATCATATCGGTTATATCCACATCATCGTCTTTGCTTTCTTTTCTGACAAGCATATTTAAGAAATTCGTTATAGGTTTCCTGAATATTATTACAAGTCCTATAAGAACAAGCATTATGACAATAACCAATATCATCTGTCCTGTTGTCCATTTGAGCACACCGTCTCCTAAAAATGCCAAGGATAGAGTTGAGGGTATTCTTGCTACAAGCGCTAGGAATAAGAATATGCTAAAGGGAAGCATCACTATCCCGGCAACATAACATAAAAGGTCGTCAGGTAATCCCGGAATAAGGAATGCTAAAAGGAAGAATATGGGACCGTTTCTTTTGACAAAATCCACAACTTTTTTTGTCTTTCCTCCTCCCGCCAACTTTTCGGTAAGAGGCTCTCCAAACGCTCTCCCCAACCAATAAACGGTTATTGATGCCAATACTGTTGCCGTATGGTTGACGGCAAAACCTCCCCAGGTACCGAACAGCATACCGCCTACAAAATATGTTATCTGACCCGGTATGGGAGCAATTACAACCTGTAAGTAGGAAAGCAGAAAGAACAGAGCGGGACCCCATTTGCCTTTACTGTCAATGTATTCTTTAAACTGTTCGCCATTTAACTGGAATAAGTCCCACAGTTGTTTTCCTTTTTCGGTCAGAATAAAGATAAGAAAGGCTAAAATAATAGCAGATGCTATGATAAGCTTTATATTCCTTCTTCTTATCTTTTTCTTTTTATCTTCACTCATCTTTTTATTGATGCAATCATTTCTTTAAGCATGTTTCCGTATTTTATGTATGATTGGAAAAGCTCTTCATCACCGGCGGGTTTCTCTCCTGTATGAACAATGGCAGCTACATGCGGTTCAATGGATATAACTCCGTCATACTTGTCCTCATTGATTAGAATATCCAGTATTTCTCTTACTTTTCCTTCACCTTCTCCTACGTAGCGGAATTGATTTTCCAGACCGGGTCTTGCAATAAGTGCATCTTTGATATGTACATAATCTATATTCCCCCTCAGTCCTTGAAAAAACTTCATAGGCTTATCATAACCGTGAGCCACTACATTTCCCGTGTCGTAAAGGAGTACAAAGTTGGGACTGTTTACTTCCTGTTTAAGCTCCAGCATATTTTCCGGAGTTTCTCCTCCCCAACCCGTGCAGTTTTCGTGAGCCAGTATAACATCCAGATCCTCGGCCATCTTTGCAAGTTCTTTACATCTTCTGATTACTTCTTTCTTTGTGTATTTTTTATCGTCTTCATCGGGAATCCAGGACATTATCCTTATATACCTGACATTGAGCATCTTCATCCTCTTTGCAGATATTTTCAGATCCTCTTTGTCAATATTGAAATCCCCTCTTATGCTCCTGCTCCAGTTACCTATAGCTGAAGAAAATGCAGTTACTTTAAAGTTGTGTTCTTCAATAATTTTCCTTACATTATCAAACTCCTGATCACTGAAGTTGGTGGTGGAAGGATTAACACCGTTATGATTTCTTAATTCCAAGGTATTCCACCCTAATTTTTTGTGCGCTTCAATCTGCGTGGTAATATGTTTGCCCGCTTCATCGCTGATTCCCGTAATAATCATTTCTTCTCCTCTTTATTGTTTTCTCGTATTTCTTCTAAAACCCCGTCACTCCAGAGTTTCTCGAGGTTATACCTGCTTCTGGTTTCTTTTTCAAATATATTTACCACTACATCCATACAGTCTATAAGTATCCATTTAGATTGGTTATACCCTTCCACAGGCATGGAAACCGTCATTCCCAACGCTTCCGCCTTCTCTTGCACATCATCGGCCATGGATTTACGATGACGGTCGGAAGTTCCCGTGCATATTACAAAATAGTCTGTCAGTGTAGTTACATCTCTTACCTCTATGGATATCAAATCCTTTGCTTTTTTTTCTTTCAGTACCTCAACAATTTCATTCTTAAAATTTTCAGTATCCAATATTACCTCCTTGTATGTTTTGATTATATCATAAAGAGTAAGTTATAAATGAGAAATACGGAAAATCATGAATAATCGTTAAATCCGGGGAAAAGTTGCATATAATTGCTAAAAGCATTATTATGCTTAGAGTATGAGGAATGGAGGAAAACTGTATTAACGAATTACTGAAAGTAACATTGATATTTATAGGGATATTTATAATTCAGTCGATGGTATACTGGGGCACTCAGTTTCTTGTTAAAAAACCTCATATGCTGGGAAGCAAACTGGATGATAAGATACCGTTTATACCGGTTTTCATTTTCCCGTATGTTATCTGGTTTGTTCTTTTGTTCACAATACAGTTTGTTCTATACTTTTATTCCCTGCAAACATATGCTCTGTATGTAATGTCTTTACTTATAGTGGATATAACGAGCGGAATAATATATCTGGTATATCCCACAACTTTCATCAGACCCGAACCCGAAGGAGATTCTTTTTCCGTTAAAGTAGTAAGATTCATTTACTCGCATGATAAGAAAATACTGAGCTGTCTGCCTTCTTTGCACTGTTCTCTATCCACGCTTTTTATATTATCGGCACTTTATGCAACCGGTCTTCCGTTATTTTTAAAACTGATAATTATTATATTTTCACTACTCGTTATAGTATCAACGGTATTTGTAAAACAGCATGTAATTATCGATGTTATTACCGCCATACCTCTGGCTGTTATAAGCTGGTATATAGCTATGGCAATAGGTGCTGATACGTTTCTTACCTTCTTCAATTTTTTACAGTAATTTTATAGTTACATTACATTTAATGTATAGAATATATCTGAGAGGTGTTAATCATGAAAACGGCAATAATATATTACTCATACAGCGGTAAAACAAAAAAGTACTGCGAAAATATGGCAGCGGAACTTTCCGCCGATATCCTGGAAGTGCAGACAGTCAAAAGAAAGTGTTTTTTATCAAATCTTTTTACCGAATGCCCTAAGGCACTACAACAGCAACCTACGGATATTTTGCCTATTGATTTGGATTTGTCGGGTTATGAAAAAATTATACTGGCAGCGCCTATGTGGGCAGGCTTCCCCGCACCCCCTTTCAATAACATGGTAGCCATGTTACCTAAAGGCAAGCAAGTGGAAATATATATTGTTTCCGCAAGCGGTGAAACAGATCCGATAAAAAAAGAAAAGGTAATAGTATTGACTGAAGAAACAGGTTCAAAAGTCATCAAGTATACCGATATATGCGGTGCGGATATAAAATAGGTTATTTTGTTTCGTTTAAAAACCGTACTTTATTAATTTTAGCGATATCCGATGCAATAGTCTCGGCTTCCGTTACGGTATCTTTGGGAACGGGTATCCGGCACTGGAGCTTTTGAGGTCCGAATCGCTGCCATATTGTAAAATTAACCGTTATGGTATAGTTGTCTTCACGGTCTTTGGCAAACTGTACAGATGTGATTCTTGTTAAAGGTGCTTTCCACTGAAAATACTCACCCATAATCCATGCACCGAACGGACTTATTAACACTTCCGGAGCAGCCTCTTTCATCTTGTTATACCGAGCCCTGGGTATTAAAATAGCCGCTAAAGATATCAATATCTGAATACCCAGCAATACTACAATGAAGAATATGGCATCCTTACTGTTGCTGAAACCGAATATTGCAAACAATCCTCCTATTATCACAACAAACGCAATTATTACCAGCAGCATTACTTTGTTGGAGGTTTTTCTTTGCAGGAACTCTTCCGCCGCTCTTTGCAGTCTTTCATTCTCTTCAAATCTCCAATGGGCTAATAAACCCGTTCCTTTCAGCATGCTGTCCAGATTTCTCGCCTGCCGGATAAACATAAAAAAGCATATAAAGAAAGTAAGGAATAATATAGCTCCGACATAAATCATCCAGTAGTAATTCATTTCGCCTATAACCGCTCCCGCTACAATCATCGCTATTCCGATAAGCATAAAGATTATAGACATAATCACCCATCTCTTTGCATTATTCTGTGCCCACATATCTTACCTCCCGATTATTTTAAGAAGATTTTCCGAAATATGATTAAATCCCGAATCTGCGGGATGAACTGTATGGTCCTGATGATATTTGGTGTCATGCGGCATAAGAGCCAAGCCGTTTACGGGAATAAAACCGTATTTCTTTGCTAATGTCGTTAATTCTTTTTGATACTCATCAAACATTTCCTTAAATGATTGGTCTTCATCGTATCTTAAACACCATATCGGAGTAATAATATATACTTTTGCATGCTTGTAGATATTCTTAAGTTTATACAAATACTTGTCGGCTGTTTTCAGTACATTTTCCAGTTCCGCTATATCTTTTAATTGATAGATATCGTTGATGCCGTATGCAATAAAAATACTGTCGGGATCATATTTGTCCTGTTCATCCAAAGAATCCACATCAAACTTCGCCGAACCGACACCCCTGTTCAGACTCTGTGCATTCAAGGCTCTTGCAACCTGTGTGGGAAAAGCCAACGAAGGACTCAAAGCTACCATGCCCTGGGTAATGGAATCTCCCAGAAAAAGAAGTTTTTGAGAGGGTTGCTCTTTAATGCATTGAAAATTACCTATATCCAAATCATACACCCTTATTCTGCTCAGATTAGGCACATAAACGGTCACTCTCTTTATCGCTTTTTCCGTTAACGGATAAGTTAAAGTAGACTGCTTTGCATCCAATGCTTCTTCTATGTGTCTTTTAAATATACCGTTTTCGTAAAAATCAAATCCCACATATCTTCTGGAAAAATGGTCGGCTCTGTAGGAAAAGGTTATACACTCGGCATCGGTATAAAAATCCATACATATACCGGCTGTACACAGCGACCGGTCTTCCGTTGCCTTGGAAAGGTTTTTATAGTATTCCAGCTGCTTATCGGTAAACCGAACGGGAAAATATCCTTCCTCGGTTTTTATAACCTTGTATGCGTTTTTAAAAATACCCGTATACATTAATCTTTAATCCTTTGCTCTTGGAAATACTCCAAAGCGGCAGCTGTTACGGGATAGAGAACTTCTCCTTTGGAAAGTACATGATATACCGTCCCTTCAAGGCTCAGTTCCACCGCCTCATCAAGTTTATTGTACATTAATTTGCGTATTTTAGTCACGTTTTTGTATGTTCTTCCTTTTTCCGCAGCATCGGCAATAAATACTATTTTTTCGGTAAGTCCCATCCCCGCCCGTCCGAACGAGTGATAATAAATGGCATTAAGAATCTCTTCATCCTCTATGTTATATTCTTTTTTTGCTATTACCGCGGCACAGGGACCGTGCAGTATATTGCCGGTATGATATTGCTTTTCAATAAAAATACCGGCAGCTTCAAGTATTGCTGCCATATCTTCTTCTTTCATGTCTTTGGCAATATCATGCACAAGTGCCGCCGCATATACTTTTTCGCTGTCCGCCCCGTGTAATCTTGCAAGATGATCTGCCAATTCGACGACATTCTTTACATGCTCATATCTTTCGGGGCTATACCTTTTTACTATATCCAGCCTTGCCTCTTCACTTATATATCCCATTTTCTTTTATATACCTGTACACTTTTTTGTCCAGCATCCACTCTATCGAGTTGTCCTGCTCCGCTATCCCTTTACGTATTGCGGTAGAGGATATTTCCGATATGCATCTTATGTCGAATATAATGTCGGCACCGTAATCTTTTTTGAATATTTCAATCTGTTCGGTTATCTGCTCTTCGGTAAAGCCCGATCTTCCGAATACCAAAAACGTGCAGAGTTTGAACACTTCCTCATATTCTCTCCATGTCTTAAGCTGAAACAGGGTGTCCGCTCCTATGATATATATTATCTTTTCAAAAATCGGATATTCTTTTTTTACCTGTTTCAATGTATCTATCGTGTATGTGGTTGTCGCTCTTTTAAGTTCCATATCTGAAGCTATGAGTTTTTCATAACCGTCCAATGCCAGACACAGCATCGTATATCGGATATTGTCATCGGTTATACCGGCATTATCTTTATGAGGCGGCTTTGTACAGGGTGTCAAGAGCACATACTCACAATAATCCAGTGCGTATTTCGCCATCAGGATGTGAGCCTTATGTACCGGATCAAATGTTGCTCCTAAGATTCCCAGTTTCATTTTCTGCCTATATCTTTCCTGTAATGCATGTCTTTAAAGCATACTTTATTGATATTATTGTATACTCTTGCGACCGCTTGTTCAACAGTATCTCCTTTTGCAGTTAATGAAAGGACTCTTCCTCCGTTGGTAACATATTCCCCTTCTTTCATGGCTGTTCCCATATGATAAACGGTTATTTCCTGCTTTTGTATTTCTTCCAATCCCGATATCGGATAACCTTTGGTATATTCTTTGGGATATCCGCCGCTTGCAAGAACCACCGTGGCACCGGCACTGTTCTCCCATTGAATGTCAGTCTTGTCTAACCTTTCATCTGTTATCGCATTGAATATATCAAGAAGGTCGGTTTTCAGTAACGGCAGAAGTACTTGTGTTTCGGGGTCTCCGAACCTGGCATTATACTCAATTACCTTGGGTCCGTCTTTTGTAAGCATCATCTGGAAATATATTACGCCTTTGAAGTTGCGACCTTCTTTCTTCATGGCTCTTATTGTCGGATAAAATATGTTGTTAATGCAGTATTCTTCTATCTCTTTTGTGTAATGCTTGCTGGGACTGAAAGCGCCCATTCCGCCGGTATTGGGACCTTTATCGTTATCAAATACTCTTTTATGATCCTGACACGACGGCATGGTCTTTATGGTTTTACCGTCGGTAAATGCCAATACGGTAACTTCCGGTCCCTGTAAAAACTCTTCGATTATAACGGTGTGGCCGGATGAGCCGAACATATCGTTTATCATCATTTGGTTAATGGTTTCCTCTGCCTGCCGATAATTTTCAACAATTATCACACCTTTACCCAGCGCCAGTCCCGACGCTTTTATAACCAGAGGGTATTGCTTGTTTTTAACATATTGCAAAGCTTTTTCGGGGTTATCGAAAACTTCAAAAGCACCCGTAGGTATACCGTATTTCTTCATAAGGTTTTTGGCAAAAGCTTTACTGCTTTCTATTTCAGCCGCTTTAGCTACCGGTCCGAACGCACGTATATTTCTTTCGTTCAGTTTATCCACAAGCCCCAAAGCTAACGGGTCATCGGGAGTGACCACAACCAGGTCCACAGGGTTGTCTTTAAGAAAATCCAGTATACCGTCTATATCGGTAGCCTTTATGTTGACGCATTGCGCTATTTTTCCCATTCCGGCATTACCCGGAGCACAATATATCTTTTTAATTTTCGGACTCTCGGAAAGTTTTTTTACTACGGCATGTTCTCTGCCGCCTCCCCCTATTACCAGTACCTTCATCTTTTACCTTTCTCAGTGTAAAAAGTGCCTTATTCCCGTGAATATCATACAGATACCAAATTGGTCCGCTTTGGCAATTACCTCCTTATCGGCTAACGATCCTCCGGGTTGTATTATGCATTCCACGCCCGCTTCTTTGGCCGCTATGACACAGTCATCAAACGGGAAAAACGCATCCGATGCCATAACGCTGCCTTTAGCCCTTTCTCCCGCCAAGGATATGGCTATCTTGGCCGCTCCTATCCTGCTCATCTGTCCGGGACCTATTCCTATTGAAGCTAAGTCTTTTACAAGAACTATCGCGTTGGATTTGACATGCTTGCATACAGTCATTCCGAAAACGGCATCTTTCAACTGCTGTTCGGTAGGCTGTTTTACGGTCACGACTTTAATATCCTCCGGGTTTACAACGCAATTATCTTTGCTTTGTACAAGCATTCCCCCGCCTACTTTCTTCATAATATATTCGTTTTCATTGTTATATGTTATGTTATCCAATTTAAGAATTCTTAAATTCTTCTTTTTCATTAATAATGTAAGAGCTTCATCTTTGTAATCGGGTGCAATAACTATTTCCAAAAATATCTCATTGAGCTTTTCGGCAGTTACTACATCCACCGTTCTGTTGAATGCGACTATTCCTCCGAATATGGAAACCGGATCGGAATCATACGCTTTTTTGTATGCGTCAAATACATTTTTACCCACTCCCACACCGCAGGGGTTAGCATGCTTTACCGCCACACATGCAGGTCGGTCGGGAAACTCTTTGAGCATGGACAATGCGCCGTCGGCATCATTTATGTTGTTATATGAAAGTTCTTTGCCGTGCAGTTGCACCGCATCGCAGATGGTTCCCTTTGTTATTGCGGGTTCTTTATAGAAAGCGGCTTTCTGGTGAGGATTCTCTCCGTATCTCATTTCCTGAAGCTTCTCATAAGTAACGGTGAAAGTATTCTTTAAGCTGTAATCTCCTGTAAGCTTGTTGAAATGGTCGGCTATCATTGCATCGTAATTAGCGGTGTGTTCGAATACCTTTATTGCAAGTCTAAAATTGGTCTCATAAGATACTTTGCCGTTTTGTTCCAATTCATTTAATACACTTTCATAATCAGAAGGATCGGTGATAACCGTGACTGTTGCATGATTCTTGGCACCGCTTCTCAACATTGCCGGTCCGCCTATATCAATATTCTCAATAGCCTCTTCTTTGGTAACATTGCTTTTCTGTACGGTCTTTTTGAAAGGATAGAGATTAATAACCAACATATCTATAGGGGTGATATCCAGACTCTCCAATGTATCCATATGGTCTTTTTTATCTCTTATAGCTAACAGACCCGCATGTATATTGGGGTGCAGAGTCTTTACTCTTCCGTCCAGACATTCTTTGAATCCGGTTATGCTTTCAATGGGAATAACCTTTATTCCGTTTTCGCTAAGTACTTTTGAAGTGCCGCCGGTGGAAATTATTTCCACACCCATATCACTCAATCTCTTTGCAAATTCCGCAATTCCGCTTTTGTCGCTTACACTGATCAATGCTCTTCTAATCATGTTATCTTTCCTTTATATATATATTTTCCTCAATATCTTTTAACTTTTTGACATCCCCGGCTAAAGCCACATATCCTATCTCGTATATTTCGTTCTTAAACTGTTTTTGTATTTTCTTCGCATCTTCTTTGCTTACCGCTATTACCGTTCCTATACCCATATTGAAAGTACGGTACATATCCTCTTCGGTTATATTACCTTGCTTCATTATGAGGTCAAATACGGGTAACACCGCCCAGCTGCCCTTGTTGATTACGGGAGTTAAATTGTTGTCTTTAAACATCCTCGGTATGTTTTCCACAAATCCTCCTCCGGTAATATGGCTCATTCCCTTTATTTTAGCAACGGTCCTTATCCTTTTAATATCTTTTACATATATCTTTGTAGGTGTAAGAAGCACCTCACCTATGGTTGCTTCATATCCGGGATATACTTTGCTTAAGCTTTTTGCATCCTCTCCGAATATCTTACGTACTAAGGAAAAACCGTTGCTGTGCACTCCCGTTGATGCCAATCCCAAAAGCACATCGCCTTCTTCTATCAACGATCCGTCAATTATATCAGGCTTGTTGACCGCTCCGACACAAAATCCCGCTATATCGTATTCGTCTTGTTTATAGAAGCCGGGCATCTCGGCCGTTTCTCCTCCTACCAGAGCACATTCTGCCTGTATACATCCTTCGGCAACACCTTTTACTATCTTTTCAATTATATCGGGATAATTCTTGCCGCATGCAATATAGTCTAAAAAGAATAACGGGTCGGCTCCCTGACACAGTACATCGTTGACGCACATTGCCACCGCATCTATCCCTATCGTGTCATGAACTTTCATGGAATGAGCAAGTTTCAGTTTGGTACCCACTCCGTCGGTTCCCGAAACCAATACCGGGGTAGGATATTTATTCAAGTCTATTTGGAATAATCCGGAAAAACTTCCTATTCCGCCCAGCACCCCTTCGGTTACCGTTCTTTGAATATGCTTTTTAATTAAAGCCACAGACTCGTAACCTGCTTGAACATCCACTCCCGCTTCTTTGTATGCATCTTTCACAGTGATTATCCTCCTAAAACTCTTTAGGTATATCCACGGGATAGACTCCTGTAAAACAGGAAGTACAAAAATCCACTTTGGAATTGACAGGTGCTTTGATAATTCCTTCATAACTGATGTACTCTAAACTGTCGGCACCTATCCATTCGCATATTGTCTCTTTATCATTCTTGCTGGCCAGCAACTGTCCTCTGCTGGAAGTGTCCACTCCGAAATAGCAAGGGTATTTATACGGCGGAGAGCCTATCCTTAAGTGAACTTCCTTAGCTCCCGCTTCCCTCAGCATTCTGACAAGTGTCTTGGTTGTGGTTCCTCTGACTATGGAATCATCAATGAGTACCACTCTTTTACCTTTGACCTCGGTCTTGACCGGGTTGAATTTTATCTTTACCGCTATTTCTCTGGCATTCTGATTGGGGGCTATAAACGCCCTGCCCACATATTTATTCCTTAACAGACCTGCAGGTGCAACTATATTACTTTCCTGTGCAAACCCGTATGCCATATCGGTTCCGCCGTCGGGAATGCCTATTACCACATCCGCCTGTACCGGATGTTCTTTTGCTAAAATCCTTCCGGCATTTACCCTTGCGTCATGTGTCGATGCCCCGTCAACAATGCTGTCCGGCCGAGCAAAATATACATGCTCGAATATACATAAACTGCTCTTTTTGCAGTCAAACAACCTTCTTGACTGAATACCGTCGGAATCTATCAGTACCAGTTCTCCCGGCTCCACATCTCTTATAAATTCTCCGTCAACCGCATCTATAGCGGCCGATTCGCTGGAAATAACATATGTTGCACCGTTAATCCTGCCTATACAAAGAGGCATTATACCCAGAGGATCCCTAAGACCTATAAGGAATCTGGGGGTAATCATGACAATGGAGTAGGAGCCCTGAATATATTTCACCATCTGCTCCACCGAATCCTCTATATGTTCGCTGCTTATGCGGAACTTGGTCAGAAGTGCAGCCAGTACTTCGGTATCATTGGTGGTATGGAACATACATCCGTCCGCCTCCAGTTTCCCTCTCAGCTTATTGGCATTAATTATATTGCCGTTCTTTGCTATGGCCATATATCCGCTGATATACTTCAGTACCAACGGCTCGATGTTTCCTTTGGATACATCCCCGGACGAGGAATACCGCACATGACCTATTCCGGCATCACCCGGCAGTTTGTCCAGATCCTGGCTCTTGAAAACCTCGGGAACAAGACCTTTATCTTTATGCCACTCTATTAAATCTTTATCTCTGACCGCTATACCGGCACTCTGCTGTCCTCTGTGTTGAAGAGCATACAGTCCGTAATATATTTGCTCCGCTATGTTAACCGATTTATCTTTTGAATATACTCCGAAGACTCCGCTCATATTACTTGTTGTTTATCTCCCTGTCCGCTTGCATTACCTTTTGTTCCATTTCCTTTTTGAACTGTTGCAATTTATTGCTTAATTCTTCATTATTCAGAGCCAGTATCTCGGCTGCCAATATTGCGGCATTTTTTCCGCCGTCAATCGCCATCGTGGCAACCGGTACTCCCGCAGGCATCTGCACCGTTGAAAGGAGTGAATCCATGCCTCCTAAATCGCTTGTCTTAACGGGAATCCCTATAACCGGCAACACGGTATGCGCGGCTATGACTCCCGCTAAATGGGCCGCTTTTCCCGCAGCCGCTATTATGACCTTAAAACCTTCACTTTTGGCGTTTACGGCCAGTTGCTTGGCCATATCGGGTGTGCGGTGCGCCGAACATACCCTTACACTATATTCAATATTATATTCCTCTAAAAATTTCAGACCGGGTTCTACCGTTTTACTGTCGCTGTCGCTTCCCATCAATACCAATACTTTCATTTAATCCTCCCATTAAAAAAGCAGTCTCGTAGTGACTGCACCATAAAAAAGAACGCAATGGAATAAGCCACTCATAGTCGGGTCTGAGGTGTCCCGGTAGAAACGTTGCAGACCGTTTTTTGCAACATATACGAGTTCTCTTCAAGAAAATATTTTATCACTCCCTCCCTTTATGTGTCAACACGAACGGGCTGTTTTGTCAATAACCTATGATAATTTCACCCCATGAACTAACCAGTGAATATTTCACCCCCCCTGTACTGTAAAAGTGAAATATTCTTGAAAAGTTTATATGATTGGAGGTATGAAATATCATATGTCA
>DUPQ01000028.1 GCA_012838235.1 Clostridiaceae bacterium
ACAGAAAATACTTGCTATCATCATGTGGTAAATCTCCATGAATATCGGTATTTTAATTAACTGTATTACTAAAATCCATTTTTTTGAAAATCTCTCTTATACTGGAATTTAACTTTGCACTCAAGCATTTATTGCTTTATTACCTGTTTTATTACAGTTTATATAACTTTTTCTACAATTTAATAATATACATAATTCTTGACCGTTGATTTTCCTTTGATTTTCGCTATTTAACGTTATGTTTGAATATAGGTGTTTTGTTTGGTATAATTTTTTTAAAGAGGAATAAGTATGAATATTCATGTTTTAATCTGTGATGATGATCCTTTGGTACACGAGGCTTTAAGCGTTTATTTCGACAAGTTCGGAATGACGCATCAATCGGCTTTCAACGGACAGGAATGTCTGGATTTATATCAAAAAGGCACTTTTGATGTTATTGTGCTGGACATAATGATGCCGGTTATTGACGGTATGGAAGTATGCAGAAGAATAAGAATAAGCAGCACTATCCCCATTATATTACTAACTGCAAAATCCGAGGAAGTAGACAGACTCCTTGGTTTTGATCTCGGAGCGGATGACTATATTACCAAACCTTTCAGCTCACTGGAAGTTATAGCGAGAATAAAAGCAATAATCAACCGTGTAAGAAATCCTTCTCAAAAAGAGTCTTCCGGGAAGGTGTCTTTCAAACAACTTACGGTGGACATTACAAGGTATTCCATCCTTATAGACGATGTACCCACACATGCCACACCTAAAGAAGTGGAAGTTCTTTTTCTTCTGTTATCCAATCCCAAGATAGTCTTTACCAGAGAACAGATTATGAACTTAATCTGGGGTTACGAGTATACGGGTGACACCAGGACCATCGACACTCACATTAAACGTATACGTGCAAAACTTCCTGCTGAAATACAAAAGTGTATACAAACCATCTACGGAGTAGGATACAAGTTTGAGTGCAATGAAGAATAGGTTTTCCGACATACCTTTTTTTATCAGAATAGTATTACTGGTATTAGCAATACTTGTCATTTCACTTATTATCACCACGGTCATTTACACCGTTGCATCGGAAGAGATATTCGTAACCAATCAACTGGAAAGATTAAAAGAGGAAACAGATATGCTGGCTTCGCTTATCCCCGGTGATTGGGTTACAAGAGACCAATTGGAAAACTTCTTTGACAAAGCATTACAAGCCGAATCCTCTATCTTAAGAAGCTTTATATTTGTTTCGGACAAACTGAATGTAGAGGTATATTCTTATGCTCCCGCCATCAGAAGAGAGACTCAGACGGTGGCAAAAGCGGACATGGACAAGTTCTACAGAAATAACCTGTCAAAGCATATGCGCGGAGTGCTTGCAGGGCAATATATTTCTTTGAAAAATACCGATAATGAGTTCAACTCCGATATGTTTATTATCATGAGACCTATTTTCTCGCAGTACGGAGATGTCCAGGCGGTTCTCACTGTTTGCAAATTCATTGATGACTATTCAGGCGAATTAAGAACAATAAACAATGCTCTGGTGCTGACCATGATAGGTGTATCATTACTGATGTTATTTCCCATCTACAGAATGTCCAAAAGCATCACCAAGCCTCTTCTGGAGATAAGGGATGTAGCGGTTGCATTCGGAAAAGGAGATTTTTCCGTCAAAGCCGACGAATCCTATCCGGCGGAATTAGGCCAGTTGTCTTTAACCATGAATCACCTATCCTCACAATTAGGCAAAACAATAACCAGTTTAACCCGTGAGACCAATATTCTGCAGGGAGTATTGAACTCCATGAACCAGGGTCTTTTAGTTGTGGACGAGTCGCTTTCTCCCATGATAATCAATCCCGCCCTTCCGAAATTCTTTAAATCCACAATGAATATGAATGAAAAGCACAGTATAATTCCCATACAGGCGGTATGGGAGGATTTTGAGCAATGTTTATCGGAACAGCAGTATATTGAGAACATATATGAGTTTCAAGGAAATATGATTCTGTGCGTTATAAATCCGTTAAAGGTAAATGATGCGTTGATAGGTGCAATGGGAATATTCAGCGATATAACAAAGGAGATACGACTGGAACAGACAAGAAGAGATTATGTGGCAAATGTATCACACGAATTGAAAACTCCTCTTACAGGTGTTATGGGATTATTGGCTCCGCTTAAAGACGGAATAGTTACCGACCCCGATAAGATTACAAAGTATTATGCAATTATGTCCAACGAATTACAGCGACTGAACAGACTGATAAACGATTTGCTTATGCTGTCCCGTCTGCAGTCGGCAAGCGAGGCATTCGCCATGGATAAAGTTAACCTTTCGGCAATAATTGTCGATAAGATTGAGAGTTATCATTTTACCTATGAGGATAATAATTTGACAATTGATTTTACCGGTCCTTCGCAACCTGTGCTTGTATACGGCAATGCCGATCGTATAGAACAGATACTTACCATACTCATCGATAACGCGATAAAGTTCTCACAAAACTCGGCTGATAAGAAAATAAATAACGAGAAAATTAAGATAAAAATAGCAATAGTCAAAAAAGACGATAAATATATCGTTTCCGTTCAGGATTACGGAACCGGAATATCCAAAGAGGATATCGAATATGTATTTGAACGATTCTATAAATCGGACAAATCCCGTTCAAGTGCCGGTTCCGGCTTGGGACTGGCCATTGCCCGTGAGACTCTGAAAAGAATGAATGAAGATATATGGGTGGAAAGTGACGGGAAATCCGGATCGGTTTTCTCTTTCACTCTCAGCGAGTATAAGCCGAATATTGACAAGGTTAAGTGAAACAACATTAAATTTTAACAGCTCCGTATTTACTGAAATCGCACCCTGTAATGCCTGCTATTCCGCAATACGCTCTTAAAGCACTGTCTAAACACACTTTATCATCAATATGGAAGATAAAAGGCTTTTTCAGTATATCCTGCAGCTGATTTATCAGTTCAAACATAAATTGTGCATTATCTCCTCTGTAAAATACATTATATACATCACAAGGCTCCTCATTTATGTCATAAGCATTGTCAATATTGTCGTATATATCGCCGTCAATAATATCAAAATCAACGGTTTCATAAGAGTCATCAATATCAACATATCCGTACTGACAGAAGATATATCTGCTCTTATCAACAGGTACGGTAATACTTCTGTCTTTATCTTTGATGTAATTCATAGCCTTTATATATTCCGGAGTGGTGCCGCAGCATCCTCCTATTATCCCCACATTGAAATCCAGCAAATTGTCCGAATAGCCGCAAAACTCTATTTCCCCCTGGTCATAATGAGCGATTCCGTCTACAAAACTCGGAACTCCCGCATTGGGCTTTACACAGACAAAATCTTCAAATACCGCAATATCTTTAAGTATATCTCCCATTTTATCCGGTCCGTTGGAACAGTTTACTCCCACCACATCGGCTCCCATTTTCTTCAAAATACCGGCACATACCTTCGGTGAATGTCCCATAAGAGTCATGTTATTCTTCTCAAATGTCATATTGCATATAACAGGCAGATTTACCGTTTCTCTGTTGGCAAGATAAGCGATTCTCATCTCTTTTAAATCGGTAAAAGTTTCAAAGTTAATCACATCGGCATTGCGACATGCATATATCTGGTCTTTATACAAACTGTATGCATATTCGAAAGTTAACGGTCCGAAAGGCTGTAAAAGCTCTCCTATAGGTCCTATTGATGCCGCGATAAGTATATTTCTTCCGTCAATCGCCTGTTTTGCAAGCTCAATTCCCTGACTGTTTATCTTGTCATGTAACCCTTCCAAACCGTGACGCTTTAATACAAGCCTGTTGGAACATAACGTATTGGTCTGAATTATGTCGCTTCCCGCATCGCAGTATTCTTTATGTATGCGCATGACCGTATCCGGATGTGTTATATTATACGATTCCGCCAACTCTCCTTTTTGCAAACCGTATTTTTGCAGCATGAATCCTTTGGAACCGTCAAACAGATATATCTTTTTCTTGTTAAATAGTCTCATTTCTTACACTTTTTCCTTTAATCCCATTTAATCTTATCTTTATATTTTGAAGAGTTATATGAGTTGATGCAACCGCAGTATTTCTGACGGTATAACCCGTACTCCTTTGCTTTATTCTGACCTATCCTGTAACCTTCCCGAAAGTCATGATAAAAAAACTCTATGCCGTATTTATCGGCAACACTTTCCGCTATGTCGATAATAAGTTGATGATTCTGATAAATGCTTACCAGTAACGTGGTGGAAAACCCCTTATAACCGTTATTCTTGGCATAACGTGCCGTTTTTTCCAACCTTATATTATAACAATCCTTACATTGGAAACCATTTTCCCAAAGATACTGTAAAAACTCATCATCTTCAATAAGAGGAATGTTAAAACGTGACGTATAACTTCTGAGCGTTAAAAGCCTTCTCTCATGTTCTTTCTTAGGATGAATATTGGGGTTATAGAAATACGAGTCAAAATCCACATTCATTTCATTAAGCTTTTCATTAACATATACAAGACAAGGTGCACAGCACGTATGTAAAAGTATTTTATTTCGGTTCATAAGGTATTTTCAGATGCTTGTATGCATGTGGTGTTACGCATCGTCCTTTCGGTGTCTTCTTTATGAAGCCCAACTGAAGAAGATACGGTTCATATACATCTTCAATGGTATCTTTTTCTTCGTTTACGGAAGCCGCAAGCGTATCCAGTCCTACCGGTCCGCCGTTAAATTTGGTTATTATAGTTTCCAGGATAGCTCTGTCTATATTATCCAATCCTATTTTGTCAATTTCCAGTTTTTGCAGTCCGTAATCGGCAATTTCACTTGTAATTACATCTTCTCCTTCCACTTGAGCGAAGTCCCTTATTCTTCTCAAGAGCCTGTTTGCTATTCTCGGTGTTCCTCTGGAGCGGGAAGCTATCTCATTAGCTCCGTATTCGTTGATATTGAACCCTAAAATACCGGCACTTCTCTTTACTATCTTGCTTAATTCCTCTACTGTATACATCTCCAGTCTGCAGGATACGCCGAATCTGTCGCGCAACGGCGAAGAAAGCATGCCTGTTTTGGTAGTAGCTCCTATTAAAGTAAACTTGTTTAAATCCAGGCGTATGGTTTTGGCACTGGGACCTTTCCCGATAATAATATCCAACGCAAAATCCTCCATTGCGGGATACAGAATCTCTTCCACAGTACGATTCAGTCTGTGTATCTCATCAATAAACAGAATATCGTTTTCATCAAGATTGGTTAATATGGCTGCAAGATCCCCGGCTTTTTCTATAGCCGGCCCGCTGGTTACTCTTAAATTAGCTCCCATTTCCGATGCTATGATGCCTGCTAAAGTGGTTTTTCCTAAGCCCGGAGGTCCAGCAAGAAGCACATGATCAATAGGTTCACGCCGTAATTTGGCAGCCTCTATGAAAACCTTAAGATTTTCCTTTATCTTTTCCTGACCGAAATACTCGTCAAAAACCTTAGGCCGTAAACTCGCTTCGCTTTGGTCGTTCTTTATAAATGACGGAGTTACAAATCTTTCTTCCTCCATTGCCCTTCTCCTTTATATCTGCTCCGCTAAAGCCTTCTTGATTATATCCTGCAACGAATCGGACTCATCGTATACCTTATTCAGAGCTTCTCTTGCATACTTTGTATTATACCCCAATACAAGCAGTGCATTAACCGCTTCGGAGTATTTATCGCTGACCGCAATCTGTTTTACCGCATCGCCTTCGGCAGCGTAAAGACCTTTTAATTTATCCTTAAGCTCCAGTATTATTCTCATTGCAGTCTTTTTACCTACACCGGGTGCTTTGGATAACGATGCCGCATCTTCCGATACTACCGCAGTAGCCACTTCCTGATAGGACAGTACCGATAATATGGATAAAGCGGCCTTGGGTCCTATACCGGATATACTTATCAGCATATTGAACAGAAAGAGCTCTTCTTCACAGGCAAATCCGTACAGTACCATCACATCCTCCCTTACGTGAAGATATGTATATAGCAGAGTCTGCTCATGTGTCTGCAGTTTCGACATGGTGTTTATGCTTGTAAATATCCTGTATCCTACTCCCGCATTGTCCACTACCACATAATCATGTTTTTTAGCTACTACTTCCCCTTTTATATACTCATACATTTATTTTCCGTCTTCCTTTCTTCCCTGTAGGAATTGGCATGGCATATGGCTACCGCCAAAGCATCGGCCGCATCATCGGGCTTGGGAATATCTTTCAGATTGGCCAATACCTTTACCATCTGCTGAATCTGATTCTTGTCGGCTCTGCCGTAACCGCAAAGTGCCTGTTTTACCTGAAGAGGCGTATACTCAAAAAACTCCAATCGGTTCTCGGCAACAGCCAATACAGCAACACCTCTTGCCTGACATACATTTATAGCTGTTTTCTGATTGGTGTTAAAAAACAACTGCTCCATGGCTACATGCTCTGGTTTATACTTCTCAATTACTTCATTAATACCTCTGTAATTTTGCAACAGTCTTAAATCAAACGGGGTTTTTGCTTGGGTCTTAATAACACCGTATTCCAGTACTTCGATTTTGTTTTTGAAATAATCTATGACCCCATATCCCATAATGGCAAAACCGGGATCAATACCTAATATTCTCATAAGTACTCCACATCTTGAGATTATATCATGATACTTTGTATTTTGCACAGTACAACCGTCATTTTGAAGAGTAATGAAAATCACGTAAATTAATCGGAAATATAAAATTCGTTTAATTATTGTATATATTTAAAAAATCCAGTACATATTCATTTAGCTCCGATAAGGTTTCCGCCGCAGGACGCGTATCCAACCCTCCGTCCATCAAATATGTAATGACGGGTGTTACCAATCTCATATCGGTTAATCCCAGATGTCCGACACCTTTAATATGCTTATTCACATACATAGGATTGTCGCTTTTCATAAGTCGTGTATTCATATCATATGTAGTAATTTCATCCATTTTTCCATACAATGCATCCGAATAGACATGCAAAACGGGTAACGGATACGGCTGATCGGTAAAGATATACCTGTCTTTGTCAATCCCCACAATATCCGCTGCAAACGGAGCCTCCAAAACCGCCAATGCTTTAATCTCTTGCGCTCTTTCACGACCTACGGCCAATACGGCGGAACCGCCCAAAGAATGTCCGGATAAAACCGTCCGTTCTTTATCAATATACCGTTCATAATCATAATCATTCTGAAAGTCCGAAATGCAATCAAGTACCGTATTGATATCATCAATCCGTACTTTTAACCACTCCTTAAATGAACTTAAAGTTCCGGGCAAATCTTCCGAACCCTGCGAATTCATAACACTTTGTATAAACTTTCCGTCCATATTTATATTCCTGCCGTCCGACATCTTACAGCTGAAAGAGTGGTACGGATGATTCATGCTTACTACAACATAGCCTCGTGATGCCAGTTCTAAAAATAAAGTTTCATTGGATTCGGCAACACCGAAAGATCCGGGAGAGAATAAAAACAAAGGGTGACTTTTTGCTTGTGCGTCCTTCGGAAACCACACTTTGACAGGAATCTCCCTTTCATTGCCGTTAGTAGCCATTCCCGGAATATCGGTATTATACTTATAAAATGCCGTCTCGGTTATGACACCGTAAGGTCCGGTAGGTTTCTTGGCCGGAATAAACGGAAAAAATACCTGAATTATCATAAATACTACCAAAACAAATGAGACAATTACCAATATCGCTTTTTTCCACTTCAGTACTTTCTTCTGACAGATAAGGAAGATAAATAAACCGAAAGCAACCAATAATCCTATCAATCGTATAAGCATAGTCTTTATAACCTCCCGTTAAATTATATTCCAACGGATAATTCTGTTCAATTTCTTAAACGGTGACTATTGTAAAACTATTGTATATTCAGTAGATTTCCCATTAAATCGCAACAAAAAAGTAAAAAGAAAAGGCTTATAAGCCTTTTTAAAAATCATAAAGATATTCCGTATCCGCACTTTATTTGAGTACGAGATATAAGAAGATGGATGTAACCGCAAAGAATATTGCTATATAAACGGTATACTTGGAAAGAAGCTTGTCAATTGCTCTGCCCTTACCCTTACCGAAAAAGGTTTCCGCTCCGCCTGTAATAGCTCCCGAAAGTCCTTCGCTTTTGCCCGACTGCATCAATACCACTATGATTGTTGCCAGACACACAATTATATGCACTATACCTAATATTATCTTTAAAGCTTCACTCATTTTTTGCCTCCAAAACTTAACTACGAGATTATAACATAAACGATTTTGTATAGCAAGTATATTTTTTCTTGCTGTTTTCATTCATTCGGACAGGAATAGAGCTACTTGCGGAATTCAAAATGGACTGTCATTGCAAATTACACCGAGACAATGGTTTATACTCTTTTTGAGTTTAAAGAAGTAACCGGTAATATTATTTTGTCCAATGACGGTGCGGAATATATTGAGAAGTATATGTTATCAGCAAGTAATTAGAACCTGTAGCGAAGTCGAGGATAAAACGCCGTTTTTGACTGTTTTTACATTCATAAAACCCGGTGAAATCAAACTTTCCCAAGTGTAGCATTTGTCTGACATCAGAGGTTTTCTTAAGTTCAGGTACAATAAATCTAAATTTGTATCTATCCAAAAAACTGAAATTTATCTCCGTTTATATAATATGATTTCCGGCTCTGAACCATTACATCCATATTCACAAATCAAAATGAAATTTTCATTCGCAACTACACCGTAGCAACGTTCTGATTTTTCCTTTTCAATTTGATTTCCCAGATAGACGTCATTTTTGTTTAAGAATTTTACCGTGGTTCCGTTGGTAAGGGGATATTCTAGATTAACATACCCTCCGTTTAGTAAAAACAAGTCTTTAACGATAAGTCCGTCAATCTTCAAATGATTGATTTCAACAATTAACCGGCTCTTTAGTTCCTGAAAGTTTGAGTTGCGTTCTGCGATACAGCTTCCCCCAAAGGGATGTCCGTTGCACTTCTCACATCCGCCGCATTCGGATAGCTTGCTGCATTCTCTACAGCAGTCGTCACCACAAAATGTCATATATTCTTCCTCCATCAAGTTCTATTTTTTTATTAACCTTATTTCAGCACTTCCCATACAGGATTCTGTTTAGAACCGACTCGCCTGATATAACCCTTCTCTACAAGAGAATTGAGCGCTCTTTGAACCGTTCTTACAGTTTTAGAAATCTTATCGGCTATCTCTTCTCTTGATGAATCCGGTTTTTGTTTTAAAATAGCATAAACCGCTTTCTCTGTTCCATTCAAAGTGACATCCAAAGTGACATCTAAAATGTCACTTCGAACCTGCGGTCGATATATTAAAAATTTGAATCCATTATCTTTGCTTTCGTAAGAATACTTGATTCCGGAATCTTTACATAAGCTATCTATTCTCTTAAAACCGCTGCCGAATTGCTCTATGTATTTGCTCAAGTACAAAATTTTGGAGATTGTCGCATTTCTTATCTCAGACTCCACATTACCTTTTATATATTCTTCCGGCTTATATCTACTGGCATAATCTCCGGGGCTATATATAGTTATCATACTCGGATGAATACATATCTCATGATTTGTCCTGCTTCCATACATTGCGTGTGCAAAACTGTTTGCCAAAACCTCTCTTATCACTGCCGTCGGAATTTCAGGAATCTCACTTCTTTCCGATTCAATAATTTCAACTTTCCATCGTATATTCTTAAATATGTAATCTTCTGCTTTCTTCAACAGATTATAAATATTGTCCTCATATAATCTCATATCAAGAATTGTCAATTTTTCATCCGATGCAAAAATACCGACTTTTAGAGAAACTGGCCTTGTATTGCCAAAGAGAACCTCACCGGCATTTGTCAAGTGCTCATCTTTAACAAGACCGAATCTTTTTAAGATGAGCGGAGTGGTATACCTGCCTTCGGGTAATCTTCCGGCGTTTATCGCTTTTTGCCAAAACGATTTTACTGCAAGCTTGTCAACTTGTTTTGATAAAGTGTCGGATTTGCTATTTTCCCATTTCGTACGGTATTTATTTGCTTCGAAAAAAGTCTTTAATTCTTCGGGACTTACTTCTCTGTCCTCATCTGCGGTTCGCAAATAGTATCTGCCCGCCGCGGAATATGGCTTGCTATCACCGCTGAACTCAACCTTTATCAATTGTTTTCCATCTATCACAATTTCATCAATTGCAGGATATATCTGCGGTTTAATGCTTTCATAAACCGCTCTTGAAACATCTCTTAAAGATGATTCCGACACATTCTGTCCAACAACATCACCATTAGGCTTGACCCCGAAATACAATGTGCCGATACCGTGCTTATTTAATATAGACGCTATGGAAATCATAGCAGCTTTTATCTCACTCGTCGATTTTTTAAATTCAAGAGTTTCAGTTTCTTTTCCGAGATTCATTTTCTTATCACCTCTTTCCAAAGTGACATTATTGTGCCACGAAGTGACACTTATGTCACTTAGAATTATTCAGTCGAATGCTGTCTGCAATCGGTGCCATAATCGGTGTCACTTTATGGTACCGATTACAAAGTATCATAATTGTGCAGTATTTTTTGAATTTAAAACTTTTTGGAAGCTCTGAAACCCTTTTCGTTACTGCATTTTTCTCCTTTAGCATTATTATGACATCCCCTGTTGCCGGTAGCACTGCTCCTCGGTATCCTCTGCTGCTGGTTAAGATAGGGATGGAGGTCTTTTTGGTTCTGATCACTGCCGGGACCGGAGTAATTGAAAGCGTATTACAGATAGCCAGTGAGAGCTTAGGCGGTTTCATAAGATCATGATTGCATAAATCAGTTAGGGAACAAACAGAACGGCTTCAACCAAAAAGCTCCCTAACCAAGATTGACAGTTAGGGAACAATTCGGTATAATCAGCATCGAAATGTTCCCTAAAAGGAGGGTATGCTCATGTCAGCATTCGATGAAATCCAAGTTCTTCTTCGTGAAAGAGCCGATCTGAAT
>DUPQ01000003.1 GCA_012838235.1 Clostridiaceae bacterium
AAAGAAAATCCGATTGCCCATATATGGTATGCAACTGCAGCTGGGATAACCCTTTAGGGATTGAGCATTACTTTAATGCGATGGGAAGTGCGGATTACCTTGAAATGATGACCGAATTTACCAGTCGCGTAACAGCACAACTGGAAGCAGTCATAGCAGAGCGAACCAAAATCACTGTTCCCATGCAGCCTTTTAAGTTAGAGCATTGTATTCCTATTGACAGTATGCAAAACCTTGAAAACAAGGTGGTGATTATAAATCCTGAACGCTTACGTCCTGAATATCGAACTGCTGACAAGCAACTTGTGCTGGTCACGGGCGGTTTTGGCGCTCATGCTAATTCAAGAGGACGGGCGGTTTATACTACAAACCTATACTCCGGAAAGGAGTCACGCTGGAATCGAGAGGATATTTTGGGTGTTGTCAGACCGGAATATATGCCAGATTGGGCAAAGGAGCGGTTGGCACAGATACAATCTGAGAGGCATTTAAAGCAGAAAAAGCAAGAGATAGAGCGATAGGAGGTTTTAAAGTATGGATAAGGAAGTCAATGCCGGTTATGTAATTACTGATCGGCTGACCGTTGGGAATTCGGAGTTTGTCATTGGTCAAAACGAAAATGCTCCTGCCAAGTTTGTAACATGGAAATGTACAAAGGGTGAAAAGAATTACTATTGGGGGCATTACTGTAAGGATCGCCTGACTGCTCTTGAAGATTTATGCAACCGTGCTCTCGATGAGATCCATTATTTAAAAAGTTATAAACAGGAAAAAGAGAATATTGAAAAAACGGCGCAGAAGGTTGAAAAGAAATGTGAGCCGGTGCGATAAGGAAAAGTGTAGTATCAAAAAAGCAGGGCGGATTACAACAATTTAGCAGCCCTGCTTTTGATGATGAAGTTATGAGGTTTTTCTTATTGAGTATCAGCTAAACTGAGCAGCATATTGTAAACCGATTCAGGATCTGCTCCTTTGATGTTGACTACAACCAAAATATCCCCATATAGGACACTAAAACGCATCCGATAGCCGGAAGTATCACCTGCATCGTTAACCTTGTATGCACGCGTCATGACAACTTCACGGGTCAGTTCTTCAATTCTGAATATCGGGTCGGTTACAATTTTACGTAACTCCGCTGGAACAGATTGGGCGTGAGGGATGGGATAGAGCGACAAGTCGTAGTTTTCGGTCTGCTCTGTTGAAGTGATCCTGGGCTTATCATCAGGCATCAGGTAAGAAACCTTCCATTCGATATAATCCATGCCATTTACCCATGTAACACGGAGATTGTTTCTCTCTTGATTTTTAAAACGCATGGAAGACTCAAAGTTAAAACCTGCTGGAATGTTTATGGGTATATACGCTCCGAAGTCAGTATCTGATCGTGCCTCATCTAATGTTAGGGCATCTTCACGTAATTCGGGTATAGCGGTCGGTGTGATTGCATCAAGGTCAGGAGCACCGCCTTTAATAAGAAAGCCAACCAAAGCCGAAAGCTCGTCTTTCGCTGTTTCATCACCAGAAGCGTTGAGGCTGTAACCAACTCCATTCAACTCAAATGAAGCATAATAATGGTTATGATCGTCGTCTTCCCAATAGAATGCCGTGACAGGAATGACATACACATCAGATGTTGTCGGTTTATCAGAGACTCCTTTATCAAGTGCAATAGTACCTTTTTGAATTGTGATATTCGTTATAATACCGTTGTTGTTTTTACAAATGGACTCGATGTTATAAAGCGTTCCATCACCTGTAAAATTTGCGGTAGCTTCCAAAGTGCGTGATCCAGTTACCTCGGGAAAGAGGGCAGAGACTACTTCACTGGGAAGTTCCTCCCAAAAATGCCCAGGAATACGGATTTTACCTTTGTCATAGGAGATATTTCCTGCTACTTTGGTAAATACGATAGTGTAGCTTGACTGCGTATCATTAGGAGAGGTAATGCTAGGTTTAGTGTTTGACGGAGTAATAACGCCAAACTGATTTTTAGGCGGAGTAATTGTACCATATGGTAACAATTTTGCAACCGTTAATGTACCAAGTAACATAACGATAAGACAGGCAAATACGGTGGCATAGCGCCTAATGAGAGTTGAGCAGTATCGTGGTTTTGATGTGACAGCTGCCATGATTTTATAGTGTAGGTTGTCATCAACTGATATATTATCAATATAGTCCTTGTATAGTTTCATAGTTCATCCTCCTTCAAAACATATTTGAGTTTTTGCCTTGCGCGGGTAAGCAAGCTCCTTACGGTAGATTCCTTCTGGTTTGTAATGTAAGAGATTTCTTTGGTTGAGTATCCCTCGTAATAGAACAAATGGACGACTATACGGTATTTTGTGGGCAATGCCATGACATGTTCAATCAAGTTCAGTTGTTCTTTCGTCTGTGCAGGGTATGTATCAATCAACGGTTCAGTACGTCGGAGCCATGCTGTTCGAAGGCGACTTCTGCACATATTGATGGTTACACGAATGAGCCATGCACTTTCATGTTCATCAGATTCAAAGTTGGGAGCCTTTTGCATAACTTTGATGAACACATCCTGTACAATATCCTCCGCGTCTGCACGGTTTTTCATAATAGATATAGCTGTCCGGTACACCCTATTTTCATGCTTTATTACAAGTTTTGATATATAGTCCTCTGGCCAGCAGGACTTCCCGATCATGTACCTCACCTCCCTGTCTTGTATGCGCTTTGAAGGGGCAAAATGCTGCAATAATTTTAAAAAAATATACTCTATTATATTATCTACATCCTACCATTACGAAATCAATCCTCAAAGTTATTGCACAACCTCATAATTACTGAATTGGTGGATAGGTAGAATTACACTCCATTGTTATGCTGTCAATGAGTCTTTACCTTCCAGTCTAAATCCATAACCTGCACTGTCTGGATAAACAAATATGTTTTGAATTGCTCCTTAGCATCCGAATGATGGTGTCAGGCATTAACCAAATAAACCTATAATGAAGGAGGTATTACAATTGGCAACAAAGCTGCAACTGATTACGGAGCTTTCGGAAAAGACGGCAAAAGATATTGTTAAAACACCTGGCAACTGGATATCCTTTCTGAAAACTGCTGCCTGGAACTATAAATATCCGTTTCAAGATCAATTGCTTATTTTTGCCCAGCGTCCTGATGCAACAGCCTGTGCTCCCATAGAAATATGGAATGAGAAGTTCGGCAGATGGGTAAACCGGGGTGCGAAAGGCATTGCCCTTATAAATGACAGCGGAAGCCGTTTAACACTTCGTCATGTGTTTGATGTGTCGGATACTAACAGCCGGTATAACCGTCCGATTGTCCTTTGGTCATTCAGGGATGAATATTCTGAAGATGTGACAGAAACGCTGGAAAATGCTTTTGGTGATCTTAAGGACAAAAGTAATATCCCCGCGGCACTTATTTCAACAGCTTTCAACGCTGTCGAAGATAATTTCCCTGATTACCTCTCTGACCTGATGTACAGCAGGGAAAACAGCTTTCTCGAAGAACTGGATGATCTTAATGTTGAAGTCATCTTTAAAAATGCACTTAGAAATTCTGTAGCATATTTGCTTTTAATCCGCTGCGGCTATCCTGCCGATGAATTTTTCAACTTTGATGATTTTCAGGGCATTGTTAATTTCAATACCCTTGAAACAATATCCAGTTTAGGTGCTGCAACAAGCGATATTTCAGAAATGATTTTAAAGGAAATCAGCGCAACAGTAAAAAATATTCAGAGAGCAGAAAGAAATCAAAACCGTACATTTGCAAAAAACCAGGACATACGACACAATAAAAGTGAAGATATCAGGGTTGAAAGGAAGGATGATCATGGAGTTGACATACACGATGCAGGGCGATTATCTGGTACCGGATCTGGCGCTGCCGGAGGAAGAGACGCACATCGGCAAATATGGGATGTTACGCAGGACATACCTGAAAAATCACAGGAAAGGAACATACGCCAGTCTGATGATGTCAGGGAAATTGAACAGCCATCTGCTGGAAATCGATCGGATAGCGAAGGAACGAATAGAGATGATCACGACGGAACTTCTGGAGAACAATCCGGCACCGGACAAAGCGATAGACCCGATGGGCTGGGCGGGACACATGAACAACCTGCGGCACTCAGCGGAAGAGTCAATACTGGCGGAGCTGGTTTACAGCTAAACCTTTTCCCTACAGTAGAACAGCAAATTGAAGCCATAGAACAGGCGGAGGACAAAAAAACCTCCGCTTTTTCTATTTCACAGGAAGAAATAGATCATTTGCTTTGCAGCGGTACAGGTTTTCAGGATGGAAAGTATCGTGTATACCTGTACTATCAGGAACCGCACAGTACAAAAGAAACTATTGATTTTCTTAAGAATGAATATGGAATTGGTGGCGGCACACATATTTTCATCGATGGAACCAGAGGAAACCAATGGCATGACGGAAAAGGGATCTTCCTTAGCAAAAGCGGCTGCTTTATAACAAACCCTGAAATAAGACTATCATGGAATCAGGTTGCAAAACGACTTGGTGAGCTGATCGCTGCGGACAGGTATTTAAACAGCAAGGAAAAGGAGCGCCTTCCTGTAGTACAGCAGGAAATGGAAGAACAGCGTCGGGGACTTGCCGAGGAAGCATATGCACGACAAATCCTTAACCGGGAACCTACACCTACGGAACCTGAGCAAACTGTATCTAAAGATACGGCTAATTATGTCTTCCACCTTGGAGATACGGTGTACATAGGTGCGGAGGAATATGAGATCTTATCATTTAACAATAATTCGGTAGAGCTTCGTGATGCAGACTGTCCCCTGTTCACTAAACAATTTCAGCGTGAAACCTTTGAGGAAATGCTTAGAGATAACCCTCTGAATGATCATCTTCTTATGCAGGAGGGAATAACGGAGCAGCCGACAGTACTTAAAGATGAAAAACTGTCTCCTCGCGACATCTACCAGACATACCTACCCGAAATCATCAACAAGATACGAAACGATGAGATTTACCCCTACCTGCGGGACAGGGATGCCGATCCGGACAGTGCAAAATTGGAGCTTGATACTGCAATCGATCGCATTGTTCACTCTATGAAAGAGACACATCCGGATTTTTACGAAGCTTACATCAACCTGCCGCAGTTTAAAGAATGGTTTAGCGAGGATGTATTCCAGCGAACGTACCAGGACTATCTTACGGAAAAAAGGGATAGTGTAACCATTCATGCGGATGACCCCAACGCACCGGAATGGGTAAAGCAAACAGGAAATGTAACCATCACCCGTGAGGGAGATGCCTTCACCATTGAACTTGAAAAAGGAAAAGAAGATAAAAGGCAGTATGTGGAATTTGACATGGAGCTTGAGCTTCCGGAGGGTCAGAAAGATAAAAAGGAACCTGCCGAAAAAGAAGTAACTGTATCGGGAAAACCAAAACAGGAGCGTATCAACTTTCATATCACCGATAATGAGTTGGGGCATGGCGGTCAAAAGACTAAATATGCCTGGAATGTTGCTGCTATCAGACTTTTATATAAGCTTGAAGAAGAGAACCGGCTTGCGACACCGGAAGAACAGGAAGTGTTATCCCGTTATGTAGGATGGGGTGGTTTGCCACAGGTCTTTGATGAAAAAAACAGCCAATGGGCAAAGGAATACACCGAACTGAAAGAACTGCTTGACGAAGATGAATATGCCTCTGCTCGGGCATCCACATTAAATGCTCACTTTACTTCTCCTACTATCATCAAAGCTATATACGAATGCCTTGCAAACATGGGCTTTCAGACGGGCAATATTTTAGAGCCTGCTTGCGGTATCGGCAACTTTTTTGGGCTTATCCCCGACAGGATGGAAAACTCTAAACTTTACGGTATTGAACTGGATAGTATTACAGGTAGGATTGCAAAGCAGCTTTATCAGCAGGCAAACATTGCAGTACAAGGTTTTGAGGAAACGAATCTGCCTGATAGCTTCTTCGACATTGCCATTGGAAACGTACCTTTTGGCAGTTATGGAGTGGCTGACAAAAAATATGATAAATATAAGTTTCTTATCCATGACTACTTTTTTGCCAAAACGCTGGATAAGGTACGGCCTGGGGGAATCATTGCATTTATTACTTCTAAAGGCACAATGGATAAGCAGAATCCGGAAGTCCGCAGATATATCGCGCAAAGGGCTGAACTTTTGGGTGCTGTACGCCTTCCCAACAATGCTTTTCTTGCGAATGCCGGAACTGAAGTAACGGCCGACATCATATTCCTGCAAAAGCGCGACCGAGTGATTGATATTGAACCGGATTGGGTGCACCTCTCCACCACTGAGGATGGCATACCTATTAACAGTTACTTTGCAGATAACCCTGATATGGTGCTGGGCACGATGGCATATGATGACAGGATGTATGGCAACGCCAGTGAAACCACCTGTA
>DUPQ01000029.1 GCA_012838235.1 Clostridiaceae bacterium
CCTCATCGATATGTTTCCGTGTACGTATTTTGGCCCTTTATGTTAAGTAGACAACTTGGATGTAATTCCGGAAACCCGCTAAATAAATGCTTACAGCTTTGTTATCAATACTACGCACTCAACATGTGTTGGGTGAGGAATAGGAATGCAAATTTCCCTTATCATTTTTCTTTTTTTTAATCTGCTTATGCATTTTACTCTGCACTTCGTTAGAATATCCGGTCTTATATACAAAGGTCAGCTTATACGGATTAGCATTCCCATTCTCGTCAATCTCTCCGATAATAACCTTTTCTACAATACTTTCAAACACACAACGGTCAAAGTCCTTTAAAATTTCATTGTTTTCTAGTACCTTACGAAAATGTGCAATCCGTTTTTCCAAGTTAATTTCTTCCCTAGAGGATTGTTCCAGCTGTTCCTTTTCTGTTGATAATCCTTCTAAAATTGATTCCAATTCACTGTATTTTTTCTCATAAGTTGCTTTATCGATCGTTTCCTCTAAACGCATATCAATCAACCTATTACGTTTCTGCTCAATAGCATGAATTTCATTTTCTACTTTAACCAACTGTTTTTGAAAATCATTTTTGCTAAGAACACTTTCCATCCTTTCTACAAGTTCATCCAGAACATCTGAATTGCTATTGCATAGTAGCTTATATGATTCAACAAATGCGCCCTCAAGTATTTTTTCTTCAATAGCCTTGCTAGGCGGACAATATTTCTTACCTTTTTTGGTAGCAGTTACACATTGCCATATAACCTTTTCATGAACACTACCACTATGCCAATTCCGGCGCGATAAATTACTTCCGCAAAAGACACACTCCAGCTTGCTACTGAAAGCATATTTTCTACTGTATTTTTCACGCTTTCCCTTTTCTACTCCACGGCGTTTTGCACCTCTCTTGTCTAAGATCGCCTGCGCCTTTTCAAAAATTTCTTCACTTATTATTGGCTCGTGATGGTTCTTTATATAGAATTGGTCTTCCTCACCGTAATTGTCTAATCTTCTCTTGGAAATTGGATCAACGGTAAAAGTCTTACCCTGCAAAACATCACCTTTGTATTTTTCATTTTTAATAATTCCTAATACTGCTGTATCATGCCATTCTGTGTTACCATTTTTGGTTTTATAACCAAGGCTGGTCAACTCTTTTGCTATAACATAAGCGCCCGCACCATCAATATACCGATTAAATATGTATCTGACAATATCAGCTTCCGCTTCGTTTATTGATATGCTCTTATAATTAGGATCATAATCATACCCCAGACAGCTCTGGAAGCCAACCAATTCACCACGCTTCATTTTCATTTTCAAGCCTTTTTTTACGTTGGCTGATATGTTCTCTACTTCCTGTTGCGCCACTGAGCTTAATATTACAAGCAGCAGTTCTCCATCCATTGTCAACGTGTTGATATTCTCATCTTCAAAAAATACAGCTATGTTTTTTTCCTTCAGCATCCGGACATATTTTAGAGTATCCAAGGTATTTCTGGCAAACCTTGATATGGATTTTGTTATGATCATATCAATTTTACCATCCATGCAATCGTTAATCATGCGCTGGAAATTTTCACGTTTTGTAACCTGAGTACCTGTTATCGCCTCATCAGCATAGATGTCAACTAACAACCAATCATTACGCTTTTTCACTAAGTCTGTATAATACATAACCTGTGATTTATAGCTATTTAATTGTTCCTCTGAGTCCGTACTAACCCTTGCATAAGGAGCTACACGTAAAATATCCGCTAATTTTCCCGCAGTACGGTCAGATATTTTTCTGTTCGCTTTAATCACTTCAACTTCATGCATTATAAGTCCTCCTTTGCAACATTATTATTACGAAACCAGTATAATGAACAACCACCTATATGCCAAATGTGCAAATTAGGAAGTCAGGTCTGAAACTACACCGTAATCCTGCATAAGTTTATTTTTAATCAGAGAAAATTCTTTCTCAGTTATCAGAGCCAAAGACAACAATTGTCCCAACATGGCAATCTGCATACTGTATCGAATCAATTTACCCTTCATAAAGACCCTCCTTACAGCAATCACAAATACTTCTAATTTTCAGATTCGCAGTAGGAAATGCGCCATAGTTTGAACAGCATATACACAAAAGCTTTCATTAACAGGCGCAATCCTATCCTGCGTTACTGTTTTGGTTTTCATATATTTCTAGTTATATCCGGCAGACAGCGGTTGACCGTCCTCATAGGAATCGCACCTCCCCGTCAGCGACCGGGGCGCACTCTGGGACTTAACCTCGACTATGCGCAAGTATCATTATCCCTCCGTATGCGTTATCGCCAAAAGTGTAACCAACACTTTTCATTGCATAAGTATTCTTCGCTCACATCTTACCTTCATCCAGCCCATAAACAGAATTGATC
This sequence comes from Clostridiaceae bacterium, assembly GCA_012838235.1. GTDB lineage: Bacteria > Bacillota > Clostridia > DUPQ01 > DUPQ01 > DUPQ01. The sequence goes on from DUPQ01000029.1 coordinate 2,410, forward strand.
CTTCGGTTGGAACCGGCGTTATACCGGCAGATGATCCTGGCGTACCTGCAATCTGGCTTTCCTTCTCAGGACATACGGGGAAAGTACCGGATAAACACTTATTCAATTATCAAAGAACACTCGAGGGGGTAGTATATGTCCCTCTACTAATCAGCAGATTTTTTGGCCAAAAGTTGCACCCCTTACAGAAATTTTTTTAAAAATTTTTCAATATTCTTTAATGCTTTATCAATTGAACGGGATACCTGGCATTTGTTAACACCTTCAATCCTGGCTATTTCTGCTTTGCTCATGCCAAGAAAAAAATGTGCATAGATACGCTTTGCCTGTTTTTCCGGCAGGCTGTTGATAGCAGCATACAATTCCTGTTTGCTCAGTTTTCGTTCATAGATTTCTTCCGGTGATAAAACAAGGAGTATAACATCTTTTTCTATTCCATCACCAGCGTCAAGTGAATAGTATGCCTTATGTACCCGGATTCGCTCGTAGTCTGCATGTTCTTTCCGATCAAGCTGTTTGATCAGTTCTGCAACTTCATCTGCAATTTCAATAAAAAAATCAGAATTATAAAACGGGTAAAGATCCCGTAAATTGATTCTCTTCATATGTGAACCTCCGTTTTGATTTTTTTGTGTTGAAAAACCAAAACAGAGGTGGAGGAGAACGGCACCCGATGCAATTCCCCTTTTTGCGACAAAAAAAGCCTACTTGGGTACAATCCAAATAAGCTTTTTTCAAAACTGTGCTATTGTAATTCCTAATATTACGCTCTGTCAGTTCTACTTGATGCCCATATTTGCCCTGTGATAAAAATGAGCTTTTTTTAACAGTTGGAGATTAGCTGTGAGACAAAAAATAATGTCAGCTTCATTAAGCCCGACCGCTATCTAGTATCGATTGCTGGCCCCTCGTATTATACCGGATAAACATCAAAAACCCTCCAAACCCGTAAGCTTGGAGGGGAATTTTTTAAACATGCGAAACCCCCGCCAAACTCACGCTTTTTTTTATTTGGCGGGTATCGCCTATCTTAATAACTTAATGTAAACCATATCTAATATGGAGTTTAATGATAGTACGCTCTATTAGTTCTTGTTTTTATAGACCTCACGTATCGTTTAACCTCCTAAACAGGAACTGTAAACTGTTATCGGAGGTGAACCAATGATGCACAATGATTTGGATAGATTAGGTGAAATTCTTAAAGCTGCAAGAACAAGTAACAACCTTACCCGTGAACAATTAGCAGAAAGAATAAACATATCGCCCCGATATTTGATGTCAATAGAAAACGAGAATAAAAAGCCAAGCTATAGCGTTCTTTTTCGTCTCATCCGCGAATTAGGCATACGAGCTGACGCAATTTTCTATCCTGAAGGTAAATACACCAATAATGAAATAGATCAAATTACTCGCTTGCTTTACCAGTGTGATGAACGCGATCTCAAGGTTCTGTTAGCGACAGTTAAAGCTTTATTGGAAACTAAATGATGCTTGATGCACATTTGTTGTTGTTATCTGTAACTTCGATTTTGAAAACATTGTAGCTCGACATTCTTAGCACCAGCCCACTTATCTAAATTCAAACACACAATTTCAAATCTAAAAAATCAATATGAATTAAGTAAAATAAAAGGAAAAAACCCGCCAGACGAAAAGTGGGCAGGTTTAGTACACACAGTAAATGCGGCAACCAGGCTATCATAGTGTTACTAAGCACTTTAGACCCTTTGGCTTTGCGTCCTCACCTTTCGACAAGTTTGCTATTAACGCTCATTATTCTATTTTCTCATAAAGACTTCAATTTCTTATCAATTTACTACCGTTACTTTTACATCCTGCTATCATAGCCGATTGCCTTCGAGTCAAAATAGTTTTTTCTACTTTTTCAAGCTCTTTGGTGGTTCCGGCTGGTACATTAGAAACATGCTCGTTGTTCCAATATTCGTCATGGCCACTACAGCAAACACTGCTGCCAATCCTTGAAATAAAGATTTGCTAATAAATTTTAACATTCTAATTCGCCTCCCTTCTTTTTAAAAGTAAGCAGGATATCGCATAAGCCAATAAATCTATGTCCCACAGGTGATAATGTAAAGGCTTGCCATAGTAGTGCAAATGATATTATCCAGGCAGGCAAGCTATTAGACCCCAAGACAATTGCAGTAATAGAAAAAACCAAAACTGCTATTAATGTGTACCAGCGGAAAACTAATTCTATTTTCTTGTCCTTAAAAGGTTTATCGGAAGGAGCCTGTGGAGGATAGATCCAATATAAACTAAATGTTAATACGAGAATACCAAGTAATATAGCAGGATGTAACTGCCGGATGAATGGGTAATTTACTTTGATGGAATATCCCAATACTGTAAATATGAAAACACTTGTTGCTAAACACCTATAGTATGCTGAACAATGAGCTCCACCTGATAAGGTACGAATGATGCCAGTTACAATAAGCAATATCACAACTTCAAGGGCAATATCCATGATAAAAGCAAAGGAAAAAAGAATACACAATTTAATAATACAGCCTACCAAAATTTCTGCACCGAAAGACAGAACTTCTGTCTGATCTGCCCTGGAAACTTTTTTTGACACATATGTTCCTAATGCTTGTCCAATTTTATGAATTGAAATTTCATTCATCTATGTCACCTCTGGCTCAATAGTATAACTTGTTCCATATATTTCCTAGGGTAATTGCGCGACTTGTTGAAATAACGTCTTAACTCGTAGGAATTGCTGTCTGAAACGTTGTATTTCCCAAGAAAAAACTCTATTGCGAGCGTTCGGTTATTATTGTACCAAAAACAGCAACAGCGTGTTGCTTTAAATATTTACAGTTATCTGATATACTTCTTTTCGAAAGGTTGGTGAAGGACATGGAAGCGAAGGACATTATCCTTAATATTAGAAAAAAACATAACTTATCTCAGGATGAAATGGCTGAGAAGCTGTTTGTAACAAGACAGGCTGTTTCAAGATGGGAAAACGGTGAGACTGTGCCGAATATAGATACGCTTAAAATTATCTCAAAAACTTTCGGTATATCAATTAATACGCTATTAGGACAGCCACGCAACATGATTTGTCAGGTTTGCGGCTCTCCCCTGGATAATGAAGATAACCTTAGCCATGAGCCAGATGGTACGGTGAACGATAAATATTGCAAATGGTGCTATATTGATGGAGTTCATAAATATACGGATATAGAAGAAGTCATTGCCGATGTTGTCCCTCGTTGGAATTGGGGAACACCTGAGCAAATGTCAAACTGGCTGCGAAACAAACTTAAGACACTCGAATATTGGCAAAAGTGATATACACCCGCTGGAGAACCCAATCTGGCTTTTGTTTTTTGTTTCATTAAACATCTTAATATCTTTTGCAAAAAGCCCAAATGGAAAATGTAGGCCTGGATGAACTTCGCAAACAGATAGCCAATATGATAGCACTTCTGCAAGAGCAGCACACCAACATTACTGAAAAGAAGAGCAGCTTGCAGGCGGTTGATTGAAAAAGTCACTGTTTACGAAAAAGGTTTACAGTTGAATACAAACCCGCCGTATGGTGGATGTGGATGCATAACATAAAAATATGTAGGCACTCTACAAAGTTTAATTTCACATAGGGTGCCTTGCTTTGCTGTATTCAAATTTAAAGTAAATGGGTTTGACCCTAAAACAGAAGAGGCACATCAATTCTGCCATTTGAACCACACACATTGGCAATCCTCAAGTCATTTACCTCTTCAAAATGTTTTATAGTTTTGTGTCACTTAGATAATCCTGCTTTTTTGATTATATATGCGGCAGCCTCAGATACTGAAAAATCTGTTATGTCGATTTGGGGATAAGGTATATCATCAAAAGCTTTCCGTGATTCCTCAATAGCGCGCCGTTTCCGTTCAATGCTTCTATTGTCCATATCCATCCTTCTTATATTTTCTTCTTCGCTGCATACCAATAGGAACGGAATAAAATTGAAATTTCTCTCTGATACTGCCTTCATTACTTTTTCAAAAACCTCTTTCCGTCTCCCGTGAAAACCATATGAAAATATCACAGTTTCAATGACTGGACAATCCATATAATTGATTATTAAATCACTTATGTTTTTTGCTATTGTCGGAATGGGTTCATTGTTAAGAACAAACGGATTCATAAGTCGACAGGGATCAGAGTCAACATAAGCTGAATTAGGCAGCTTTCGTATGATTTCTTTACAGATTGTCGTTTTTCCGATGCCATTCGGTCCGCATATGAATAATAAATTTTTCATTTGGCACCTTCTTTCAGCTTTTTTCCAATATACTCTACACATTCGTCGATAAACTGCTCAATTTCCGCCTCCGTAGCCGCGTCCTTGCTTTGTTCTCCAATTTCCGAAATAATAAGATTACTAAAGATACCTTCAACCAACTTCTTAACTTGTCCAGTTTTATAATAATCAAGCCAAAACTTATTATACTTGTTTGTGTACTTCATTGCATATTCTATTTCCATAAGTGGCTTGAAGTCTCTACAATCGGCAAGAAAGCTAATATCAACATTTCTCCATTTCTGCTTAATTGCCTTTATGATATCTTTGCTTTCATGTTTTAAAGGTGCGATTTTTTGCTTATGCCATAAGATATCCGTCAACAAGTGAATATAATATCCCCAATAAAAATCCTTATCTTCGGTGTAAAGAATGTCTGAAATATATTTTATATAAAACCCTTGAGCATCACAAGTTGTTTTATCGGCATTGGTACACCAATGCGATATGTCCGAAAGCATATCTGTATCCGGCGCAATACTTCCAGCAAAAAATAAACTTCTGTCAGTAATATTTAATTGGTCAGACACTTTTTCGGCAACACGCAGATGAGTAAGCCAAGTCGCCATAAGTCCATTGCACCACCTTCTCCATAGACAGCTCTATAATAATCCCTGAAAATGATTAATGAAAGTGTCCTCCAAGGTTTCCTGTGAACTGTCAATACAGATTTCTGGGTCTGTTTTCAAATATGCTCGTTGCTCATCAAACCACCTATCCACATATTCAGCCCCGGCAGTCCAGCACTCCCTGTCAATGTCTCTCTGAAGGCAGACATCTCTATCTGGTACTAGTACGCGAAATACCGGAGTTATTTGATACTTTTCCAATCCCTCATAATACCATCGTAGGATTTCCTGATTGATGACATAACCCACCACAACATCGTAACCTAAACCAAGAAGAACCAGCATGGTTCTTATCGTTTCTTTTTGATAATCCTGCACTGCAACACCTGGGATGAGCCTTGCATAATGATTCACCCTCTTACTAATGGCATCTCCATCAATAAAGATGTAATCAGATTTTCTTTCGATAAGTTGTCCTAATGCCGTTTTACCTGCACCGGCTGTTCCACTGATCAACAGAACTTTCCTACTCTCGGAAATGTTTTCTTCAACTTCATGCACTTCTATGGGATGTCCGCAGACAGAGCACTTTGGGTATATGATTTTGGATTTGTTCTTCATTGGCGATACAGCGTCGTCAATGAGTTTATGGCAGTGCAGTAAGTTGGAGC
>DUPQ01000030.1 GCA_012838235.1 Clostridiaceae bacterium
ATCAACGGTTATGTACCAAAGGAACTTCCGCCTCCCGATTATTACGCTGTAATGAAAGAGCTTCACGCTATTGGCAGCAACTTAAACCAGATTGCTGCAAGGGCAAATGCTATAGGGCATATTGACCGCACAACATTTCAGTATGAAGCCAACCGGCTCCGAAAAGCCGTGCTGGATATACAGACGGCAGTTACTTCGCCGGAAAGGAGAGTTGAAAATGGATAGAATGATTGATAAGCAGGAAAAACTTATGCGCCGTATAGAAAGGAATTTTGCAGACTACAAAACGGCAGTTTTGAAGCTCGATAAACAGAGCATTTTTGATAAAGCTGCCGAAATTGCCGCTGTTAAGCGTGTTGTGCATTATATGACCAATATTCACGGATATTATGAAAGAGATATTGATTATCTTCTGAAATTTCAAAACCCATTGAAGCTTATTGTTGACCGCTATCAGGTTAATACCCGTGCATATTTGCATGATGTTGTTGCCAGAGTGTGTGATACTCACGACATGTCAGGTGAGTATCCCTTCAGACCGGCGATAAGGGAAAAAGAGCTGGTGCGATAATCTATGGCGACCACAGCGATATGGGATGTTACAGACCGCCTTGACCGGGTAATCGACTATACTACAAATCCGGATAAAACAGAGAACCTTGATTTTAACAGTTCTGAATTTCGAGGCCTTCAGGAGGTTCTAAAATATACTGTACAGGATACAAAGACTGAGAAGCAGTTTTATGTTACCGGTATTAACTGTTATCCAGAGTCTGCCTGTAAGCAAATGTCCAAGACAAAACTGCAGTTTCAGAAAACGGATGGCATACTTGCATTCCACGGATATCAGTCATTTGCACCCGGAGAAGCTACTCCTGAAACTGCTCATGCTATTGGTGTAAAAATGGCACAGGAGTTATGGGGTGACCGTTTTGAAGTGGTTGTTTCCACCCATCTTGATAAAAATCATCTTCATAATCATTTTGTACTTAACTCTGTTTCCTTTAAAGATGGCAAACGATATTACGATAATAAGACTACCTACTCCCTTATACGACAAACTTCTGACCGGTTGTGCCGGGAATACTCCCTGTCTGTCATTGAAAACCCGCAGAGGGGCAAATCCAGGCACTATGCTGAATGGAAGGCTGAACAGGAAAGTAAACCTACCTGGCGCGGGCTTATTCGTGAAGATGTAGACAAGGCGATTGATATATCTATGACTTTTACACAGTTTATTGCTAACCTTCGCAAACAGGGATACGAAGTAAAAACCGGTGTGAAATACATGGCAGTGCGCCCGCAGGGAAAGGAACGCTTTGTCAGGTTAAAAACTCTGGGTGATAATTATACTGAGGAAGTCATTAAGGAAAGAATACTCCATAACCGCACGCCGAAAAGACCACAAATCCTGCCTGAACCAAAACGAAAACGATATACCATACGAGGCGGTATGAAACTAAAAAATAAAAGAAAACTCTCAGGATTGCAAGCTCTCTATTTTCACTATCTGTACAAAATGGGTATCTTACCGAAACAGCGTGTGTCCAGGAAACGGACGCATTTTTTATTACGGGAGGATCTCCGGCACATGGAGGAACTAACTGCTCAAACAAGGCTTTTATGTAGAAATCACATTGAAAGTAAAGAACAGCTTCTTGACTTTCAGAATGGGCTTAACCAGGAAATATCAACCTTATTGGATTCTCGTAAATCTCTCTACCATCGACTACGGCGGTGTAAAAATGAATCGCAGAAAACAGAGTACAAAGAACAGATTGCAGAGCTTTCAAAGAAGTTGTCACTGCTTCGAAGGGAGGTGAAGCTTTGTGAGGGTATTCTAAGCCGTTCTGAGAATATGAAACAAAAATTGCTTCAGGTCAGACAGGACAAAACTCATCATAGAAAGGAGGAAAAGGAATATGAACAGCGGAGCCGACGCAGCGGATCAAATCGTCAATATGAGTCTTAAAGGAATCGAGGTAATGGCGAAGATTTCCGGTGAAGG
>DUPQ01000031.1 GCA_012838235.1 Clostridiaceae bacterium
CGATTTCGCTATCTCTTCTTCTTGCCTATACCTCACGATACAAACCTTGAGAGTCGCTCTGGGGTTCGTCGGCAACTACGCCCCTTGTGGACTTTCACCACAGACTGACAACATGCCCGTCATACACAAAAAAGGTTATGCAACGGCATAACCTTTTGTCTTGGATAACAGGATAAAGAGAAAACTCCTTATTTATTATTATTTATACAAATAACCGAGGTACTCTTTATTCTTCTCCATCATTTCATCAACCATCTCTTTTATCTGATCAAGCGACAGTACGGCGGAAGTAAGCGGATCGAATGCAACCGCATGGAATACCTTTCTCGGGTTACGTTCCAGTGCCGCATCCACAGCCATTACCTCACAGCGGGCCGTTGTGTTTATAAGGGTGGCAAGCTGATCGGGCATAGCTCCTATATGTATCGGTTCCAATGAATTCCTTGATGCAAGAATAGGAACTTCAACACAGCAGTCATACGGAAGATTCTCTATAATTCCGTGATTCATTACATTTCCGTTGAATTTGAACATAGTGTTATCTCCGAATACCGCATTGAAAATATATGTAGCATACTCATAACCGCGCTCCAGATTAATATCCTCCTTTGCAAGCCATTCCTTAATGGAGTCACGCCAGGTGTCTTTCCGTTTCAGATATTCATTAAGAATATATGCATAATGTCCGGGGTTCCAGTTTGTACCGTTCATACAGTATTTTTCCAATAATTCGGGATTCTTTCTGTACCATGCGACATATTCGCTGTTGTGGCCGGAAGATTCCGTTACATAATAATCCAGATGCTCGAACATATTGTTCCGGACAAGTTCTTTTTGGTAAATTTCAGGATCTTTGATGGCTTCCCTGATTAAAGGATACGCGTCTTTTCCGTTCCACTTGTATTCTAAATAGAAAGCCTGATGGTTTACGCCCGCACATTTGTAAGTTATTTCATTCATGGGAGCACCTATCCATTTTGCAAGCATTCCCGCCGTTCCCTGAACACTGTGACACAAGCCGGTTATCTTAAGATTGGGGAATTTCTTCTGCATGGCCATACATAACATAGCCATCGGGTTTGTGTAGTTTAAGAAAACCGCATCGGGACAGTATTTTTCAATGTCTTTACATATATCCAGCATTACCGGTACCGTTCTTAAAAAACGGAAAATGCCTGCGGGACCTCTGGTGTCTCCGATATTTATATCCACCCCGTATTTTTTGGGAATGAGGATATCATGCTGCCAAACATCCACATCGCCGGAAAGTATCGTACACAGTACACCGTCCGCTCCTTTAAGAGCTTTAACCCTGTCTGTAGTTGCGGTAACTTTTGCGGGATATTTTCCCGCTTTTATAATCTTCCTGACAGCCTGATGTATATAATCCAATCTTTCGGGATCTATATCCATCAGAACGATATGGGCATCACGAAATGCGGGGAAAGTGAGAAGGTCCTTCACCAGATTACGTGTAAAGCCGAAACTGCCGCCGCCTATAAATGCAAATTTTTTCATGGCACACTCCTTAATACAATGATATACGGATATTGTATCATTTTTATGTATGTAATGTTCCTTTATTTAATGACCTGAGAACTTTAGGTTGAAACTATTCGTCAGATAATACATGATGGAATAATTCCGGACAGAGGAGAGTCCGATTATTATCATGGAGGAAATAAAGTGCCTACCGTAACTAAGAAAAAAAGCAGATGGACAATAGCGGTAATCGTCTTAATATTATCGGTTGCCGTTCTTTTGTTTTTTGTTATAAGGGCAAATATTACACAGGGAAGAGGGAAATCAGTTGACACATTCAGCACCTATGAAGACTTGTTGGAAAAATCACCCGTTGCCGTAATAGCGACAGTTGTTTCGGATAACAAAGAGTTTGTGTATGATGACATAATCTTTGCCGTTACCGAGGTCGAGATTAAAGACTGTTTAAGAGGAGATTTAGGAAACCTGACATTAGAAATACTGCAAACAAAAATGAAAGAGAATCCTTATCTTATTAAAAATACCGAAGTGTTATTATTTCTGAGGGAATATAAGGGGCCTGTCGCTGAGAATGTTTACATTATAAACGGTTTACATAACGGTCAGTTTATAATTAAAGATAACACCTTGAATGAGGTTAGAGCTGGATATACGACTACTATTTTAAAAACCGCAGATTTGGAAAGTGTTATTACCGATATAAAAAATACGGAATATAAAGAATAGACATATCATATGAAAACAGAATAGTTTCTCAAAAAAGTTAAAGGGGATAGCCTTTGATGTTAAGTATAAAATATTATGCTTTTCTTTTAATCTTACAGGTGTATAATAAGTTGAAAACTTTTGAGGAAAGCTTATGATAAGGGAAGACTTAAGAAATATAGCAATAATAGCGCATGTAGACCACGGCAAGACCACACTGGTGGATGCCATGCTTAAACAGGCGGGAGTGTTCAGGAAAAATCAGGTTGTTGCGGACAGAGTAATGGATTCCGGTGATTTGGAGAGAGAGAAGGGTATAACTATTCTTGCCAAGAATGCTTCGGTAAGATACAAGAATACCAAGATTAATATAGTGGATACCCCCGGACATGCGGATTTTTCCGGAGAAGTGGAACGCGTACTTAAAATGGTTGACGGAGTACTGTTATTGGTGGATGCCTTTGAAGGGCCTATGCCGCAGACAAGGTTTGTTCTTTCCAAAGCTCTGGAACTTAATCATAAAGTCATAATTGTGGTAAATAAAGTGGACAGGGAAGGTGCGGATATCCGAAAGACGGAAAACGACGTGCTGGAACTTCTTATGGAATTGCAGGCAAACGACACGCAATTGGACAGTCCTTATGTGTACTGTTCCGCAAAAGAAGGAGCTGCTTCACTGAACCCGGAAATAAAAGGAACGGATTTGTCGCCTCTGTTTGATACCGTTTTGCAACATATCAATCCTCCGGAAGGCGACGAAAATAGGCCGCTGCAGGTGCTTATTTCTTCCATTGACTACAATGACTATGTCGGAAGAATAGCCATAGGCAGAATAGAAAGAGGTCACATTAAGGCAAACAGCGATGTTGCCGTAGTTAACTTCCATAATCCCGAAGAACCTCACAGGGCAAAGGTAACCAATATATATTCATTTGAAGGAGTTAAAAGAGAGCCTGTTGAAGAAGCATATGTTGGAGATATTATTTCTTTTTCCGGAATACCTGAGATATCTATAGGAGACACGATATGTGATCCGGAATTTGTCGAAGCAATAGAATTTGCAAAAATTTCCCCTCCTACAATAGAAATGACCTTCTCGGTTAATGACAGTCCGTTTGCCGGAAGAGAAGGTAAATATGTAACATCCAGGCATTTAAGAGAGCGGTTGTTCAGAGAAACACTGAAGGATGTTTCGTTAAAAGTGAAGGAAACGGAATCCGCCGATGCTTTTATTGTTATGGGAAGAGGAGAAATGCACCTGTCCATTCTGGTGGAAACCATGAGGAGAGAAGGATATGAATTTCAATTGAGTACACCCAGGGTGCTGTTTACGGATATAGACGGAGTAAAGCAGGAACCCATGGAACATGTATATATTGACGTACCTTCCGACTGCGTAGGGGCTGTATGTGAGAAAATGGGAAGAAGAAAAGGCGAGATGCTGTGCATGAATCTGTCCGGTGCAAGAATGAAAATGGAGTTTTCTGTTCCGGCGAGGGGCTTGTTCGGCTACAGGAACGAGTTTCTGACCGATACCGCGGGAGAAGGCATAATGAATACCCTCTATGAAGGATATGCTCCATACAAAGGCGAGATAGGATACAGAAGCAACGGTTCGCTAATTGCCTTTGAAACGGGAACAGCGGTTACATACGGCTTATATAATGCTCAGGAAAGAGGAGTGCTTTTTATAAATCCCGGAGAGGAAGTATATGCCGGTATGGTTGTGGGCGAGACTCCCAAGGATGAGGACATCACGATCAATGTATGCAAAAAGAAACATGTTACGAATATGAGAGCGGCGGGTAGTGATGAAGCTTTGCGGTTGTCCCCTCCGAAAAAAATGAGTCTGGAACAGGCAATGGAATATATAAAAGAAGATGAATTGCTGGAAATAACCCCCTTAAGTATGCGCATTAGAAAAAAGATATTGGATCCCGTGATGCGTATGAGAGCGAAACTTAAAGATAAACAATAGATTAATCTGTTCTTTTTATATAGTAATAATCGTAATCGCGACCTAAAATATCATGACAAATCTTCAAAGATGCCAGTAAATCCTTGTAAATTTTTTCATTTATCAATGTACTTGAACCGTTTTCATATTCTTTTATGGCATCATGAACGGGAAGCACATATGGTCTGGAGCCTCCCCATTCCGGAGTAAGCATATATGTGGGCACATAATCATATCCTTTAATTACGGTTACATCGGTTTCAAGATTTTTTTCTATATAGAGATTCAATATTGCCGAAGTCAGTGTGTAATGAGTTCTGGTTATATTGGACATGAAGTTACCCAACGAATAACATACGAATACCTGCTTTTCTTGACCTTCCGGGGTGCGTATCGTCTGTATTCCCATAGGTTGCAGCACATGGGGGTGGTTTCCTATCAATATATCCACGCCGTTATCAAACAGAAATTGTGCGGCTTGTCGTTGCTTTTCATTTTCCGTTGTAACATATTCGGTGCCCCAGTGAATAAGGGCTATTATGAGGTCGGTATCAAGGGAGCGCGCATATTCCAAGTCGGAAGAAATCTGTTCCTTATTTAATATTGAATAGGGACCTAAATAGTCTTCATACAGAAGATTAACGCAAAACTCCTTTCCCGCCGGTATCCTTATAACATTGGTACCGTAGGAATAATTAACTATCGCCATACTTATTCCGTTGACCTCTTTAACTAAAACACCATGGGATTCGTCACGATCTTGCTGTGCTGCATATGTTCCCACCTGCAAAAGTCCCGCCGCTTTTACATTCTCTATGGTGGAGACAAGTCCTTTGAAACCTTTATCAAGACAGTGGTTGTTGGCGGTGCTTACAATATCCACCCCTATGTCCTTAAGGTTTTTGGCCAAAGCGGGAGGAGTATTGAAAATAGGATAACCGGTATATTCTCCCTCCGCCATGGAGGTTTCCAGATTGGCAATAAGAAGATCGCTGGTTTTAGTAAAATTTTTAATTCGACTCAAAGAATTGGAATAATCATATTCGCCGGTTTCGGCATTATATGCATCTAAAATCTGAGTGTAGTGACTCATTACATCGCCTGTTGCCGACAGTTTCAGAGTAGCTGTTTTCGGAGCGGCTTCCGCAGGTCGGGTTTCCGTCGGTTGCTCCGAAGCGGGCGGTTGGGGAGAAATAGAAGTCTGAGGCGGAGTTTCGGAAGGTACGGAAGTCGGTTGTACTGTAGGTGTTTCCACCGGAGTGCAGGAAGACAGTATAACCGCAACAAGCAGTATCGATATAGTTAAAAATGTTCTTTTTCTCACTTTGCTCCCTCTTCTTCCTTCATGTTGTGTGTCTAATCTGCAGTTTCTGCTGTATTATCGACATGGTTAAAAGTATAAGCATTCAGCACATAACTGTAAAGCCTGCATATAATAGCGGCAGCTTCCGAACGGTATAAGTTGTCATTCGGCGCAATAGTACCGTTCGGATACCCGTTGAGTACCTTCATATGAGAAAAGTAAGAAATCGCATCATATGCCCACAAGGGCACAGTATCTTTATCGGTATATTCCATGTCGGGACTTTCCGTTAAACCTATTACACGCCCCATTATGACTGCAGCTTCCGCCCTCGAAACAGGCTCTTTAGGTCTTATATACACCTTACCTTCATCATCGGTACTTCCTGTAAGATATCCGTAATAATATGCGGTTTTAATGTACGGAAGACTCCAGGAATCCACATCTTCATAATCTTCAAAAAACTCAATATCCGCATCAACATTCGCAGGAATGCTCATAGTTTCCAGAATAACTTTGAAGAATTCCTGTCTGGTCATATACACATGAGGAATATATATATATCCGGTTCCGTTGTATACGCCGTTAATAATACCCAACCGGGACACATGATGTATATATGTCGAAGCCCAGTAATCCTGTGCGATATCGTCAAAGCTGTATACATAAACTTTATTTGTCGAACGCTCCTGAGCACCGGTGTTTCCCAGAATAATAATTTCATCATCATTTGTTTTGAGAATCATCATATCTCTGTTGCAGGAGAGAGTCTTGATATTGCTTAATTCCTGCAGGGAAGACGACATCTCCGTTGCTAATCCTGTATATACAAGCGTTCCGTCCGCTTTAAGTCCCACGGAGTAATTATACCCTGCAAAGACCTCTATAATATTATGCCATGATGAGACATCCGTTTGTTTGAAGCGGTTATTGCCGGTTGCTACTACAGTTCCGTCGGATTTTAACCCCAGTGTGAAACCGTTTCCCGCAGCAACGGAAACTATATCCGACCAACCCGAAGTATTGGTTTCACCGGAAAAGTTTGCACCTACACTTCTGACCGTACCGTTGGATCTTAGGCATACGGTATGCATTGAACCGCATTCCACTTTGGAAACGCCCGCTATAATACCGGTATTGCATTGGCCGGCACTGTTGCTTCCCATAGTCAAAACGGAACCTGCTGTTGTAACCGCCGCAGTGTGGAGCGAACCTGCAGAAACCTGCTTTAACGATGTCCAGTGGGACACATTCAAAGCATAGGAGCCGGAGAAACCGGTATATCGCAATGTTCCGTCGCTTTTTAATCCTAAAGAGAAGGAATCTCCCGTAGCAACGGAGACTATATCCGACCATTGAGCAACATCGGTTTTTCCGAAAGAAGAATCACCGGCACTCATAACCTTATTATTTTGGTCCAGCCATAATCCGTAAGAAAGACCGCAGGACAATGTTGCTTTACGGTCTGTATATTCAAAAGAAAAAGGAGAAGTGCCCTCCGAGGGTTGTTGCTCTTCCGACTGATATATCAAAGAATCCAAATCCAGAGTAAGCGCGGAGAATAAATTGAGCTTACCGTAACCGTAATAATTATTTCTTCCCTCATCGGTGAGTTTGTCCGCACTTGCACACAATATGGTCTCTATTTCCAAGGGGGTAAGGCTCTTGTTAACCGCTTTGAGTATTGCTGCCGCACCGGTTACTATTGCAGCGGAAAAAGAAGAGCCGCTTAAAAAATTATATGTTCCGTTTAATCCTATTGTGTAAATATCTTCTCCGTGGGCACATAAGTCTACCTGGTCGTTATAGGAAGAAAACGGAGAGGATAAAAAGTAATCATCATCGTACAATGAAAGAGCCGATACCGATATTACTCCGTAACAGGAAGAAGGATAAGAGTAATACTCACTGCTCTTATTGCCGGCTGAGGCTATTATGGGGATGGATTTCTCATATGCGGCCAGACAGGCTATTTGCAGACCTTCGTCAAAATTGGGGATATCGATACTAATATTAATTACATCCGCATTCATCTCAATAGCATAATAAATGGCATCTATTATATATCGCATCTGTAATGTGCCGGTAATATCACCATATACTTTTAAAGGAAGAATTTTAACATCCAGATTGCCGCAGACTCCGTAATAATTGTTCTCTTCGGTGGGAACGGCGGCAATGATGCCGGCGATTGCCGTTCCGTGCCCTTGTTTGTCTTCAACATTGTCGGAAGGAGGAGAAGGAACAAAATTGCGTCCCCGCGGATCTATTCTGTCTTTTAAGTGAGGATTATCCGACTCGATTCCCGTGTCGATTACCGCTACCGTGACCGGTTCTGTGGGAATATCGGCAAGAAGTTTCCAGGCCGAAGGTATGGCTGAGGAATACAGCCAATAATATCTGGAGTCAAAAAAATCTTCCTGTGCGCTGACCGACACAAAGGAAAAACATAAAGCGATTATAAGAAGTAAAGCAAATGTAATCCTTACAGATTTCTTCATAATATTATAATAATACAATATCAGGAACAAATCAGCAATGCCGATGATTATCTTAAAATTGTGCTCTTACCGGATGTTTTGTTCAGAAGATAATGGTGATTGTCGTCCCGGTTGAGATATACAATGTAGTCTTCCACAATGTTTATATATGCGCATTCGTCATTGGATACGGTCATCTGATTAAGTGATGCAAGATTCACTTTTTTCAAAATACCGGTAGGCGACATAAAGTAAAGAAAATCCGGATCATCCGGTGAACTTGCAAGAAACCAGCCCTTGACACCTTCCAGTCGCTTGTTCCCCGACCCGTCAAGATTCATGCTGTAGATATAGGATTCATCGTTTGTATTTGTGTAATAGATAAGATTGTCTTTTACGGTATAGAAGATAGTGTGCTGTTTAAGAACCGGTGACACTTCCAATGTTTCCAAATCCAGACGATATATGCCGTTGTTGTCCATATAGTTTATGAAGTACAGAAACCCGTCATGAACCGAAACGGATGTTGCGCTTTCCTCGGCTAATTTCTCCGGAATATAGTCGTGCATACTCATTCTGTAAATGGAATTGTTTTCTTTATTGTCAATATAGTATATCCAGTCTTTCGTTACATAAAGATTGGAGCATATGCTGTCTTTCAACAGCAACTCATCGGTTCCCGAAACGGTTATCCTCTTTATATTTCCGTTGCTGCCGTCAATATAGTAAATATATCCCTCCAGCACATTTAAGTATTTTGCATTTGCTGCGTAAACGAGTTTTTCTTTACCGCTTTCTATATCCAGCCTGAATATCTTGGAGCCTGCATCAAATCGGGTGTAGTAAAGGTGACCGTCTTCATATGCTATAAGCCCGTTGTTTATAATATTGGAAGGAGAGTTGCCTTCATAATTATTATAGGATTTGTTGAACACCTTAAAAAGAAGCACTGCAAGAACAATCAGAAGAACGGCAATGGCTACTGATATTACCGCAACTCTATGCTGTCTGTTTTTGAAATCGATTATAAACTTGCCTTTTTCCATGCCTAAACAACTCCAATGCCCAATATTATACTATCATTTTACTATTTGGTATATAAGTTTTTGTGGAGGCGGCAAATTTTCGGAAAAGGTCAAAGAGCTCAGATATTCATTTTCCGCATCAGGCAGGACATGTTTTCTGTTGGTATATAGTGTTGCCAGAAGCTGACCTTTTTTAATAGAGTCTCCTGTTTTTGCATGTATGTATATTCCCGCATCAAAATCAATGGAGTCTTCCTTTTTTTCACGTCCGGCACCCAGCATCAGAGAGACTCTGCCTATATTAGCGGTATCCATTGAACTTATATAGCCGGAATGTGAGGATAACACATCATGTGTGTAAAAAGCTTTTTTAAACTTATCAGTATTATCTATAAATGCCACGTCGCCACCCTGAGCGGAAACCAGTTGTCTGAATTTTTCAAAAGCCGACCCGTCCATAAGACTTTGTAGAACTTTTCTTCTGCAATTTTCATAAGAATCTTGCGTGCAAAGCGACACCATATATGCGGACAGTTCCACGCACACTTCCCTCAAATCGGAAGGCCCCTTATTTTTGAGTATTTCACAGGCTTCGATTATCTCCATGCTGTTGCCTATGGCATTTCCCAAAGGTACATCCATGTTGGTTATCAATGCGGCAATGTTTCTTCCCGCAAGCTTTCCGGTGTCTACCATTTTTTGCGCCAAAATAACGGCATCTTCCAGTTTAGGTGTAAAGGATCCCGTTCCCACCTTGACATCCAGCAGGATATTTTGTGATCCTGCCGCTATTTTTTTGCTCATTATGCTGGACACTATAAGGGGAAGACAATCTATAGTCGCCGTCACATCACGCAACGCATATATTTTCTTATCGGCGGGAGCAAGATTACCGCTCTGTCCCACCAATGCTATTCCTATTCTGTTTACGTTATCGATAAACTCCTGTCTGTCTAAAGAGGTCCTGTAGCCGGGAATGGACTCCAACTTATCAACCGTACCTCCGGTATGTCCCAGTCCTCTTCCGCTCATTTTGGCTACTTTAAAGCCCAAAGAAGCCACGCAGGGAGCCACTATCAAAGAAGTTTTGTCTCCCACTCCTCCCGTACTGTGCTTATCCACGGTAATTCCGTTAACAGCCGATAAATCAATCATATCTCCCGATTGAGCCATAGCCAGAGTCAGTACGGAAGTTTCATGATCGGTCATACCGTTGAGAAAGATTGCCATCAGTAAAGCGGCAGCCTGATAATCGGGTATGGAGCCGTCGGTATATCCTTTTACAAAGTATCGGATTTCCTCATCCGTCAGTTGATGTTTATCTCTTTTTCTTTGTATGATGTCATACATTCTCATGACCTATCTGGCCCCCTGGTCATACGGCTGTCCGACAGCTTTCGGAGCTTTACTGGATTTCGACGAGAATGCAAGCACTATAAGTGTAGCTATATACGGAGTCATCTTGAAGAATTCCGAAGGTATATTCAGATTCAACAGGAAGGGTATTGCCGAATAAGCTGCCGATATAGTCTGCATAAATCCGAAGAACAAAGAAGCCCACAATATTCTCATAGGTTTCCACTGACCGAAAATGAGAACGGCCAAAGCCAGAAAACCGTATCCGTTAACGGCTCCCTTAAATTCGGTGGATATGGGAACGGTCAGAACAAGTCCGCCCAGTCCGGCAAGCACTCCGGAAATCATAACACCTATATATCTCATTTTGTAAACATTTATTCCTACCGAATCGGCAGCATGCGGATGCTCTCCGCAAGCCCTCAATCTCATTCCGAAACGGGTTTTGTACAGAACTATTGCGGAAACTATAAGTATGAAAAAGCCTAAGAATGTGGTTATATATGTATTCTTGAAGAGAATATCACCTATTACCGGTATGTCACAAAGCACAGGTACTTCGTGTATAAAGAAAGTGTTTTTAAAAGAAACATTGGCTATTCCCGAAGGCTGAATCATTCTGGCTATATAAATAACGAAAGCGGGTGCAAACATGTTAAGGGCGGTTCCCGATATGACCTGATCGGCTTTAAGATTAACCGAAGCATATGCATGCGGAAGAGATAAAAGCAAACCTCCCGCCATGGCTATGAAAATAGCTAAGACAAGCAGCCACTGTCCGCTCATTTGTGATTGCATTTGATTGATAAAATATATGCCGGTAAATCCTCCCATTACCATGATACCTTCAAGCGCTATATTGGTTACGCCGCTTCTTTCGGAAAACATGCCTCCTAAAGCCACTATAAGTAACGGAATAGAGAAATACATGGTCTGTCTGAGTAAAAGATATAGCATATCCATTACTTGTCACCTCCTTGATTTTCAACATTAACAATATCTGCCGTGTCACCATCGGAATCGGCGGTAAGGTTTTCGTCTTTCTTAAGTTGCCGCAATTCCAGATAGTTCCGAATAAGCAAAGATGCTGCGGAACAGTAGATGATAATTGCCGTTATAATCTGTATGAACTCCGGAACAAAGCTGTATCTTTGCATATAGAAACCGCCTATCTGCAGCCATGCAATAAATATACCGGCGAAAAAGACACCTATGGGATTGCTCATGCCTAAAAGTGAAACGGAAATTCCCGTAAACCCCTGAGCGGCCAGAACATCCACGACCTCGATATATACGCCCGCACCGGACAAATAGTGTAAGGCTCCGCCTACACCTGCAAGCATTCCGGATATTGCCATGGAAAGTATAATGCTTCTGTTTTCGTTTATACCGGCATATTTAGCTGCGAATCTGTTGTGCCCGCAGGCTTTCAGCTCATATCCGAAGGTGGTCTTTTCCAGAATTATATACATGAGAATTACAAACAATATCGCTATAAGAAATCCCCCGTTAATACTGGAACCGGGAAATATTGCCGTAAGACCCATCTTGGGTATATTTGCGGTCGGTGCCACGGCAAGCGATCTGTTGGTATATACATTGAGCACAGTTTGTTTTATAAGGTAGTTAACCATAAACATGCCTATGTAGTTCATCATAATGGAGGCTATTACTTCGTGAACATTGAGATAAGCCTTTAAAAGTCCCGGTACAGCTTCCCATATCGTTCCTATAGCCATGGCGGCCAATATGCCCAAAACCCACTGGAAGCCTCCCAGCTGAGGAAGTTTTACTCCGATAAGTACCGCAACATATGCCCCTACGATAAACTGACCGCTTGCTCCTATATTGAAAAGGCCGGTCTTGAATGCGAATCCCACCGCCAGCCCCGTCATTATGATAGGTGTGGCTATATAGAATACGTTTCCGAAGCTTCTTGTCCCGTCGTTAAAACCTCCGATAAGCATGGTAAAAAATCCTGCAAAGGCTTCCCGGGGATTGGATATGAGAAGGATTATAAGGCCTATTATAAGGCCTATTCCTATAGCTACTAAAGAGGAAATAAAGCTTCCCGTCCCTTTTTTTCTGCTTAATCTGTCAAAAAACTGATTCATGGAATTGCGGTTACTCATGCTTTCACCTCATCTCTCTTTGCTCCTGCCATATACAGGCCCAACTCCTGTATAGTGGTCTTTTTGGGATCAAGATCGCCTACCAACTCTCCTTCGTATATAACAAGAATTCTGTCACTTAAATTCATTATTTCTTCCAGTTCCAGCGAAATAAGTAAAACCGCTTTTCCGCTCTCTCTTTGCTCTACCAATTTCTTGTGTATGAATTCCGTCGCTCCGACATCTAAACCCCTTGCCGGTTGGACAGCTATCATTATGGAAGGGTCTTTGTCTATTTCTCTGGCTAATATTACTTTCTGCTGATTACCTCCCGACATGGACCTGGTAACGGTCTGTGCACCTTGTCCGCTTCGGATGTCGTACTTTTTAATCAAACCGTCGGCATATTCATGTATACTGTCATTCTTGAGAAAACCTCTTTTTTGAAATCTGTCGGTGAAATAAGTCTGAAGTATAAGGTTATATGCCATACTGTATTCCAGTATAAGTCCGTATTTATGCCGGTCTTCGGGGATATGGCTCATTCCGTGGGAATTTCTGTATCGTATACTCTTCTTGGTCCAATCCTCACCGTGGACAAGTATCTGTCCCTCATCAAAATGTCTTATACCCGTAAGTGCATAAACCAGTTCGCTTTGTCCGTTACCGTCTATTCCCGCTATGCAGACAATTTCATTTTTTCTTACCTTAAAAGATATTTTATTAAGAGTATTCTTTGTGGAACCTTTAGTCTTCATGGAAAGGTTTTTAACTTCAAAAATGGTTTCACCGGGAGTAATATCTTTTTTGTCCACCGTAAACTGTACCTTTCTTCCGACCATCATTTCACTCAACGATTCTTTTGTGACATCTTCTACGTTATAGGTACCGATGCATTTTCCTCTTCTTAAAACTGTAACTCTGTCGGCAACTTTCTTAATTTCCTCCAACTTGTGAGTGATGAATATCAAAGACTTTCCTTCTTTGGACAGCTCTTTCATTATATCCATCAACTCATCAATCTCCTGGGGAGTAAGAACCGCCGTAGGTTCGTCAAAGATGAGTATTTCATTCTCTCTATACAACATTTTAAGTATTTCCACCCGCTGTTGCATACCTACGGTAATGTTAGACACTTTTGCATCGGGATCTATATACAGCTTGTAACGGTTGCTCAGTTCCATTACTTTCTTTTTTGCTTCATCCATTTTAAGAAAGCCGTTTTTTACCGTTTCCGCACCCAGTATTATATTTTCCAATACCGTAAAATCTTCCACCAACTTGAAGTGCTGATGGACCATTCCTATGCCCAGATGACTTGCCGTTTTCGGATCGGAAATATTAATTTCCTTGCCTCTTAACTTTATGACACCCGCCTCCGGTTTGTAAAGACCGAAAAGTATGCTCATAAGAGTGCTTTTTCCTGCTCCGTTTTCACCCAAAAGTGCATGTATTTCCGTTTTCTTAATTCGGAGAGTGATATCATCGTTAGCGACAATTCCGGGAAATTCCTTCCTGATATTTAACATCTCGATGATGTAATCCATAAATTTGCTCCTTGGCTTTAAGTGTTTTTAACTTACTTTATTATATAATATTTGAAAAGAATAATAAATACGGAATAACCGCTAAAGTGAAAAAACAGAAATATATAGTATTACAAGATAAAAAACTGCCGCTTTTATACGGCAGTTTTTGTTTCTTTATTGTTTTACTCTTACTCTACAAAAGTTAATTTAACATAATCGAGTTTGAGTTCCGTGGGATTTGTTCTGTCGAGATCTTTTTCCGGAACTATAGTTCCGTTAGCCAATTTTGCAAATAATGCGTCATAATCGGCCTGTGAGAATGTTTTCCATTTTGAAGTTGAGAACGGTGCCAGGCTTACAGCATTGGATTCTGCACCGACCGTTACGGCTTCTCCGCCCGGGAACTTTCCTGCATAGAACCCTTTTAATCCGTACTGAACCATTGTTGCCAATCCCTTCATTGCCGAAGAGATAACCGTAGGCGATTCCGCCGATTGGTCAACGTCAACACCTATAACCGCTTTATTGGCTGCTTCCGCTGCCGACATAACGGAGTTTCCTACTTTTCCGCCTGCTGCGAAGATAACTTCGGTTCCTGCCTGATACCAGCCTGCAGCTCTTGTCTGTGATGCCGGTGTATCGGCAAAGTCTCCGGAATAGTTGTACATTATTTTAATTGATCCTTTTGCAAGGCCCAAATCTCTGGCTGCATCATTAGCACCCTGTACATATCCGAATCCATATCTGCAAACTGCCGGAACGGCCATTCCGCCCTGATAACCCAAGTTTCTGTATCCGTCTACTACAGCAGCATAGCCTGCAAGGTAACCGCAATGCTCTTCCGCATATACAACAGGGAAAACATTGGGACCGGTTTTGAAGTTCTCGTAATTTGCATCATGCGGTACTCCGTCAAGAAGAATAAACATTATTTCCGGATATTTATCTTGAGCTATGTATATAGCTTCTTCGAAAAGGAATCCCGGTGTTACGACAACTTTAGCTCCGGATGATACTGCAAGATCAATAGCCGCAATATATGCATCGGTGGAAGCTTCGGTGGGCTTGTAATACTTATGCGTAATTTTATGCTCTACCGCATAGTCCCTCAATCCTTCCCATGTTCCCTGGTTAAAGGACTTGTCGTCAATGTCTCCTATGTCGGTAATCATTGCCAGCTCATAGGTTTTAGCTTGGCAGCCTGCTAAGGACAGCATAGAAAGCAAAAGCACCACTACCAATACGATACTAAATAGTTTTTTCATAATTATACTCCTTTTTTGATATAATGAAATTCACATATAAATACTATCAGATTTATAGTTTATAAACAAGGGGGAAAAAGCAAAAAGTTCACATTCTTGACACATTTCTTTAACATTTCAATAACTTGTATTTTCCTCATCCTTAACAATTCTTACTATACTTGATGTGCCCAGTCGGGAAGAGCCGAGACTGATAAAATCATTTGCATCGTTTAAAGACCTTATGCCTCCGGCGGCTTTTATGAGCTTGCCGTTTTTAATATGTTCCTTAAAAAGCATAATGTCTTCTCTCGTGGCGCCTGCTGTGGAAAAGCCCGTTGATGTCTTTATATAGTCGGCGTCGCTTTTTGATATTATTTCGCACATCTTTATCTTTTCCTCTTCGGTCAGAAGACAGGTTTCGATTATAACTTTAAGAAGTTTTCCCGAACAGGCTTTTTTAACCTGATTAATTTCGGTCAGTATTTCATCGTAAAGCTTGTCTTTGAGCATGTTTATGTTGAGAACCATATCTATTTCGTCAGCTCCGTCGCTTACAGCCCGTGCAGTTTCAAAACACTTGGTTGCCGTGGTGCTGTATCCGTTGGGAAAACCTATAACCGTACAGATTTTAAGGTTATTCTTAAAACAATCTTTTGCCTGCTTAACAAAGTACGGAGGAATACAGGCCGACGCACAATTATATTTAATCGCATCTTCACAAATCGTTTTAATATCTTCCCACTTAGCCGTCTGTTTAAGAAGAGTATGGTCCACTTTGGATAATATGTTTTCTATATTCATTTTTACAATTCCTTTCCCAGTAAAGTATATATATACAAACGGTTTAATGCAACTAATCACTTGACGCAAGCGGCAGGAAAAAAGTATTATATATACTAAAGATGAACAGGTGCTTAATCCTGTAAAAATCGGGGGAAGAGATAATCATGGCTGATATTTTTTCTAATGTACTGGAGATAAGATGGGAGATGGTCCTCATGTGGGTGATAGGAGGGGTTTTGATTTGGCTGGCTATAGCCAAAGACATGGAACCCACACTGCTTCTGCCTATGGGGTTCGGGGCAATTCTTGCCAATCTTCCCACATCGGGAGCGATAACGCAGGTTATCAACGGTAAAACGGAAGAAGGCGTTTTGGATGTCCTTTTCAATGCGGGAATAGCTAACGAGTTGTTTCCGTTGCTTCTGTTTATCGGAATAGGAGCAATGATAGATTTCGGACCGCTTTTATCCAATCCTAAAATGTTGCTGTTCGGTGCGGCTGCACAGTTCGGTATATTCTTTACATTTGCCTTGGCTGCTTTGCTGGGATTTGATCTGAAAGATGCCGCATCAATAGGCATTATCGGAGCTGCTGACGGTCCCACATCCATATTTGTTGCTAACTACTTTAACAGCAACTACATAGGAGCGATTATAGTGGCGGCGTATTCGTATATGGCATTGGTTCCTATAATACAGCCTCCCGTTATTCGCCTTTTCACAACCAAAAAGGAGCGACTTATAAGGATGCCTTACGAGCAGAAGGAAGTATCCGCAACGGTAAGAATACTGTTTCCTATAGTAACCACAATGATAGTAGGTATTCTGGCACCGAGATCGGTAGCACTGGTAGGATTCTTAATGTTCGGTAATCTGTTAAGAGAGTGCAAGGTCTTGAGAATATTATCCGAATCGGCGCAGAAGGAACTTGCCAATCTCGTAACCATACTGTTGGGAATAACCATAGCTTCCAAGATGAGATATGATCTTTTCGTAAAGGTAGACACTCTGGTTATCATTCTTTTAGGACTTGTGGCATTCGTATTTGATACGATAGGCGGAGTGCTGTTTGCCAAACTTCTGAATCTGTTTGTCAAGAAGAAAATAAATCCTATGGTAGGTGCGGCGGGAATATCGGCATTCCCCATGTCCTCCAGGGTGGTACATAAAATGGGATTAAAAGAAGATCCTACAAATTTCTTATTAATGCATGCGGCCGGAGCCAACGTAGCCGGTCAGATTGCATCGGTAGTTGCCGGCGGCGTAATGATTGCCCTGGTGGAAAAACTGATATAACGGAGGCGGAAAATGAATATACATTTTGATATAGATAATTTTTTAAAGACACCTCGTGTGGTTCTTTTCGGAATGTTAGGTGTTTTTATAGCACTTACAATTATATACCTGGCAATATTGCTCTTATCAAAAATATTTAAGAACAAAAAGAAAAAGGACTCCGGTGCAACCGAAGAATAAGAATCAAGGTCAATATTTTATAATAAGTAAAGTTTTTATACGGAGGAAATAATAAGGCGGCTATCTGCCACCTCTTCCTGCTCCTCCTCCTCTGGACGAACCGCCTCCGCCGCTGCTGAAACCGCCCGATCTGCCGCCGGAAGAAAAGGAACTTCTGGAGGAAGAAGAACTGCTGCCGAAAGAAGACCCTCCTCCCGAGTAGGAACTTCTGCCTGAAGAGTAACTACTTCTGTTGACGGTGCTGCTGTTATTGTTGAAGGAAGAATAGTTACTTGTGTTGTTCATATTTTTCAGTGTATTCATATAGCCTAAAGTGCTTATAATCGGCAGTATATTACGGGCAACATCGGATCGCCTTGTACTTTTTCTTCTTCCGAATATTGCGGAAAGCACTCCGAAAATAACCATGAAGAAGAAGATAACCCTCATAATAGCAAAAATAGTTGCAAAGAAACCGAAAACG
The DNA here is from genome assembly GCA_012838235.1 of Clostridiaceae bacterium. GTDB lineage: Bacteria > Bacillota > Clostridia > DUPQ01 > DUPQ01 > DUPQ01. The sequence goes on from DUPQ01000031.1 coordinate 17,938, forward strand.
GAGAAGGAAGAATCCTCCTGCTCAAAGTAATCATCAGGATAGTAATAATTGTCTTGCGGCGGATATACGTCCTCATATTCTATGGTTGTATCGTGAATTGCCAACATCTCTTTGTATAATACATTGAAAATGTTTAAAACTCCCTCATCATATTGTTGCTTGGCAAAATACGGTTCCAGATGTTCGTACAGCAGATAAGAGATAGTACCGCTGGACAGCGTTCTCTCCAAGCCTTCCCCTTGCAGAACATAATAGTCATCATCTCCTATGGAAAGAAGCAACAGCAGACCGTTGTTTTTTTCGGCGGAACCTATTTTATATTCATTGAAAAGCTCGTATGCGTAATCGGCAATGGATGCTGTATGAGTATATTCTACCGTAACAACAACAATCTGAGCTCCCGTCTTTTCGTAGAGTGCAAGATTTTTATCTATTATTGTTTTCTTGGTCTTCTCGGATAACACATTGGCGGTATCATTGACATAGAAATCGGAAGTAGGCGCAGGAATATCTGCGGCAAATACCGCATTACAGGTCAGAATCAATATTAATGTAATGAATATCGCAAGTTTCTTCATATTAATATAACGGGAAAACAGTATAAAAGTTCATCGGAAATATTCCGCTTTGTCAATGCCGGTTATTGAGGCAATAACATTAGCCGGAAACAGGGCCAATTGACTGTTAAATTTATCAACATCCTGATTGAACGATGTTCTCTTTAAGATATCATCCACGGCCACTATATCGGCATAATTGCTTCGTCTTAACCGCTCATCGGTTTCATTGAGACTCATTGTGCCTAATACATCATAAAGAGCCGCTGCGGCATTGGTTATTTTTACCGATGCCGCATATTTTTCCGCAGGTGTCTTTGCCTCTAACAGCAGGTCTCTGGCCTGTGCCATATTTGTTATGTATTCGCTGTTGCGGTCAAGGTATCTTGATGCCACTCCGGACAGATTATCCGCATAAGCCGACTTGGTGTTCAGATCGGCATCCATTGTGTCGTAAAAAGAGTTCATAACCGCTCTTCTTTGCGAAGAAAGAGATACATGCCCGCTTATAAGCACAGAAGCGATTACTGCAATTACTACCAATATCCGGGCTAATGCTCTGTTTTCCTTAAATTTCATCAGTTCTTAAACTCAAGCAATTTGCTCTTGAGCTGTTCCTCAATCCTGTCAAGTTCTTTTTCAGCCTCTTTCCTCTTTGCCTTTCCTTCTTCCTGAATACGGAGAATCTCCTCAAGAGTGGTAATGAGGCTTTCATTGGTGGCTTTCAGTGTTTCTATATCCACAATGCCTCTTTCCGATTCCTTGGCAATATCCACACTGCTCTGTTTCAGCATTTCCGCATTCTTGAGAAGCAGTTCGTTTGTCATGTCGGTAACGGCACGCTGAGCTTTCATGGCATTCTGCGAATGTGTGATGCTTAATGTAAGTACCATGCGGTTTTTCCAAAGAGGAATGGTGTTTATAAGGGTGGTTTGTATCTTTTCCGTCAGAAGAGTGTTATTGTTCTGTATCAGCCTTATCTGCGGAGCCATCTGAACGGCAATATTTCTTGTTATCTCCAGGTCATATATCTTCTTTTCCACTCTGTCTAACATATTGGCAAAGTCATTTGCCGCCTGAGCGTCTTCGGGAAGATTGGTTTCTTTAGCTTTTTTTCTCAGCTCCACAAGCTTTGTCTCTTTAAGTTCTTTATGCTTGGCTCTGCCGCCTTCTATATACAAAGCGAGTTCTTTAATGTAATCCAGATTCATTTCATACATCTTGTCCAGCATTGTAATATCTTTCATCAGCACTACCTGATGATCTTCCATTACAGCCACAATCTTGTTTACATTTGCTTCGACTTTGGTGTAACGTGCTTTCAGTACGTCAATGTACCTTTTTGTTTTTCTGAAGAGTCTCTCCAAGAAGTTTCCCGATTCCCGGTCTGCGGTAAAGTCCTTAAGCTGTGCCATGAGATTGCCTATCATATCCCCTATCTCTCCCAGTTCCTTGGAACGTATCTTTTCCAATGTGGCATCCGAGAAGGTTGTTATCTTTCTTTGCGCATCGGCGCCGTATTGAAGAATGGAAGCGCTGCTTTTAATATCCAGCTTCTCTCCGTATGAAAGTGCAAGTTCTCTGTCTTTCTCTGTTAGTGTAATTTCGTTCATTGCTGTTATCCTTTCATCTATTTTAAATTTTCCGCTTGCAACATACTGTCAAAGACAGTTATTTCAGCGTCTATGTCCATAGCCTCGTCGGCATACAGATTATCAAGGTACTTACGGAAGGAATGTATAATTCCGTCCATTGCCCCCTCAATATCGGTTTTTACCTGCGTTATATTCTCTCCGTGATTGTTCTGTTCTTCCGCTCTTGCATAAGCATTCAGAAGTTTAACCGTGGTAGGCAGAAAATATGTGATAAGTCTGCGTATATCCTTGACCTTCTCCGGTTTCTCCGTGATATATGCGAATATCTTTTTTATAACATCGCTGAGTATGTCAATCTTTTCCGACACTACAGCGTTTTGTATACGGATATTGGCTTTTCTCATCTCCTCAATGTATCTGTTTCCTTCTGCGATAGCCAGGTCCGCATCCTTTGCGCCGGTATATTTTATAGGCTCTTCCACCATCTCAATCCTGTCCGGGAAAAATCTCCTGCTTAAGAAAAAGGTGACTATAAACAGTACGGTTGCGATTACCAGATGAATAAGTTTATGCATAGGGAAAATTATGCTATACAGCACCCATACTGCACCGGCAATATATATCGGTATGGCTGATTTATGTCTTACTTCCATAGTTTTCCCTCTTTCTGCTTGCAGATAAATTATATCATATAAATAGTAAAATACTATGAACATGCGAAAAGAGCGAAAAAAAATTTACAAAAGAATTCCGTCAAATTCGTTGACAGAGAAACGCACGATGATACAATATATAGCACACCATATGTATTGGTAACACAAAATATAGTTTACAGAGGAATAGTCATGCTTACGGAGAATGCAAAAAAAGTACTGGAGAAAAGGTATCTTAAAAAGGATTCGGAAGGTAATGTCATAGAATCTTATGATGATATGTTCAAGAGGGTGGCAAAGACGATAGCATCCGCCGACTCCGATTACCTGGGTAAAGAAGATATAGAGAAAACCGAAAAAGATTTCTATGATATGATGATAAATCTGGAGTTTTTACCCAATTCACCCACATTGATGAATGCGGGAAGACCGTTAGGCCAATTGTCGGCCTGTTTTGTGCTACCCATCGAAGACTCCATGGATGCCATATTTGAAACGGTAAAGAATGCGGCTTTAATACATAAAAGCGGCGGAGGAACCGGTTTCTGTTTTTCCAGAATCCGGCAAAAAGGGGCTGCCGTCAGCACCACCGGAGGAATAGCTTCCGGTCCGATCAGTTTCATGAAAGTGTTTAATATCGCAACCGAAGCGGTCAAGCAGGGAGGAACAAGAAGGGGAGCCAATATGGGTATTCTCAGAGTGGACCACCCCGATATAAGGGAATTTATAACCTGCAAAGCCAACAGCACCGAATTAAATAACTTTAATATAAGTGTGGGCTTGACCGAACAGTTTATGCAGGCGGTGGAACATGACAATATGTACGAGCTTATTGATCCTTCGACAAAGAAAACGGTAGGAATGGAGAGAGCCAAAGACATTTTCGACATGATAGTGGAGCATGCATGGTTGAACGGGGAACCGGGAATAGTTTTTCTGGACAGAATAAACAAGAAAAACACCGTACCGGAATTGGGAGAAATAGAAAGCACCAATCCCTGCGGAGAACAACCGTTGCTTCCGTACGAATCATGCAATTTGGGTTCTATTAATCTGTTAACAATGATTAAAGAAGATAAGAGCGGTTTTGACTATGAAAAACTGGAAAGATGTGTAATAAAAGCCGTGCATTTTCTGGACAATGTAATTGATGTAAATATTTATCCGAATGAGAAAATAGCAAAGAATACAAAGGCCACCAGGAAGATAGGATTAGGTGTTATGGGATGGGCGGACAGCCTGTATACAATGGGGATTCCGTACAACAGTGAGCAGGCATTGGAACTGGGATATGAGGTAATGAAGTTCATAAACGAGCAATCCAAAAAGGCCTCAATGAGTCTTGCGGAGATTAAGGGAGTATTCCCGGCATATGATAAAAGCGTCTATCCCGCGCAGGATATAAAGGTGAGAAATGCCACAACCACCACAATAGCTCCTACCGGTACTCTAAGCATAATAGCAGGCGTATCCAGCGGAATTGAACCTGTTTTTGCCATTTCATACATACGCAATATAATGGACAATACCGAAATGGTGGAAATCAATCCCGTATTTGAAGAAGTGGCAAGAAAAAGAGGTTTCTATTCCGAAGAGCTGATGAGAGATATTGCAAAAAAAGGCTCGGTCAGCCGTATGACGGATGTTCCGGAGGATGTTAAGGAAGTTTTTGTTACAAGCCATGACATAGATCCTTCATGGCATATACGTATGCAGGCGATTTTTCAGGAGCATGTGGACAATGCGGTTTCCAAAACGGTTAATTTACGCAATGAAGCGACATTGGACGATGTAAGGGAAGTATTTATGCAGGCATATGCGTTGGGATGCAAAGGAGTCACTTTATACAGAGACGGAAGCAGAGCCGCACAGGTACTGAACATACCGAAACAACAACATAAAGAGGCGGTTCAGCCGGGTACGGTATTGATACCTAAGCAACGACCGAGAATTACCACGGGATTGACGGAAAAATTCCGGACGGGTTGCGGAAATCTGTACATAACAGTGAACTATGATGAGAACGGGGAAATATGCGAGATATTCACCAATACCGGGAGAGCGGGAGGATGTCCTTCACAGTCGGAAGCGGTTGCAAGGCTGGTTTCCATTGCGTTGAGATCGGGTATAGATACCGCAGCAATTATTGACCAGCTTAAAGGCATCAGATGTCCATCAACCATAAGACAGAAGGATTTGGGAATATTGTCCTGTCCGGATGCGATAGGCAGGATGATAGAAAAAGTTGCCAAGATGAACGGCGGGCTTAAGGAGGAAGTAAAGAGGACCGTTCCCTATCTGCATTACGGAGAAACAAAGAATTCTGCGGATAAGAATGAAAAGAGTTTTGAGAGCAGACTTTGTCCCGAATGCAAAGCTCCGCTGGAAAGTGACGGAGGATGCATGATTTGCAGGAACTGCGGATACTCAAAATGCAACTAACTGTATAAATCATACAAATAGAAGCACCTAAATTTATGGAATATTTTTATGGACATATTTGGCTAAAATAGATATAATTAGTTAAGATTGACAGTAATAGGAGGATCTATACATGGCAAGAAAAAAAGAACTATATGTATTGGCAGTAAAGGATTTAGATAAAACGTTGGCTGATATAGCTGCAGGCAAGTATAAGATGCCGGTTGAAAATTCCAAATATGCGGAAATTTTCGCAACGATAGTAAGAAGATGCGACAATCTTGATGAATTACCCAAATTTATCAGGAAGGCCAAGATGAAGAAGAGCGAATGCATCCACTGGTGGGAAGGCATTATTGAAGACGGATATGAACTTTTTATAGTTCAATACAATGCTCCGGATGAAAACTTTGTGGAATTGGCAGGAAGCGAAGAAGTAGTTAAGTTCGTTGTATCCGTTAAAAAGTAGAAGAATCTGAATAAATATAAAGAAAGCATCAAATGTCTGATGCTTTTTTTCGCGCAAAAATAAGCTAAATACTTGTGTTACCGGGGTTATTGTTGTCGTATAAGTTTTTGTAATAACGACTTTCTTTTGAGAAAGAACGCAATTTTTTAATATTAAATATCCATAAGAATATTACAAAAGGAACAAATGCTATAAGCCAGTGAATGTTCAACGAAAGTATGAAGTTGAATGTACCGTGAAGCAGAACGGGGTACAATAATGACTTTACTCTGTAACTTCTCATGAGAGCATATGTCGGAGCAAATTTGGATAACGATATGTAATATCCCATTGTAACCGCAAAAAGCATGTGCCCCGGAACGGAGAAAATTCCTCTGTAAAGGGCTATCGAAGGATTTTCCGCCTGGAAATTCACTATATATAAAATATTTTCCACCGCTGCAAATCCCAAAGATGCAAAACAACAGTATATGATTCCGTCCAGTTTTTCATTGTAGGCGGGCTTGTGGTAGGAAACAAGATACACGGATGCTCTTTTAAGCGATTCCTCCGTAAGTCCCGCAACTATGTAAGAGGTATATGCTACCCCCAGAATGGTTCCGGAGAAGATGTTCAGCCCTTCCAGGAAGTTTTCAATAAATATTGCGGGAATACTTGTAAGACATCCCGCAACAAACTGTAAGATTAACAGTTTTGCAGGCTCTCTGTCATGTCTGTCAATTACCAGATGCAGTATGATAAGTACTGCAACAGGTGCAATGGCGGAAAAGAGTATTCTGAGAATGTCAGTCATAAGTCCCCCTTAAAACTTAAATATTACCCCGATTACTCCGGCAAAGACTATAAACAGTATAGGGTGGATTTTTCTGAAAAACAGTCTAATTACCAGTAAACAAACAAACAATACCAGGGCCTTTATATTGATTATATCAAGAATATTCCCGGATTCAACAAAAGCATCATATGTTATGACCGAAACATTGAGAAGCGTAAAAGCTGCCGCCGATATAAGTCCCAATGAAGCGGGTCGTAATCCGTACATGGTATTGAGGACTCTTTTGTCCTGACTGAAAGAAACCAAAAACCTCGAAATCAGAAGGACAATAATGACGGAAGGAAGAATTACCCCTATGGAAGCAATCAATGCACCTAAAATGCCGGCAGCGGTGTAGCCCGTATAAGTTGCCATGTTTATTCCTATGGGACCCGGAGTGGACTCGGATATAGCTATCATATCGGGGATTATGGATGTGTCCAGCCAGTCATATCTCCTTCCGATATCATAAAGGAAAGGTATTGTTGCAAGACCTCCTCCTACGGAGAAAAGGCCGGTCTTGAAAAATTCCCAGAACAGCTCAAGATATATCATTCTTATCTCCTTTTCTTTCCCGCATTCTTGTTCCCAGAACCAGTCCGGTAATGCCGGCGCCCAGTACTATGAATACGGGTGATATCGAAGTAAGTACCGACAAAAGGAAGGAAGTGATGTAAAGTATGATGCAAAGCCAGTCCACAACCGATTTTTTATACATGTCCACTATTGTAACTATAACAAGTGCCGCAACGGCTACCCTGATTCCCGCAAAGGCATAAGAGACTTCTTTTATATGCAGAAAATTTGTTATAACCGCCGCTATTACCGTTATAATTATAATTGAAGGAGTTGCAACACCCAAGGCGCTGACTATGCCTCCGAGATAACGCTTCTTTTTGAAACCTATATATGTGGAAACATTGACGGCGATAATGCCCGGCGAGCACTGGCTAAGGGTATAGTAATCAATGATTTCCTCGGAGGTGAGCCACTTCTTTTTTTCCACAATCTCTTTTTGAAGAAGAGGCAGCATCGTATAGCCGCCGCCGAAAGCGAACATCCCGACTTTGAAAAAAACCCAATACAGTTCTAAAAGAATCTTCATAAAGCCTCCTCTTTTTATTATAGCCTGTTTAGGGTTAAATATTAAGAGAGAAACATGTTTCACGGGTAATAAGATTGTTAAATTCTATTAAATTATACAGCCCACAGAGGTATGATTTTGTGATTATCCTTAAGCGGTAGCAAATCCTGTGAAGGGCATATTACACCGCCCTCCCCTATAGTTATATTTTTTACGGATTTCAGCATGTCAAAACTTGCTATATCCCTATAAGAAGGATTTGTATGTTTCTTGATTTCAATAGGGAATAGTGTATTATCCTGGAAGATAAGAAGATCAATTTCTCTACCGTTACTGTCACGAAGAAAATAGAAATACTCGTCCATACCTCTGTTTGCGTAACTTTTAATCAACTCCGAAACAACAAAAGTCTCAAAGAAATGTCCGTTCATTGCACCTGTAGAAAGAGTCTCAGGTGTAAGCCAGCGGGTCAAATATGCTGCAAGGCCTGTATCCAAAAAGTAAAGTTTGGGTGTTCTTATTGCTCGTTTGATTGCATTGTTTGAGTAAGGTTTTAATAAATAAACAATATTGCTCGTTTTCAATATAGAAAGCCAACGCTTCGCTGTCGGCTGACTGATTCCCACTTCTTTTGCAAGGGAAGCTATATTTAACAGGCTACCGGTCATGGCGGCACAAACAGTCATAAATTTCATAAAATCCGATTCATCAGCTACCTGTGTGAGATTTCGAACATCTCTTTCTATATACGTCTTAATATAGTCGGAATAGAAGTTTTGCCAGTTATAACTTTGTTCCTTAAATAACTCGGGCATACAGCCGCGATGAATAATTTTCCAAACTTCATTTATATTCAAGTCTATTTTTGCAGCCTTACGTCTCATTAGATAGTCGGTAGTAGGGATGAAGGGTTCATTCCAGTTTTCATTTCTCATTTCCCGTAACGAAAGCCCCATCAGATTTAATATTCCCGCACGACCGGCTAAGCTCTCACTGACATTCTTCATAAGTTCAAAACTTTGTGAACCGGTAAGATAAAAATCTCCTTTATTACGACTTCGGTCTAAAGAAATTTTTATGTAATGGAAAATTTCCGGGACATATTGTACTTCATCAATAAAAAGAGGTGGCGGATTTAGCTGCAAAAATGCAGCAGGATCCTTCTTTACACGATGCCGAACGGTTATATCATCAAAAGTAACTCGCGATATATCGGGTTTAATATTTTCAATTAATGTAGTCTTGCCGACCTGTCGTGCTCCGGTAACTATGACAGCTCCCTTTTCCCTTGCCCGCTCCGAAACAGCAAATTCTATGTGTCGTTTTATATACATAACTACCTCACATATTTATGATATTCTAACATCATATGTTATTATATCATATGTTTTTGCAAAAACAAATAGCATATAGCAAGGCTGGAAAAACAAACGGATTTATCCGGTAGAAGAATAAATATTTACCAAACCTGCATTTTTATATATAATTAAACAAAGGATGGAATATTATGAAATTTACAAAAATGCACGGAGCGGGAAACGACTACATATATGTGAATTGTATGGAATGTAAGATTGACAACCCTTCTTCTTTGGCGATTAAACTCAGCGACAGGCATAAAGGGATAGGATCCGACGGACTGGTTCTAATACAACCTTCAAAGGTTGCACACTTTTATATGAGGATGTTCAACTCGGACGGTTCGGAAGGTGCCATGTGCGGAAATGCCATAAGATGCGTAGCAAAATATGTGTATGACAACAGACTTACCGATAAGTTAAAGTTGAACATCGAGACAAAAAGCGGAATAAAACACTTAAAACTGTTTCCCGACAAAAAAGGAAAAATAGATTCGGTGGAAGTGGATATGGGTATTGCTTATCTGAAACGTAAAGAAATACCTATGGTTTATGACAACTCAAACAGGGACGAAACATATATAAACAAACCTCTTGTCGTAGATGGGAAAAAGTATAATGTGACCTGTGTATCCATGGGAAATCCTCACTGCGTCATATTTATGAATGACAAAGATAATAAAAGCAATCTTATGCAGTCTCTGGACAGACTGGATTTGGATAATATAGGTCCGGATTTTGAAAGGCATTCGTATTTTCCCGACAGGATAAATACCGAGTTTGTGGAAATCATAGACAGGAGCACCTTAAAAATGAGAGTCTATGAAAGAGGTTCGGGAGAGACTATGGCCTGCGGAACGGGAGCATGTGCAACGGTGGTTGCTGCCGTACTTAACGGTATATGCGAAAGGCACAGCGAAGTGTCCGTCATATTGAGAGGCGGAACATTGAAGATAACATATTTATATGACGGCAGAGTTATTATGAAAGGCGAAGCCGTGCATGTGTTTGATACCGAAATTAGCATATAACATTGAAAAGGAGAAGAAATATGGCAAAACCGAATGTAAACTACGGCAATCTTAAACAGAGTTATCTTTTCAGAGATATAGCAACAAAAGTTGCGGCATATAAGAAGGCGCATCCGGACAGGAAAGTTATTAGCCTGGGAATAGGCGATGTAACATTACCTTTGGCAAAAAAAGTAGTGGAAGCTTTGAAGGCGGCATCCGAGGAAATGGGTAAAGCGGAAACTTTCAGAGGATATGCTCCCGACCAGGGTTATGACTTTTTGCGGGAAAAGATTTCCGAACATTACAAGAAAAGAAATGTAAATGTTGATATAAGCGAGATATTCGTATCGGACGGTGCAAAAAGCGATTTGGGTAATATAACGGAGATTTTCTCACGAGACAATATAGTCATGATACCCGATCCTGTATATCCGGTGTATATGGATACCAACGTAATGGACGGCAGGAAAATTATATTTGCCGATGCAAACAAAGAAAATCATTTTCTTGCCATGCCGGACAAAAGACATGCCGATATGATATATCTGTGTTCACCCAACAATCCTTGCGGAAGCGTATATTCCAAAGCACAGCTGGAGAAATGGGTGGAGTATGCCTTGAAGCATAATTCCGTAATACTTTTTGATGCGGCATACGAAGCATTCATAACCGATGATAAATTGCCGAGAAGTATATTTGAGATTGAAGGAGCGGAAAAGTGCGCCATAGAGTTCTGCAGTTTTTCCAAGCTTGCGGGATTTACCGGTACAAGATGTGCTTATACGGTAATAAAGAAAGAATTAATACTGGAAGGTTTTTCCTTACGCGACATGTGGGTAAGGAGACAGAGTACTAAGCTTAACGGAGTATCCTATATCATACAAAGAGGTGCTGAAGCTGTATTTACAGAAGAAGGAATGAAGCAGTGCAAAGATAACATCAGATACTATCTGGACAATGCAAAACTTATTTCCGCTCTTCTTACGGAAAAAGGTATATATCACACAGGCGGAAACAACTCCCCGTATATATGGATGAGTTGCCCTAATAATTTGAAGTCCTGGGAATTCTTCGACTTGTTGCTAAATGAAACATGTGTTGTCGGAACGCCCGGCAGCGGATTCGGCCACAACGGGGAAGGATATTTCAGACTGACATCCTTCGGAAGCAGAGAGAACACTATAGAAGCGGTGGAAAGACTGAGCAAGGTTCTTTAGTCCGGTAAAGAAACAATTCCCGGTTTAAGTGTCAGCATATAGAGAAAGAGAAACAAAAATCTTGTGTCTATAAACAAGCCCATTATTGAATTTGACAAAAGGTAAAGGATTGCATTGTAAAAGTCAGAAAGTTAGCTATAAATTGATTTAATTGATTATAACAAAGTACAGATATAGGAAGAATATAAGAATTTTTGGTAATAGAATGCATTATTTTTTGGTAATAGAATGGTTGATTTTTTGGTAATAGGGCATTATAATGTAGTTATGAGGTGGTCTGATGAACACTATAAATTACAGAAAAAGACTGATTGAATCTCAAATTGAGAGAAAAATGTCCTATAGCGGCGGCGTCATTATTGAAGGAGCAAAATGGGCAGGGAAATCTACAACAGCCGGTATTTTTTCCAATACTGTTATAAAACTGCATGACCCGTTGATTAAAAAACAATATCAAATTTTGGCTACCATATCAAAAGATGAGGTTTTAAAGGGTGAAAAACCTATATTGTTTGATGAATGGCAGGAAGTTCCGGAAATTTGGGACTTTATTCGTCTTGATATTGATGAAAATAATCATAAAGGTGCCTACCTTCTGACGGGATCCACCAAAAAACAAAACATAACAACTTCACATACGGGAACGGGAAGGATTAACTCGGTTTACATGCGTCCTATGAGTTTATATGAAACCGGAGAATCTAACGGACTTATTTCTTTAAAAGAATTGTTTTCACAACCGCCATTAGTCCCGGTTAAGTCAAATATTACAATTGATAATATAGCACACTGTATTTGCAGAGGCGGTTGGCCCGGAAGCCTGGACTTAAACAAAGACTTACAATTGGAAATTCCTAAAGATTTACTTGAAAGTATTATCAAAAGAGACATAGACGAAGTTGACGGAATTACTAAGGACAAAGAGAAATTTAGAAAAATTATTAAAAGTTATGCAAGGAATATTTCTACATTAGCAGCCAATTCCGCTATTTATGAAGTTATTGTAAATCCCAAAACATTTGATACATATATGAACTCCTTAAAAAGGCTATATATAGTAGAAGATGTTTTGCCTTGGTCGCAGAATATAAGAAGTTCAACAAGACTGAGAAAAGGAACCAAAAGACAATTCGTAGACCCCAGCATAGCAGTTGCCGCTTTAGGCTTGTCTCCTGATAAACTGAAAAACGATTTTGAAACATTCGGTTTTTTATTTGAATCTATTGCAACAAGAGATATCAGAGTTTATGCGGAAGAAATCGGAGGAACCGTATATTACTACAACGATTCAACAGGACTTGAAGTGGATTTGATTGTTGAGTTGAATGACGGAAGATGGGGAGGAATAGAAGTTAAATTAGGAGAAAATGAAGCTGATAAAGCAAGTGCTAATTTAATAAAATTAGCAAATATATCCGCTACTAAACCATCGTTCCTTATGCTGTTAACAAACACTCAAATGGCTTATCAAAGAGATGACGGTGTGTATGTGATACCGCTTGGATGTTTAAGGCCATGATACTATTCTAATGCGTATTTGTTGAAATTTCACATTTTTGTAATGCGTATTTGCAGAAAAAGGCTTGTTTTATAATGCGTATCTGTAGTATTATGTGTTTAGCCAACGGTATTATTGTTGAAAAAAGAGGAAAATCATGTTTAAAAGAAAGATATACGATAAATTATTGGAGTGGAAAGAAACATCGAAAGGCAGAACAGCTTTACTGATAGAGGGAGCAAGACGTGTAGGAAAGTCTACCATTGTCACGGAATTCGGAAAGAATGAGTACAAATCATATATACTTATAGATTTTGCCTTTGCTCCGACCGGAGTAAAAGAATTATTTAACGATATCAGTGATTTGGATTATCTGTTTTTGCAACTGCAACTGCAATTCAAAGAGGACCTGCATGAAAGAAATTCATTGATAATATTTGATGAAGTTCAGTTTTGTCCCAAAGCCAGACAAGCTGTAAAGAAACTTGTAGAAGACGGCAGGTATGACTATATAGAAACAGGTTCTTTAATATCAATAAAGAAAAATGTGGAGCACATTCTTATACCGAGTGAGGAAAGAAAAATAGAAATGTTTCCGATGGATTTTGAGGAGTTTTTATGGGCAATCGGAGACAATACCACAAACAACATTTTGAGAAAATTTTATAATGAGAAAATTTCACCGGGTCAAGATCAAAACAGAGCTTTAATGAGAAAGTTCAGATTGTATATGTTAGTCGGAGGTATGCCACAAGCTGTTAAAGCATATATAGAGACAAACAATTTCAAATTTGTAGATGAGGTTAAGAGAGATATTATTCAGTTATATGAAGAAGACTTTTATAAAATTGATTCAAGCGGAAAAATATCCATGCTTTTTGATTCAATACCCTCGGAATTAAGCAGACACTCTTCCAGATACCAGGTTTCCAGTGTGTTAAAGAATCAAAGAGCCGCTACTATATCCGAGGAAATTGCCGAACTGGTTGCCTCTAAAACGGTTCTCATTTCTTACCACTCAAACGACCCGTCCGTAGGAATGACAACGAATTTAAGTATGGAGCATTTCAGGTTATTTATGGCGGATACCGGCTTAATGGTAACATGCATGTTCAAAGATAAGGATTTCACGGACAATATAATCTATGAGAAGTTGTTGAACAACAAGTTGTCAAAAAATCTGGGGGTACTTTATGAAAACATTGTTGCTCAAACTTTGGCTTTCAACGGAAACAAGCTGTTTTATTATACTTTTTATGACGAAACTCAGAAAAGAAGTTTTGAGGTGGATTTCCTGCTTTCCAAAGATAATAAGGTAAGTCCGATTGAAGTAAAGTCATCAAATTACAGAACACACAGATCTATGGATGAGTTTGCAAATAAATACTCAAACAGAATAAACACCAAATATGTTATTCACACTCAAGATTTAAAAAAGAACGGCAATTTAATTTATTTACCGTTCTATCTGGCACAGTTTATATAAGAATAGTTGCTTATTTTATCAATCCTTCTTCCAGTTGTCTGCTTTTTACCTTTTCCATCAGCTTGTCTATTCTGTCTACCGGATTGAGAAGGTTGGACATGGAAGCGTCATGATGTAAGGTATCTATTATGAAAGACATGTATTTGGACATATCCACTTCCTTGAACCAGGGTCTCTTAAGTAATTCGGGACTTCTGTATACAAGATTGGTGGTAAGTACTCCGGTAACCGCACCTTCCTCATAAGCTTTGTCAAAAGCTTCGAGACCGTTGCAGAACAAACCGAAAGTGCAACACATAAATATTCTTTTTGCTTTCATTTTTGTAAGCTGATAGAAGATGTCCAATGCAGATTCGCCCGATGAGATAATGTCTTCAACAACTATTACATCTTTGCCTTCAACACTGTCTCCGAGGAACTCATGCGATATTATGGGGTTTCTGCCTTGCTCCACAACGGAAAAATCTCTTCTTTTATAGAACATACCGAGATTTAAGCCAATCATGGTTGCAAAGGGAATTGCCCTGTTCATTCCGCCTTCATCGGGGGATATTACCAAGGTGTGCTCTTTATCAAATATGATGTCGGGGAAAGATGCAGTAAGCTTTTTCATCATCTGATATGCAACCGGAACCGATTCGAAACCGTTCAGGGGGATTGCATTTTGAATTCTGGGATCGTGAGCGTCAAATGTAATTATATTCTCCACCCCCATGCCTACAAGCTCCTGCAGAGAAATAGCGGAATCCAACGATTCGCGGTATTTTCTCTTGTGTTGTCTGCCTTCATAAAGCATAGGCATTATGACGGTAATTCTTCTTGCCTTACCGTTGGTTGCGGCTATAATTCTTTTTAAATCGGCATAATGATCATCGGGGCTCATAGGCACCTGCATCCCGTACATTTCATAGGTTACACCGTAGTTGAAAACATCGCAGATTATGAAGAGGTCGTGTCCTCTTATAGATTCCAGTATGACGCCTTTAGCTTCTCCCGTTCCGAATCTGGGGCATATCGCTTCGGTTATAAATGTATGGTCGGAATCCTTGTAGCCGGCTCTTTGTTTCAGATACCAATCAACTTTTTTTGTTATTTCTTCACAACCGCGCATTCCGATTATTGATAATTTTCCTACGGGAAGCACGGTTTCAAAAGGTTTGATCATATCAACAACTCCCTTCGTTAATACACTGTCAATGGTATCATTTGTCCAGGTATTTATCAATAGCGGCGGCGGCTTTCTTGCCCGCTCCCATGGCCAGTATTACGGTTGCCGCACCGGTCACGGCATCCCCTCCGGCGAATATATACGGAATGGAAGTTTGTCCGGTTTCCTCATCCGCAACAATGCAACCCCACTTGTTTGTTTCCAGACCTTCGGTAGTGCTCTTTATCAAAGGATTGGGGCTGGTGCCTATTGCCATTATCACCGAAGTGGTTTTTAAAACATATTCGGAACCGGGTATAACCACAGGTCGCCTTCTTCCGTCAGGACCGGGTTCGGAAAGTTGCATCCTGACGCATTCCATACCTGTTACCCATCCGTTTTCTCCCAATATTTTTGTGGGATTTGTAAGCAGACGGAATTCTATACCTTCTTCTTTTGCGTGATGTACTTCCTCGGCTCTTGCAGGCATTTCCTGCTCGCTTCTTCTGTATACGATATATACCTGTTCCGCTCCCAACCTTTTTGCGGCTCTTGCGGCATCCATTGCCACATTACCTCCGCCGACAACCGCAACATGACTGCCGAAATATATGGGGGTATCGTAAGAAGGATCATATGCCTTCATAAGATTGACACGTGTTAAAAACTCATTTGCCGAAAAAACACCGTTCAGGTTTTCACCCGGTATATTCATAAAATTGGGCAATCCCGCTCCCGTGCCTACAAAGATTGCTTCAAAACCTTCTTCCTCGTGCAGCTCCTGTATGGAGATTATCTTTCCTATTACCATATTCAACTCTATACATACGCCTTTTGCCTTGAGTCGTTCAATCTCTTTTTCCACTATGGATTCGGGCAGACGGAATTCCGGTATACCGTAGACAAGTACACCGCCGGCTTTGTGTAAAGCTTCGAATATCGTCACATCATAGCCCATATCGCATAAGTCCGATGCGGCCGTAAGGCCTGCAGGACCGCTTCCTATTACTGCGACTTTTTTGTTCTTCTTTACCGTAGGTTTAGGTGTGTCGGCTATAAAGGTTTCTTTTGCAAGCATATAGTCTGCAACATATCGCTCCAGTCTCCCTATAGCAACCGGTTCTCCTTTTATGCCTCTCACGCAGGGCAGTTCGCATTGTGTTTCCTGAGGGCATACTCTGCCGCAGATAGCGGGAAGCGAATTGGTTTTGGTAATAATCTCATACGCTTTTTCAATATCGCCCTGAGCCACCGCTTGTATAAACGAGGGAATGTTCACATTTACCGGGCATCCGGAAACACAGGGTTTGTGTTTGCAGTTGAGACAGCGCTGAGCTTCTTCCTGAGCCATTTGGGGAGTATATCCCGTTGCAACTTCCAGAAAATTGCGGTTTCGTATATCGGGATCCTGTTCCGGCATTTTTGTTTTCTCCGGAGTCATATTTATTTTTGCCATTATTCGATACCTCTAAACAGATTACATTTGTGCTTTTCCTGTTCCTTATACATGGAAAGTCTTTGCATAAGTCCGTCGAAATCTACTTTATGTCCGTCAAAATCCGGTCCGTCAACACATGCAAACTTGGTCTGACCGTCAACGGTCAGCCTGCATCCTCCGCACATTCCGGTGCCGTCTATCATAATGGGATTCATGCTCACTATAGTCTTAATGTTGTATTCTTTGGTAAGTAAGGATACATACTTCATCATAACAACAGGACCTATGGCTATTACCGTATCGTAGTTTGCTCCGCCCTCTATAAGTTCCTTGAGTTTTTTGGTAACCATACCTTTTTCTCCTGCAGTGCCGTCATCGGTCATGAGATAGTAGTTTGTGCTGTTACGCTTCATCTCTTCTTGCAGAAATACCAACGACTTGTTCCGAAAACCTGCTATCACATCGACATGAAGGCCCATACCGAAGAGTTTTTTTGCCTGAGGATAAGCTATTGCACAACCTAAACCTCCGCCTACTACACAAACTCTGCTCATATTGTCGGTGTGTGATGCAATTCCCAGAGGACCTACAAAATCCAGTATGTAATCTCCTTGCTGAAGGGTGTCCAGAAGGTAGGTGGTTTTTCCGACTTTTTGAAAAATTATGCTTACCCAGCCTTCTTCACGATTGTAGTCGGATATCGTCAGGGGGATTCGTTCTCCCGTTTCATCTACACGAAGTATTATAAACTGTCCCGGTTCGCATTTCTTTGCAACAGCGGGAGCATCCACTTTCATGTAGACAACATCACTGTTTAAATCTTTTCTTTCCAATATTCTGTACATTAAGATACCGCCATTTCTTTTAATGTGTAAATGATACCACGGCATATATGTATTTTCAATGAAGCGAAGTGTTAATCCAGAGAAAAACTTACCGAAATAATTGAGTCATCCGCTTTGATGCGAATTCTCTTATCCGCATTCTCGACAATATTCTCCGTCAGATTTATCTGCGATTTTTCCGATTTCTCAATTACTACCGAATATTGAACACTGTATGCGTTTATTGCCATATCAATCTGCGAAGATACCGTCTCGATTTTGATATTGTCGGATATTATACCTGCTGCCTGTAGAGAACTCTTATTTATTAAGAAGTCGGTATAGTCGGAAGAAATATAGTTCAGTTTTACATCTGCATTTGCGGATATAACGGTGATGTCTTCGAAACTTATGTCCGAGCATTCTATTATCCCGCCGGTATTCATCAGGTTCAGAATATTGCCGGATAGTGAATTCATCTTTATATCCGCACGGTAATTTTTAAAATCAATCTTTTTTATTTTAGAAAAGGCAAGGGCATTCCTGACAGAGATATCGCCGAAGGTAGTGCTGACTAACAATTCTCCGGTATAAGATGAAGGCATATAAACGGTGATACCGTTGTCCTGCTTCTCTTTCACTAATAGAGACTTGAGATTTAATAATATATTTTCTTTAAAAAACCCAAGGTCGTTTTTCTTGACGATAAGTTTCCCGCCCGCTTGCGTTATCTCAAATGACTGCTCGGGATTTTCGTAATACTCCAAACGGATATATTGTTCTTCGTGAGATTGAATAGTGACAGGCATTCTCTTTGTTATTATGCTTATCATTGTAATACTGTCGGGTTGCGGGGCATCATAGGATTTTAATGACAGGGGTGTTGTTTCCCGGATTTCAAATTCAAGTAAACTATCCGCTTTACGATTGTTGGAAAAGTAACCGACCAGGAATATTACCAGTCCTAAAAGCATAAATACTCCGCCGATTATGATGGCCTTAAGGGTTCTGCTCATTTTTCTGACCCTCCAGTTTTTTCAACAACAGCATATTTTTAATCTTCATATAACCTGATTTCAATAATACGAAAAAGACCTTTATACCTTTGAAAGATCCCGCAACAGCGATTATTACGGCACCCGAAGCAAAAAGACAAATTCCCATTTTCATAACGGAAGACCACAGGTCATCTGCCAAGGAAAAAGCGGAATAGACAAAAAGCGTCACCGCACCGAAGCCGGTCAGCGTGAAACCCAAGACCAGTGCGGCAAACAATGCACATATCGCAACAACAACGGCTATAAGCAAAGTCGCCCATATCGGTGATAAGGCGATAATAATAATCAGCCAATCGGTGTACTTAAGATTCTTCCTTTTATCCGGTTTGTCATCATATCCTAAAAGGGTTCTTCCTTTTAGCATCATTCAGCCTCCAGTATAATATTGTCGCAATGAGCGGTAAATTCTCTTGTGTTAAGCATGTTTTCTCCTACCGTCCACCCCAGTACTATGAGGCCGTCCTTTCTTAATTGGGAAAAATCGGTTTTAACAAGGTTCTCGTATTTGTATGCTACAAAATTTGGTTTGGAGAATAACATATGAAGATTATCCTTAAATCTGTTTGCGATAGCATATTTAAGATTACCTCTCAGCAGTATACCCCTGGCAATACTCGGAGCATTTTTTGCAAACCATCTTATACTTAAAGGATTGAAAGACTGCACGGCAATACTTCCTTCATACTCCTTTATAACCGAATAAACGAGCTTATCCAAATTATGAGATAATCCTGAGGATTTTATCTCCAGTAATATAGGCACGGAACCGTTAATGAACTCTAAAGCTTCGACCAGTTCGGGTATAGTGGCGGAAGTTTCCAGTAACGTAAGAGTTTTAATCTGTTCTAAGGTTGTCATGTTTACATCGGAATCAAAACCCGTCATTCTTTTAAGATTCTTATCGTGAAAAACGATAACATGATTATCCTTTGTCAGCCGCACATCCAGCTCGATAGCATACCCTTTTTTTATCGCCTCCGAAAAAGCTTCCAACGAATTCTCGGGAGCGGTCGTTTCGTTATAGTACCCCCTGTGAGCGACGGGTTGGTTAATGAGCCATTTCGCATCGCTGCCGTTGGGATCCATTGCTTCAAAGTTATGTTGTCTCTCTGCCGAAAATATCAGAAAGACCGTCACTAAAGCAACTATTATAGAGGCAACAATATATATCCATCTGTATTTTGATTTTTTCATTTATTTCTCCCGGTAGCAAAGCTTCCTTCGACATGATTATACCATAGGCTGAGTATAGTATGGAATAAGGAGAAATTTTGTAGAGTAGAGTACAAAAGATTGCTTATATGTGCTACAATACAATGTGGTAACAACCAAGTTATTAATTAATATACATGTTAAATAAAGGAGAGACAAATGGCAAAGAAACTTAAAACGATGGATGGGAACCAGGCAGCGTCATATGTGTCATATGCATTTACCGATGTTGCCGCAATATATCCCATAACACCCTCGTCGCCCATGGCGGAAAACGTAGATGAATGGGCGGCTCACGGTCAGAAAAATATGTTCGGTCAGGAAGTTAAGGTTGTCGAGCTTCAGTCGGAAGCGGGAGCATCCGGTACCGTTCACGGCTCTTTACAGGCGGGAGCTTTAACAACAACATATACGGCATCACAGGGATTATTACTTATGATACCCAATATGTATAAAATTGCGGGCGAGCTGTTACCGGCAGTATTCCATGTCAGTGCCAGAGCCGTAGCGGGCCATGCACTTTCCATATTCGGAGATCATTCGGATATATACGCCACAAGACAGACAGGTTTTGCACTGCTTGCATCGGGCGGTGTTCAGGAGGTAATGGACCTTGCCGGAGTAGCACACCTTGCCGCAATTAAGGGTAGAGTGCCTTTCGTGCATTTCTTTGACGGATTCAGAACCAGCCACGAAATTCAGAAAATAGAAGTTATCGACTATGCGGATTTCGAAGAGCTTGTGGACAAGGATGCGATTAAGGCATTCAGACAAAGAGCATTAAATCCGTCTAAGCCGGTCTTAAGAGGAACAGCACAGAATCCCGATATATTCTTCCAGGCAAAGGAATCGGTTAACAAATTCTACGATGCAATTCCCGCTATAGTGGAAGACTATATGAAGAAAATTTCCAAAATAACGGGTAGGACATATAACCTGTTTGATTACTACGGCGCAAAAGATGCCGACAGAGTTATAGTTGCAATGGGCAGCGTTACCGATGCAGCTGAAGAAGTTGTCGACTACTTAACGGAAAAAGGCGAAAAAGTAGGCTTACTTAAAGTACGTCTTTACAGACCTTTCTCAATTAAGCACTTTCTTAATGCATTACCCAAGACGGTCAAGAAAATAGCGGTTCTGGACAGAACAAAAGAGCCGGGTGCAACAGGCGAGCCGTTGTATCTGGATGTTGTAGCCGCATACAAGGGAGATAAGAATGCTCCGGTAATAGTGGGCGGCAGATACGGATTAGGTTCAAAAGATACCGACCCTTCACAGATAGCGGCCGTTTTTGCAAATCTGTCCCTGAAAGAACCCAAGAATAATTTCACCATAGGAATCAATGATGACGTTACATATCTTTCACTTCCTATAAAGGAAAGAATAAATACCACTCCCAAGAGCACGGTAAGCTGTAAGTTCTGGGGACTGGGATCGGACGGAACGGTAGGGGCAAACAAAAATGCCATCAAGATAATCGGTGACCATACCGATATGTATGCGCAAGCCTATTTCGCGTACGACTCCAAAAAATCCGGCGGAATCACTGTATCGCACTTGCGATTCGGAAAGAATCCCATCAAGTCGACATATTTAGTTTCCGATGCCGATTTTGTTGCATGCCACAACCGCAGTTATGTGGATAAATACGATATTGTTTCCGATGTCAAGAAAGGCGGAACATTCCTTCTCAACACCGGATGGACGGTGGATGAAATGGAAGAGGCTCTTCCGGGGCACATGAAGAGATATATCGCTAACAACAACATCAGGTTCTACACAATAGATGCGGTGAAAATTGCACAGGAACTGGGACTGGGCGGAAGGACCAACATGATACTGATGTCGGCATTCTTTAAGATTACCAATATAATTCCCATTGAAGATGCGGTTAAATACATGAAAGATGCCGTACTTAAATCTTATGGAAGAAAAGGTGAAAAAGTGGTTAACATGAACAATGCCGCCGTAGACCGCGGAATAGACAATATAGTGGAAGTAAAAGTTCCCGCATCATGGAAACACGCTCCCGATCTTCCCAAAGAAGACAAAAAGTATCCCGCATTCATATCCGATGTAGTGGAAGTGATGAATGCTCAACAGGGAGATTCCCTGCCGGTATCCACATTTGTAGGAATAGAAGACGGAACATGGGAGCAGGGTACGGCAAGATATGAAAAGAGAGGCATAGCCGTTAATGTTCCCGAATGGCTTATAGACAATTGTATACAGTGTAATCAATGCTCGTATGTATGTCCCCATGCGGCAATCAGACCTTTCCTTGTAAGTGAAGAGGAAATGAAGAAGGCACCCAAGGGCTTTGAAACAAAGAAGGCTATAGGAAAAGGACTGGACGGAATTACTTTCAGAATACAGGTTTCACCGTATGACTGTACCGGTTGCGGAAACTGTGTCCAGGTATGTCCTTCCAAGGAGAAGGCACTGGTTATGAAGCCTATTGAAACGCAGATGGATCAGGCTCCCAACTGGACATATGCCACAAGTCTTTCGAAAAAAGAAACACCGTTCAATAAATACAGCGTCAAGGGCAGCCAGTTCAACATGCCTTATCTGGAATTCTCCGGAGCTTGTCCGGGATGCGGAGAGACTCCTTACATGAAGCTTATCACCCAACTCTTCGGAGACAGGATGATGATAGCAAATGCAACGGGATGCAGTTCTATCTGGGGAGGTTCTGCACCTTCTACACCTTATTGTAAGGATGAATTCGGATATGGTCCCGCTTGGGCAAATTCACTGTTTGAAGATAATGCCGAGTACGGATTGGGTATGCATATAGCCGTTAAACATATAAGGGAGAAAATAGAGGAACTGTTGAAAGAGCTTTTAACAACCGATGCAAACGACAGCGTTAAGAAGGCAGCTCAGGATTGGTTGGATAATAAGAATAACGGTGAGAAAACAAGAGAAGTAAGTGATGCTCTTCTTAAGCAGCTCAAAGCCTGCAAGAGTAATGAATTAGTAAAAGAACTCTTAGACAGGAAAGACTTCTTCGTAAAACCTTCACAGTGGATTTCCGGAGGAGACGGATGGGCTTATGACATAGGTTACGGCGGACTGGACCATGTTCTTGCTTCAGGCGAGGATATAAATGTTATAGTTTACGACACCGAAGTATATTCCAATACCGGCGGACAGGCAAGTAAAGCGACTCCCACAGCGGCGGTTGCGAAATTTGCAGCATCGGGCAAAAAGGTCAAAAAGAAAGACTTGGGAATGATGGCAATGTCCTACGGATATGTCTATGTTGCACAGGTTGCCATGGGTGCAGATCAGAATCAATTCATCAAGGCCGTAAAAGAAGCCGAAGAATATGACGGGCCTTCGCTCATAATAGCATATGCTCCTTGTATCAATCACGGTATAAGAACAGGCATGGGAACCACTCAGCTACAGGCAAAGAAAGCCGTGGAAGCGGGATACTGGCATCTTTACAGATACAATCCGAAACTTGCCGAGGAAGGAAAGAATCCGTTCATTCTGGACTCCAAGGAACCCACGGGAAGCTTCAAGGATTTCCTGGCTACCGAAACAAGATATACTTCTCTGAAGGTCACATTCCCCGACCATGCGGAAGAGTTGTTTGAAAAGACCGAACAGGATGCCAAAGAAAGATACGAGACCTACAGAAAGAAAGCCGAATAAGTAAAGGTAATATTCGAATAAATCAAGATGACTGTACAAAATGTGCAGTCATTTTGTATGTGAAGGGGAGTTTGCCGATACTTCAATAACCGGAAAACACGCCGCTTGATGTTGACTTAGCAGCCGGATTTGTATATATTAAGAGTTGCTATAACAATATATAAAAAGGAAGGTATTTTCAAATGTTTGATGAAGCAACCCGCAAGATATTACATGCTTGTCCGAGAGAAGCGCTTGATGAGAGTCTGTTTTCCACAAGCCCCATAATAACAAGATATCCCGATACGATTCTGAGCAGACATGATGTTCCTTATTCCGCGGCATTGACCTTTAATGCAGGAGTTGTAAAGACCGATGACAGATACATCATGATTTTCCGTAATGATTACGGTTCATTCGAAGAAGAGAAGATTATCGGAACCAATCTGGGACTGGCTTTCAGTGATGACGGAATTAAGTGGAAGGTGGAGCCGGAACCGTGTTTTGCCATGGCTGACGATGAAGTGCTCAGAGTTTATGACCCGAGAATAACCGTCTTGGAGGACAGATATATAATCTGTTTTGCAGTGGATACCAAGCACGGAGTTCGCGGAGGAATAGCCGAAACAAAAGACCTCAAACATTTTGAAGTACTGTCGATGTCGGTACCGGAAAACAGAAATATGGTTCTGTTCCCCGAGAAAATAAACGGTAACTATGTTCGTTTAGAAAGACCCATGCCGGTTTACGGAAGAGACGGAATGAAATTCGATATATTCCTTTCGGAATCACCTGACCTTGTTTACTGGGGTAAATCCAGGCTGGTAATGGGTGTAGAGCATGTCCCGTTCGCAAATGAGAAGATAGGACCGGGTGCACCTCCTATCAAAACGGACAAAGGCTGGATAATGTTGTTCCACGCAGTGGATTTTGATCCCGCAAGAGGGAAAAACGGATGGGAGCCTACATGGAAAAAGAGATATACAATAGGTGTTGCTTTACTGGATTTGAAAGATCCGTCAAAAGTAATAGGAATGTATAAACGCCCGTTAATGATACCTGAAGGATATTATGAGCTGGAACAGGGATACAGAACCAATGCATTGTTCCCGTGTGCCGCTCTTGTTGATGAAGGTAATGTGGTAAGGATATATTACAGTGCGGGAGATGCCATAATCCGTATGGCAACGTGCGATCTTGATGAGCTTATAGGCTTGTGTACCGAACCGTTATAATATGATACAGACAAATTATATTAATTCACCCATAGTAATCACCCCTTTCAAAAAAAGGGTGATTACTTATGCCTTTCATGATATTGACGGCACACATTCATTAATACGAGACTGGCCACCCGTAATGAGCATAGTTTTAAACGATGTAATAGAAAACGGATTAAAAGAAGGCTATGACAGCGATAGGAATGTAAAAAGACTGGTGGAAAATGCCGGAACCAAACCCTTACCGGAGACCGACAGGTTCTGTGTGGAATCGGCAGGCCTTTCCGCTTTGACTCAGATGGAATGGGCGATAAGAAGGGCGGTTCAGGAGAAAACCGTCACAGTGCAGTGTGATGATTCGGTAAACAGCGAGATAATCAGCCTTATATGGCAGGGAAAAGAAGAATGGCATCATATAGCGGAAACCGAAGAGATGAAACAGATGCTTTCGGAGAACACCCCCAGATTGTTTAAATACTATGAAAAAGTATTGAACGGTTTCTGTCGGGATAAAAACCTCGTACTTGCAAGAAAAAACCCGGAGAAATTCCGAATAAAGGGCTCTTTCAGATTTTTAAACTATCTTAAAGAAAACGGAATTAAGAACTATTTCGTTACCGGAGCGGTGGTGCAAAGAGGAATGGGTATGTTTGAGGAAGTGGAGACGCTGGGGTATAAGATAGGTCACGGAGAGATTGTGGAAGATATAATAGGCTCCACATGGACGGATAAAGTTCCCAAAAACGTCATAATGAATCAACTGCTGGATAAGTACGGTATCAAAGGTGAAAACACCATGGTTGTCGGAGACGGACGCTCGGAAATACAGGCAGGAGTGGATATGGGTGCTTTTACAATGAGCAGATTATGTGCTCATATGCAGTATCAGAAGCAGCTTCATATCAGGATGGGTACCAACGTAATAGTGGAAGATTTTGAACATGAAGATATATACAAGATATTAATTGCGAAGTAAAAGAGGAGTAGCGCATAAAAAAGGGGACTGTCAGGTATTTTTAACAGTTCCTTTTTTATGCAATCGTTTTCTCTTCTTTTAGTTTTTCCGGGTCTCTTATTCCCGGAAAAAAGAAAGAAATCATTTGTCATATACCTGCTTTTCAGATATACTCCGTTTGTAAACCGTTATATTTTTATGTTATAAGGAGAGGTATGGATTTTTATCCTGTTGATTACTTAAAAGAAAATATTAGCGACTCCGGGTGCATAAGAGAATGCATAGAGCAGGCTGTTAAAATCAACGGTCATAAGAGGATAATATTTAACAAACGCAACTGGCATATAGATGAAGCCATTCTTCTGCACAGCGATATGGAAATCATAGTTGACGGGTGTTTTATAAAGCAGAATGACGGTGTGTTTGACAATATATTCAGAGGAGTCAATTTAAAAGTTGATGAGAAAGACCCGTATGGTAAACCGTTGTATGTGGAAAAAATGAAAAATGTATCCATAAAGGGATATAACAACGCAAAGCTTATAGGGTGTGATGTAAATAAAAAAGGGTTTCATCCCGTTAAGAAAGAGTATGAGGATATGGTAGGGGATAACTGGGGGTGGAGGACCTTTATGATATGCTTATCCGAATGTGAAGGCATAGAGATATCGGGGTTAAGTATTGAAAACACTAAATGCTGGGCGCTGTCGCTGGATTTGTGTTCTTACGGAGATATTCATGATATTTTTATTCAATCGCATGTTAAAAACGGAGACGGTATCGATTTAAGAGCGGGATGCCGTCATTTCCGCATATGGAATATAACCGGCAATACATCGGATGATACGGTGGCATGCACTGCGCTTTTACATAGCAAGCGACGGTTCCCGTTTAAAAATTATCTGTATCCTTTAGCTCCGGCGGTTTCCGTATTTGACGGAGACATACGCAAGCTGGACATACATGATATTTCCGTTTCCGATATCCGCACGGGAGGCTTACACCACGCGGTCATATGTCTGGCAGCCGACGGGTTGAGAGTATATAACATAGATATAAAGAATATAGAGGACATAGGGGAAGGTAACAGATCGGCAACGGTTATGTTGTATACCGGGTACGGAGAAAATTACGCGGATAACGATATTCATGACATAAATATATACGGAGTTCATTCAAGATTCTCCAAATATGCGGTGCATATAAACACAAAAGTGCACAATGTCACCGTATCCGATATCTTACAGGAAAACAAAGAAGGCAGTCTTTACGAGTTTGCCGATACGGAAGGTATAACGGTATTAAACTAATTAACTATATACGAGTCTATTGAAGGTTGTGTTATAAAAGAAACCATATACCAAGGCAGATAAAGAATTTTATTTTCTCTTTTAATGTTGCCGGAATACAGAACTATTGCTTCTTTCATATCGTATTCCTTTACAGATAAAAGATTATCCAAGGCTTTATGCAGATTATAGTCTTTACCGGATTTACATTCGACAGGTAAGGCAATAGCGCCTTTTTGTATTATAAAATCAATTTCTCCTACTTTTTTACTGTTGTAGTAATAGAGTTTGAAGTTGTTTGAAACCAGTAATTGCGCTATGGTGTTTTCTAAAATACTTCCCATATTAACCGAAGTATCGCCGTTTAGAATGGCAAATTGGATATTACCCAAAGACTGTGAGCACAATAGGCCCGTATCACACAGGAAGAGTTTGAAAAGATTATACTTGGTATTAAGTTCAAAAGGTAACACCGGTTGAGATATGTTATAGCAGGGAAGTGAAACGCCTGCGTCGGATAACCACATAAATCCGCTTTCGTATCTGTTGTATCTGGCATTTTTATCCATGTCTGATAAAGTAAACCTTTTATTGTTTTTATTCAATTCCGCAGGTATGTGATCAAAGATCTGTCTTATTCTCATCTTTTCTGTTTCGGAGTACTTGGTTATATCCTGCCTATACAGTTCCATTATTCTTTTCTGAACAGTTATGACCTGTCCTATATCTTTTGTTTCCGCAAATTTAGAAACCACGGCGGGCATGCCGCCTATTATCATATATCTTTGAAACAACTTCTTTATCTCTTCATGAACTACTTCACTTATACACTTTTCATTAATAAAACAGTCTTTTAAGTAGTCTATAGTGTCTTCCTGAACATTGTTGGCCCAAAGGAATTCCTCAAAATCCATGGGATACATTTGCAGTATTTCTTCATATCCTACGGGAAGTGAAGGTATTTCTTTATAGTTAATTCCAAGGAGAGAGCCGGATTCAATATAGTCAAATCTCCCGTCTTCCACAAGGAACTTAATTGCCGTTCTTGCATTTGGACATTCCTGAATTTCGTCAAGGAATATAAGGGTTTTACCGGGCACAAGAGCCTTTTTCACAAAAGCTGAGAGGTTTAAAATAATATCATCAGCTCTTAAGCTGCCGCTGAATATGTTGTCGGCATTTATGTCCGTAATAAAATTTATCTCTATGAAGTTATCATAATATGTTTTGCCGAATTGTCTTATAGATGCCGTCTTGCCGACCTGTCTTGCTCCGGTAACAAGAAGAGCCGTCTTATTATTCGCCCGTTTCCATTTCAGTAAATCATTTTCTACTTTTCTTCTCAGCATTTCACACCTCTTAACACTTTATTTGAATTTTATCCGTATTTAAGGCATAAGTCAATATGTGTGTAACGTATTTCTCATATATTAAGGAGCATTTTGTAACGTTTTTCCGATGTAAAGAAGGTTGTTTTGTAACGTTTTTCCCAAGAAAGAGTATTTGACATAATTCTCCTCTTGTTCTATACTTTTTTGGTAAGGCGATGATAAGAAAAAGTAGTGTGGTCAATGGATTTACAGAGAGCCTTGATGCTGAGATAAGGCATTACACATCACATAAAACAGGCCTTGGAGCCGTGAACACCGGGGGTTCCCGTTAAAGGACGGAAGTACTTTTGTACTTTATAAGGCATATACGGCGACGGATATGCGAAGAAGGGTGGCACCGCGATATTATCGCCCCTGATAAAACATTAGTTTTACGGGGGCTTTTTTGAGATAGGAGTTAATTATGAAAGAAGAAATTAAAAGACCGGTATTTCCCAAAAGGGCAGTTATAACATCAGGTATGCCGTACGGAAACAAAGGACTGCATTTCGGGCATATAGGAGGATTATTCGTTCATGCGGATGTCTTTGCCAGATTCATGCGGGACAGAATAGGAGAGGAAAACGTCATCTTCATATCGGGAACCGACTGTTACGGCTCTCCCATTCTGGAAAGTTACAGAAAACTTAAAGAAAGCGGCAATACCGAACATAAAAATATAGTTGAATATGTAGAGTCCAATCATATTAAGCAAAAAAACACACTGGATGCATATGAGATAAGCCTCAATCATTTCGGAGCATCGGGCTTATACAGAGATAAAGAAATTCACAGAAAGGTATCAATTGAAGTTTTTGAATCACTGTACAAAGGCGGGTATCTTTCTGTTATGTCAACGCCTCAGTTTTACGATCCGAAATTCAAGACTTTACTGAATGGCAGACAGGTGGAAGGCAAGTGTCCGTTTGAAGGGTGCGGATCGGAAAAAGCATATGCCGACGAATGCGGACTGGGACATCAGTATATGCCGGAGGAACTGATAGATCCGAAAAGCACTTTATCGGGATTAAAGCCGGAAATAGTTGATGTGGAGAACTGGTATTTCCGGCTGGAAGATTTCCGGGATAAGATGCAGGAGTATACAAAAGATTTGAGAGAGCACTCCGTTACAAGGAAGTTTGTTCTTGACGCAATAGATGAGTTTTTGAAACCTCCCGTCATATATGTTCAGAGAAAACAGATAGATGATTTGGAAGAGCTGGAAAAGGCTTTCCCCGAGCACGAAAAAATAGATGAGGAAAACAAGGCTTCCATTACTTTTGTTTTTAAGAATCTTGATGACCGCGATATTGCGCGCGATGTACTGAATGAAAGGCAGATCCGATACCGTACCGGCAAGACTCTGGTTCCTTTTCGTCTCTCGGGAAACATAGACTGGGGAGTTCCCATTCCGGAAAAAGATAATCTGAAAGACCTTACTTTCTGGGTATGGCCGGAATCGTTGTGGGCACCTATATCATTTTTGAGAACCTATCTTGAAGAAAAGGGAGCAAAAGAGGATGAATGGAAAAAATGGTGGCTGGATGATGAAAGCAATGTATATCAGTTCATAGGAGAAGACAACATATACTTCTACTGCATAGCGGAGATGGCGATGTTTGCGGCAATGAGGCATCCGGATTTTGACACATTGGATATGACCAAGCTTCATCTTCCAGATATTATTGCCAATAAACATATTCTGTTTATGGATAAAAAGGCCAGCAGCAGTTCACAGATAAAGCCGCCGATGGCGAATGATTTATTGGAATAC
The DNA here is from genome assembly GCA_012838235.1 of Clostridiaceae bacterium. Taxonomy (GTDB): domain Bacteria; phylum Bacillota; class Clostridia; order DUPQ01; family DUPQ01; genus DUPQ01. Next base: position 48,035 of record DUPQ01000031.1, read on the forward strand.
TATACCGCAGAGCAGTTGAGAATGCATTTTATAAGCTTGGGACTTACAAGTAAGAGCAGCTCCTTCAAGCCTCAGGCTTTACTTCCTAAAGAAGAGCGGGAGGGAGTGGACCCCGCATTAAAAGAGGGTAATCTTCTTACCAATGTTTTCAACAGACTGATAAGATCCTGTTTATATTCCATACAGAAATACAACGATTCGATAGTAACCATAGGAAAAGTATCGGAAGAAATCAAGCAGCAATCGGATGATGCAATACTGGAATATGAAAGACATATGTATAACAATGACATTCACAGAATTGCATATGTACTGGACAGTTATGTGAGAATCATAAATAAGCACTGGGCCAACAACATAAGAGTGGCCGATGCCAATAATGACAAGACATTGAGAAATCAGATACTTATCGATTGTTTCCACGGCATAAAGACCGCGCTTCTTCTTTTACATCCCATTGCTCCGACAGGTTGCGAGAAGGCAAGACAATACATAGGGTTTTCCGAAAAACTGTGGAGCTGGGATTATGCGTTTTCCTCCGTAGAAGAGCTTCTTATCGACAAAGATGCCAAAACAATATTCTTGGAGCCGAGAGAAGACTTTTTCCGAAAACATGACAGCCAGTTTGAATAGATTTTAAGTTGCTTATATGAACTTCTGAAAAGAAAGATATTGTATTAAATAATACTGTTTTGTCTGTGGTATATGTTGCTTGATTCTGTTAATATCACCTCGGATGCCCCTTCATGAAACTAAATAGTCAGTTCCCCTACATCTATTTTTCCGAAAATGCAAACATGAAGTTCAAGGCATCTTCTTTAATAATTCAAATCGCCGGGTATATTACGCAGTACGGCTTTTCCGAGTTCAACCGCATTAATAAAATCATCATATGCACAGTAACCGTAGTGGGTATGTGCATACCTAACGGGAATACCTATTACCACCGTAGGTACGGCTCCCGTCACCAGATGAATTTTACCTCCGTCGGTTCCGCCTCCTGCTCTTACCGCATCCTGGAACGGGATGTTGTATTGTTTTGCAATGCTTCTGACAAAGGCAAGAAATCTGGGGTTGGTAATCATGCTTCCGTCCCTGTGACGTAGCTGAGGTCCTTTTTTGAGAGCCGCCTGTGTTTCATAACCGCTTGTAAAGGTATCATCCGCCGGTGTGCCTTCATATACTATGGCTATATCGGGATTAACCGTTTTAACGGTTACTTCCGCTCCTCTTAAGCCTACCTCTTCCTGTGTGGATATGGTTCCTATAAGGTCTATATTGAGTTCTTCACGGGCTAAATCTTCCATTGTTGCGATTACAGCTGCCGCACCTATTCTGTCATCAAATGCTTTTGCACACATAATGCCATTACTGTTCATGGAAAAATCCACATCGGGAACTACCGGAGCCGCTATATCTATACCGAAATCGTTTATAACTTCCTCTCTGGATGTTGCACCTACGTCTATAAGCATGTTTTCAATCTTAGGCGGGGCATCTTTCTGCGCTGCGGTCAGAAAATGAGGAGGAATCGATGCTACTACACCCTTTATATAAACACCGTTGCGGTTTCTTACCCTTACTCTTTGTGCCGCTACATTGGCATCCTGCCAGCCTCCTATGGGAATGAACTTCAACAACCCGTTTCCCGTTATGAACTGAACCATGAAGCCTACTTCATCGGAATGTGCATCAATCATAACAAGAGGTCTGTTTCCGGCATTCTGCTTCTTTCCCAGAAAGACATTGTTCATGGTGTCCACCGCGACTTTTTCGGACACCGCATATTTCTTTATTACATCGACAACTTCATCCTCAAAACCCGATATACCGTTTGCATCGGTCAAGCTTCTTATAAGTTCAACATATTTCATTTTACTTACCTCTTTCTATAACGGCTTTCAGAGACTGCAACTTCTTGATGAAATCTTCGTATCCTCTGTCGAGATATTCAAGATTATATATAGTGGTCTGTCCCTCCGCCATCAGCCCCGCTATAACCATTGCCGCTGCGGCACGAAGGTCGGTAGGCAATACGGGAGCCCCTATCAATTTAGGCACCCCTTTTATGATTGCCGATTCGCCGCTTAACTGTATATTAGCACCGAGTTTCTGAAGTTGCTCCACATACTGGAAACGGGTGGGAAATACTCCTTCTGTTATTCTGCTTTCTCCGTCCGCAACGGACAGCAGTGTTGCGAACTGAGGATGTAAATCGGTCGGAAAACCGGGATAGGGCATAGTTTTTATATTTGTATTTTTTACTCTCTTTACATTGGCTTTTACCGTTATGGAATCATCCATTGCTTCAACGGTGACCCCCATCTCGGTCAGTTTCATGGACAGAGCATCCATATGCTCCGGCATTACGTTATGTAAAGTAACGGTACCTTTTGTTGCGGCAGCGGCTATCATTAACGTACCAGCTTCAATCATATCCGGACATATGGAATAGGATCTGCCTCCCGTAAGTTCCTTAACACCTTTAATTCTTATCGCATTTGTACCCGCACCTTTGATATCGGCACCCATCATATTCAAAAAGTTGGCAACATCCACTACATGAGGTTCTCTGTTGGCATTTTCTATTGTCGTCGTACCTTCGGCCAGAGTCGCCGTGAGTATGGAGTTAATGGTAGCTCCAACGGAATAGTTGTCGAAATAAATACTGTTACCTACGAGTTTTTTTGTTTTTGCGGTGATATATCCGCCGGTGGTTTCCACAGATGCACCTAAAGTCTCAAATGCATAAACATGCTGATCGATAGGTCTCGGAGCAAAATTACATCCGCCCGGGAAAACAACTTTTGCCTGTCTGAATCTTCCCAAAAGTGATCCTACAAAATAGTAGGAGCCTCTCAATGTGCTTAAATCGGGATTATCGCATATAGGCGAATTGACACCCGTTGCATCAACCTCAACGGTTTTATCTCCTGTCCATTGCACGGATGCACCTATCTGTTTGAGGGTTTCCAGCAAAACCTGGATGTCGGTTATCCTCGGAACATTTTCCAAAAAAACTTTACCTTTGACCATGGCCGATGCGCATATTATTGCTACAGCCGCGTTTTTTGAACCACCTACAGTGACATCGCCTTCCAGCTTTTTGCCGCCTTTAACAACAATTCTATCTTCTGTACTCAATCAAGTATCTCCAATCGTCTCTCAATATTAATATGATACATTTTATTGAATGAATATTCAATGATTTTATAATTTTCATTGTGTTCATAACATTTTCACCGATTCATCACATTGAAGATTTAACATAGAATTACCACAAATTAGAAAAAGGTTCCACCCTTTTAGAAGAGAGACTGTTATCTACCCCATGCAGTCTTTTTTCTTTTTAAGAAAAAATTATTCAAAAATGTTAAGTTCATGCTCGTTCCACATAATATTAACATTGAGTTCATAATACATATGTATCATGTAATCATTAACCACTACCCCATAAAGATCAAATTTCCCCCTGAAGAGATTGCGAAAGCGGTCTCTTCATCTTTGTAACAATAAAAGCGACAAGCCGGATAAAATATCCGGCCTGTCTATATAGTTAACATACGATTCATCGTATGGGAACCGGGCAGTAACTATTCGGCCTTTGCTTCAGCTGCCGATATTTCAACAGGTTGGTCTTTCCTGTATACCAGTTTTGTCAGTGCTTCCACAACAATGGATCCGATTATAACGGCGCCTACCGTTTCCGGTATTCCGTTTGCCACTCCTATCCCTACCAGAAAATCTTTTGCCATGGACGGTTCAACGCCTAATTTGGCAACCCATTCTCCGCCGTAAATCAATCCGATCATACTAAGTACCAGAACAGTATTCGTCAATGTCGCAACCGCTGCGGACAGAGCAACGGCAAAGTTCTTGGATTCGTAGTTCAGTATGGCATAAATCTCGGCACCGAAAACCACCAGTAAAAGGAATATATTGAATATGGCATAAAAAGTTTTGCCTTCCTGAAAATTGGTTACAACCTGATTAAGAAGATAATATGCCGTTGCAAAGAGCATAATAGTAAGTAATGTAACGGAAAGAGGCTTTTTCAGTTTTTTGAACAAAGCATATACAAAGTATGCCACAAGGCCGACAAGTATTCTCGGAACTACCGATACTAACGGATTCAAAAATACATATGATGTTACAGTAGGGAATAACAGGGCATTCAAAACACTGGACAACCCGAAAATCAAGCCTACTATCGCTCCTACCAAAGGTCCTTCTAAAATTGCCGCTACAATTACAGGAATGTGTATGATTGTTGCTTTTGTCGGTCCGACGGGAATATA
>DUPQ01000004.1 GCA_012838235.1 Clostridiaceae bacterium
AACTCTCAGGATTGCAAGCTCTCTATTTTTACTATCTTTACAAAATGGGTATCTTACCGAAACAACGTGTGTCCAAGAAACGTACGCATTTTTTATTACGCGAGGATCTCCGGCACATGGAGGAACTAACTGCTCAAACAAGGCTTTTATGTAGCAATCACATTGAAAGCAAAGAGCAGCTTCTTGACTTTCAGAATGGGCTTAACCAGGAAATATCAATCTTATTAGATTCTCGTAAATCTCTCTACCATCGACTACGGCGGTGTAAGGATGATTCGCAGAAAACAGAGTACAAAGAACAGATTGCAGAGCTTTCAAAGAAGTTGTTACTGCTTCGAAGGGAGGTGAAGCTTTGTGAGGGTATTCTAAGCCGCTCTGGGGATATGAAACAAAAATTGCTTCAGGTCAGACAGGAGAAAACTCATCATAGAAAGGAGGAAAAGGAATATGAACAGCGGAGCCGACGCAGCGGATCAAATCGTCAATATGAGTCTTAAAGGAATCGAGGTAATGGCGAAGATTTCCGGTGAAGGTGCAAAAAACCTTGCCACCTATTTGTATGCTGTATTGAAAGACCAGAAAAGGACAAAGGGTAAAATCCGCCTGGAAAGCTTATTACGCAGTGGCAAAGAATTAAAGGTCTTTGCTGTACGCAATGTGGACTTGAAAAAGTTTTGTCAGGAGGCTAAGCGTTATGGCGTTCTTTATTGTGCCTTGCGGGACAAAAAAAGTTTGGATGGTATGTGTGACATCATGGTACGGGCAGAGGACGCATCAAAAATCAACCGTATTGTAGAGCGCTTCAAGCTGGCTACCGTAGATACAGCAAGTATCAAAAATGAAATTGAGAAAAGCAAGGCAGCCAAAGAATCACAAAAAGCACCGGCAGAAAAAGAAACACCTGCCGAAAAAAGTACGGATGCTTTTATCGACGAGCTTATGGCAAAGCCAGAGCAGGTAGAACCGATAATTGAACCAGCTGACAACCCAAACCCCACAACGGCGACGACGGAGAAATCCCGTCCGTCCGAGCCTATCTTAGATCAAAAAGGGAAAGCCGCCGAGGGTATTATTGAGCCGGCGAAAAGATCAGTACGCGAAGAACTGCGAGAAATCAAAGCTGCTCGAAAGGAACAAGCGGAGCCTAAACGTGAATCAACAAAAGAACAGCCGCAGGCAGCAAAGCAAAATTCCAGGGCAAATAAGCCGCATCCCAAATCAGATAAACCGAAATCGAAAGCGAGGTAAACTACTATGGAAAGTTTTGATGATCTTTTCCAGCATGGAAATGAACAGCCTGTAGCCCAAGATAGAAAGTCTTTTGATAAAGAAGCATGGAAAAAACAGAAACAGGAGCAGCGGGAAATGGTATATTCCATGATCGAAAATACAGCTGAAGATGTAGCACGGGATGGTGTGAAATTTCAAAGCTACCTGGATGTTCAAAGCCGTTTTGACCAATATAGCGTGGGCAACGCTCTTTTAATCCTTGCACAAAAGCCTGATGCTACCCACATTGCGGATTTTGACACATGGAAGGAGCAAGGTGCCTACATTCGCAAGAAGGAAACCGGCTTTTACATTTTAGAGCCCGGTGATGAATATCGGCGTGAAGATGGTACTGTCGGTATCAGCTATAACCTTAAGAAGATGTTTGACATTTCACAGACTGGAAACAGCCGCAAACGGGAAACACCTACCTATCCGGACGACCGCACCCGCATCAAGGCTTTGATGGATCATTCACCTGTGTCCATTTGTATCAGTGATACACTGCCGGAAGGTACAAATGCCCTGTACCAGCCGGATACACGGGAAATCCACATCAGAAAAGGCATGGATGCGAGCAGTATTTTCCGAGCCCTTTCCCAGGAACTTGCCCATGCAGAAATGGATACCGGTGATGGCAGGTACCGCCGAGCAGATCACACCTTTCACGCTTATTGCGTGTCCTATATACTCTGCAAACAATACGGAGTGGATACGAGCGGTTACAGCTTTGATCGTACTCCCCAGGTGCTGGAGGGAATGAGTGCGAAAGAAATTCGAGCCGAGCTCTCGGTAATAAGGGAGGCTGCAGGCGAAATTTCCGGCAGGATGAAACGGATGATTACGCAGTATCGGCAGCAAAAACGGCAGGAACCGGAACATTAGGAGGAATGGCCTATGAAAGAAGAAAGGGTGCTTACCCTTGATAATTATGAATACGGCGTTGTGGTAAACGCTTTGAATGAGCTTAGAAACGACCTTATTAAAGATGATAAACCCACTGATGCCGTAGATGAACTGCTGTTAAAAGCTATTGACGCCCCGACACGAAAACAGAAACGCAGGAGTTATAATGAGGCACGATGAAACCGCAAGGAGCAACCTGATACTCTTTGCGGTTATTTAATTCCGGTTGTATGGGCGGCATTATTAACCGCCCCTTCACTTTCCGGAGGACTTCCCGAAATTCTTGCCAATCTTACGTCGGCAATGAACAATCCATTTCATATCCAATGGGTAGAAGATACACCCAGGTGCATCATGCTGTTTATAACTGCTTATGGTATGGGCATCGGTATTTATATGTCTACCAAACGTAACTACCGGCGGAGAGAGGAACACGGCAGTGCGCGTTGGGGCGGCGCTGCGGCTGTTAATAAAAAATACCGGGATAAAGTGCCACATAAGAATAAAATCCTGACAAGGAATGTCAGCATAGGACTTGATGGAAGAAAACACAGGCGCAACTTAAATGTTATGGTAGTAGGAGGCTCCGGCTCAGGTAAGACCCGATTTTATGCTAAACCTAATGTCATGCAGGCCAATACCTCTTTTGTCATCCTTGACCCAAAAGGTGAAATCCTGAGGGATACAGGGAATCTGTTAAAAGCAAAAGGCTATGAAATTAAGGTGCTGGATTTAATCAATATGAACCTGTCCCACTGTTACAATCCTTTTGAATATCTCAGAGACGACAAGGATGTATTAAAGCTTGTAACAAATTTAATCAGAAACACTACACCAAAAGGCAGCAACACCAACGACCCCTTTTGGGAGCGTTCCGAAACTGCACTGCTTGAAGCGCTTATCCTCTATCTTCTTTATGAAGCACCTAAAGATGAACAGAACTTCCCTATGGTCATGGAAATGATTGCTGCCGCAGAAGTTCGGGAGGATGACGAAACTTATCAAAGCCCGTTGGACGAACTGTTTGAGCGATTGGAAATGCGGGAACCGGAGCATCTGGCTGTCAAACAGTACAACATTTTTAAGCTTGCCGCAGGAAAAACCGCCAAATCCATTCTAATCGGTTTGGGTGTCCGCTTAGAAAAGTTTAACCTGACCACACTTGCAGGAATCACAACGGTTGACGAAATGGAGCTCTCCTCTATTGGAGAGAGAAAGACGGCACTCTTTGCTGTAATACCCGATAACGACAGTAGTTTCAACTTTATTGTCGGTATGCTCTATACTCAGCTTTTTCAAAGCCTTATGTACATAGCTGATTATAAATATGGAGGGCGGTTGCCTGTCCACGTCCATTTTGTTATGGATGAGTTTGCGAATGTTGCCTTGCCGGATGAATTTGATAAGTTGCTGTCTACCATGCGATCAAGGGAAATATCGGTATCCATCATACTGCAAAACCTGGCACAGTTAAAAGCCTTGTTCAAGGATACCTGGGAATCCATTGTGGGCAACTGCGACGAGTTTTTGTATCTGGGCGGTAACGAGCAATCCACTCACAAGTACGTGTCTGAACTTTTGGGTAAAGAAACAATTGACACCAATACTTACGGGATGAGTAAAGGCAGAAACGGAAGCTACTCTACTAATTACCAGTTGTCTGGAAGAGAGCTTCTGACTCCCGATGAAGTACGGATGCTGGATAACCGTTACTCCCTTTTGTTCATTCGGGGTGAGCGGGCAGTAATGGATGAAAAATACGACATTTTAAAACACCCAAATTTAAAGCTGACAGTTGACGGCGGCGGTGAACCCTACCGGCATGGTAGTACTGAAAACGCTCTGGACTGGAAAACTGTGACATTAAACGAGGAAAGTGATTACGAGCTTCTTTCTGATGAAGAACTCGAAATAGTTATTCAATCTTAAAAATACAAATCAGGAGGTATGAATATTTATGAAAATTTCAATAAAAACCAAAAAGTCAATCGCGATTTGCTGTGTATTGGTACTGATGATAACTCTCTTTGCCGTACCTGTCTACGCTGCAAATGATCCCTTAACCGTTGTCAACAATTTATCGGATTTTATATTTGGGCTGATCCGTGCCATTGGATTGATCCTGCTGGGCTTTGGCATTGTGCAGATCGGTCTTTCTCTGAAATCCCACGACCCTTCCCAAAGAGCTAACGGATTTCTTACTCTCGCAGGCGGCGTAATTATTACCTTTGCGAAAGAAATTCTATCTCTCATTACAGGAGGCTGATTGCAGTGTTCAATGAATACCCGATAAACGAGAAAATGCACATTCATTCACTCAATGGTGAGCTGCGGGAAGCTACCGTCCTCAAACGATTGGGTGACAACGATTATCTTGCTGAATATAACGGTGTCAAATGCCATGCAATCTACAACCCATTCGTCAATAAATTTTATGTAGATGACAAGTATGGCATCATCAAGGACAAAATATCCTGCAGGGATGAACCATGCAGATAATTATTAAAGAAAAGGTAAGCCCGCGTTTTATGCGCGGGTTTTGCCTCGGAAATGAGGTGAATCTATTGTGTCCAGCGGAAATTGGGTAATTGATAATTTAAATAACGCCCTTCAAACCTGGAATGATAAGATGTCGGAGATCTGGCTACTCGTAACTCAACCTCCCACAGAATTCAAAGGTGGCGGTATCTGGAATGTTATTGTGAATATCCACGGAGCACTGCAGGCTACCGGCTTTGCCTTATTGGTACTGTTTTTTGTCATTGGTGTGGTTAAGACATGCGGCAGCTTTGCGGAGGTTAAAAAGCCGGAACATGCTTTAAAGCTTTTTATAAGGTTTGCCCTAGCTAAAGGAGTCGTAACCTACGGGCTTGAATTAATGATGGCGCTGTTCAATATTGTGCAGGGAATTATCTCTACCATAATAAACAGCTCAGGATTGGGTTCAGCCACACAAACTGTTCTGCCAAACACAATCGTTCAGGCTATTGAAGATTGCGGTTTTTTTGCAAGCATACCACTGTGGGCAGTGACACTCATCGGCGGATTGTTCATAACAGTGCTCTCCTTCATTATGATCCTGTCGGTGTACGGCAGGTTCTTTAAACTGTATTTATACACTGCTATTGCTCCTGTTCCTCTGGCCTCTTTTGCAGGAGAGCCAAGCCAGAGTATAGGTAAAGCCTTCCTGAAAGGATATGCTGCTGTATGTCTGGAAGGAGCAATTATTATCCTTGCGTGTGTCATATTTTCCGTTTTCGCGTCTTCTCCGCCAGTGGTGGATACAAGTGTCAGCGCTGTAACGATGGTATGGTCTTATATAGGAGAACTTATTTTTAATATGCTGGTGCTGGTAGGAGCGGTGAAAATGGCAGACCGGGTGGTGCGTGAGATGATGGGACTGTAAGAAGATGCCAGGCATTACAGTCTGGTATCCTTAAAGCTCTTTGAACTGAACACCATCCCCATAAACAACAGGTTCCCCTGTTCTTGGATCTAGCAAATCCCCATGCTCGTTGAACCGAATTTTGTCAAGAGGTACACCCATCTCTCTTGCCAGTTGGATTTGCCATGCGACATCATCTTCAAAGTATTTCTCGTCACGTTTGCGCTGTATCGCCTTTATAAGCGATACAATCCAGCTTATAACTGTCAGAACAAGCAGCGAGAAAAGAATGATGAATGCTAAAGTTTCATTTGCTTCAGCCCACTTGTTTAGCACGGTACTGAACAGCAGCAAGCAAAGAAAGGGAACTGCCAGCCGAGTTTTTCCGGCTACTTTAAAAATAAAAGAGAGAATGAGCAATCCCGCCGTAAGGCAAAGGGAAACAACTGCCGCGATTGGCATAATGAACTCTCCTTTCCATGCAATCTGTATATTTCCATTATCACATATGGAAGAAATAAATGGAAGGATGCGACAAATTATATGTTATTTTATCTCTTGTTCTATATTAGTAAACAGATCGCTGTCAAAAAAATCCCTTATACTTATACCAAGCCCGTCACACAATTTTTTAATAGTGGCAATTCCCGCATTATATGTTGTACCGCTTACAATATCATTTACAGTAGATTGTGTAACACCTGAAATATTGCTAAGAGCGTTAATGGTTAAATTCCTTTCCTTGCACAGCTCTTCAATTCGTTTAATTACTGCTTGAGAAATATTCATTCTACCACCTCATAAACGTTATTCCGTTGATCAGAGCATATCAGTTTACAATTTATATGTTTAACGGAATACCGTTGAAATAGTCATAAGGGTAACTTATACTACCGGTATACCGTTAAGAGGGTTATTAACATATAAAAACAAAGGAGGGCCAATAGTGAAAAAAGCGAGATATGATAAAGAGCTGGAAAGAGAGAAGGAAAAACTAAATAAGCTTGTGGGTGAAGCTTTTAATAAAGGTATTCCCTTTACAGAAGATGAGGCAGTTATGAAACAAAATCGCATAGTTGATACATTGGTAGTCAAGATACAAAAGAAGAAAAGAAATCACAATAAGAATCAGCCTGAACGTTGAAGGAAACGACACAATAGCGCTTCTTAAAGAGGCGTTATTTTTCATTTGGAGGTGATTGAATTTGGAAGTAAAAATCAACCGGGAGATCCGGGATTATACCGAAAGCTTGTTTTTTGGACTGTCCATGCGACAGTTCATTTTTTCTGTCCTCGCTGTTGGTGTGGCCATTGGCATATATTTCGGCTTGCAAGAATTATTGGGCACGGAGACCGTGAGTTGGATGTGTGTTTTAGGAGCATTCCCCTTTGCAGCCCTGGGATTTATAAAATATCACGGCATGACGGCGGAGCAATTTCTATGGGCATACATCAAATCTGAGTTTCTTATGCCTAAAAAGCTGACCTTTTACCCTGTGAACGTTTATTACGAGGCTTTGAAGCAGACTATTGAGAAACATGAAAAGGAGGAATTGAAACGTCATGATTAAAACCCTGCAAAAAATCATGAAGCAGGACAAAGAAAAGTTTATTGTCCCCAAAGGTGTTCAGCAGGCAATCCCCATTCGAACCATGTGGCCGGACGGAATTTTCCGGGTGGGCAACAAGTTTTCCAAATCCTTTCGTTTCGAGGATATCAATTATGCTGTAGCCTCCAAAGAGGATAAGGAGGCGATGTTCTTGTGCTATTCGGAGCTGCTCAACTCCTTTGACAGCGGGGCGACTACCAAAATCACCATTAACAATCGCCGCTTGAATAAAGCAGACTTTGAAAGTTCTATCCTAATCCCTCTAAAAGGTGACAGGCTGGGCGAATATCGCAGGGAATATAACCAGATGCTTTTGGATAAAGCAACAGGTGCCAATAGCATTGTGCAGGACAAATATGTTACCGTGTCTGTAATGAAGAAGAATATAGAGGAAGCGTGTAATTACTTTTCCCGTATAGGAACAGACCTTATTACTCATTTCTCTCGTCTTGGTTCAAAGTGCGTGGAACTGGATGCTATCGATCGCCTTAGAATTCTGCACGATTTTTTCCGTTCCGGTGAGGAAACAGATTTCTATTTTAACCTATCCGATACTATGAAAAAGGGTCATGATTTTAAGGACTATATATGTCCTGATACTTTTGAATTTGAGAAAGACCACTTCCGCATGGGAAACAAATACGGCCGTGTCATCTTCCTTCGTGAGTTTGCAAGCTATATAAAAGACAGCATGGTGTCCGAGTTATGTGATTTAAACCGGAATATGATGTTATCACTTGATATTATCCCTATTCCAACCGATGAGGCTGTTCGTGAGGTGGAAAGTCGTCTTCTGGGTGTGGAAACTAACATCACCAACTGGCAGAGAAGACAGAACCAAAGCAATAACTTTTCAGCTGTTGTGCCCTATGACATGGAGCAGCAGCGCAAGGAAAGCAAGGAATTTCTCGATGATCTGACCACTCGTGATCAGCGGATGATGTTTGCTGTACTTACAATGGTGCATATTGCGGACAGCAAGGAGCAGCTTGACAGTGATACGGAAACCTTGTTTACCACAGCAAGGAAGCATCTCTGCCAATTCTCTACACTGACGTTCCAGCAGATGGATGGTTTAAATACGGTACTGCCTTATGGTTTGCGGAAGATTGATGCCATCCGGACGCTAACAACCGAAAGCACGGCGGTATTCATCCCATTCCGGGCACAGGAAATCTCCCACCATGGCGGCATTTATTACGGACAGAATGTTATCAGCAAGAACATGATCATTGCCAACAGGAAACACCTGCTCAATGGGAACTCTTTTATTTTAGGCGTTTCCGGCTCCGGTAAGAGTTTTACCGCTAAGAGGGAAATTGTTAACCAGATACTGTCCAGTGATGACGACATTATCCTGATTGATCCGGAACGGGAGTATTCCTCCCTTGTCAAGGCAATGGGCGGTGAGATTATCCATATATCAGCAACTTCTCCGAATCATATCAATGCAATGGATATGAACAAGGACTATGGAGATGGGGCAAACCCTGTC